>NZ_RWKQ01000064.1 GCF_003946885.1 Specibacter cremeus | reverse complement strand
AGTAGACAGAACCAGGACCCCGGAAAACCGCGAAATCCCCGCCACGGCGGGGATTTCACACGTCACCCCCCACGTAACTTCGGTCTAGCCGTCCAGTTTTGCCTCGTAGGCCTCTTTGGCCAACGAGGCATCGGAGGCCGTGCGGATCGGGTCGGACAGCGCTCGCATGGCATCGGATGGCTCAAGGTTCCCGATCCGAGGAGATTAGAAGGGCCGTTCGGCGTACGACTTGGCGTCTCCGACGAGCTCCGCGATCTGAGGCAGGCCGGCGCCGATCATCGTGACGGGTGGTTTGCGTTGGACGAGCCTGTGGATCGCTTGGATCAACGCCTCCAATTGCAGGGTGTTGAGAAATTGGATTTCGTCGATGAGGAGGACTACGCCGACATTCTTGCCGCGAGCAACCCCGCCCAAGGCCACGAGAACGTCGGTCAGATCCAGGCCGAGATCGGCGTGGTCGGCGTAACCGGCGGCGGGCTCGATGTCCCACCCCAGCTGTACTGCACCGGACGGGTCTACGGACGCGTTGAATGACGTGAGAACTGAAGCTGCACGGTGCATGGCATCCGTCCATCGTGCACGCGGTGACAGCCGAAGCAACGCTGATTTGAGCTGGGACAAGATGACACGCCTGAAACCGGCATCATCGTTTTTGCTGGCTTCAAGTTCCACGACGATCCATGCATGTTCCTCGGCGAGCGCACGGAACTCGCCCAAGAGGACGGTCTTGCCGACGCCGCGCAAGCCGGTGATGATCATGGATTGGTCCGTGCGTCCCCGCGAGAGGCGTTGGAGCAGGACTCGGAAAGCTTCAAGCTGTTCGTCGCGGCCCACGATCACTTCGGGTGTTGCACCGGGGTTCGGCGTGTAGGGTTCGAAGCGGAGTCCATGCGCCCATGTCAGGAGTTTTAGGGCGTTTTATCCAGATCAGATAAAACGCCCTAAAACTCCTAACATTGAGCGCCGGCCGCAGACTTCGGCGTCCACGCTCGCCGGAAAATGCACGCCCTCGGCGCAATGCGCCATGATGGAACCCCGAACACCCGCAAGGAGACTCCCATGATCGTCGCATTCTCACTGGCCCCGTCCGGCACGCCGTCCGCAGGGTCCCCGGCCGCCGGCTCCGGCGACGCCGCCTCCGTGCACAACGCGGTGGCCGCCGCCGTGAAGGTGGTGCGCGAGTCCGGCCTGCCGAACCGCACCAGCGCCATGTTCACCGAGATCGAGGGCGACTGGGACGAGGTCATGGACGTGGTCAAGCGGGCCACGGAGGCCGTGGCCGTGTACGGGTCCCGGGTCTCGCTGGTGCTCAAGGCGGATATCCGGCCCGGTCATGCGGGCGAGCTCAACGGCAAGATCGAGCGGCTCGAGGGAGCGCTGGAGTCATTGCAGGAGTAGGGGCCGCGGGGGTTCGCCCGCGGCATCGACGATCGCGGCCAGGACCCTGTCCAGCAGCGCGGATTCAACGCCGGCCAGGGCCAGGAAGAGCACGGCCGCGACCGGGACGCCGGCGAGCGCGAACAGGTTCGCGCAGGCCACACCGATGGGGATGCCAAATTTCGCCACGGCGCCGGTGACCTCCCACGACCGGCGGTGCTTGGTGCGCGCGGCGGCAACCATGGCCGCGCAATTGGCCTTCGGGATCCCGCCCCGGACGGTGAACCTCACCTGTCGTTGGTTCGCCTTCGTGAGGGGGCGGCTCAACACGGCCTGGAACGCACCCTCGAACGCACCGGTGAGTGCCGTCTTCACCTTGCCGAGGACCTCGCCCACACGGTCGAGCAATTCCCTGGTACCGGCCCCCAGCTTGCCCAGCAGCCGCTGCAGGCAGGCACAGGCCCACTTGCGGCAGAGGACCCGCAGGGCGTGCAGGTCGATCTCCTGGAGGGTGCGGATCAGGGGCGCCAGGTTGTCCGTGAGCACACCGGCCGCGTGCGCCCAGCTGACGACACCCAGGTCGAGTGCCATGTCCGTGGCCGCGTCGGTGAGTGTCCCGGCGGCAGGCCGCAGGACGAGGCCGAAGGCGCCCCTGATGGTTTCAACCCCGGCGTCCCCATGCGGGCCCAGTCCCTCCGACAGGTCCCCCAGCAGCAGATCCTCCGGCATCCGGGGCAGCCGGCCGGTCAGGGCGGCGTCGACGAGCTCATCCGAGACTTCGTTGGCCCGAATCCATTCCACCCCGTCGGCAACGCCGTCCTGGTGATGCCGATGGAGCCTGGCCCGCAGCCCCGAACCGGTGGTCCCTTGGAATGGTGTGTTCGGCGTGACGTCGTCGGGCACGACCAGCAACGACCTCAAACCGAGCAACAGGTCAATGAACGCGGCATTGCCCAAGGCGTTCTCGACGTCCTCGGCGCCGGGAGTCTCCCGCAGCACGGATTCGAGCCGCTGCGACTGCTGGACGTAGGAGTCCATGGCGTCGTCGTACTCATGGGCCAGGGCCGGGTTCCGGTCGGCCTCGTGGGACTCGATGAGCCCGCTGAGGGCCCGGTTGGCGCGCTCGACGCTCAGCGTATAGGCGCCCCGCAGGTCTTCGCTCAGGTCGATCATGCGGCAACCCCGCTTTCACAATCCCGGCCGCTGATTCTGCCCCAAGCATCCGCGCGTCCCGCCCGTTCGTCAATGGGATGGCACGGGGCTACCATGGCCCCATGGTCGAGCACGTGAGCCGCCCCGAGTGGGTGGCGGTCGAAGAGTACCTGTCGTCCACGCTGGTGAAGGGCGGCGCCGACTTGGACGCCGTGCTGGCCAGCATCGACGCCGAGGGCATGCCGAGGATCGAGGTGGCGCCGACGGCCGGGAAGTTCCTGATGCTGCTGGCACAGATCAAGGGCGCCCGGCGCGTGCTGGAGATCGGCACGTTGGCCGGGTTCAGCACCATCTGGCTGGCCCGCGGCATCCCCGCGGACGGCCGCGTCACCACCTGCGAATACGAGCCCCGGCACGCCGCGGTGGCGGCGCGCAACATCGCCGCGGCCGGCCTCGCCCACAAGGTCGACATCCGGGTGGGTCCGGCCCTGGACACGCTGCCGTTGCTGGAATCCGGGCCGCCGTACGACCTCGTGTTCATCGACGCCGACAAGGGCAACAACATCAATTACCTGCAGTGGGCGCTCAAGCTCACCCTGCCCGGCAGCGTGATCGTGCTGGACAACGTGATCTGGGAGGGGACCATCCTGGACCCCGGCGCCGACCCGGACGCGGCGGCCATCCGCGCCTCGCTCGACTTCCTGGGCGCCGACGAGTCCCTGGACGCCACGGTCATCCAGACGGCCGGGTCGAAGGGCTGGGATGGGTTCGCCGTCGCCGTCGTCAAGTAGTCAGTAGGCTGGAGTCCATGAGCTTTTCGCTGCGCCCGGCGACCGTCGACGACGCCGAGGATCTCGTCCGGCTGCATCTGGCCTGCCACGAGGAGGCGTATGCCCGCCACCTGCCGGCGGAGTGGTTTGCCATGCGCCGGGCCACGGCCGCCGAGCGGGTGGCGCATTGGCGTGACGATACCGTGCCGCTGCCGACGGTGGCGTACGACGACGGCGGGCTGGTTGGCATGGCCAAGGCCGGCCCTGCGCGGTACGCGGAGGCGCCCGCGGAGACCGAGCTGTACATGATCTACACGCTGGCCCGCGTCCACGGCACCGGTGTGGGCCAGGCGTTGCTGGACGCCGAACTGGGCGACCGGGCCGCGTTCCTGTGGGTGCTGGAGGACAATCCGCGGGCACGGGCGTTCTACGCGCGGAACGGGTTCGTCCCGGACGGCACCCGCCAGCTGTTGCCAGCCGATTGGCACAGCCTGCCGGAAATCTGCCTGGTCCGCGGGGCGCGCGGCTGATGGGACGCAAGCGAGCGTCCGCGCCGGCCGCCGGTTCGTTGACCGGGCGCGCCCCGGGCCCGGCGGCCGGCGCGTACCTGATTGACACGGGAGTCGCCGAGCTGCTCCCGGACGGGGACAACCCGGGCGGCTGGCTGTTGCTGCTGAACGGCGTGCAAAGCTCGCACGTGGACCTGACGGACCCGCTGCGCTTGGACTTCGAGTACATGCGCTGGATCATGGCGCTGGTCGATGACCGGTGGGATCCGGCCGCGCCGCTGCGCGCGCTGCACCTGGGCGGCGCCGCGTGCTCCATGGCCCGGTATCTGGTGGCGTCGCATCCGAACTCGCGCAATGTCGTCGTCGAAATCGACGGCGCGCTCGCCGTCCTGGTGCGCGACTGGTTCGACCTGCCGCGTGCGCCGCTGCTGAAGATCCGGGTGGGGGAGGCGCGCGCCGTGACCGAGTCGCTGACCCCTGGCAGCCGCGACCTCATCATCCGGGACGTGTTCGCCGACGCCGTGACGCCGCACACGCTGACGACGACGGAGTTCACGGCGACCGCACGGTCCGTGTTGTCCGCGGGCGGGGTGTATGTGGTCAACTGCGGGGACGGGCCCGGCATGGTGACGGCCCGGCGGGAGGCGGCGACGATCGCGGCGGCGTTTGCGCACACGGCCATCATTGCCGACCCGCCCATGCTCAAGGGCCGGCGCCGCGGCAACGTCATCATCGCCGGCAGCGACTTTCCGTTAGGGACAGGGACAGGGACAGGGACGGGCGCCGCACTGCCGCGCGTGCTGCTCGGCGGGGCCGTGCCGGCGCAGCTGTGGGACGACGCCCGGGTGAGGCAGTTCGCCGCCGGCGCTGCGCCGCTGACGGATCCCGAGACGGCCGCTGCGCCGCCGGCCGATGCGGGGACCCCGTGAGTCCCGCGCCCGGCCGGTCCAAGGTGCCGGCGGCGGAGAACACGCTGCGCATCCTGAAATTGCTCGCCTCCAAGCGCGGTCCGCTGGCCGCGTCGACAATTGCCACGGCGCTGGACCTGCCGCGCTCCAGCGTGTACCACCTGCTCGGCGTCATGGAGCAGAACGGCTTCGTGCTGCACTTGCACGAGGAGCAGCGGTATGGGCTGGGCATCGCCGCGTTCGAGCTCAGCAGCGCGTATTCACGGCAGGAGCCGTTGTCGCGCCTGGGGCGGCCGCTGCTGGCGCAACTCGTCGACCGGATCGGTGAGAGCGCGCACCTGGCGGTGCTGCACGGCCGGGACGTGCTGTACATCGTGGAGGAGCGGGCCAAGCACCGGCCCTCCCTGGTCACTGACGTCGGAGTTCGGCTGCCCAGCCACCTGACGGCATCCGGGCGGGCGATTCTGGCGGCGCTGCCGAAGTCGCAGGTGCGGGCGCTGTATCCGAACGCCGCCGCGTTCACGTCGCGGGTGGAGGTGAAGAACCCGATCGTGAAGTACTCGACGCTCTCCTCCCACCTGGATCGGGTGCGCCAGCGCGGCTTTTCGACCGAGAACGGCGAGGTGACGGCGGGGTTCGGGTCGGTGGCGGTGGCCGTGACCGACCACCTGGGCTGGCCTGCGGCCGCCGTGGCCGTGACGTTCCTCGAGGACCGCGTGCCCGAGGAGCAGTGGCCGGAGCTGGCCGACGCGGTGCGCAAGGTTGCGGCGGAGTTGTCGGTGCGGCTGTATGGCCGCGTCGACGCGTAGTTCCGGCCCATCGGTCTGCAATCCCGGACACCAGGTGCGCAATCGTCCGGACGGATGCGGCCGCGGCGGGGTTAAGTGGAAGCCAAGACCCGTCACCCGACCAAGATCCCGAAAGCCAGGAACCCCATGAGCACCGTTGTCCTCTCCCACTCCGGCGTCACCGCGGAGGACGTCATCGCCGTCGCCCGCCACGATGCAACGGTGACCATCAGCGAGGAGGCGATGGCCGGCGTCGCCCGCGTCCGCTCCCACATCGACGAGCTGGCACACTCCGACACCCCCGCCTACGGCATCTCCACCGGTTTTGGCGCGCTCGCGAACCGGCACATCCCCACCGAGCTGCGCACCCAGCTGCAGAAGTCGCTGATCCGCTCGCATTCCGCCGGCATGGGGCCGGCCGTGGAGCGCGAGGTCGTGCGGGCACTCATGTTCCTGCGCGCCAAGACGCTGGCATCCGGCCGGACGGGGATCCGCCCGGTCGTGCTGCAAACCATGGTGGATGTGTTGAACGCCGGCATCACGCCGGTGGTGCGCGAGTTCGGCTCGCTCGGCTGCTCGGGGGACCTGGCACCGCTGTCACACTGCGCGCTGGTGCTCATGGGCGAGGGCGAGGCGGCCGGGCCCGACGGCGTTCTCCGTCCCGTACCGGAGCTGCTGGCCGAGGCGGGCATCACGCCGGTGGAACTGGCCGAGAAGGAGGGCCTGGCCCTGGTCAACGGCACGGACGGCATGCTGGGTATGTTGCTGATGGCCATCGCCGACCTGCGCGACCTGCTGACGACGGCGGACATCACCGCCGCGCTCAGCGTCGAGGGGCTGCTGGGCACCGACCAGGTGTTCCTGCCCGAGCTGCACGCGGCGCTGCGCCCGCATCCCGGCCAGGCAGCCAGTGCCGAGAACATGCTGCGCGTGCTGGCCGATTCGCCGATTGTCGCCTCGCACCGGGTGGGCGATGACCGCGTGCAGGATGCCTACTCGCTGCGCTGCGCCCCCCAGGTGGCCGGTGCCGCGCGCGACACCGTAGACCACGCATTCCTCGTCGCCACGCGGGAGCTGGCCGCCGCCATCGACAACCCGGTGGTGCTGCCGGACGGCCGGGTCAGCTCGAACGGCAACTTCCACGGCGCGCCGGTGGCCTACGTGCTCGACTTCCTGGCCGTGGTGTCCGCCGACGTGGCGTCGATGGCCGAGCGCCGCACCGACCGGATGCTCGACCCGGCCCGGTCCCACGGCCTGCCCGCGTTCCTGGCCGGCGACCCGGGCGTGGATTCCGGGCTGATGATCGCCCAGTACACGCAGGCCGGGCTGGTGTCGGATTCCAAGCGGCTGGCGGTTCCCGCGTCGGTGGATTCGATCCCGAGCTCCGCCATGCAGGAGGACCACGTGTCGATGGGCTGGCACGCCGCCCGCAAGCTGCGCCGTTCCGTGGAGAACCTGCGCCGTGTGCTGGCCATCGAGCTGGTGACGGCCGCTCGGGCCATCGACATGCGCACCGCGCTGTCCGGCGGAAAGCTGGTCCCCGGCCCGGCCGGCGCCGCCGTGCTCGGCGTCCTGCGCCAGAGCGTCCAGGGCCCGGGGTCGGACCGGTTCCTCTCCCCGGAGCTCGAGGAGGCCGATCGGCTCGTGGGCTCCGGCGCCATCCGGGCCGCCGCCGAGACCGCCACGGGACCGCTGAACTAACGCCGGTGGTTGAGCTTGTCGAAACCTGGATCTCGACAGGCTCGATCACCGGGATCTCGACAGGCTCGATCAACGGACGTTACCGCAGCAGGGTGTCCACCAGCCGGGCCGCCACGCGCGCCGTGCGGTGGTCGAGGTCGAACGACGGGTTCAGCTCGGCCACGTCCACGTGGAACAGCTTCCCGCTGGCGGCGACCTGCCGGCACACGGCCGCGATCACCGGCAGCGGCACGCCGTAGGCGGCCGGGGCGCTGACGCCGGGCGCCGCCGTGGCGGGCAGCACGTCCAGGTCGATCGTCAGGTACAGCACGTCCACGGTCTCCAGGAACGCGGACACGAACGCGGCCGCCCGCTCCGCCGAGCAGTCCTCGTCCAGCAGGTACGACACGCCCAGCCGGTGCGCCGTCTCGAACAGCGCGCGCGTGTTGTTCGGTTCGCTGACGCCGACGACGGCGTAGTTCAGTGCGCGCCCCGCGGCGGCTTCGGCGTCGGCCATCTGCAGGAACGGCGTGCCGGAGCTGGGTGCGGGCGCCGCGCGCAGGTCGAAGTGGGCGTCCAGGTTCAGCACGCCCAGCCGTGCCCCGTCGGCGATCGCCGCGCTGCCCGCGACGCCCAGGTAACTGGCGAACGCCGTCTCGTGGCCGCCGCCGAGCACACAGGTGAGCAGGCCGGCGTCGAGCATCGCCGTGATGGCGCGCCCGGCGCGCGCCTGCCCCTCCTCAAGCAAGGAACCGGACACCACGATGTCGCCGGCGTCAACCACGTCACGCGACCCGTGGAACGCCAGCGAGCCCAGCGCGGCCCTGATCGCCGCCGGCGCCGCCGCCGCGCCCACCCGGCCCCCGTTGCGGCGCACACCCTCGTCGGAGCAGAAACCCAGCAGCGCGGCGGTTGCCGTTCCCGGAGCCGGCGCCACGGCCTGCCACCAGCGCCGGTGCCCCGCCCCGTCGCCGTCATCGCGTCCGGTCCACGGCGCGGCGGCCCTGTCGACGGGGAAGACGGGGAAACCGGGGACGGCGGGGAGGGTGAGGAGGTCCATACATTCCAGACAACAGCAGGCCCACCCCCAAAACCATCGTTCGGGGCGGGCCTGCGTCCGGCATGCCAGACGTTACCTCACGTGGAAGATCTCCTCGACGGTGCCGATGCCGAAGAACAGCACGAATGCGGCCGCCACGGCCCACATGAGCGGGTGGATGTGCCGGGCCCTGCCCGTTAACAGGCGGATGGCGACGAAGGTGACGAACCCGGCGCCCAGGCCGTTGGCGATCGAGTAGGTGAACGGCATGAGCACGATCGTCAGGAACGCCGGGATGGCGATGCTCATGTCCGCCCAGTCGATCTTCACGACCTGGGAGGCCATCATGAAACCGACCACCACGAGCGCCGGGGCGACGGCCTCGAACGGCACCAGGCGGATCAGCGGGGTGACGAACATGGCCAGCAGCAGCAGCACACCGGTGACCAGGGAGGCGAAACCGGTGCGGGCGCCCTCGCCGATGCCGGCGCCGGACTCGACGAAGATCTGGTTCGACGACGTCGACGCGCCGCCGCCGGCGATCGCACCGAACGCGTCGACCAGCAGCACGCGGTCCACGTTCTCGAAGGTGCCGTCCTCGCGCAGGCTGCCGGCCTCGGCGGCCAGGCCCACCATGGTGCCCATGGCGTCGAAGAAGATCGAGAGCAGGATCACGAACGCCAGCAGCGCCGCGGCCAGCCCGCCCAGGTGCACGAACGCGCCGAACAGGTTGAAGTGGCCGATCAGGCCCAGGTCGGGCAGCGTCCAGTTCGAGAGTGCGGGGGAGACCAGCGACCAGCCCTGCGGGTTGTGGGTCTTGCCGTCGAAGCTCGGGCCGATGTGGAAAATGGCCTCGAGGATGTTCGCCAGCACGGTGGAGGAGATGATGCCGATCAGGATGGCGCCCTTCACCTTGCGCACCAGCAGGGCGATGGTCAGCAGCAGGCCGAAGATGAACACCAGCGTCGGCCAGCCGTTGAGCTTGCCGTCGAAGCCGAGGCCCAGGGGCACGGTGGTGCCGGCCGCGTCCGGGATGCGGCGGACGAACCCGGCGTTGACCAGGCCGATCAGCGCGATGAACAGGCCGATGCCGACGACGATCGCCGTCTTCAGTCCCTCTGGCACGGCCCGGAACACGGCCGTCCGGAACCCGGTCAGCACCAGGATGAACATGGTGATGCCGGAGATCATGACCAGGCCCATCATGTCCGGCCAGGACAGGCCCGGGTTCGTGGCGACGGTGACGGCCACGAACGCGTTCACGCCCAGGCCCGTGGCCAGCGCGAACGGGTGCTTCGCCCACGCGCCCATGAGGATGGTCAGGATGCCGGCCACGAATGCGGTGGCGGCCGCGACGCGCTCGAGCCCGAGCACGTTGCCGGACGAGTCGGCGCCGGCCAGGATCAGCGGGTTGAGCACCACGATGTAGCTCATGGCGAAGAACGTGGCAAAGCCGCCGCGGATCTCCCGCGAGTAGTTGGAGCCGCGTTCGGTGATCTTGAAATACCTGTCGACCGCGGACAGTTTGGTGGCCGCTTGCGTTGCCATGAGGAGCCTTCCAGGGCGAGGGACGGAAATGGAGTCGTGAAGAATACTAGCCGGTAGCCGCGCCCGGGAATACGGGCCGGCCGTCCCCCGTTTCGCCGCGAAAGGGGTGCCCGACGGCGGTCGGAGGGGACATTCGCGGCCCGCCCCGGGCGGTGCCGGCGCAGGCATTCCCAAGGTTTGGCGGCTACGGTGGGAGCGACGTTGTTTAACCCGCAAAGGAATGCCGCCACCGTGACACGCCCCGCCCGCCATTTTGCCAATGAGACGAAAGCGACACCGGCGGTGGTTGCATCGCCCGGTTCCCGGGCCCCGCGACGGGGTCCGGGCACCGGCAAGGCGGCGGGCGCGGCGGTACTGGCGCGGCGCGCCCTGGTGGGTGCCGCCGTCGTGCTTCTGGCCATGCTGGGCGTGGCAACGGGCGCCTCGGCGCACGCCGAACTGTCGTCCTCGACGCCGAAGGACGGGGCGACCGTGGCGACCGTCCCGGCGGACGTGACGTTGACCATGACCGAAAACGTGGTGGCGAACTACTCGTTCGTGGAGGTGAAGGACGCCGCGGGGACGAACTGGGCGAACGGCCCCGTGCGCGTGGTGGACAATGTGGTCACGCAGCCGCTCAGGGAGGGTGCGCCGGCCGGCACGTACGCGGTCGCGTGGCGGGTGCTGTCCGTCGACGGGCACAACACCCAGGGCACGTTCTCGTTCACCGCCACGGGCGCCGGCTCCGGTGCGGCCGCGGGCGCCGCCAAGCCGCTGCAGACCACCAATGAGCCGCGGGCGACCCCGGCGCCGAACACGCCCGACGTGCCGTGGAGCGTGATCGGCCTCATCGCCGTGCTGGTCATCCTGGCCGTGGCGTTGATCGTGCTGGCCCGCCGCCGGCTCGGCAACGAGGACTGAGCGCCGCGGCGGTCCTCAGGCGGCCGGGACCGCCGGTGATTGAGCTTGTCGAAATCCCTGGGCGCCGATGTACTGTCCCACCATCTTGGCCTGGCGCAGGATCTCGCGCGTGGTCGGGGCGGCGAGCTCACCGGCGCCGACCAGGTACAGCCCGGCCGCCCGCAGCGCGGCCGGCAGGTCGGTGCCCAGCGACACGCCGAGCCGGGCCGGCAGCCTGCGGACCTCGTTCAGGGTGCAGCGGGTGAGCACGATGCTGTTCGAGCGCAGGATGCCCTGGGGCGTCCGGACCACCCACGGGCGCGCCGGCGCGTCCGACGCCGGTGCCCGGGACAGGTCCACGGCGCGCGTGCCGCGGCGCACGTCGAGGTTGTGGGACTGGGCGTAGTGGCGCAGCAGGCGCAGGATGTCCGCGCGCCCGTCGAGACCCCCGGCCCGGTCCACGGGTCCCGTACCCGGCGCCACGGCGCACATGCCGTCGACGACGACGGCCCGCACGCCCCGCCGGCTCAACTCCGCCGCCACCGCCAGGCCCGAGAACCCGGACCCGATGACGACGGTTGTGGTGGATTCCACGACGAGCGGCACAGCGGGCATGGCGGGGGCTCCTCAGTCGACGGCTTGGGGTGCCAGGACCCGGTCCAGATAATCGTTGCGGAACACTCCGGCGGGGTCGGCACTGTGACGAACACTACAGAACTTTTCAAACTCTGGATAGAGTTTTCCCAGGCTTTCCGACGTCTGGAAATGCCATTTCCCCCAATGGGGTCTGCCGCCATATTCCGCGAATATTTCCTCCGCCGAATGGAAATATTCGAAAGGGTCCGTGCGCCAATACTGGTGAATGGCAATATAGCCCGTTTTGCGCCCGTTGGCGGTGGACAGCGGGATATCGTCGGCGGCCGCGCAGCGCACCTCGACGGGGAACGAGACGGTGTAGCGGCGCCGGTCGATCATGGCACGCAGCTCGGCCAGCACCTCGGTCAGGACCTCCAGCGGGACGGCATACTCCATCTCCCGGAAGCGGACCGTGCGGCGCGTGGTGAACACCCGGTGCGACGCGTCCGCGAATTCCCTGTTGCCGGTCAACTGCGCGGCCATCCGGTTCACGCCGGGGATGGCCGCGGGCAGCCTATTCGTGGCGGCGCACAACCCGGAGTAGAGCGTGTTGGCGACGAGCACGTCGTCGACCAGCCGGGCGGCGGGGGACAACGGCCGGGCCGGTGCGGCGCCCGGCGCGTACCGCGTGTTCGACTTCGTCAACGCCGTGCTCGTGTGCGGGAACCAGTAGAACTCGAAGTGGTCGGTGGCCCGAATGCGGTCGTGGTAGCCGGCCAGCACCTCGTTCAGCGGTTCGGGGCGCTCGACGGCGTGCAGCCCGAACGCCGGCACACACGCCAGCGTGACCGCGACGATGATGCCCATCGCGCCGAGGCCCACGCGGGCGGCGTGGAAAAGGTCCGGGTGCTCGGTCGCGGAGCAGTGGACGACGTCGCCGCCGCCGGTCACGAGCGTCAGGGCCCGCACCTGGGTGGCGATGCCGCCGAACGCCACGCCGGTGCCGTGCGTGCCCGTGGAGATCGCCCCGGCGATCGACTGGCTGTCGATGTCACCCAGGTTCGCCATGGCCAGCCCGTACGGCGCCAGCAGGGCCGGGACGTCGCGCAGCCGGGTCCCGGCTGCAAACGTCACCCAGCCGGTCGCCCGGTCCACGGCCTGCAGCCCGGCCAGATGGTCCAGGTGCACGTGCACGCCGTCGGTCAGGCCGATCCCGGTGAAGCTGTGTCCGGCGCCGATGGCCTTCACGGTGCCGCCGGACTCGGCCGCCCGGCGCACCAGCCACGCCACCTCGCCGACCGTGGCCGGGGTGGCGACGGCCGACGGCGTGCACCGCTGGTCGCCGGCCCAGTTGGTCCACGTGCGGGGCCTCGCCGGCGAGCCGGGCGTCCTCAACGCGAATCCCGTCACAGGAACACCTTCCCCTCGCCGCGGTAGGTGAGTGCCCTGCCCACCCGGGTGCCGCCGTCGACCATCTCCAGCGCCTCTACGTGCTCGCACACCTCGCCTGACTTGGCATGCCGGAACCACACCTTGTCGCCGATGTGCAGGGACCGGGCGGCCGGCCCGCGCACGGGCGTCTGCACCTCGCCGGCGCCCTCGGCGCCCACGAGGGAGAGGCCCGCCGGGTGGACCGGCACGGGCGCCCGGTCCGGGCCGGGCGGGCCGGAGGCGATCCAGCCGCCGCCGAGCAGCGTGACCATGTCCTGGTGCGGGCGGCGCACCACCGGCAGCGCGAACCCGACCGCGTGTTGCGGGCTGAACCGCGAATACCCGTCGAAGAGCGTGGGCCCGAACAGCCCGGATCCGGCGGCCAGCTCGGTGACGGACGGGTCCGTCGTCGTCAGTTCCAGCGAACCGGTGCCGCCGCCGTTGACGAACTGAAGATCGACGACGGCGCGCACCGCCGCGACCGCCGCGCGGCGCCGTGCGCGCAGCTCCTCCATGGACGACGCCTGGATGCGCTTGAGCACGGCCGACTTCGCCGCGTTGACCGGTCGGCGCCCGGCCCAGGGCGTGTCCTGCAGGCCGGCGACCTGGGCCTCGTACGCCATCATGCCGACCAGATGGAGCAGCGGGCGCCCACCGGGTCGGCGCGCCGTGATGTCGCGGGCCAGCGCGGCGGCCTGGCCCGGCGTGCGCACGGGCGAGCGGCGCACGCCGATGTGCGCCAGCGGCCGCCCGGCCACGGTCGGCCGCCAGGACGCGTCCAGCTCGAGGGCGACCCGGAGGGGCCCTGCGGGCGTGACGCCGTCCAGCGCGTATTCGATCCAGTCCAGCTGCTCGGCCGAGTCGACCATGAGCGTCACCCGGGCGGATGCCACAGGATCGGCGGCCAGCGCGCGCAGGGCCGGGCCGTCCGCCGTCGGATATCCCACCACGACGTCGGTGAACGCGTCGTCCGCGGCCAACCACAACGCCTCGGGGAGCGTGAATGCGAGGACGCCGGCAAACCCGTCGACGGCCAGGACGGTGCGCAGCACGTCCCGGTTGCGGATCGATTTGCTGGCGACCCGGATCGGCTTGCCGGCGGCGCGGCGCAGCAGGGACCCGGCATTGAAGGAGAGCGCCTCGAGATCGAGGATGGCCAACGGGCCCGGCAGGTCCGCGCAGGCGACGTCGGCGGCCCGCCACACGGCGGCGTCCGCGCGGCGGGGAACGGCCCCGGCCCGGCCCTCGGCCAGGGCGGGATCAGAGAGTGTCGGCATGGGAAACCTCATCCTCGAAGTGCACACGGCCACTCTGTCATACCGGCGGGTAACTTGGCCCGTGTGCGCGTGTTCCGGCGCGACCCGCGTCGACTTGACGGGCCCTGTGCAAACGACAATAGTCACCAGTAGAGGCCGCGACGGGGAGGCCGGAAGACCGTTTCCCCACGGCGACGGCCGCACAAATGAGGAGGCGCAGCATGAGCGAAACGACGGGGGACACCCCGCTTGCCCAGCCCGACCCCATTCCCGCTCCCACGGGCATCGTCGTGGGAATCGACGGTTCCGAGCAAAGCCACTACGCGCTGAAATGGGCGGCCCGGGAGGCGCATCGCCGCGGCAGGCCGCTGCACCTGGTCACCGCCTATACGGTGCCGATCTTCGCCGCCTCCGGCCTCGACGGCGGGTACGCCACGGTCGACGACGACGTCATCCGGCAGGGTGCGGAGGCCGTCCTGCGCGAGGCGGCAGCCACGATCGCCGACTTCGACATCACCGTGGACGCCCGCGTGGAGAACGGCGACGCGGCCGGCGTCCTGATCGAGCAGAGCGAGACGGCCGAGCTGCTCGTCTTCGGCTCGCGGGGACGCGGCGGGTTCATCGGCCGCATGCTCGGCAGCGTCAGCAGTGCGCTGCCCGCACACTCGACCTGCCCCACCGTCGTGGTGCCGTTGAAGTGCGCGCCGCGCATCGATGCCGAGATCCCCGACGGGACGATGGGCGCGGCGCCCGGCGCCACGAAAATCGCGGACGTGGAGAACGTGGTCTCGGTCGGCGTGGACGGGTCCGAACACGCCCGGTTGGCCGTGCTCGTGGCCGCCGAACAGGCGCAGCGGGACGGCCGCCGGTTGCGCGTCATCTGCGCCGTCCAGCCCTACACCGGATCGCTGGCGTGGATGCCGGCGCCGGTTGACCGGGAGGAGTTGTTCGCCGAGATCCGCGCCCAGCTCGACGCCGGCGAGGCCTGGCTCAGGAGCCATTTCCCACGGCTGGAGATGATCGTGGACCTCATCGAGGGGGCGCCGGTGGAAGTGTTGTCGGAGGCGTCCCGGACGTCGAAGCTGCTGGTCGTGGGCACCCGCGGCCGGGGCGGCTTCGCGGGCATGCTGCTCGGCTCCACGACCGACGGGGTGCTGCACCACGCCAAGGGCCCCGTCATGGTGGTGCGCAACCACGAGGACCCGCGGTTGGAGGATCGCGCCGGGTTCGGCCCGGCGCTGCAGGCCTGAGCCCGGTGATTGAGCCTGTCGAAATCCCGGGTCTCGACCAGCTCGACCGCCGGTGATTGAGCCCGTCGAAATCACCCTGGGTCTCGACAGGCTCGACCGCCGGTGATTGAGCCCGTCGAAATCACTGGCCTCGACGAGCTCGACCACCGAGGTCTCGACGAGCTCGACCCCCGCCGTCAGTAACGGGCCGCGGTCCCGTACAGGCTCATGCCGGCGGCGGCCATGCTCGCCAACGAGTACACTCCGAGCGGGTAGCCGGGCGAGAGCGCCTCGACCACCTGGCCGTTGCCGATGTAGATGGCGATGTGGCCGAAGTTGCCGGAGCCGGGTGAGGTTTCGTCGAACACCAGCAGGTCGCCGTAGCGCATCTGCGACAGAGGAACGTGAACCGGCGCCGACCAGAACTGCGGCGTGCCGGTGCGCGGGACGCTGACGCCGGCTGCCGCGAACGCCGCCTGGACCAGCCCGGAGCAGTCATACGCATCGGGTCCGTCGGCTCCCCACACGTACGGCTTGCCCTTCTGCGCCATGGCGAAGTTGACCATGGCGTAGATGTAGCCGGGGATCGCGCCCGACGGGGCAGGAGCCGGTGCAGGCGCGGGGGCGGGAGCCGGCTGTGGCGCTGGTGCCGGGGCGGGAGCCGGGGCGGGAGCGGGGTTCGGCGCCGGTGCCGGCTGAGGTGCCGGCGTGACCGGCGTCACCTGG
The DNA here is from genome assembly GCF_003946885.1 of Specibacter cremeus. Lineage (GTDB taxonomy): Bacteria > Actinomycetota > Actinomycetes > Actinomycetales > Micrococcaceae > Specibacter > Specibacter cremeus. The sequence continues at coordinate 6,831 of NZ_RWKQ01000064.1, read as the reverse complement.
TTCGATTGGCTGGTGACCGTCCCGGTTTGGTTTGCCGGTGCCACGGGTGCCGGGGCCGTCGCGGACGCCGCGATCTGGGCGGCCAGGGCGTCCTCGGCGGCCTTCTGCTCCAGCCCGGTCACACGCTTCGTCTCGAGCGCCACGGTGGTGTTGTGCAGCGCGGCCAGCCGGCCCAGCACGGTGGCTCGCTCGGCGGATGTCTGCTGTACTGCGGCGTTCTGCGCGTCGATGGCGGCCTGCGCCCTGGCCTTGGCCGCGTCGGCCGTCCGGGCGGCGTCGTCGGCGGCCTTGGTGGCGGCGTCGGCGGCCTTCTGCAGGGCCGCGGCGGAGGAGGCGGCCTGTTCGGCGGATGTAAACGTGTTGTTGCGGTTGTTGGACAGCGCCACCAGCGTCGAGGCCTGGTAGAGCGTGTCGGTGATGTCGGAGCCGGTGAGCATGGTCTGAACGGACGAGTTGAGCCCGCCGGTCTTGTACAGGTCGCCGGCGAGCTGGCCCATGGAGGTCTTGGCGGCCTGGTAGCTCCGGGCGGCCGCCTTGGCCTCGGCCCGGGCCACCGTGGCGGCGGCCTGCCGGTCCCGCAACGCCACGAGGGCGTTGCTGTAGGCGTCGTTGGCGCCCACGGATTCCCTGGTGCTCTCCTGCAGCTTGGCGGACGCCTCGGCCAGCAGGGTCTCGAGCTTGGCGCCGGTGGCCGCCGCGGCCGATTCAGACTTCTTGGCGGCGGCGATGTCGTCGGCGCTGGGGATGGCCGGGCTGGCGGGCAGCAGGAACGCCGGCGAGGCGGCGAGGGAGGCGGCGGGTGCCGCAGCCAGCGCCGGGGAGAGGAACGTGCCCGTGGCCAGGGCCGCGCAGGCGGCGACGGCCGTTCCGCGGGATATCAGGCGCAAACTCATTGACCGACCTCACAGTTGCTTGGACTTGGTGACCGAGTGCAATCCGCCATCCTGTGCCGCTTGGGGCGCTGAGGCCGGCGGATACGCGCTCACGGCTGTTACGACACTACGACCGGATAATCACTTTGGCAACATGAATCACACCAGCAACATAAACCACATCAGTGTGATTTAGCCCCAGCCAAGTTCGTGCAGCCGGTCGTCGTCGATGCCGAAATGGTGGGCGATTTCGTGGATGACCGTGATGGTGACCTCGCGCACCACCTCGTCGCGGCTCGTGCAGGCGGCCAGGATCGGCCGTCGGAAGATCGTGATGCGGTCCGGCAGCGAGCCGGCGCCCCACCAGGAATCGCGCGCCGTCAACGGGGTGCCCTCATAGAGGCCCAGCAGCACCAGGTCCGGGTCGTCGTCGGGCCCCGGGACGAAGTCATCGGCGACGAAGATGACCACATTGTCCATTTCCCGGCGCAGATCCGCCGGGACCAGCGCCATGGCGTCGGACACGGCCTGCTCGAACTCCGACTCGGTCATCGAGAACGGCCCGAAGGAGGGGATGGAGGCGAGGGGATTGCCGGACATGTTGTCCACAGTAGTCCGGGCGCATGAACGGACCGCCGGCGCGGGGAGTAGGGTGGCACGGGGGTCCCGTGCGGCGCGTTTTGTGTTCTGGTCGGTTACCCCCTATAGTTTTTCAAGTCCACTTCGGTGAAAGCGCGAGCGATCGCGAGGGAGCCGGGTGACGATGCCCCCATCGTCTAGCGGCCTAGGACACCGCCCTTTCACGGCGGCGGCACGGGTTCGAATCCCGTTGGGGGTACTTCGCGAGACGTATCGCGGGGGTGAATGACGGCGGTGAAGACGGCCTGAATTTACTGCTAGGATATAGAACGTGAAATTCACGCGAGAGCGTGAAAAACATCTGGCCCTGTAGCGCAGTTGGTTAGCGCGCCGCCCTGTCACGGCGGAGGTCGCGGGTTCAAGTCCCGTCAGGGTCGCTTGGTTTTCCGGAGAAATCCGGAAAATCCGGTGACAATCAATTTGTTGAGTTCACCAGGCTCTGTAGCTCAGTTGGTAGAGCGTTCGACTGAAAATCGAAAGGTCACCGGATCGACGCCGGTCGGAGCCACCAGCTAAATCCCCGTAGTTCCCGTGAGGGAATTGCGGGGATTTTTCTTTCCCGCCGGCCGGTGGCCGGGCGCGGCGTTGCCCCCGAAACCCTGCGATGCATAGGGTAACGGTAAAGGAAGCGCACGAAAGGGCACACCATGGATGGACCCAACCAGCCGCCATACCCGGGCGGGACCCCGGCCGGACCGGCGCCGGTCGACCCGGCCGGCTACGGCCGCACCGTCATCTCCGACAATGCCGTGGCCAAGGTCGTCGGCATGGCCGCCCGCAACGTCCCGGGCGTGCACGCGCTCGGATCGGGGGCCGCGCGGTCCATCGGCGCGATCCGCGACGCCGTCGGCGCCACCGACCTGACCCAGGGCGTGCGCGTCGAGGTCGGCGAGACGCAGGTGGCCGTCGACCTGGTTCTTGTCGCCGAGTACGGGCACCCGTTGCAGGCCCTGGCCAATACGGTGCGGGCCACCGTGTACACGGCCGTCGAGGACCTGGTGGGCCGCGACGTGATCGAGGTCAACATCGAGGTCGCCGACGTCTACATTCCCGGCCCGGACGCGGACAGGGCCCCGGCCCGCCCGCGCTTCACCGAACGGATGGGCGCGGCGCTGAAGGGGCCGGCCGACGACGCGCCCGGATCGGCGCAGCAGCCATGAGCGCCACCGTGACGGGTGCCGCCGTCGGCGCGTTCCTGGCGTTCATGGGCTTCGCCTACGGATTCTGGGGATTCATCATCGCCGCCGTCTTCATGCTGGTCGGCGCCCTCGTGGGCCGCGCCGTCAGCGGCAAGCTGGACTGGCGCAGCGTGCTGGATGCCCTGACCGGGCGGCGTTCGTCGTCGTGACCGTCCCCGCGCCCGGCCGGGAGCTGGCCGGCCACAACCGCATCAGCACCCAGGCGTTGACGGCCGTCGCCCAGACGGCCGCGGCCCGCGTGTTCGCGGTGCCTCCCGGTCTGGTCCGGGTGTCGTGGAGGGACGACGGCGGGACGCTGGCGTTGTCGCTGGCGTTGCCGGTGAGCGCGCCGCCGTTGGGCTCGGTGGTACACGATCCGGCCGTGCTGGACCGATTGGGCGGCGGCCTGCTGGACCGTGCCCGCGCGGCGAAGGCGCGCATCCTGGCCCGGGTCGAGGAGATCACCGGCGCCACGCTGAGCCGCGTGGACATCCGCATTACCGGCCTGTACACGGTCGAAGCGCCGCGGGTGCGCTGAAGCGACAAGGGACGTAAGGAGGCGACGTGAAAGAGGCCATGGACCGGATCCTGCGGCGCGAGGCGTATTCCTCGCGGGCGCCGCTGTCGATCATCGCCGCCATCGTCATCGGCCTGCTGGCGGTCTATGGGCTGCTTGAGGCCATGCTGCGCGTGCTGCGCCAGCCGCCCTGGCTGCTGGATCCGCCCGTCGCGGCACGCTGGATCGCGGACCTTCCGCACGGCGTCTCGTCGACGCTGCTGGGTGTCATTGGGGCCGTCGTCGTGCTCCTGGGCCTCGTGGCGCTGGCCAACGCGTTGCTCCCGGGCCGGCGCGCCCGGCACGTGATCCCGGATCCGCGCGTCGCGGTCGTGGTGGACGACGAGGTCATCGCCTCCGCGCTCGCCCGCCGGGCACGCACGGTGGCCGGGGTGACGCGCGAACAGGTCATGGTCGTCGTCTCGCGTGCGGCCGTGCAGGTCAACATCAGACCCACCTCCGGCATCCGGCTGGCCGAGGAGGCCATCCGTGCTGCCGTGCAGGCCGAGGTCGATGCCATGGTGCTGGACCCCCGCCCGGCAGTTCGCGTGCAGGTCGGCCAATCGGGGGTGATCGGCGTATGAACGGCACCCCGCGCGGACTGAACCGTTTCCTGCTGGCCCTCATCGGCGTCGTCCTCGTGGCGGCCGGTGGCCTGCTCATCGCGCTGGCGACCGTTCCCGCCGTCGGGCGCTGGTGGCGCGACTGGGCGCACCCCGCCGTCGATTCCCTCACCGCCCTGGCGCAAAGGACGCGCGTGGCCGGCGGCGGCAGTTGGGTGTGGATCGTCGTGGCCGTGGTCATGGTGCTGGTGGCGCTCGGCATGGTCGGCTGGATCGCCGGCCAGGGCAAGGGGCGTTCCGGCACGCTCTCTTCGCATGCCGGTGGTGAGGACGCCATGGACGACGACGGCGGCGCCCCCGGCACGGTTGTGCTCGGCAGCGCCGTGGCCGAGCAGGCGCTCAAGAGCGCCCTCTTGGAACGCGGCGACCTGCTTGGCGTGTCCGTGGCCAGCTACGACATGCGCGGCCGGGCCGGCATCAAGGTCCGGGTCTTGCCGCGCCAGGGCGTGGCCCCGCACGAGGTGGCGGCCGCCGTCTCCGCCCTGGTGAACGCCCTCGACGGGCTGCTGGGTGTGCAGATACCGGTCCTGGTCAGCATCGGGCAGGGCGCCCGGGCGCGTTTCACGAAGGTCGAGCGGGTTCGCTAGTGCCGCGTCGGGCAACGTGTGCGTCGTCAATGGCGTGGCTCCGAGCCGGCGCGAGGGAGGGGGCTTGCCGCCAGCGACCGAAACGTGCTGACATTGACTCGCTCGCTGAGCCGATCACGGTCACAACCTATGGAGCGAGGAGTTGTGGAATGGGTGCGTTACGTCCGGCAGATGGGTCGACCGGGAGCGCTGAACCGGTCGCCGGGGAACGGCGATGACCGAGCAGGCGGTGGTGATCGCGGGAGGCGGCCCGACCGGGCTGATGTTGGCGGGCGAGCTGGCACTGGCGGGAATCGACGTCGTCATCGTTGAACGACGCGCCAGTCAGGATCTCGACGGATCGCGGGCCGGGGGTCTTCACTCCCGCACCATCGAGGTGCTTGATCAGCGTGGCATCGCGGAACGGTTCCTCGAAGCGGGGAAAGTCGGCCCAGCTCTGGGGTTCGCCGGGACCGCCTTGGACATCAACGACTTCCCTACCCGCCACAACTACGTCCTGGCGCTGTGGCAGAGCCTCTTCGAGCCCATCCTGGCTGACTGGGTCGGTGAGCTCGGGGTTCCGATCCATCGCGGACGTGAGGTGGTGGGTTTCACCCAAGACGACACCGGCGTCAATGTTGAGCTGTCCGACGACACGTCGCTGCAGGCGGAGTACCTCGTCGGCTGCGATGGGGGACGCAGCCTGGTCCGCAAGGCGGCCGGCATCGACTTCCCCGGGTTGGATCCCTCGACCAGCTGGCTGATCGCCGAGGTCGAGATGGCCGAGGAGCCGAAGATCGGCACCCGGCCCGAGGGTGGTGGCATCGGTCCCGTCAACCGGGTGGAAGGCGGTGGGCCATTCGGGGTCGTGCTGAAAGAACAGCACGTAGACCACACCGGCGACCCCAGCATGGACGAACTTCGCGACGCCCTCATCGTCGCCTACGGGACGGACTACGGCGTGCACAGCCCGACCCGGCTCTCCCGGTTCAATGACATGTCGCGGCAGGCGGCCTCCTACCGCCACGGCCGTGTCCTGCTGGCCGGGGACGCCGCCCACGTGCATCCCCCGCAGGGCGGCCAGGGCCTCAATACCGGCGTGCAGGATGCGGTCAACCTGGGATGGAAGCTGGCCCAGGTGGCCAACAAGACATCACCCGACAGCCTGCTGGACACCTACCACGCGGAACGGCATCCGGTCGGTGCCCGGGTGTTGCACAACACCATGGCGCAAGTCGCGCTCAGCACTCCAGACGACCGTCACCAGGCCCTGCGCGACACCATGGCCGAACTGCTGGGCATGGACGAGCCGCGCAAGCGCATCGCCGGAATGATCTCCGGTCTCGACATCCACTACGACCTCGGAGCGGGACACCCGCTGCTCGGACGGCGCATGCCCGACCTCGACCTGCAGACCGCGGACGGACCCACGCGCGTGTTCACCCTGCTGCACGACGCCCGGCCCGTGCTCCTCAACCTCGGTGAACCCGGCGGCTTCGACACTTCTCCTTGGGCGAATCGAGTCCGGGTGGTCGACGCCCGGCACGATGGCGTATGGGAGCTCCCGGTCCTTGGCGAGATCGCCGCGCCCCCGGCCGTGGTGATCCGGCCCGACGGACATGTCGCCTGGGCGGGAGACCTCACAGACCCGAAGTTGTCGCAAGCACTTGCGACCTGGTTCGGAGCGGCCACTCCGGCGTAGAACTCGACAGCCGAGCGTCATCACGCCAATCACCCCTGTGCCGATGGAGGGACTGTGCCGATGGAGGAGCTGTGCCGTTGGATGACAGGCTCGCCCACCGGCCTCCCCGAAGTCGCTGCGCTCCTTTGGGCCCATCGTCTAGGCTGGTGCTGTCCGGCCCCGTGGCCGCGTCCGCGCGGCGCCACCGGGGACATGCAGTTCTAGTGCAAGGAGCTACACATGAGTGACAGCCAAGGGGAGAACACCGGCGACAATCCGGTCGAGCAGGCCAAGTCGTTTGCCGGGGATGCGGCGGAGAACGCGAAGGGCTTCGCGCACGACGCCGCGGAGAACGCCAAGAAGTTTGCCGGGGATGCGGCGGAGAACGCCAAGGACTTCGCGCACGACGCCGCGGACAATGCGAAGGAATTCGCCGGCGACGCCGCGGAGCACGTGAAGGACTTCTCCCACGACGCCGCGGCGGGAGCCAAGGGCCTCGGGGCGAAGATCGCGGGCCTTTTCAAGCACAAGGAGTAACACCGCCGCCCGGATCACCGAAGCTGAAGGGCACGGGATTTCCCGTGCCCTTCAGCTTGTACGCCCAGCATGGGCATTTGCTTGGAGGTGAAGGTCCTCTGGAGGAGAAGGTGGTTTAACTTCTAGCCAATGGCAACTGCGTCACCGTGAGGTGGGGTGGGAAGGAAGCCGGAGGCAAA
>NZ_RWKQ01000063.1 GCF_003946885.1 Specibacter cremeus | reverse complement strand
ACCGCCGAATCCATCCTCGAAAAAGTCAACCGCGGCCGCGTCGCACTTCAAGCCGCCAAGCAAAACTGAGACACTACACTAGGTCGGCGCCGGGATCTCCCGGTTTGCGTCCCACGGCACGGCCCAGCCGAGTTCCTCGAGGACCTGGGCCAGGATGCCCGCCGTGAAACCCCAGACGGTGACCCCGTTGACCCGGAACGCCGGGCCCCGGTACACGAAGTCGCCGCGGCGCAGCACGACCGTGAACCTGTTGTCCGGGTCGAGCAGGTCGCGCACGGGGACGCGGAACACCTGCGCCGACTCGCCGTAGTCCACGACGGCCACCGGGGACTGGGACGCCCACCAACCAAGCACCGGGGTGACGAGGAAGTTGCTGACCGCCAGCGGCACCTCGGGCAGCGTGCCGAGCACCTCGATGCCGGAGGGGTCGGCCCCCGTCTCCTCCTCGGTTTCGCGCAGGGCGGCGGCCACCAACGACGCGTCCCCGGGGTCGACGCCGCCGCCCGGGAACGCCACCTGGCCGGGGTGGTCGGACAGCGTGGTCGCCCGTTCGACCAGCAACAGGTCGAGCTGGGCGGAGATCAGCGGCTTCTCGGACACGGCCGGTACGGAATCCAGCGCCCCGAACAGCAGCAGCACGGCGGCCGGACGCACAGTAGCCGGGTCAATGGCGAACTCCGGCCGGGATTCACGCTTGAAACGGATCTCGCCCGCCGCGGCCCGCCGGGCCAGCTCGACCAGATCGGCGTACGCGCTCACGGCAGGGGCCCCGACCGCGCCGCCCGTTGCGACTCCTGCCGGTATTCGGCGGCCCGTCCGACGTCGGCGCGCATCCTCGCCAGCAGCTCCTCCTGGCCGGGCGCGAGCTCGTATTTGAGCAGCCTGGCCGCCTTCACCGGATCCGTCTCGCCATCGCCGTAGGACGGGCACAGGTGCGCGATCGGGCACGCCCCGCACGCCGGCTTCCGGGCGTGGCAGATGCGCCGGCCGTGGAACACGACCCGGTGCGAGAGCATGGTCCAATCCCGCGGTTCGAACAGTTCGGCCACGTCCGCCTCGATGCGCACCGGGTCGTCGGAGACCGTCCAGCCGAACCGCCGGGCCAGCCGCATGAAGTGCGTGTCCACGGTGATGCCCGGCACGCCGAACGCGTTCCCGAGCACCACATTGGCCGTCTTCCGCCCGACTCCCGGGAGCGTGACGAGCGCCTCCAGCGCGCCCGGCACCTCGCCGTCGTACTCGTCGACGATGCGCGTGGCCAGCGCCAGCAGGTTGCGCGCCTTGGCGCGGAAGAACCCGGTCGCCCTGATCAGCTCCTCCAGCTCGATCGGGTCGGCCTGGGCCAGCGCCGTCGCGTCCGGGTACCGGGCGAACAGCGCCGGCGTGGTCGCGTTGACGCGCACGTCCGTGGTCTGCGCGGACAATACGGTCGCCACGAGCAGTTCGAACGGATTGCCGAAGTCCAGCTCCGCATGCGCGTACGGGTACAGCTCCGCCAACTCCCGGTTGATCTTCCGGGCCCGGCGCTTGCGCGCCAGCGCCGACTCGTCCCGCATGCCGGCCACCGCCTAGCCGGCTTCCGGCGCGCGCTCGATCCCGTCCAGGTCGGTCAGCACGCCCACCCGGCCGTCGGCGTTCTGCACGACGAATTCGCTGCCGCGGTCGGCCAGCGCCAGGATCCAGTTGCCCGGGACCAGCCGGAAGACCGGCTCGCGTGTGGCCTGGTCCAGCACGTTCTTGACCCGGTCGACGGCGAACCAGAACGGCACCGCCTCCGTGTCGCGCCCGGCCGGGTTGACGGTGGCGCCGATGCTCTCGGCCGCCTGCTCCTGTGCAACAGGTTCCGGCGCAACAGGCTCCGGTGCAACAGGTTCCGGCGCGGCCTGCTCGGCCACCTGCGGGTTGAGCATGGTCGCGGGCGCTTCGGTCGCCGCCGCCTCCCCGGGCACGACGGCGGCACTCGCCGGCGCGTCGGCGGCGGCTTCGACGGGGGTGCCGGCCGCGACGACGTCCGGCGCCGCCGAGGATGCGGCCGCCACCTCGGTTGCAGGCGCGGCCTCCTGCACGGCGGGCGCGGCCTCCTGCACGACGGCGGGCGCGGCCTCCTGCACGGCGGCGGACGTGGGCGAGCCGGCAGCGACGGCCGCGGCAACGCCGGCGGCAGGCGTCTCGCGGGCGTCTCCGGCCGAGTTCACCGAAAATGTGTGCTCGTTCACGGGCGTGGCCGGCAGCGCCAGCACGGGCCGCGGCTTCGGGCGGGCGGTCGCCGGCTGTGCGTCGCGGGCCACCGGGTGGGCGGCGGAGGCCGGGCGGTTCGCGAACTCGCCGGCGAACCCGGGCAGCAACGGCGCCAGCACGGTGGCCGCCAGCAGTGCCAGCGAGCCGATGAGCCCGATCAGGAACGGCAGCGCGTAGCTGGTGACGGTAGTGAGGAAGAAGAACAGGGTGGCCAGCACGGCGACCACGGAGGCGAACTGGTCAACGGACAGTGAGCCGACGCGCAGCCGGGTGGACGGGCTCAGCCGGCGCACCACGAACAACGTGGCCACCACGATGGGCAGGATGATGCCGATGCCCAGGAAGAACAACGGAGACGTGTTCCACAGGTTGCCGACGATGCCGCGGATGATCGCCAACGGCAGCAGGGAGGACACGAACATCACCACCACGGCCGCCAGGACGGTCACATCGCGCGCCGTCAGCGGGCCCAGGATGGCGGGGGTGGCGGACTGGTTGCCGTGCGCCGCACTGGCGGCGGTTTGCTGCTGGGTCATGAGTCACTCCTCGTTGGTCACGATTCTTTTACAGCCTAGTGACCGGCCACCGGCTGCACTACCCAACACGGCGTGCGGGCCGGAACCGTCGCCGAATTCACAGTTGGGCGCAGAAGTGCCACCGTTCGGCCCGAAATGCCCGTGACCAACGTCACGATGCGCCCGGGATTGGCGATACAGTGAACCGAAGAAACTAGACGCTGTGCCAGAGGGGTTCACCGCGGCCACCACCGGGGGCACCGGCACACGCCACGCACGTAACAAAGGGGTTTATAGATGACTGAGGCAACCGCCGCCCAAGCCAACGGCGATGCGCTGGAGAACCTGCTGCAGGAGAACCGGCAGTTCCCGCCCAGCGCCGAGTTCGCCGCGAACGCCGTGGTCACCGCCGACGAATACGCCGCCGCCGCGGACGGCCCGGCGTTCTGGGGCAGGGCCGCCCGCGAGCTGTTGACGTGGAGCAAGGACTTCACGAAAACCCTTGACTGGACCAACGCGCCGTTCGCCACCTGGTTCGAGGACGGCGAGATCAACGCGGCCTACAACGCCCTGGACCGGCACGTCGAGGCCGGCCACGGCGACCGCGTCGCCATCCACTTCGAGGGCGAACCCGGCGACACCCGCACGTACACGTACGCGCAGCTGACCGAGGAGGTCAAGAAGGCCGCGAACGCGTTCGAGTCGCTCGGCGTGACCAAGGGCGACCGCGTGGCCGTCTACCTGCCCATGATCCCCGAGGCCACCATCACCATGCTGGCCTGCGCCCGCATCGGCGCCGTCCACTCGGTCGTGTTCGGCGGCTTCTCCGCCGACGCGCTGCGCAGCCGCATCGACGACGCCGAGGCCAAGCTCGTCGTCACCGCCGACGGCACGTTCCGCCGCGGCAAGCCCAGTTCGCTCAAGCCCGCCGTGGACGCGGCGCTGACCGCACCCGGGCACCAGGTGGCCAACGTCGTCGTCGTCAAGCGCAACGGCCAGGACGTCAACTGGGTCGAGGGCCGCGACAAATGGTGGGACGACACCGTGGGCGCCGCGTCCGCCGAGCATACCGCCGTCGGGCACGAATCCGAGCACCCGCTGTTCATCCTGTACACCTCCGGCACCACCGGCAAGCCCAAGGGCATCCTGCACACCACCGGCGGCTACCTGACCCAGACCGCGTACACGCACCGCGCCGTGTTCGACCTGCACCCGGAGACGGACGTATTCTGGTGCACGGCCGACGTCGGCTGGGTCACCGGCCACTCCTACGTCACCTACGCGCCGCTGGTCAACGGCGCCACCCAGGTCATGTACGAGGGCACCCCGGACTCCCCGCACCAAGGCCGCTGGTGGGAGATCGTGGAAAAGTACAAGGTGTCCATCCTGTACACGGCGCCGACCGCGATCCGCACGTTCATGAAGTGGGGCGAGGACATCCCCGCAAAGTACGACCTGTCCTCGATCCGCCTGCTCGGCTCCGTCGGCGAACCCATCAACCCGGAGGCGTGGATGTGGTACCGCCGCGTCATCGGCTCGGCCGGGAAGGCAGAGCCAGCCCCCATCGTGGACACCTGGTGGCAGACCGAGACCGGCGCCATCATGATCGCTCCGCTGCCGGGCGTCACCGCCACGAAGCCCGGCTCCGCCCAAACCCCGCTGCCCGGCATCGCCGTCGACGTCGTGGACGAGGCCGGCGCCTCGGTGCCGGCCGGACACGGCGGCTACCTCGTGGTGCGCGAGCCCTGGCCGGCCATGCTGCGCGGCATCTGGGGCGATCCGGACCGCTACAAGGACACGTATTGGTCCCGGTTCGACGACATGTACTTTGCCGGTGACGGCGCCAAGCGGGATGCCGACGGCGACGTGTGGCTGCTGGGCCGCGTCGACGACGTCATGAACGTCTCCGGGCACCGCCTCTCCACCACGGAGATCGAATCAGCCCTGGTTTCCCACCCGTCCGTGGCCGAGGCCGCCGTGGTCGGCGCCGCCGACGAGACCACCGGACAGGCGGTGGTGGCGTTCGTAATCCTGCGCGGCTCCGCCGTGGACGATCCCGACATTGTCACGCACCTGCGCAACCATGTGGGCAAGGAAATCGGCCCGATCGCCAAGCCGAAGAACATCCTGGTGGTGCCGGAGCTGCCCAAGACCAGGTCTGGGAAGATCATGCGCCGCCTGCTCAAGGACGTCGCCGAGGGGCGGCCGGTCGGCGACGCCTCGACCCTGGCCGACAACACCGTCATGAACCAGATCGCCGAGTCCCTGCGCAGGTAGGGTCTCGACAAGCTCGACCACCGCCGGTGGTCGAGCCCGTCGAGACCCGCGGTGGTCGAGCCCGTCGAGACCCGCGGTGGTCGAGCCTGTCGAGACCCGCGGTGGTCGAGCCCGTCGAGACCCGCGATGGTCGAGCCCGTCGAGACCCGCGATGGTCGAGCCCGTCGAGACCCGGTGATTTCGACAGGCTCAATCACCGGGGCGGTGGCCGGGGGCACGAACGCACTGCTGACGAGCGCCCCGAGCTGGATGACCCGAGCTGGATGATCAGCGTCATGCTGTTCGCGCCGCAGGGCGTCTTCGTGACCAGTCCGATCGCCATGGCAATCCACGTCAGCGCGAACGTCAACACGGCCAGCAGGCCCGCCAGCGCCAGCCACCCGGCCGGCCGGCGAGGCCGCCGATGCACGCCACGGCACAGCAGTTTCCACGCCGCGGGAAAGCCTTTTCCGTCAGCGCTGTCGCGGGATGTGCAGAAATGTTCACAAACTGTGATTGAAAATCTTCTCTTTTGAGTCTTGACGTGCGTTTTTGCAACTTTCATGATGGGATGCATGTGATCCACTTCACTGGCTCGTGTTCTTCAAGGGAGAAACCATGGCAACGAATGAAGATCGGTCCGCGTTCGGCACCCCCCGCCCCGGGATGGATCGCCGCACCCTGCTCAAGACCCTCGGTGTCGGCGCGGTCGGCATCGCCGGCATCCCGCTCCTGGCCGCCTGTACCGGCGGTACCGCACCGGGCGCCGGCGCGACGACGTCCAGCTCGCTGACGTTCGGTTCGGGGTCCTCGGACGACGTGCCCAAGGCCGCCTACAAGGCCGTCACGGACGCGTTCACCAAGAAAACGAACATCACGGTCAAGACCAATGTTGTTCCGCACAACGACTTCCAGAACAAGATCAGCACCTACCTGCAGGGCAGCCCGGACGACGCGTTCACCTGGTTCGCCGGCTACCGCATGCAGTACTACGCGGCCAAGGGGCTGCTGGCCCCGATCGACGACGTCTGGCAAAAGGTCGGCGCGAACTACTCGGACGCCATGAAGAAGGCCTCCACCGGCGCCGACGGCAAGATGTACTTCGTCCCGAACTACAACTACCCGTGGGGTTTCTTCTACCGCAAGAGCCTCTGGGCGGAAAAGGGCTACGAGGTGCCCACGACGTTCGATGCGCTGAAGACGCTGTGCGCGAAGATGAAGGCCGGGGGCCTCATCCCCATCGAGTTCGCCGACAAGGACGGCTGGCCGGCGATGGGGACGTTCGACTACATCAACATGCGGCTGAACGGGTACCAGTTCCACATGGACCTGACCGCGCACAAGGAGTCCTGGGACCAGAAGAAGGTCAGCGACGTCTTTGACACGTGGAAGGCGCTGCTGCCGTACCAGAACCCGGCCGCGCTGGGCATGACGTGGCAGGACGCGGCCATCTCGCTGGGCCAGAAGAAGTCCGGCATGTACCTGCTGGGCTCGTTCGTGACCCAGCAGTTCACCGACAAGGCCATCCTGGACGACATCGACTTCTTCCCCTTCCCGGCGATCGCCATGGAGGGCCAGGACGCCGTGGAGGCGCCGATCGACGGGCTGCTGCTGTCCAAGAAGGGCGGCGAGAACCAGGCCGCCCGGGACTTCATGCAGTTCATGGGGACACCCGAGGGACAGGACGCCTACGCGAAGGTCGACCCGTCGAACATCGCCACGGCCAAGGGCGCCGACACGTCCAGCTTCTCGCCGCTGAACAAGAAGTGCGCGCAGGTCATCGCGGACGCGAAGAGCATCAGCCAGTTCTTCGACCGCGACGCCCTGCCGGCCATGGCGAACAACGTGATGATCCCGGCCCTGCAGGGCTTCATCAAGGACGGCACCGTGGACGTGAAGAACCTCGAATCCCAGGCCAAGGCGCTGTACGCGGCGCAATGACCCCCCAGGAAACGAGTCGTACATGAGCACGTCAACCGAGACCACCGGGACCAGGGCGCCGCGGGCCGCCACCGCCGGCCGGCGGAAGGCCGCCGGGGGTGGCCCACGCCGGGTCCGGCGGCTGTCCCGCCGGGACAAGATCGTCCTGGCCGTCATGGTCGGCGTCCCGACCCTCATCCAGCTGCTCCTGATCTGGATTCCCACCCTGCTTTCGATCTTCCTGTCCTTCATGCGCTGGAACGGGCTCTCGCTCGCCGACATCAAGGCGGCGGGGCTGGCGAACTACGCGTATGTGTTCAACGACAGCCCGGCGTTCTGGCCGGCCGTCCAGCACAATATCCTGTGGCTGCTGTTCCTGGCCGTCGTGGCGACGCCGCTGGGCCTGCTGCTGGCCGTGCTGCTCGACCAGCAGATCCGCGGCAGCAAGATCTACCAGAGCGTCTTCTTCATCCCGGTCATGCTGTCGCTGGCCCTGATCGGCATCATCTGGCAGTTGTTCTACCAGCGCGACCACGGCCTGCTGAACTTCCTGCTGGGCACGGCCGGGACACCGCAGGCCGTGGACTGGTTCGGGGATTCGTCGGTGAACATCTGGGCGGCGATGGTCGCCGCCACGTGGCGGCACGCCGGCTACGTCATGATCCTGTACCTGGCCGGGCTGAAGGGCGTCGACCCGTCCCTGAAGGAGGCGGCCGCCCTTGACGGGGCCAACGCCACGCAGACGTTCTTCCGCATCGTGTTCCCGGCCATGGCGCCGATCAACATCGTCATCGTCGTCATCACCATCATCGAGTCGCTGCGGGCGTTCGACGTCGTCTGGGTCATCAACAAGGGCACCAACGGGCTGGAACTGATCAGCGCCCTGGTGATCACGTACCTGGTGGGCGAGGGCCAGTCCATCGGCATCGGTTCCGCCTTCGCGGTCATCCTGCTGGTCATCTCCCTCGTCCCGATCACCATCTACCTGTCCCGCGTGTTCGGGAAGGAGAAGAAACCATGAGTGTCACCGCGAGCACCGGGCGCCGGTTGGAGGACGACGGCGGCGCACGCCGCGGCGGCAGCCGCCCCAGATACCACTACGGCACCCACATCTTCCTGTCCGTCATGGCCGTCATGTGGCTGGTCCCGCTGGGCTGGGCGCTGTTCACGGCGCTGCGGCCCAAGGCCGACACCGACAAGTACGGGTACTTCAGCGTCGGCGGCGCGTTCAACTTCGACAACTTCGTCCAGGCGTGGACGCAGGGCGGGTTCCCGCACTACTTCGTGAACTCGCTGATCATCACCGTGCCGACCATCCTCCTGGTGTTGCTGTTCAGCTCCATGATGGCGTTCGCGGTCAGCCGGGTGGGCTGGAAGTTCAACATCACGCTGCTGATCATGTTCACGGCCGGGAACCTGCTGCCGCCGCAGGTGCTGGCCACGCCGCTGTTCGAGATGTTCAAGCTGCTGCCGCTGCCATACTGGTTCAGCGACTCCGGCAGCCTGCTGAACACGTACATCTCGGTGATCGCCGTCAACACGGCGTTCCAGATCGGGTTCTGCACATTCGTGCTCTCGAACTACATGAAGGCGCTGTCCACGGACCTGACGGAGGCGGCGCTGGTGGACGGCGCCGGCATCTGGCGCCAGTACCGCTCCATCATCATGCCGTTGTGCAAGCCGGCCATCGCCGCGCTCGCCACGCTGGAGCTGATCTTCATCTACAACGACTATTTCTGGCCGCTGCTGCTGATCCAGAACGGCGACAGGCTCCCGGTCACGACGGCCATCAACAACCTGCAGGGCACGTTCCTGTCCAACTACAACCTGCTCGCCGCGGGCGCCACGATCACGGTGATCCCGACGCTGGTCGTCTACCTGCTGCTACAGCGCCAGTTCGTCGCCGGCCTGACGCTGGGCTCCAGCAAGGGCTGACCGCAACGACCAAACGAGAGGACTTCCCATGCTTGCCGACGCCAGGAGAACCGGGATCGTCGCCGCCGTGGCGCGCGAGCGGGTCGTGAAGGTCTCCGATCTTGCGGAAATGTTCGGCGTCTCGCTCATGACGGTGCGTCGCGACATCGAGGCCCTCGACGATGCCGGCCTGGTCCAGAAGATCCACGGCGGCGCCAAGCTGCCCGGCGGGGCCGGCACGCATGAGCCCGGCTTCGAGCTCAAGTCCACCCAGGCGCTCGCGGAGAAGAGGGCGATCGCGGCCGAGGCCGCCGCCCAGGCCCGCGACGGCATGGCGATCGGGCTCAGCGCCGGCACCACGACGTGGGCGTTGGCAAAACAGTTGTGCCAGCGGGCGAACCTGACCATCGTGACCAATTCGGTGAAGATCGCGGACGTCTTTGCCACGGCCGGGTCGAAGCTGCCGGTGATCCTCACCGGCGGCGAGCGCACGCCGTCGGACGCCCTGGTCGGGCCCATCGCAACCCAGTCCGTGCGGTCCCTGCACCTGGACCTGCTGTTCCTGGGCGTGCACGGCGTGGACGCCGAGGCCGGCTTCACCACGCCCAATCTGCTCGAGGCCGAGATGGACCGCGCGTTGATCGCGGCGGCCCGCAAGGTGGTGGTGCTGGCGGACCACACGAAGTGGGGCACCGTCGGCATGAGCACCATCGCCGCACTGGAGGAGGTGGACGAGGTCATCAGCGACGACGGCCTGGGCGCCGAGGCGCAGCGCACGCTGCGCGATCGCGTCGGCCGGCTCCGGCTGGTCCCGGCGTCGGGCGCCGACCCGTCGCCGGGCCCGGCCATCCACCCAACCGGCAACCCCTCCGACAACGCCACCCCCGGGAGCCGGTCGTGACAGTCATCAACCTCCGCGCGGCATCGACCAGCCTCGTCCTGGACCTCGGCCTGGAGCCGGGCAACGGCCAACCCCGGATCCTGCACTGGGGCGCCGACCTCGGCGACACGCTGCCGGACCCGGGCATCCTGTCCGAGGCGGTGCCGCCGTCGGCGCTGGACGTGCCCGTGGCGCTGGAACTGCTCCCCCAGGCGTCGGCCGGGTGGCGCGGGCGCCCCGGCCTGCGCGGTCACCGGGCCACCGGGGCGGGATTCTCGCCCCGGCTGCGGCTGGCGGACTGGTCGCGGGATGGCGGGCGTGTCGAGATCACCCAGGCCGACGAGTCCCTGGGACTGCGGGTGCACAGCGTGCTGACGCTGCACGACGGCGGCCTGCTGGAGATCGCGCACACGGTGACCAACGACGGCGGCACCGCCTTCGCGCTCGACGAGCTGGCCGCCGTCGTGCCCGTCGGACCGGCCGGAACCGAGGTGCTCGACCTGACCGGTCGCTGGTGCCGCGAACGCCACCCGCAACGATCCCCGCTGCGCCAGGGCACGTGGGTGCGCAGCGGGCGGCACGGGCGCACCGGGCACGATGCGCCGCTGGTCATGGCCGTCGGGTCCGCCGGGTTCGGCAACCGGCACGGCAGGGTGTGGGCCGGGCACCTGGGCTGGAGCGGCAACCACGAGTCATTCGTGGACACCATGGCGGACGGCCGCGCGGTGCTGGGCGCCGCCGAGCTGCTCGGCTCCGGCGAGGTGGTGCTGGGCCCGGGCGGCAGCTACTCTACGCCGCCCTACTACGCCGCTTATTCGGACCACGGGCTGGACGGCATCACCGAGGCCTTTTACGCGTGGTTCCGGGCCCGCGACACGCACCCGGCGACGCCCCGGCCGGTCGTGCTGAACACGTGGGAGGCGGTGTACTTCGACCACGACCTGGGCGTGCTGACCGAGCTGGCGGAGTCGGCCGCGGGGCTCGGCGTGGAGCGGTTCGTGCTCGACGACGGCTGGTTCCGGCACCGTCGCGACGACCGGGCCGGGCTGGGCGACTGGTACGTCGACGAGGAGGTCTGGCCGGAGGGCCTGCACCCGCTGGCCGACGCCGTGACGGGCCGCGGCATGCAATTCGGCCTGTGGGTGGAGCCGGAGATGGTCAACGTCGACTCGGACCTGGCCCGCGCCCACCCGGACTGGATCGCCGGCCCTGCCGAGCCCGGGCCCCCCGTCCCCGGAACGGACCGGGCGCTGCCGCTGGAATGGCGGCACCAGCAGGTCCTGGACCTGGTCAACCCGGAGGCGTGGCAGTACATCTTTGAGCGGCTCGACGCGCTGCTGGCCGACTACCCGATCGGCTACCTGAAGTGGGACCAGAACCGGGACCTGGTCGACCTGGGTCACGCCGGCCGGCCCAGCGCGCATGAGCAGACGCTGGCCGCGTACCGGCTCATCGACGCGCTCAGGGCCGCGCACCCGGGCGTGGAGATCGAGAGTTGCTCCTCCGGCGGGGCCCGCGTGGACCTGGGCATCCTGGCCCGCACCGACCGGATCTGGGCCTCGGACTGCAACGACGCGCTGGAACGGACGGCCATCCAGCGCTGGACCGGCCTGGTGGTGCCGCCCGAGCTCGTCGGATCGCACATCGGCCCCACGACCGCGCACACCACGGGGCGCACGCACGAGCTGTCGTTCCGCGCCATCACGGCGCTGTTTGGCCACTTCGGCATGGAATGGGACGTCCGCACGGTCACGGGCGCCGACCGCGAGGAACTGTGCGAGGTCATCGGGCTGTACAAGGACCACCGGGAACTGCTGCACACCGGCCGCCGCGTGCACGCCGACGTGCCGGACCCGTCGCTCGTGCTGCACGGCGTCGTCGCCGGGGACGGCACCCGGGCGCTGTTCGCGCTCGCGGCCGTGGCGTCGTCGTACGCCGAGCAGCCGGGCCGGGTCGCCATCCCCGGGCTTGACGCGGACACCACCTACACCGTGCAACTGAGGTATCCGCGTCCCGGTTCCCCCGGCCATGTGTTACTGCAGGCGGCCCCGCCGGCGTGGGTGGAGGACGGCGCCACGGCGACCGGACGGTTCCTGGCCGAGGTCGGCCTGCCCATGCCCGTCCTCAACCCGGAGCATGCGGTGCTGCTGAGCGTTGATTCCTGACGGTCAGCCGACGCCGAGCCGCTGCATCAGCCAGTCCATGTTGTTGTAGACCCCGTACCGCCACGCCGGCCAGGCGTGCCCGCCGGGGGCGTCCTGGAGGGTGACGTGGATGCCGTCGCGGCGCATGGCGTCGTACACCTTGACGCCTTGCGGCCGGTAGTACCTGTCGCTGGAGCCCACCGTGATGATGCCGGCCGTGCCCGGGTATTTGCGCGTCTTCATGACGTCCAGCGCATTCTGCTTGCTGAACGCGCGGGCGTCATTGTTGAAATAGCGGCTGAGCATGGCCGCGTGGCCGGCGGCGACCGTGGGCCGGTCCTCCCCCGAGCTGTCGATGAACGTCGGGTACGCCTCGGGGTGGTTCATGGCCAGCGTCATGGCGCAGGTGCCGCCGTAGGAGAACCCGCCGACGGCCCACTGCCGGGGCGATCGCGTCCCGACGTCGAACGTGGCCTTGATCCAATCGGGTACGTCCCGGGCCAGGTAGGTTCCCGCCTTCCCCTCCTTGCTGTCCATGCACGCAGGCGGATTCGCGGACCACCTGGCGCCCGCGTCCGGCATGACGACGATCGGCGCCAGGCCGTGGTGGGCGGCCGCGTAGCCGTCCATGAACTGGTTGATCTGCCCGCCGCGCAGCCAGTCGATGGTGCCGCCGGGAACGCCATGGATGAGCACCAGCACGGGCAGGTTGGCGGCCCGCGGGGTCGCAAGGTAGGCCGGCGGCAGGTACACGTACGCGCTGGAGGAGACCTCGTGCGAGATGGTGCCGGGGATGTTGACGTTGAGCACGTCGCCGTGTGCGGGCATGTTCAGCGGCGGAACCCAGGTCACTGCCGTGGCGGCCGGCGGCGGGGCTCCGTGGCCGGCGCCGGTGGCCTGCTGCTCGGCACGGAACTCGGCCAGGGACTTGATCTTGACGCCCGTGTTGCCGAACAGGGAGCCGACGGTGGGGTAATACTCGAAGGCCTGGTTGACCAGCCCGGAACAGGCCAGCACGACGACGGCGGCGACCGGGACGGCGGCGATCCGGGTCCAGGCGCGCCGCAGCGAGATCATCTTGGGCACCAGCAGTGCCACCGCCGCCACGGCGATGGCGGCGAACACGTAGATCCGCAGCGGGAGGGGCTCGCCCCACAGGTTCCACACGTCCTCGGCCAGGTACCAGAACAACACGCCGGCCAGCGCCGAAACGACGGCGACGGCCGGAACCCAGCGCAGCATGTAGCGGCGCGGCCCGAGCACCAGCCACAGGAACGCGGCGGCGGCGAGCGTGTACAGGATGTACGGGGCCGGGCCGTCCACGATGGACAGCTGCTCCAGGTTGGTCATGGCGCCAGAATATGCGAAGAAGCTTGGGAATCGGCTGGGATCGAACGTGTGCGGCATGATTGAGCCATGACAGCCACCACAGACCGCGGTACCCTGCTGATCCTCAATGGGCCGAACCTGAACCTGCTGGGCACGCGCGAACCGGGCATCTACGGGTCGTCTTCGTTGGCGGATGTGGAGGAGCTGGCCACGGCGGCCGCCGCCCGGCACGGGTTCGCCGCGCGGTGCGTGCAATCCAACCATGAGGGCGTGCTGCTGGACGCCATCCACGCCGCGCGCGGCACCGCCGTCGGCATCGTCATCAACGCCGGCGCGTACACGCACACGTCGGTGGCGCTGGCCGATGCGCTCTCCGGTGTGGCGCTGCCCGCCGTGGAGGTGCACATCTCCAACGTGCACAAGCGGGAGGGGTTCCGGCACCACTCGTACCTGTCCCCCGTGGTGGACGCCGTGATCGTCGGTGCCGGGATCCACGGCTACGAGCTGGCCGTGGACCAGCTGGCCCACCTCCTGCCGCAACCATCCTGACGCCGCCGGCGGTCAGCCGGCCACACAGACCCCGGCCGACACGGCGCTGGAGAGCATGGGCGCGGCACTGATGACCGGTTGGACGTCGGCCATGGTGAACGCGAACCCCACCGGCGTATTCGTGGTCGACTTGGCGAAAACCACCCCGGCCACGCGCCCGCCGGCGTCCAGCAGCGGGCCACCGGAATTGCCCGACTGGACGTTGCCGGCCAGCTGGTAGACGTCGATGGGTGTGTGCAACCGGCCGTGGATGTCCGGCACCATGACAGGGCCCTGGCTGCGCACCGTGGCCGGGCGGACCTGGCGCGGGCCACCCAGGGGGTAGCCGATGAACGCGGCCGTGTCGCCCGGGCGCAGCTGCGCCCCGGCCGGCAGCGGGGCCACGTCCAACCCGTCGACGGCAAGCACGGCCAGGTCCTTGGCCGGGTCGAAGTACACGATGCGGGCGCGCAGCGACCCCTGGTTGGGCGTCTGGACCACGGGATCCTCCACGCCGGCCACGACGTGGGCGTTGGTGAGCACCCGCCCCGGGGACACGACGAAGCCGGTTCCGGTCTGGTTCTGCCCGCACTGGAACGCGGTGCCGGAGATCTTCAGCACGGATGCCGCCGCCCGGTTCCAGGCCGGCGTGTCGGTGCTCGTGTTCGGCGGGGCGACGGCCACATTGGAACCCGGGCCGAGCAGCTGCGGGATGCCCTCGTCGAGCACGAGCGAACGCAGCTGCGCCGTGGCCTCCTTGACGGGCGTGGGCGTCAACCGGTCGATCGTGGTGATGACTGCCGACCCGCTCAACGCCTTGGACACGGCCGGGATGCCCAGGTTGGACACGCCGAACGCCAGCACGGAGATGAGCAGCGCCCCGACCAGCAGGTTCAAGGCCCCGCCGAGCAGCCGGTTCACCACGTTGACCGGGCCGCGGACCAGCCTGCGGCCCATGCCCCGGCCCAGTCCGATGCCCACCGCGTGCCCCACCAGCAGCAACAGGATCGTGACGCCGATGACGACCGGCGTGCGCCACGCGGGGTCGGCAACGGCCCGGCTGAGCAGCGGGGCCGCGTAGAACGCGGCAATCGCGCCCGCCACGGCGCCCAGGATGCCGCCCAGGCTCGCCACGAGCCCGGCGTTGAGTCCGTAGATGGTCTGGCCCAGCAGCCACAACACCAGGATGATGTCTAGAAGTGAGAACCCGGTCATTACCGTCCCTGAAGAGTGTCCCGAAAAGCGTCCCGGGGATTGTCCCGGCGGGACTCCACATGTTACCGCCCGGCCCTGACGCCCGGCCGGGAGGCGCCGTTGTGACGGCCGCCAATGCCAAATTGGTCACAAAACGGCCAAAGTTCTGAAACAATTGACTGTAGGTACTGCAGACAAGCTACATAACTCAGGAGATTTCATGGACATCGAGGTACTGCGCCGCGCACCACTGTTTGCCACCTTGGACGACGAGGCGTTCCGGCTTCTCACCGACGAGCTGGCCGAGGTCGACCTCTCGCGCGGGGCGTCGGTCTTCCGCGAGGGCGACCAGGGTGACCAGCTGTACTTCATCGTCTCCGGCAAGGTGAAGCTGGGGCGCACGTCCCCGGACGGCCGCGAGTCGCTGGTCGCGATCCTCGGCCCGGGCGAACTGTTCGGCGAGATGGCGTTGTTCGACCCGGCGCCGCGCAGCACCACGGCCACGGCCGTCTCGGAAACCCGCCTGGCCGGATTGAAGAACGAGTCGCTGAACGCGCTGCTGACCACCCGCCCCGAGGTGTCCATGCAGCTGCTGCAGGCGCTGGCCCGCCGCCTGCGCCGCACCAATGACAACCTCTCCGACCTGGTGTTCTCCGACGTCCCCGGCCGCGTGGCCAAGGCGATCCTGGACCTGGCCGACCGCTTCGGCCGCCCCGCCACGGACGGCATCCTGGTGGCGCACGAACTCACCCAGGAGGAATTGGCCCAGCTGGTCGGCGCCTCCCGCGAGACCGTGAACAAGGCGCTGGCCGAATTCGTCCAGCGCGGCTGGCTGCGCCTAGAGGCGCGCGCCGTCGTCATCCTCGACGTCAACCGGCTGCGCCAGCGCTCCCGCTGACGCTCGGTGGTCGAGCCTGGGCCCACGGCCGCGAGGGGCCCCGACCGAGCTTGCGAGGGCGGGGAGCGGCTGGGGAGCGAGACCCTCGGTGGTCGAGCTTGTCGAGACCCGACTTGTGATTTCGACAGGCTCAATCACCGGCCGTTGGTCGGGCGCGGTGAGATCACCGCTCCCGGGGCCGGTAGATCATGCGTCGGGGACCCACGTCCACGACGTGCATGACCTTGGCCGCATCGTCGAGTCGGTAGATGACGCGATAGTCGCCCCGGCGCGCCGACCAGTAGCCGGCCAACTCATTGCGAAGCTCGTGTCCGCGGCGTCTCGGGTTCTCGGCCAACGATCCGAAGATGAACGCGAGCAGGGGTTCGGTAATCCGCGGGGAGAGATCCGACAGACCGCGGATGGCCGTCGCAGTGAGCCTGGCCTCGTAGTCGGCACTCACCGGCGTTTCTCGCGCATTGCGGCGAGCCGTGCGCGGGTTTCCTCCTGGCTGTAGGAGCGGCCGGCCTCGATATCGGCTTCGGCCGCGGCGACGGTCTGGCGAATGCCGGGCTGGGAGAGCCAGAAGATGGTGTCCTGCAGGGCTTCCCATTCGTCGGCGGACACCAGCACGACCGCCGGATGTCCATTGCGCGTGACAGTGTACCGCTCGTGCTCACGCTCGGCGCGGTCGGCGTATTCCGACAGGTGCGCCTTCAGATCTGACAGCGACGTGGTGACCATGTTTCTAGAATAGACCCGGATGCAAGGCTATGGAAGACCTCAATTCAGGTCATACGGCGGTCCTGACGCGGATTTCGACAGGCTCAACCACCGCGGATTTCGACGGGCTCAATCACCGACAGGCTCAATCACCGTTCCCGGCTGACGGCGCCCTCGGACGCGGGACCGGTGGCGACCTCGAGCCAGAACGTGCCATCGTCGTCCTGGACCAGCGCCGGCTGGTAGCCGTTCTGCGGGCGCTTGTGGTTCAGGTACGCGATGCAGCCGCGGGACTTGGACAGCTTCTCCAGGATGACCTCGACGCCGGGAACCGTCAGCTCGCCCAGCGTCCTGCCCACGGTGTTCGGCTGGCCCACCTCGTCGCCGAGGACGGTCCCGTCCCGGTCCGCCAGCACCTCAGCCGCGGACGCCCAGCGCCCCCACACGCCCTTCGTGGCCAGGACCTGGGGGGCCTGGTCCACCGGCTGGGCCGCGGCGAAGTAGCGGGTGTCGAAGCGGCGGTGTGAAAAATCGGGGCTGCGCCAATGCACCAGCGGCTTGAGCAGGTCGGTGCGCAACGCCAGGCCGCGCCGTTCCAGCAGTTGCGCGAACGTTTTTTCCTGGGTGGCGATCGACTCGCGCGCTTTCATCCATTCCGGACCGGTGACGCTCTCGACGAGCGAGGACGCGTCGGGGCCGGCCAGCAGGATGCCGGTCTCCTCGAAGGTCTCCCTGATGGCGGCCACCACGTGCCGGCGGGCCAGCACGACGTCGTCCATCCCGAGCGCCTTGGCCCACTGCGCCGGTGACGGGCCCAGCCAGGCGGCGACGTCGTCGTCCGCGGGTTCCACGGTGCCGCCGGGAAAGGCGACGGTGCCCAGCGGCGAGTCGCCGGGGCGGTACGTCAGGAACGTTTGCGGGCCGGCGGCGCTATCCTTGAGCAGCACCACGGACGATGCGTAGCGGGGCGCCGATGGGGTGCGTTCGCCGAATTCGGCCCAGGTCCGGGCCGCCTCGAGCTGGCTGGGCTGCAGCGGGAACCGCCGCGTTCCCGCGGGCCGGGCGCCCGCGGGGGTGCTACTGGAATTCGGCAATCAGCTCGACCTCGACGGGAGAATCCAGCGGCAGCACGGCGACGCCGACGGCGGAGCGGGCGTGCTGCCCGGCCGCTCCGAAGATCTCGCCCAGCAGCTCGGAGGCGCCATTGATCACACCGGGCTGGCCGGTGAAGGACGGGTCGGAGGAGACGAAGCCGACCACCTTGACGATCCGGGTGATCCGGTCCAGGTCGCCGATGACACTCTTGACGGCGGCCAGGGCGTTGATGACGGCCGTGCCGGCGAACGCCTTCGCGTCCTCCGCGCTGACATCCACGCCAACCTTGCCCGTGGCTGGGAGTTTGCCGTCAATAAAGGGCAATTGGCCGGACGTGTGCACGTGCGCGCCGGTGACGACGGCGGGCACGTACGCGGCGACGGGCGCCGCCACGGCCGGCAGTGTCAGGCCCAGCTCGGCCAGCCGCGCCTCAACCCGGCCCGCACCCCTGTTTTCTGCGGTTTCCGCGGTCACTGCTTCTCCCTCTTCAGGTAGGCGACCAGGCCGTTGCCGTCCGGTCCGGCGACGACCTGGACAAGCTCCCAGCCGTCGTCGCCCCACTGGTCAAGAATCTGCTTCGTGGCGTGGATGATCAGCGGTATGGTGGCGTACTCCCATTTGGTCATGCCAATCAGCGTAGCCCCTACCGGTAAACTGGAAAAATGGCAGCAAAGAAGAACCCTCTGTTCGACACCGCCACGACCCTCGGAAAAATTGTCGCCTTCCTCGGCGTGAGCGGCATCTGTGGCGTCCTGGTGGCCGGACTCATGGTCCCCGCGGTGGCCCTCACGGGCGGCACCGTCAACAGCACCATCTCGACGTTCGACGCACTCCCGGCGGAGCTCCAGGTGGGCTCCCCGGCGACGTCGTCGAAGATCCTGGCCAAGGACGGTTCCGTCCTGGCAACGTTCTACGACCAGAACCGGGTCACCGTCAAGCTGGCGGACATGTCCCCGTTCATCCGGGACGGCATCGTCGCCATCGAGGACTCGCGGTTCTACGAGCACGGCGGCGTGGACGCCACCGGCATGCTGCGCGCCGTGGCGTCCATGGCCGGCGGCGGCTCCCGCCAGGGCGCCTCGACCATCACCCAGCAGTACGTGAACAACGTCATCGTCCAGACCTACGCTGCCAACGGCCAGGACGACAAGATCAAGCTGGGCTCCGACAAGGGCGTCGGGGACAAGGTCCGCGAGATCAAGCTGGCCATCGCGATGGACAAGAAGTACTCCAAGGACGAGGTCCTGCAGGGCTACCTGAACTGGGTGTACTTCAACAAGAACAACTACGGCATCGAGGCCGCGTCCCAGTACTACTTCGGCGTCAGCGCCAAGAGCCTGTCGCTGCCGCAGGCGGCGACGCTGGCCGGCGTGGTCAACAGCCCGTCCTACTACGACCCGGTGGACCATCCCGACCACGCCGTGATGCGCCGCAACATGGTGCTGGACCGCATGCTGGCCATGAAGAAGATCACGAAGAAGCAGCATGACGAGGCCGCCGCCGCCAAGTTGGTGTTGAACGTCCATGAGAACACGAACGGCTGCGTCTCCGCCGTGCGCGCCGAGTACTTCTGCCAGTACGTCACGCACCTGATCACGAACGATCCCGCCTACGGCAAGACCGTGGAGGACCGCAAGAAGCTGCTGTATCAGGGCGGTCTGACCATCAGGACGACGCTGGACCCGAAGCTGCAGGACGCCGCCCAGGCCCAGCTGAACAACTTCACGCCGATGAACAACAACCCGGACAAGGTGGGCCAGTCGCTGGTCACGGTCCAGCCGGGCACTGGCAAGATCCTGTCCATGGCCCAGAACACGCAACTGCAGGCACCCAAGGGTCAGTGGTCCAATGCGTACAACTTCAACGTGGACGCCGTGGATGCCCACGGCAACGCTCTGGGCGGCGCCGGCGGATTCGCCACCGGCTCCACCATGAAGCCGTTCACATTCGCGACGTGGCTGGATTCGGGCCACAAAATCGACGAGTTGGTCAACGGTGCCGTCCGGCGGTACCCGGCCAACTTCCCGTGGAGGAACAGCTGCGGGACCACATATGGCCCGTTCGACTCCACGCTGGAGGGGTCCACCGATCTGCAGAACGCAGAGGACAACTACTACCGGACGCTGACGGCGCGCGAGGGACTGTACAACTCGCTGAACACGATCACGTTCGCCACGGCCGCGCAACTTGACTTCTGCAACATTCAGAAGATGATGACGGCTGCGGGCATCCACAATCCGCACGATGGCAAGAGCCCGTACGACATGAACAAGGTCACCAACCTGATCGGCAACGACCCCGTAGCGCCGCTGACCATGGCGACGGCCTTCGCCACGTTCGCGTCCGGCGGCGTGCACTGCGACCCGATCGCGCTGGAGTCCATCACCAACGCCAAGGGCGACAAGTTCCCGGTCCCGGGTGCCAATTGCAAGCAGGCCATAAAGCCGGAGGTCGCCGCCGGCGTCACGCTCGCATTACAGGACGTACTCAAGCGCGGTTCCGGTTGGCAGATCCCTATCAACTACAACGCGGGCGCCAAAACTGGTACGACCAATACTTCCCAGCAGACATGGACCGTCGGCTTCACGAAGGGCTTGTCCACCGCCTCGTGGGTCGGCAACCCGGATCTCGGCGACCGATCGCTGAACGACCTGCTGATCGCCAACACCCGCATCCCCTACGTTGACGGCGCCACCTACGCCGGCAAGACCTGGCAGCAGTACATGAACCAGGTGGCCGGCGGGTTTGACACAGGCGGCTTCCCGGCGCCGCCGGCCGACATGATGGCCCCGCCCGCGCCGGTCGCTCCTCCCGCCCCGAACAAGGGCGACAACAAGGGTGACAACAAGGGACCCGGGAACAACAAGGCCGCGGTTGTCCCCAACCCGGACATCACCATCCCCGGTACGGGCGTCACCATCCCCAACCCGGCCAACCTCATCCCGAATCCGGCCACCGGCGACAAGAAGAAGCCGTAGCCCGTGACCGGCGCACGCAGTTTCGGGGGCAGGCTGGCGGTCGCCGGGAAGGCGGCCGCACTGGCCGCAGCCGCCGGCACGGGCGCCGTGGCCTACGGCGCCCTGATCGAGCGCAACTGGTTCACCGTGCGGGAGGAAACCGTCCCGATCCTCCCGCACGAGTCGGCGCCGCTGACCGTGCTGCACCTGTCGGACATCCACTTCGCCCCGGGCCAGCGGAAGAAGGCCGCGTGGCTGCGCGA
The DNA here is from genome assembly GCF_003946885.1 of Specibacter cremeus. Classification (GTDB taxonomy): domain Bacteria; phylum Actinomycetota; class Actinomycetes; order Actinomycetales; family Micrococcaceae; genus Specibacter; species Specibacter cremeus. Next base: position 2,185 of record NZ_RWKQ01000063.1, on the reverse strand, counting down.
GCTGGCCGACCTCCGCCCGGACCTGGTGGTCAACACGGGCGACAACCTGAGCCACCCGAAGGCCATCGCCCCGCTGCTGGCCGCGCTGCGCCCGCTCATGGACTTCCCGGGCGTGTACGTGCCCGGCTCCAACGACTACTTCGCGCCGGTGTTCAAGAACCCGCTGGGCTACTTCTCGAGTACGGACAAACGCGTGGCCGCCGCGCGCAAGCGGAAACTGCCCCGGCTGGACACCGAGGCGCTGCACAGCGGATTCGGCGTGGGCGGCTGGGTCGACCTGACGAACCGCAACCAGTCGATCCCGTTGCATGGCATCCGGTTCGACTTCACCGGCGTGGACGATCCGCACCTGAACCGGGAACGCTACGCCGGCTGGCCGAAGGGTTCCTCGTCGCAGCACAATGCCCCGCACGTGCGGATCGCCCTGGCGCATGCCCCGTACCAGCGAGTCCTGGACCACTTCACCGAGGACGGCGCCGACCTGATCCTGGCCGGCCACACGCACGGCGGCCAGGTCTGCATCCCCGGCTACGGAGCGTTGGTGAGCAACTGTGATCTGCCCACGTGGCGGGCCAAGGGCCTGCACCCGTGGGAATCCAATGGCAAGACGTCGCCGGTGAACGTCTCCGGCGGCATCGGCACGTCCCGCACGGCTCCGTTTCGCTTCGCCTGCAGGCCCGAGGCAGTGCTGCTCACGCTGACGGCAGTCTCTATACCGAAGTTACGGGGGTGGTGACGCGTGAATTCCCCGGCGTAGTGGCTTGATCTTCTTGACAGGGTCGGGATGCTGCGGGTGTTCGTTGCTTTGATTGCCCTCGAGGCAGGTTGACGTGCCTGATGTGCCACCGGTGTCCCAGGCTCCCAATGCTCCTGGCGCGGAGCAATTGCTGGTGCTGCTCGATAAACGGGACCGGCTGATCAGGGCGTTGGCGGCGCGGGTGACGGAGCTTGAGGCCCCGCTGTCGAAGAATTCGCAGAACTCCTCGAAGCCGCCGAGTTCGGATGCGTTCGTGAAGCCGCCGCCGCGGTCGCTGCGCCGGGAGCCTGTCCCGCACCGGGCGGCCAGCCAGACGTGCAGCACCGCCTCCAGCAGGTCCGCATCCACCACCCCCAGCACCCGACGAAAGGTCGATAGACCGGGCATGGCACGGCCTGCGCCCAATGCCACGTAGCCTAATTTCGGTCATGACGCGCGCAGGTGGATGGCGTAGAGGTTGATGGTGGGCGGGTGGTCGTGGCGGGTGCTGGCCGTCTCGTCGGGTTTCTTGACGCGGTAGGTGTTGTGGCGGGCTCGTTTGAGGGCGCGGGGACAGGTCCGTTCCCGGCGTTTGGGGATGCGGAGTTCCGCGATCCGGGCCAGATGGTCCGGGAGGGCGTCAGCCCAGTGGTGAGGGGGGAATGGCCGCCGTCCCGGTTGCGGTGCGGCGGATCAGGCGCAGGGCCTTGGTGAAGGAGATCCGGTCCGGGTCGAGGTCGGCGGCGGCGGAGGCCTTCGTGATCGGGGCGCTGATCGCGTGGTGCACGATCAGGTAGGCCCAGATCTCCTGGTGCACGAGGTCGGGCAGCCGGGAGCGCAGCACCTTGCCCGGGCCGCGCAGGTGGGTCTTGAGCTGGTCGTTGCTGGTTTCTTCCTCCCATCGCTGGTGGTAGGCGCCGGCCAGTTCGTCCGCGCGGGCGTCGGCGGGGTCGGTGATCGTGGTGAGCAGCGCGATCAGTTCCCCGGTGCCGGCCCGGTCGGGTAGGTCGTACTCGATCACCCGGGCCACCCTGGCCCGGGGCCGGCCGTGCTCGTCCAGGGCGGCGTCGACCTGGACCAGGTCGCCCCCGGCGCGGGCGGCGGCCCAGATCTGTTCCCGGCGGGCCCCGCGGATCGTGGCGTCCATCACCACCGTCAGGTAGGTGCCGTCCGGCAGCACCTCGATCACCGGCAGCTTCAGCCGGGTCGGGGCACGCCACAGCAGCGCGGCCCCGGTCGCGGCCGCGGCATCCCACGCGGCCCACGAGTAGAAACCGCGGTCCGCCGTCAGCAGCTCGTCACCGCGCAGCCGCGGGTACAGCGTGGCGGCCATGGTCTTCTCCCCGACCGAGTACGCGCCGACCTCGTGTTGAGCGTCTCGTTGGCTGACGATGCGTCGGTCACTATGGGTGACGATTCTGCCGCCGTCATCCTGGGTCCGTCGGCGGC
>NZ_RWKQ01000062.1 GCF_003946885.1 Specibacter cremeus | reverse complement strand
GTAGACAGAACCAGGACCCCGGAAAACCGCGAAATCCCCGCCACGGCGGGGATTTCACACGTCACCCCCCACGTAACTTCGGACTAAAGATCGGCGTCGAACGCGGCCGCCTCCAGCCGGCGCGTGACCGTCTGCAGGAACCGGCCGGCGTCCGCGCCGTCGACCAACCGGTGGTCGTACGTCAGGCACAGGTACATCATGTGGCGGATGGCCAGCGCGTCCTCGCCGTCGGGGCCCGTGACGACCCCGGGGCGCTTCACGATCGCCCCGACGCCCAGGATGCCCACCTGCGGCTGGTTGATGATCGGGGTGTCGAACAGGGCGCCGACACTGCCGATGTTCGTGATTGAGAACGTGCCGCCGGAGAGCTCGTCGGCACCGATCGAGCCGTCCCGGGTGCGCGCCGCCACATCGGCGATTCGCCCGGCCAGGGCGGCCACGTTCAACGAGCCGGCGTCGCGCACGACGGGGACCAGCAGGCCCTTGGGCGTGTCGACGGCGAACGCCAGGTGCTCGGCACCGTGGTACGTGATGGTGCCGGCGGCCTCGTCGAACTCGGCGTTCAGCATCGGGTGCGCCTTCAGGGCCCCGGCCACGGCCGCGGCGATGAACGGCAGGAACGTCAGCTTCACCCCGTGCCGGGCCGCGAACCCGGCCTTCGACCGTTCGCGCAAGCGCACCAGCGCGGTCACGTCGACCTCGTGCACCTGGGTCAGCTGCGTGGACGCCGCCAGCGATTCGCGCATGCGCCGGGCGATGACCTGGCGGATGCGCGGCGCCTTCACGGTGGTTCCCCGGACGGTGCTGCCGGTCGCGGCGGGAGTGGATCCCGCCGTCCCAGCGGCCGCTGTGACCGCTACCGCTGGGACGACGGTGGTCTGGGTGGCCGTGGTGTTCTCGGCCTGCCGCTCGACGGCGGCCTGCACGTCGGCCCCGCGGATCCGGCCGCCCACGCCGGTGCCGGCCACGACGGCCAGGTCGACGCCGTGCCGGTGCGCCAGCCGGCGCACCAGCGGCGTGACGTAGCGGTGATTGAGCGCGCGCTGATTGAGCCTGCGGTGATTGAGCCTGTCGAAATCAGGGGTCTCGACAAGCTCGACCACCGGGGTCTCGACGTGCTCGACCACCGGGGTCTCGACAAGCTCGACCACCGGGGTCTGGACGGGCTCGAGCACCGGGGCGGCCACACCGATGTGCGCGAGCACCTGCCCGACCCCTGCGGCCTGGTCCTCGCGGACCAGGATGCTCTCAAGGATCCCGGCGAACGGGGACGGCACCTCCGTGTCGACCTTGTCCGTGGACACCTCCACGAGCGGCTCGTCGACGGCGACGGTCTCGCCCACCGACTTCAGCCAGCGGGTCACCGTGCCTTCGGTGACGCTTTCGCCCAGTGCGGGCAGCACGACCAGCTCAGGCACGGGACTCCTCGACGTGCGGGGCCTGGGTCTCGACAGGCTCGACCACCGGGGTCTCGACAGGCTCGACCACCGGGGTCTCGACAGGCTCGACCACCGGGCGGCGCAGCAGCGTCCCGGTGGGCGTGACGCCGTCGATCTCGTGACCGCGCAGGAACGTCCGGCGCACCACGCCGGTCAGCTGCTGGCCGTCGTAGGGCGTGATCGGGTTCTTGTGCTTGAGCTTGGCGGCCTCCACCGTGAACGTGTCATCGGCGGCGAACACGGCGAAGTCGGCGTCGGCGCCGGCGGCCAGCCTGCCCTTGCCGTCCAGCCCGACCAGGTTCGCGGGGGCCGCGGACATCCAGCCGACGACCTGCTCCAGGGCGATGCCGCGCTTGCGGGCGTCCGTCCAGATCAGCGACAGGCCCAGCTGCAGCGACGAGACGCCGCCCCAGGCCACGGCGAAGTCGCCGTTCTCGAGGTCTTTCAGGTCCAGCGTGCTGGGGGAGTGGTCGGAGACGATGCAGTCGATCGTGCCGTCCTCCAGGCCCTGCCACAGGAGTTCCCGGTTGCCGGCCTCGCGGATCGGCGGGCAGCACTTGAACGCGGTGGCGCCGTCCGGGATCTGCTCGGCCGCCAGGGTCAGGTAGTGCGGGCACGTCTCGACGGTCAGCCGGACACCGTCGCGCTTGGCCGCGGCGATCATCGGCAGCGCGTCGGAGGAGGACAGGTGCAGGATGTGGGCGCGGGCGCCCGTGCGGCGGGCCGCCTCGATGACCTGGGCGATGGCCGTGTTCTCCGCCCCACGCGGCCGTGAGGCCAGGAAGTCGGCGTAGTGGGCGCCGGGGACCGCCGGGGCCTCCTCGATGGTGCGCGAATCCTCGGCGTGGACGATCAGCAGAGAGTCGAAGGATTCCAGCTCCGCCATGTCGCGTTCCATCTCATCCGCCTCCAGGTGCGGGAACTCGTCCACGCCGGAGTGGATGAGGAAGCACTTGAAGCCGAACACGCCCTCGTCGTGCAGCGGGCGCAGGTCGGCCGTGTTGCCGGGAATCGCCCCGCCCCAGAAGCCGACGTCGACGAACGCCTGGCCGGTGGCGGCGGCGCGCTTGAGCTCGAGGTGGGGGACCGTCGTCGTCGGGGGGATGCTGTTCAGTGGCATGTCGACGACGGTGGTGACGCCGCCGGCGGCCGCGGCGCGGGTGGCGGAGGCGAAGCCCTCCCAATCGGTGCGGCCGGGCTCGTTGATGTGCACGTGGCTGTCCACGAGGCCGGGCAGCAGGGTTTCGTCATCGGCCAGCTCGATGAGCTCGCGGCCGGCCAGGTTGGTGCCGAGGGGTTCGACGGCGGCGATCACGCCGGCGCGCACGCCCACCTCGCGCGGGCCGATGCCGGCGGGGGTGAGCACGCGGGCACCGCGGATCACCAGGTCGAAGTCGGCCGCGTCGTTGCGGTCGGATGCTTCAGGCATGGGTGGTCTCCTTTTCTCCGGCCAGCGCGGCCAGTTCCCCACCAATGGTGGCACCGATGCGCTCGAGCAGCGAGGCGGCCTCGAGCATGCACACGGTCGTGTCGGGTTCAAGATCGGTCAAGGCGTACGTGCGGGCGAAACCGGCCCCGGCCAGGGTGGTCGCGTCCAAGGTGGTGCGCCCGCACACGGCCACCACCGGGATGCCGGCGGCGGCGGCGGCGCGGGCCACGCCCACGGGTGCCTTGCCGGAGAGCGACTGCTCGTCCAGGCTGCCCTCGCCGGTGACGACGACGTCGGTGCCCTCCAGTTTGCCGGCCAGCCCGGCCAGTTCCAGCACCACGTCGATGCCCGGACGGCGTTCGGCGCGCAGCACGGCCAGGGCCGCATAGCCCACACCGCCGGCGGCGCCGGCGCCGGGGCCGTCGCTGGCTGTCACGGCGTCCGTGCCCATTTCGTTGGCCAGCACGCGGAAGTAACGTTCCAGTGCGTCCTCGAGCAGCAGCACGTGGTCCGCCGTGGCGCCCTTCTGCGGGGCGAACACGGCGGCCGCGCCCCGCGGTCCCAGCAGCGGGTTGTCGACGTCGCTGGCCAGGGTGAAGTGGGTGCCGGCCAGTCGCGGGTCGAGGCCGGACAGGTCGATCCGCTCGATCCGGGCCAGCGCGCCGCCCCCCAATGCCAGCGGCGCGTCCCCAGCGTCGAACAGTGCCGCGCCGAGCGCCACGAGCAGGCCGGCGCCGCCGTCGGTGCAGGCGCTGCCGCCGACGCCCAGGATGATCTCCCGGGCGCCGCGGTCAAGCGCCTGCACGACCAGTTCGCCGGTGCCCAGGCTGGACGCGTCCAGCGGGGCCGGGACGCCCTCGTGGAGCACGGCCAGGCCGGACGCGGCGGCCATCTCGATCACCGCCACGTCGCCCTTCAGCGCGAAGTCGGCGGCGACCGGGTGACCCGTGGGACCGGCAACGGTGGCCGTGACCCTCGTGTAGCCGGCCGCGACGGCCGCGTCGATGGTGCCCTCGCCGCCGTCGGCCAGCGGCACGAGCACCGTTTCCGTGCCCGGTCGCGCACCGTCCAGGCCGGCGGCCAGGTGGCGGGCGGCCTCGGGTGCGGACAGCGACCCCTTGAACTTGTCCGGGGCGACGATGACACGCATGGCGGTGCCCTAGCCCTGCAACGCCAGGATGGCGGTCGGGGCGTCGGCGGCCGACTCGGCCAGGTCGTTGAACTCGTTCACGTTGTCCAGCTCGGTGCCCATGGCGATGTTCGTCACGCGCTCCAGGATGGCCTCGACGACCACCGGCACGCGGAACTCGTCCATCAGCTCCTTCGCCTTCGCGAACGCGGCCGGCATGTCCTCCGGACGCTCCACGCGGATGGCCTTGCAACCCAGGCCCTCCGCCACCTTCAGGTGGTCCACGCCGTAGCCGTTCGTCTCCGGGGAGTTCAGGTTCTCGAACGCCAGCGAGACGTGGTAGTCCATCTCGAAGCCGCGCTGCGACTGGCGGATCAGGCCCAGGTACGAGTTGTTCACCACGACGTGGATGTACGGCAGGTTGAACTGCGCGCCGACGGCCAGCTCCTCGATCATGAACTGGAAGTCGTAGTCGCCGGACAGCGCGACGACGGTCTGCCCGGGCTTGCCGCGCACGACGCCCAGGGCGGCCGGTCCGGTCCAGCCCAGCGGGCCGGCCTGGCCGGCGTTGATCCAGCGGCGCGGACCGAACACGTGCAGCATCTGTGCGCCGGCGATCTGCGACAGGCCGATCGTGGACACGTACGTGGTGTCCTCGCCGAACGCCGAGTTCATCTCCTCGTACACGCGCTGCGGCTTCATCGGCACGTTGTCGAAGTGCGTCTTGCGCTGCAGGCTGCCCTTGCGGGCGGCGCACTCGTCGGCCCAGGCCGAGAAGTCCGGTGCGGTGCCGGCGGCCTTGCGCTCCTTGGCGACCTCCAGCAGCGCCTCCAGGGCGGCGCCGGCGTCGGAGACGATGCCCAGGTCCGGGGAGAACACGCGGCCGATCTGGGTCGGCTCGATGTCCACGTGGATGAACGTGCGGCCCTTCGTGTACGTGTCCAGCCCGCCCGTGTGGCGGTTGGCCCAGCGGTTGCCGATGCCGATCACGGCGTCGGAGGCCAGGAACGTGGCGTTGCCGTAGCGGTGCGACGTCTGCAGGCCCACCATGCCGGCCATCAGGGGGTGGTTGTCCGGGATGGTGCCCCAGCCCATCAGGGTCGGGATGACGGGGATCGACAGCAGCTCGGCCAGTTCCACCAGCGCCTCGGAGGCGTTGGCGTTGATGATGCCGCCACCGGCGACGATCAGCGGGGCCTTGGCCGCGAACAGGATGTCCAGGGCCCGCTCGGCCTGCTTGCGGGAGGCGCGCGGCTTTTCCACCGGCAGCGGCTCATACAGGTCGATGTCGAAGTCGATCTCCGCCATCTGCACGTCGAACGGCAGGTCCAGCAGCACGGGGCCGGGACGGCCCGAACGCATGATCTGGAAGGCCTTCTGGAACGCGCCGGGCACCTGGCCGGGCTCCTTGATGGTCATCGACAGCTTGGTCACCGGCTTCGCGATGGACTCGATGTCGACGGCCTGGAAGTCCTCCTTGTGCAGCTTCGCGTACGGCGCCTGGCCGGTGATGCACAGGATCGGCACGGAGTCGGCCCACGCGGCGTACAGGCCGGTGATCATGTCGGTGCCGGCCGGGCCGGACGTGCCGATGCAGATGCCGATGTTGCCCTCGGCGGCCCGGCTGTAGCCGTCGGCCATGTGCGAGGCGCCCTCGACGTGGCGGGCCAGCGTGTGGCGGATGCCGCCGTGCGCCTTCATGGCCGAGTAGAGCGGATTGATGGCGGCGCCGGGCAGGCCGAACGCCTCCACGGCGCCCTCCTTGGCCAGGATCGCGACGGCTGCGTCAACGGTGCGCATCTTCGTCATGGTGTACTCCTTGGAAAAATTTGGGGGGTGGGTATTACTTGGTGCCGGACAGCTCGGTGGCGAGCTTGAACAGGCCGGAGTGGTCCAGGCCGCCGTCGCCGCGGGCGACGAGGGCGGAGACCAGCTGGGCGACGGCGGAGCCGAGCGGGACGACGACGCCGGCCTCGCGGGCGGCGGCCGTGACGATGCCGAGGTCCTTGTTGTGCAGGGCCAGGCGGAAGCCGGGGTCGAAGTTGCGGTCGAGCATCTTCTGGCCCTTCTGGTCCAGGACCTTGGAGCCGGCCAGGCCGCCGCCGAGCACCTTGAGCGCGGCGTCGGTGTCCACGCCGTACGCCTCGAGGAACACGACGGCCTCGGCCAGGGCCTGGATGTTCACGGCCACGATGAGCTGGTTGGCGGCCTTGACGGTCTGGCCGGAGCCGGAGGGGCCCACGTGCACGATCGTCTTGCCGACGGCGCCGAGCACGGCGCCGGCGGCGGCGAAGTCCTCGGCGGTGCCGCCGACCATGATGGACAGGACGGCGTCGATGGCTCCCTGCTCGCCGCCGGAGACCGGGGCGTCAAGGGGGCGGATGCCGGCGGCGACGGCGTCCGCGGACAGGCGCTTGGCGACGTCGGGGCGGATGGAGCTGGCGTCGATCCAGACGGCGCCCTTGGGCGCGTTGGCGAACACGCCGTCCGGGCCGGAGACGACGGCCTCGACGTCCGGGGAGTCCGGGACCATGGTGATGACGAAGTCGGCGTCCTTGACCGCGTCGGCGATGCTCGCCCCGGCCTTGCCACCGGCGGCGACGAGCTTGTCGATCGCCCCCTGGCTGCGGTTGAAGCCGGTGACGGTGTGGCCGGCGGAGGCAAGGTTCTTCGCCATGGGCAGGCCCATGATGCCGAGGCCGATAACTGCAACGTTGCTCATTGTGAATCCTCTGATGTCTGTGGGGGGGAGTCTGTGGAGTGCCGGACTAGCTGTTGGCGGGCTGGCGGATGGCCCAGGCGAACGCGGTTTCGCGTTCGGCCTTGTATTCGAGGCCGATGTGGCCGGTGTAGCCGAGCTCGCGGCTGCGGGTGATCCACTCGCCGAGGGGGAGCTCGCCGGTGCCGGGGGCGCCGCGGCCGGGGTTGTCGGCGATCTGGATGTGGCCGAAGTCCTTGGCGTGGTTCTCGATGACGGCGGCGACGTCGTCGCCGTTCACGGCCAGGTGGTAGAAGTCGGCCAGCAGCAAGACGTTGTCCACGCCGGCGGCGGCGGTCTTGGCGATGACGGCCAGCGCGTCGGCGGCCGTCTTCAACGGGTAGGCCGGCGTGCCGGAGACCGGCTCCAGCAGGACGGTGCCGCCGATGCGGGCCACGCCCTGGGCCGCGGCGACGAGGTTGCGCACGGCCAGCTCGTCCTGTTCGGCCGCGATCTGGCCGTCCTGGCGGTTGCCGTAGAGGGCGTTGAACGCCTTCGTGCCGAGCCGCTCGCCGATGCCGGTGACAGCGTCGATGTTGTCCTTGAATTCGCTCTCGCGGCCGCCCCACGACACCAGGCCGCGGTCCCCGGCCGGCATGTCGCCGGCAAAGAAGTTCAGGCCGGTGAGCTGGACGCCGGCGTCCGTGATGGCCCGCTCGAAGTCGGCGACGTCCTTGTCGGCCGGTACGGCGGTGGCGAACGGCCACCAGAATTCGACGGCGTCGAAGCCGGCGGCCTTGGCGGCGGCGGGGCGTTCGAGCAGGGGCAGCTCGGTCAGCAGGATGGAGCAGTTCACCGTGTACGTCATGATGGGGTCCTTTCGTTCCCGTTCCACCGGAGCGAAACCGTGAGGTTTCCACTCTGTGAAACTGGATTATTGCGTTACGAAAAGACTAGGCCGTGGGGTCGAGTGATGTCAACTACTTTTTCACGATGCGATTTGAAAGTTTCACGATACGAAATTATAGAGTCTGGTTGCCCGTGAAGTCCCACCGAGTTGACCTGGTCCCGGCCACTTGGGTGGGGGTCTCGACGGGCTCGACCACTGGGCACGGGCTCGACCACCGGCTTAACGAGGCGTCGCCCCCGGCGTGGCGGTGCCGGGGGCGACGAGGTCTCGCTCCCCAGCCGCTCCCACTGCTCGCAAGCTCGCAGCGGGTCCCTCGCGGCCGTGGGCCCAAGCTCGATCAGCGGGGTGTTACAGCGTGATCTGCCGGTTGACGTCCTTGTACAGCAGGTAGCGGAAGTTCGACGGCCCGCCGGCGTAGCAGGCCTGCGGGCAGAAGGCGCGCAGCGACATGTAGTCGCCCTCCTGGACCTCCACCCAGTCGCCGTTGAGCCGGTACACGGCCTTGCCCTCGAGCACGTACAGGCCGTGTTCCATGACGTGCGTCTCCGCGAACGGGATCGAGGCGCCCGGTTCGAACGTCACGATGTTCACGTGCATGTCGTAGGCCAGGTTCTCCGGGTCGAGCATGCGCGTGGTGCGCCACTTGTTGTCCGTGCCCGGCATCGGGTTCGGCGCGATGTCGCGCTCATTGCCGACGACCGGCTCGGCCGTGTGCCCGGCGACCGGCTCGTAGCGCTTCCGGAACCAGTGGAACCGGGCCGGCTCGACGCCGTCGTTCTTGGCGCTCCACACCGTGCCGGCGGGCACGAACGCGAAGCCGCCGGGTTCCAGCACGTGCGCGGCCCCGGCGATGGTGAGCGACAGCGCGCCGTCGACGACGAACAGGAAGCCCTCCACCTCGGCCTGCGGCTCGGGGTTCTCGGACCCGCCGCCGGGGGCGACCTCCACGATCGACTGGGCGAACGTCGTCGCCCCTCCGGCGACCGGGCGGTTGAGCACCCAGGCGCGCGTGCCCGTCCATTCCGGGAACACCGAGGTGACGATGTCGCGGACCACGCCGCGCGGGATGACCGTGTACGCCTCGGTGACGATGGCGCGGTCGGTGAGCAGGTCGGTCTGCGGCGGGTGTCCGCCGAGCGCCTTGTAGTACGTGGCGTCGGGGCGGGTGGTGGTCTTAGACATGGGAATCCTCCGTCACGGGGTGGTTGGGCACGGGGCGGGCCAGGGCGATCGCGGTCACCTGGTCGATGCTGATCTCGGTGGCGGCCAGCACCTCGGCGTCGGTCAGGGCGCCGCAGGCCAGGCCGCGGTGGATGAACCGGGCCAGGGCGCGGGCCGTGGCCGGTTCGTCCATGATGGCCGATTCGTATCGGTGCACGTAGTTGCGCAGCCGGGCCGCGGCGGCCTCGAAGCCGTCCCGGTAGAACGCGTACGTGGCCAGGAAGCGCGTGGGCAGCTGGGCCGGGTGCAGGTCCCAGCCCTGGTAGATGCCGCGTTCCAGGTGGCGGCGGACCAGGCGGGCGTGCAGCGCCCAGGCCCGGGACACCTGCTCGGGATCGCCCACCGGCAGGATGTTCGTCGACCCGTCGGAGAGGTGCACGCCGGTGCCGGCGACGGCGACCTGGAGCACGTTCTTCGCGTAGTCGGCCGCCGGATGGTCCATCGACTGGTAGGCGGCGGCGATCGACAACGACGCCGAGTAGTCGTAGGTGCCGTAGTGCAGCGAGGAGACCCGGCCGGCGCCGGCGTGGAGCAGCTGCGCGGCAGGGACCGTGCCGTCGTGGGCGAGGATCAGCTGCGGCGTCTCGACCTGCACCTCGAAGCGCAGCCGGCCGGCAGGCAGCGAGTGCGCGGCCTCGAGCTGCTCGCAGGCGTAGACCATGGCCTCGACCTGGGCCACCGTGGTGACCTTGGGCAGCGTCAGGACCAGCCCGTCGGGCAGCCCGCCGGAGGCGACCAGCGAGCCGATGAACAGGTCCAGGGTGCGCAGTCCACGGGCCCGGGTGGGCGCCTCGAAGCACTTGAAGCGGATGCCGATGAACGGCGGGGCGGTGCCCGCGGCGACGGCCGCGTTCACCTCCCGGCCGGCGGCGAGCGCCGCGGCGTCCTCCTCGGCGTCGGGGCGGGCGCCGTAGCCGTCCTCGAAGTCCAGGCGCAGGTCCTCGATGGGTTCGGCGGACAGCTTCGCGGCCACGAGGCCGGCCAGCTGGCCGGCCCGGGTGGGGTCGCCCAAGCCGAGCTCGCCGGCCAGCGCCGCGAGCCCGTCCCGGCCGCCGGCCGCGTCCAGGGCCGCCCGGCCCCAGTCGGCGGCCAGCGCGGTGCTGAACTGGTCGGCGGGGACGTAGACGGTGTGCACCGGCTGGCGGCGCCCGTCGTCGCCCGGGTAGGCGGTGGCGAGCAGCTCATCGGTGGCGGCCAGCGCCGTCTCGATGTGGGCCAGCTGCCCCGCGGACAATGCGGTGGTGACTGCCATTCCTAGCCCACCAGTTCGTAGGCCGGGATGGTGAGGAAGTCCGTGTAGTCCTCGGACAGGCAGATGTCCGCGATGAGGTCGCTGGCCGGCTTGTAGTGCAGGACGAACGCCTCGTCGCCGACTTCGCCGCGCAGCTTCTCGGTTTCCTCGGCCAGGATCGTCGCCACGAGCTCGCGGGTGACCGTGTTGCCGGTGTCGGCGAGCGTGACCTGGTTGCGGATCTGCTGCCACACCTGGGAGCGGGAGATCTCCGCCGTGGCGGCGTCCTCCATCAGGTTGTGGATGGCGACGGCGCCGTTGCCCGAGAGCCACACGGCCGTGTAGGCGACGGCCACGTACAGGTTCAGGCGCAGGCCCGCCTCGGTGACGTCACCGTCGGCCGAGGCGACGTCCAGCAGCTGGGCGGCCGTGACACTGACCTCGGGGCGCTGCTTGTCCAGCTGGTTCGGGCGCTCGCCTAGGACGGCGTCGAACACCTCCTGGCAGACGGGGACCAGATCCGGGTGCGCCACCCAGGACCCGTCGAAGCCGTCGTTCGCCTCGCGCGTCTTGTCGGCGCGCACCTTCTCGAACGCGGCGGCCGTGACCTCCGGCTCGCGGCGGTTCGGGATGACGGCGGCCATGCCGCCCATGGCGAACGCGCCGCGGTGGTGGCAGGTCTTGACCAGCAACTCCGTGTAGGCGCGCATGAACGGGGCCGTCATGGCGACCTGGGCGCGGTCCGGCAGGACGAACGCGGAGCCGGCGTCGCGGAAGTACTTGATGATGCTGAACAGGTAGTCCCAGCGCCCGGCGTTCAGGCCCGAGGCGTGCTCGCGCAGCTCGAACAGGATCTCGTCCATCTCGAACGCGGCCGGGATCGTCTCGATCAGCACGGTGGCCCGGATGGTGCCCTGCGGGATGCCCAGGTAGTCCTGCGCGAACACGAAGATCTCGTTCCACAGGCGCGCCTCGAGGTGGCTTTCCATCTTCGGCAGGTAGTAGTACGGGCCCTGGCCGTTGGCGAGCAGCAGCTTCGCCGTGTGGAAGAAGTGCAGGCCGAAGTCCACCAGCGCGCCCGAGGCGGGTTCGCCGTCGACCAGGACGTGACGATCGATCATGTGCCAGCCGCGCGGGCGGGCGACGACGACGGCGAGCGGCGCGTCGGTGCGCAGCCGGTACTCCTTGCCCTCGGGGGAGGTGTAGGAGAGCGTGCCGAGCGCGGCGTCACGCAGGTTCAGGACGGCGTCGACGACGTTCGCCCAGGTGGGCGTCGAGGCGTCCTCGAGGTCGGCCAGCCACACCTTGGCGCCCGAGTTCAGCGCGTTGATCGCCATCTTGGCGGGGGAGGCCGGGCCCGTCATCTCGACGCGGCGGTCCCGCAGGGCGGCCGGGGCGGGCGCGACCTGCCAATCACCGGCGCGGACGTCCACGGTCTCCGGCAGGAAGTCCATCTTGCCGTTGGCGGCGACGGCGGCACGCTTGATGGCGCGCTCGGCCAGGCGCTGCTTGCGGGTCTGGTTGAAGCGGCGGTTCAACTCGGCGACGAACGCGAGCGCCTCGTCCGTGAGGATCTCACCGGCCCGGGGGATCGGGGTGGGATCGGTGACGGTGATGGTGGACTTGCTCATGAATTGGTCCTTTCGGCGGCGGCTGCCACGGCGGCGGCAACGTCTGCGGCCACGTGCGGGTCAAAAACACTCGGGATGATGAAGCTGGCGTTCAGTTCGGTCTCGTCGACGCGGGCGGCGATGGCCTCGGCTGCCGCCACCAGCATATCCTGGGTGATGTCGGACACACCGGCGTCGAGCAGGCCGCGGAAGAAGCCGGGGAAGGCCAGCACATTGTTGATCTGGTTCGGGAAGTCGCTGCGCCCGGTGGCGACGACGGCGGCGTACTTGGACGCGATGACCGGGTCGACCTCGGGGGTCGGGTTGGCCATGGCGAACACGATCGAGTTCGCCGCCATGGCGGCGACCTGCTCCTCGCCGAGGACGTTCGGGCCGCTCACGCCGATGAACACGTCCGCGCCGACAACGGCCTCGTGCAGCGTGCCGGTGAAGTTGTCCGGGTTGGTGTTCTCGGCCAGCCACACCCGGTGCGAATCCGTGTACGTCTCGGTGCGGTTGATCGCGCCGTTGCGGCCGCACGCGACGATGTTCGTGGCGCCCTGGGCGATGAGGAGCTGGATGATGGCGTTGCCGGCGGCGCCGACGCCGGCGACGACGATCTTGACGTCGCCGATCTTCTTGTCCACCACGCGCAGCGCGTTGACCAGGGCGGCGAGCGTCACGATGGCCGTGCCGTGCTGGTCGTCGTGGAAGACCGGGATGTCCAGTTCCTCGCGCAGCCGCTTTTCGATCTCGAAGCAGCGCGGGGCGGCGATGTCCTCGAGGTTCACGCCGCCGTAGACCGGGGCGATCGCCTTGACGATGCTGATGATCTCCTCGGTGTCCTTCGTGTCCAGGCAGACCGGCCACGCGTCGACGTTCGCGAACTGCTTGAACAGCGCGGCCTTGCCCTCCATGACCGGCAGGGCGGCGGCCGGGCCGATGTCGCCCAGGCCCAGGACGGCCGTGCCGTCGGTGACGACGGCGATGGTGTTCCGCTTGACCGTGAGGTTGCGGGCGGCGCTCGGGTCCTCGGCGATGGCCAGGCAGATGCGGGCGACGCCGGGGGTGTAGGCGCGGGACAGGTCGTCGCGGTTGCGCAGCGCCACCTTCGGGACGACCTCGAGCTTGCCGCCGAGGTGCATGAGGAACGTGCGGTCGGAGACGTGCAGCACGTGCACGTCCTCGAGTGCCTCCAGGGCGTCCTTGACGCGACCGGCGTGGGCGTCGTCGGTGGTGTTGGCCGTGATGTCCACGACGATGCGCTCGTGGGCGGACTCCGTGACGTCAAGGGCGGTGACGGCGGCACCCGCCGCGGCGGCCGCGGCGGCCAGCTCGCTGGTGACGGTGAAGTTCGACGGGGCGCTGACGCGCAGGGTGATGGAGTTTCCGGGACTGGGGTTCGCCATTGAAGGTCCTCTTGGTTGTGGCCCATGCTGGGCAGTCGACACATGTTTTCGTATTATGGATAATAATATCTATGTAGTGGAAGTTCAAGACCCTTCCACGGCGGACGCCGCCCCCTTGTGCGGTGTTGTATCTTTATGAGTGAAAGGCCCCTTCCGCATCGTGGACAATTGGGTGCCAGGGCAAGGAGTGAGGCAACATGGCAGCAAAGGCCAGCGGGGGCGTGCAGTCCGTTGAACGGGTGTTCGAACTGCTCGAACTCATCACCGACGCCGGCGGCGACGTCACGCTCAGCGAGCTGGCCGGATCCACCGACCTGCCGCTGCCGACGATCCACCGCCTGCTGCGCACCCTGGTGACGCTCGGCTACATCCGCCAGCTGCCCAATCGCCGTTACGCGCTGGGCCCCCGGCTCATCCGCCTCGGCGAGGGTGCGACGAAGCAGCTCGGCGCGCTCGCCGGCCCGCAACTGAAGTCCCTCGTCGACCGGCTGGGCGAGACCGCCAACATGGCCGTGCTCGAGTCGGACATGGTCATCTACATCGCCCAGGTGCCCTCCCCGCACTCCATGCGCATGTTCACCGAGGTGGGCCGCCGGGCGCACACCCACGACACCGGCGTCGGCAAGGCGCTGCTGGCCCTGCTCGACGACGACACCGTGCGCGGCATCGTCGCCCGCCAGGGCATGCCCACCCCGACGGCCAAGAGCCTCGGCACCGTCGATGCGCTGCTCGCCGACCTGGAATTGATCCGCGAGCGCGGCTACTCCATCGACGAGGAGGAACAGGAGATCGGCGTGCGCTGCTTCGCCATGGCCGTGCCCGGCGCGCCGACGCCCACGGCCATCTCCGTCTCCGGCCCGGTGACGCGCGTGGACCAGGGCTTTGCCGAGCGCGCCGTCCCCATGCTCCGCGAGGCGGCCCGGGCGATTTCCGACGACCTGAACGTCGGCGACCGAGTCTCCTGATCCCCACTTGCCGGGAACCTGGCAAGCGTGGGCCCACCCACCTGCCGGCCCGGAAATCCCGGTCCGGCTCAGCCGTTGACCAGCCGGTATGCCGCCGCCCGGTGCTCGGCGATAAGGGCGTCCAGGTCCAGGTCCACGATGGCCCCGTCCGCGACGCGCCACCGCCCGGCGACCATGACCCGGTCGGCCCGGTCGGCGCCGCACAGCAGCAAAGCCGCGATGGGGTCGTGGCTGCCGGAGAAGCGCAGCTCGTCCAGCCGGAACAGGGCCAGGTCCGCCTGTTTGCCCGGCGCCAGCTCGCCCAGGTCGTCCCGGCCCAGCACCCTGGCCGAGCCCTTGGTCGCCCACCCGAGGGCCCGTTCGCAGGTCACGGCCGCGGCGCCGTAGCGCAGCCGCTGCAGGTACAGTGCCTGGCGTGCCTCCAGGATCATGTTGGAGGCGTCATTGGAGGCCGACCCGTCGACGCCGAGCCCCACCGGCACGCCCGCCGCCTCCAGTTCGAGGACCCTTGCCGTGCCGGAGGCGAGGCGCATGTTCGACGTCGGGCAGTGCGCCACCGCCGTACCCGCCGCCCCCAACCGGGCGATTTCCGCATCGTCGAAGTGGATACCGTGTCCCAACCAGGTCCGGTCGGTCAGCCAGCCCACGCTCTCCAGGTAGTCCACGGTGCGCAGACCGAACCGCTCGAGGCAGAAATCCTCCTCGTCGAGCGTCTCGGCCAGGTGGGTGTGCAGGCGCACGTCATGGCGCTGCGCCAGCTCGGCGCTGGCCGCCATAGCCTCGCGCGTGACCGAGAACGGCGAGCAGGGGGCCAGCGCGATCTGGACCATGGCGCCGGCGCCGCGCTCATGGTAGCGCCCGATCAGCCGCTTGCTGTCCTCAAGGATCGCCTCGGCCGACTGGACGGTCGACTGGGGTGGCAGGCCGCCGTCGTCCTGGCCCAGCGACATCGAGCCGCGGGTCAGGGTTGCGCGCATCCCCAGCTCTCGCACCACCCCGACCTGGATGTCGATGGCGTCCTCGAGTCCCCGGGGGAACAGGTAGTGGTGGTCCGCCGCCGTCGTGCAGCCCGAGAGCAGCAGCTCGGCCAGCGCGGCGGTGGTGGCCAGTTCGAGATCCCGGGGCCGCAGCCGGGCCCACACCGGGTACAGGTTCGTCAACCACGGGAACAGTTCGGCGTTGGCCACCGGGGCCCACGCCCGGGTCAGGGTCTGGTAGAAGTGGTGGTGGGTGTTGATGAGCCCCGGCAGCAGCACGTGCTCCCCGGCCTCGAACGTGTCCTCGCACGGTGCGGACGGCTGTTCGCCCGCGCCGAGGACCTCCTCGATCCGGCCGTCGGCGATCACCAGGCCGCCGGACGCGTCCAGGGAATTGGCGGTGAAGGCGGCCAACGGATTCTTGATCCAGAGGCGGCGGCCTGAGGGAGACGGGGTTGTGGCGGTCGGCGCAGTGGAGTTCGCTGCTGAGGTGGGCATCGGGATCCTTCCGGGTCGGTATGGGTGCCGAGGTGCCGAAAAGAAAAGCCGGCACCCCACGGTGCCAGCTCAGTGTTCCCCTGTCTGCTGATCCAGGCGGTCCGGCCATGCCGTCCGGACATCAATCTAGGCCATGGCGGCGCGGCGGTCAACGCACGGGACGCGCGGCAACGTTTTCGTTATCCGGAATCGAAATTTCAAAAACCTATTGATCTGCGTCACACTCGGTGCTAGTGTCTGGTGCATGCCAAAGGCGGGCACCCGGCGACGGGTCGCTATCTACCGGGCGTAACTTGATCCCAAACCAAGTATAAACCGGTAGCGTGAGACACTCTTTGGCATCGAAGAAAACGCGTATGTTGCCGGTTGCTCCCAGTGTCAAGGAAGCCACCATGATCACCAGCAACAACACCAGTAACAGCGACCAGCAATACCTGGTCCGGGCCATTGAATTGGCCACCGCAAACGTCCTCGTCAACGGAGGCCCCTTCGGCGCCGTGATCGTCACCGCCGACGGCCGCGCGTTCGACGGCGTCAACCGGGTCACCGCCAGCAACGACCCCACGGCCCACGCCGAGGTCACGGCCATCCGCACGGCCTGCCGCGAACTGGGCACGTTCGACCTGTCCGGGGCCACCCTCTACACCAGCTGCGAGCCCTGCCCCATGTGCCTGTCCTCCGCCCTGTGGGCCCGGGTGGAGCGCGTCTACTTCGCCGCGGACCGCCACGACGCGGCCCGGGCCGGCTTCGACGACGCCGTGTTCTACGACTACTTCGACACGCCCGTCGAGCAGCGGAGCATGCCGGTGCGCCGCGTCGCGCTCGCCGCCCCGGATGCCACCGTGCCCGAGGTGACCGAGCCGTTCGACACGTGGAACGCCCTCGACTCCCGGATTGACTACTAGGGTGGGGTGGGAAACTTCAAATGGCACTTCTGAACAAGACCGGAAAAGAAGAGACCGGCAACGAGGTGGCGACCTCCACAGGTTCCGTCCACCCAGCGCCCAAGCGCGGCTTCGCGCACTCAATCGACAGCTACTTTGAGATTACCGCACGCGGCTCAAGTGTATTCCGTGAATTCCGCGGCGGCTTGGCCACTTTCTTCGCCATGTGCTACATCGTGGTGCTCAACCCGCTGATCCTGTCCAGCCCGGACGGTTCCGGGCACACATTGGGCATTCCGCAGGTCGCTGCCGTCACCGCCGTCATCGCCGGCGTGACCACAATCGTGATGGGCGCGTGGGCGAAGTACCCGTTCGCGCTGTCCGCCGGCCTCGGCGTGTCCGCATTCGTCTCCGCGACCATCGCCACCACCAAGGGACTGACCTGGCCGGAGGTGATGGGGCTGGTGCTTATCGCCGGCATCGTCATGTTCATCCTGGTGCTCTCCGGGCTCCGGGAGGCCGTCATGCGGGCCGTCCCGGCCGGGCTGAAGACCGCAATCGTGGTCGGGATCGGCCTGTTCATCGCCATCATCGGGTTGGTGAACGCCGGGTTCGTCCGCCGCATCCCGGACGCCGCGCACACCTCAGTGCCCCTCCAGCTGGGTCAGGACGGGAAGCTGCTGGGCTGGCCCACCCTGGTGTTTGTGTTCGGGCTGGTGCTGACCATCATCTTGGTGGTGCGCAAGGTCAAGGGTGGCATCCTGATCGGGATCATCACCTCCACCCTCTTCGCCATGGGTCTGCAGTTGTTGACCAACACTGCGTCCAGCGCGAAGGATCCTTCCGGCTGGTCCCTGATGGTGCCCGTCGTCCCCTCCCAGGTGTTCTCGGTCCCGGATCTGTCGCTGATCGGGAAGGTCAATATCTTCGGCGCCTTCGCGCACCTGGGCATCATGTCCGCCCTGCTGTTGACCTTCACCATCTTGCTCAGCGTGTTCTTCGACGCCATGGGCACCATGACCGGTCTGGCCAGCGAGGCCAACCTGTTGGATAAAGACGGCAACATGAAGAACGCCAACCGGGTGCTGCTGGTCGACGCCGCGGCCTCCATGGCGGGTGGTTTCGGCTCCGTCTCGGCCAATGAGATCTTCGTCGAGTCGGCTGCCGGCATCGCCGAGGGTGCCCGGACTGGTCTGGCCAGCGTGTTTACCGGGGGGCTGTTCCTGCTGGCGGCGTTCTTCGCGCCGCTGGTCGGAATTGTGCCCTTCGAGGCGGTGGCTCCGGCGCTGGTGATCGTCGGGTTCATGATGGCCACGCAGATCCGCAGGGTCGATTGGAACGACTACGGGATCGCCATCCCGGCGTTCCTTACCTTCATCCTGATGCCGTTCACGTACTCGATCGCCAACGGACTGGGTGCCGGGTTCATCGCGTACGTCATCATCCGGGTGGTGCAGGGCCGGGCCCGCGAGGTGCACGTACTGATGTGGGGCGTCGCCGCAGCCTTTGTGGTGTACTTCGGCATCGGCCCCATCCAGCAGATCCTCGGGATCAGCTAATGCGCGCTGGTGGCGGGCCCCGCGTCCACGGGACCCGCCACCAGCCGGGCGTGACCGAAACCCCAGGAAAGGGTAGGGAAATGTTGGAATTGCTGGCCGCCATGGTTTCGTGGCCGGCCCTGCAGCGCCGCGGGCGGATCGCCGCCGCCACCATTGTGCAGGTCTCCGGCTCGGCCCCGCGACCCGTGGGCACCACCATGTTGGTCTCCGAGGGCGGCGAGGTGCTGGGCAGCCTGTCCGGCGGCTGCGTGGAGGGCGCCGTGGTGGAGTCTGCGCGGGAGGCCCTGGACACGGGATTCCCGCAGCGGAACTGCTTTTGCTACACCGACCGGGACGCCTTCGCCGTGGGACTGACCTGCGGGGGCACCATCGAGGTGCACGTCCAGCCACTGCTCCCCGGCGAGCTCGACGGCGTGTCATTGCCTGGCTGCGGGACCCCCAACGCCGTTGTGAGACGGCTCGGGACCGGCCACACCCGCGGCCCCTCCATTTTCTTCGCTACGGGCGCTTCCGCCCTGGCCTCGGACGCAGGCTTTGCGGCGCTGGCAGGCATGCTGGCTGACGACGCCGGAAACCCGCCGTCCGCTGCCTCCGTGCATGCCGTCTCGCTGCGGCTTCAGGCGCTGGCCGCCGGCGGCGGCACCTCACTGCTGGAACTGGGCGCCACCGGCGAGTGGTGCGAGCTTCCCGCTGCGACCCTGCTGGTGGAAAGCCGCCTGCCCGCCCCCCGGTTCCTGATTTTCGGCGCCAACGACTTCGGCGAAGCCATGATCCGCCAGGCCTCCCTGCTGGGCTACGAGGTGACGCTTTGTGACCCCCGCCCCGCTTTTGCCGCCCAGGCCCGCTTTGCCGCCGCCCGCGAGGTGGTCACCGCGTGGCCGCATCGCTACCTGCGCGGGGAGGCCCGGGCCGGGCGGCTGGATGGACGCACCGTGGTGTGCGTGCTGGCCCACGACCCCAAGTTCGACATCCCGCTGCTGGAATTCGCCCTGACCCTGGACGTGGCCTACATTGGCGCGCTGGGCTCCCGGCTCAGCCACGCCAAGAGGGTGGACGCCCTGTTGGAGCAGGGGGTGGCGCCGGAACGGCTTGCCACGCTCCACTCGCCCATCGGCCTGGACCTGGGCGCAGGCACCGCGGCCGAGGTGGCCGTCTCCATTGCCGCAGGCGTCATTGCCCACCGCAACGGCCGGTCCGCCCAGGCCCAGCTGAGCAACGGCAGCGGCGCCATCCACGCAACACCGCCCGCGGCTGCCATCCCCGAGCCCGTGCACGCCTGACGTGCCCCCGACACCCGAGCCACCACAACCAGGAGCCCGCCATGGAC
Organism: Specibacter cremeus; assembly: GCF_003946885.1. Lineage (GTDB taxonomy): Bacteria > Actinomycetota > Actinomycetes > Actinomycetales > Micrococcaceae > Specibacter > Specibacter cremeus. The sequence goes on along the minus strand of NZ_RWKQ01000062.1, from coordinate 4,566 downwards.
ATGAACACAATTGAGGAACTGCTCCCCACAGCGGACCCCGCCGCCTGGCGCCCGGGCGACGCGTGGCTGGCCGGCGGGACCGTGCTGTTCTCCTACGGCAGCAGCACGCTGCGCCGTCTGCTGGACCTCGGTGCGGCCGGCTGGACGCCCATCACGGTCGACGCCGACGGCATCGAGCTGGCCGCCACCTGCACCATCGCGGCATTGTACGAACTGCCGGACACGTTGCCGCAGCGCCTCCCGGAAACGGACGCGGCGCCCCCCGTCTGGCCGGCCCTGGCGCTGGTGCGGCAGTGTTGCGACGCATTCGTGGCGTCGTTCAAGATCTGGAACATGTCCACCGTGGGCGGCAACATCGCCACGGGACTGCCGGCCGGGCCCATGACGAGCCTGTGCGCCGGACTGGACGGGGTGGCCACGATCCTCTCGCCGGGCGGCGGCACGCGCACCATGCCGGTGGCCGAGCTCGTCGTCGGGGACGGCCTGACCTCGCTGGCCCCCGGCGAACTGCTGCGCAGCATCCGCCTGCCCGCCCACGCCCTGGCCGCGCGCGTCGCCTACCGGCGGCTGTCGCTGAGCAACCTGGGCCGCTCCGGCGTCCTGTTGATCGGCCGGCACGACGGCGACGGCACGTTCGTCTTGACCGTCACGGCGGCCACGCAACGGCCCGTGCAGCTGCGGTTCGGCACCCGCCCCGACGCGGATGCCCTGGACGCGGATGCCCTGGTTCGGGCCCTGGATGCGGCCATCCCCGTGTCCCTGTACCACGACGACATCCACGGCCTGCCCCGGTGGCGCCGCGACATGACCTACAAACTGGCCGAGGAGATCCGCCGCGAGCTCCTCGGTGGCGGGGAATCCGCCGGGAAGGAGGGCCGCCATGGCCATGGAGATTAACGGAACCCGGCACGCCAACGAGCCGCGCCCGGGACAGTGCCTGCGCACGTTCCTGCGCGAAGAGGGCATGCTGGGTGTGAAGAAGGGCTGCGACGGCGGCGACTGCGGCGCCTGCACCGTCCATGTCGACGGCCAACCAGTGCACAGCTGCATCTACCCGGCAGTCCGGGCCGAAGGCCGCTCCGTCACCACCGTCGAGGGACTGGCCGACGGCGATACGCTGCACCCCATGCAGGAGCAGTTCCTGGACGCGCAGGGTTTCCAGTGCGGCTTCTGCACCGCCGGCATGCTCATGACCGCGTCCACCTTCGACGACGCCCAAAAGGAAAACCTGCCGCGGAACCTGAAGGGCAACCTGTGCCGCTGCACCGGGTACCGCGCCATCGCCGACGCCGTGTGCGGCACCGGGACCGTTGGGATGGACGACGACGGCGCCCGGGCGGGCGACGGACAGGTGGGGGACAGTGCCCCGGCCCCCGCCGGCCGGGCCGTGGTCACCGGCACGGCCCGGTACACCCTCGACGTGGACCCGGCCGACTACCCGGGGCTGCTGCACATGAAGCTCGTCCGGTCACCGCACCCGCACGCGCGCATCGAATCGATCGACGCGTCCGCGGCACTGCGCGTGCCCGGGGTCCGGGCCGTGTTCACGCACGAGGACGCCCCGGCGCAGCTGTTTTCCACCGCCCAGCACGAGCTGTACACGGATGACCCGGACGACACGCGCGTGCTCGATTCGGTGGTCCGGCACGTCGGCCAGCGCGTGGCCGCCGTCGTGGCCGACACCGTGGCGGCCGCCGAGGCCGGCGTGCGCGCCGTCGTCGTCCGGTACGAACACCTCCCGTTCGTGCTCGACGCCGCGGCGGCACTGGCGCCCGGCGCCCCGGCCATCCACGCCGACAAGGACGCCGCGACGCACCGCATCGCCGACCCCGCACGCAACCTGGTGGCCGAACTCCACTCGGAGCTCGGCGACGTGGCCGCGGGACTGGCCGCCGCCGACGTCGTCCACGAGGCGACCTACCGCACCCAGCGTGTGCAGCATGTGGCGCTGGAGACGCACGCCTCGATCGCGCACATCGACGACGCCGGGCGGCTGCACGTGCGCTCGTCGACGCAGACGCCGTACCTGACCCGGCGCGCCCTGTGCCGCGTTTTCGGGCTGCCGACGGACCAGGTGCGTGTGGTGGCCGGGCGGGTGGGCGGCGGCTTCGGCGGCAAGCAGGAGATGCTCACCGAGGACATCACGGCGCTGGCCGCGCTCGCGCTGCGGCGCCCGGTGCAGCTCGAATACACGCGCACCGAACAATTCACGGCCTCCACCACGCGGCACCCGTTCACCATCCGGTTGTCGGCCGGGGCCCGGCGCGACGGGACGCTCACGGCCCTCGCCGTGGACGTGGTCACCGACACCGGCGCGTACGGCAACCACGCCCCGGGCGTCATGTTCCACGGCTGCGGGGAGTCACTGTCCGTCTACAAGTGCGCCAACAAGCGGATCGATGCCCGGGCCGCGTACACGAACACGGTGCCCGCCGGCGCGTTCCGCGGCTACGGGCTCAGCCAGATGATCTTCGCCGTCGAGTCCGCCGTGGACGAGCTGGCCGCCCGGCTGGGGATGGACCCCATGGAGTTCCGGCGCCGGAACATGATCCGCGACGGCGACCCCATGCTCTCCTCCGCCCCCGAACCGGAGGAGGACGTGCTCTATGGCAGCTATGGATTGGACCAGTGCGTCGACCTGGTCGCCGACGCGCTGGCCCGCGGGTCCGCCCGCTACCGCGAGGCGGGGATGGCGGACCTGGGGCCCGAATGGGCCGTGGGCACCGGCACGGCGCTGTCCATGATCGACACCGTCCCGCCACGCGGCCACTTCGCCCACACCGTCATCGAACTGCTGCCCGATGGCACGTACCGGGCGGCCGTGGGCACGGCCGAATTCGGCAACGGCACGACGACGGTGCACGCCCAGTTGGCCGCGACGGCGCTGCACAGCCGGGCCGACCGTGTCGCGATCGCCCAATCCGACACGGACCTGACCGACCACGACACGGGCGCGTTCGGCTCGACCGGCACGGTCGTGGCCGGCAAGGCCACGCTGGCCGCCGCCCAGGATCTTGCGGGCCGGCTCGTGGCCGCGGCGGCGGACATCACGGGTGTGCCGGCGGCGGACTGCGTTCTTGGCATTGACGCCGTGGCGTGTGCCGGCCGGGCGCTGCCGCTGGCGCAGCTGCACCGGGAGGCCGCCGCCCGCGGGCTGGTGTTGCGCGCCGAGGGGCGCTGGGGCGGCACCCCGCGGTCGGTCGCGTTCAACGTCCACGGGTTCGCCGTGGCCGTCAACACCGGCACGGGGGAGTTGCGCATCCTGCAGAGCGTGCAGGCCGCGGACGCCGGCGTCGTCGTCAATCCACGCCAATGCCGCGGCCAGATCGAGGGCGGCATCGCCCAGGCGCTCGGCGCGGCCCTCTACGAGAACGTGCGGATCGGCGCGGAAGGCCGGGTGGAGACGGACATCCTGCGCCAGTACCACATCCCCACGTTCGCCGACGTGCCGCGCAGCGAGGTGTACTTCGCCCGCACCAGCGACGCGCTGGGCCCGCTGGGGGCCAAGTCGATGAGCGAGAGCCCGTTCAACCCGGTGGCGCCGGCGCTGGCGAACGCCATCCGCAACGCCACCGGGGTCAGGTTCACCGAACTGCCACTGGCCCGGGACGTGATCTACCTGGGCCTGGTGGACGCCTCCGCCGGCACGTTGGCCGGTTCGTCAGCCGGTTCGCCAGTCGGCTCGTCAGTCAGGGAGCAGGTGTAGGTCCGCCGGGGTGTCGACGTCGGCGCCGTCGGACAGGTCCGTGCAGTCGATGAGATCGATGAGATCCGGGTGGCCGCGCAGGAACGCGCGGGCCCCGGCGTCGGCGTCGGCTGATGCGGCGGCCCGGCGGGCCAGTGCCGCGTCGAACAGCACCGGGTGGCCGCGCCTGATTTGATTGCCCTGGGCCCGGGTGGCCGCGAGGTAGCCGGCGGCCGTGACCCGGCCGGGCCGGTGCGCCGCCAACAGCCTCGCAACCAGCGCCGGCGTGAGCCCGGGCTGGTCGACGAGCGCCACCAGCACGTCGTGCCCGGCCGCGGCGGCCCCCACACCCAGCGCAAACGAGCCGCCCATGCCGGATTCCCAGGCGCCATTGACGACGAGCCGGCACGCGGAAAGGACCGCGCTGCCGCGGCCCTCCCACAATTCAATGATCCGGTGCGCCCCCGCGCCGACGACGATGACGATGTCCGCGCAGCCGCCCGCCCGCAGCACGCCGGCCAGGTGCTCCACGAGCGTCCCGCCCCGGTAGGGGAGCAGGGCCTTGGGCCCGCGCCCCAGCCGGGTGCCGGCACCCGCGGCCAGCAGCACCGCCGTCGTCTCCGTCATGGCGTCCAATCTAGCGCCTCGCGGGTCGGGGGTGGCGGTGGTCGAGCCTNTCGGTGGTCGAGCCTGGGCCCACAGCGGCGGGGGACCCGGTGCGAGCTTGCGAGCAGGGGGAGCCGCTGGGGAGCGAGACCCGTCGGTGGTCGAGCCCGTCGAGACCAAATGATTTCGGCAGGCTCAATCACCGGCGGGCTCAATCCCCGGGGGCCCTAGCTGTCGCCGCCGGCCGATCCGGTGGTGCCGGCGTTGATGTTGAG
>NZ_RWKQ01000061.1:297-23864 GCF_003946885.1 Specibacter cremeus | reverse complement strand
ACAGAACCAGGACCCCGGAAAACCGCGAAATCCCCGCCACGGCGGGGATTTCACACGTCACCCCCCACGTAACTTCGGATTAAAAGCTCATATTGTCTCGGCCGACGGCGCTCCCGTCTACTCTCATTCGAGCGCCGCCCGAATCAATGGGCTGGAAGTCTGGGGCTGCGGCTCCAAGGTGCACGTGACGAATCCGTTCACGACAAACGGCCGCAGCAACTCGGCCGAGGTGATCGCACATACCCAGCCGCTCGCAGCGGAGGACGTCCTGGTCGTTGAGTTCGCCGGCCGGTTCATCACCGTCACATCGATCGAGCAGACGGTCCTGGATTGTGCACGCCTTTTCGGCGTGCCGCGAGCGGTGGTGACGGGCGATCATGCACTTCATCTGGGCGTAGATGTTGACTCAATGCGGCGCATGCTCACCGAAAGCCCGGTGCGCCGCGGATCCGCACGGGCCCGCGTGCTGCTGGATGCCCTTGACGCACGCAGCGAATCCGCAGGGGAATCGCGGACCCGCTGGCTCATGACGTCAATGAGATTGCCGATGCCGGACCTGCAGGTGGAGATTCCGACTCCTTTGGGGCTGTTCAGGGCTGATTTCGCGTGGCGTGAATTCATGCTGATCCTGGAATTCGACGGCGACAAGAAGTATCTGGGCACGCAGCCGACAGCCGAGGTCCTCCTGGCAGAACGGAAACGCGAGAATGCCCTGGTTGAACTCGGGTGGCAGTTCCTTCGCATTGAGTGGAAAGACCTCGCGGACCCGGCACGGCTGGAGGCCCGCATCCGTGCAGCCCTTGTCCGTGCGGGGGCGGCGCTTGACGGGCGAGGGCAGCTACTCTCCGCATGATCGGGCCGCGCCCGCTTATTCGGTTCTGGTCACCCCCGAATGTGCGGCCCACCCCCGAACGTTCAACTCACACTCCGGGGGCCACGGCGTCCCACGCCACGGTCAACTCGCCCAGCCGCCACCGCGACGGGGCGCGCGTGACAGGCCAGCCGGCATCGTACGTGGCGCGGCACATGGCGACCCAGCGCTGCCGGTGCCCGTAGACGGCCAGGGGTGCGGCGGCCAGCCAATGCCGGTCCAGGGCCTGCAGGAAACGGTGGACGTTCTCGCCGGGGATGTTGTGGTGGATGAGCGACTTGGGCAGCCGCTCGGCCAGCTCCGACGGCAGCTCGAACGCGCCGAAACGCATCGAGACGGTCAGCGACTGTGGGCCGGACCGGTCCAACCCCACCCAGGCGCTGCGGCGGCCGATCTCGTCACAGGTACCGTCCACGAACAGGCCGTGCGGGCTCAGCCGCGAGCAGACCGTGTCCCAGATGACACGCACATCGGCCTCGTCGTACTGGCGCAGCACATTGAACGCGCGCACCATGGTCACCTGGCCGGGCAACGGGATCTCGAAGCCGCCCACGCGGAAGTCCAGCCCGGCATGCTCCAGCGGCTTGGCGATGCGCACCCGTTCAGGCTCGATCTCGACCCCGGTGACATGGACGGACGGGCAGATGGCGGCAACACGGTCGTAGAGTTCGACGGCGGTCGTGGGGGCGCCCCCGTAGCCCAGGTCCACCACCACGGGTCGGGGCTCGCGCAACAGCCGCCACGATTGCGGGCCGGACAGCCACCGGTCCACGCGGCGCAGCCGGTTGGGATGGGTGGTTCCGCGGGTGACGTTGCCGAACGGTTTCCGCCCGGCCGGGCCGTGCGCAGAGAGATTGTGCGCCGTGGGGTTGCCGAAGACGCTCCTGACCCGTTGAGCGCGTTGAACCACCCGTCAAGTGTAGTCGCACCCGCACACCCGTAACGCATTCGGGCCCGCCAAGGGGCCCCGGTAGGATTAAGGCCATGACCTACAAGCTGATTCTGCTGCGCCATGGCCACAGCGACTGGAACGCGAAGAACCTGTTCACCGGTTGGGTGGACGTCGACCTCAACGACCAGGGCCGCGCCGAGGCCGTCCGCGGCGGCGAGCTGCTCGTGGAGAACAATGTGCTCCCGGACATCCTGTACACGTCCCGTCTCAAGCGCGCCATCAACACCGCCAACCTGGCACTGGAGAAGGCCGATCGCGGCTGGATCGACGTCAAGCGCGACTGGCGCCTGAACGAGCGCCACTACGGCGCCCTGCAGGGCAAGGACAAGGCCCAGACCCTCGCCGAGTTCGGCGAGGAGCAGTTCATGGAATGGCGCCGCAGCTACGACACCCCGCCGCCGCCGCTGGCCGACGACAGCGAATTCTCCCAGCTGGGCGATCCCCGCTACGCCGATCTCGGCAACGACGTCCCCCGCACCGAGTGCCTCAAGGACGTCCTCATCCGCCTGCTGCCGTACTGGGAATCGGACATCAAGGAAGACCTGAAGGCCGGCAAGACCGTGCTGGTCACGGCCCACGGCAACTCGTTGCGCGCCCTCGTCAAGCACCTTGACGGCATCTCCGATGAGGCCATCGCGTCCCTGAACATCCCCACCGGCATCCCGCTCGTCTACGACCTGGATGAGGACTTCGCCCCGATTACCCCCGGCGGCACCTACCTGGACCCGGACGCGGCGGCCGCGTCGATCCTGGCCGTCGCGAACCAGGGAAAGAAGTAGCGCGAAGCCGGTGGTCGAGCCTGTCGAAATCACCAAGGTCTCGACAGGCTCGACCACCGGCGGGCAGGCTCAATCACCGGTTCGATCAGCCAGCGAGGAAGTCCTCCGGCTGCCACTCGCCGGTGACCAGGTAGGACACCTTGCGGGCGACCGACACGCCGTGGTCGCCGAAGCGTTCGAAATAGCGGCTGGCCAGCGTCACGTCCACCGTCGTGGCGGGGTTCTCGTGCCAGTCCGGGGCGGCCATGGTTTTGAACACGCTCCGGTGCAGCTCGTTGATTTGCGCCTTGGCGGCCATGATGTCGTTGACCACGGTCAGGTCGCGGGAGTCGAGCAGCTCGGTGACCTTGCCGGCGATCGTGATGTCCAGCTGCGCCATCTGCGCGAACGTGACGGCCAGCCCGGCCGGGATGACCCGGTTCGGGTAGCGCAGGCGGGTCAGCTGGGCGATGTGCCGGGCCAGGTCGCCCATGCGCTCCAGCGACGCGCTCATGCGCAGCGATCCGACGATCATGCGCAGGTCACCGGCCACGGGGCCCTGCAGCGCCAGCACGTCGATGGCACGCTCGTCCAGATCGTTCTGCAGGAAATCGATGCGCGCGTCGGCGGCGATGACCTCCTCGGCCCGTTGCAGGTCCACGACGGCGAAGGAGGCGGCGGCCTTCGAGATGGCCGCCGATACCAGGATGGAAATCTCGCTCAGGCCCTCACCGATCTGGTGGAGTTCGGCCTGGAAAACTTTGCGCACGCGTCGCGTCCTTTCATGGGGGATGCTGTTGGCACAGCACTCGAGCATTGCCCAGCATCCCAGTGTGGAATGAACATGAGGGGGCGCACAAGTTAACGCTGGTTGAACTGTCGGCGTGCGCCGGTCCCACGGCAAAAACGGCCCCGTTCGTGCGCCTAAGCTAGTGGTGTGGATCCGGTCTTGATAGCGGTGTTCGCCGGCGTGGTGGGCCTGGCGCTGGGGGTTGTCGGCATGCTCGCCTTCGGCGCCAGCGAACGCTCCCGTCGGCGTGCCTTCGTGGTGCGCGAGCCCGCGCTGCCGGACGGATCCGCCGAGGTGCTCTCCGTGGTGGGGCGGGCCTTCATCGTCATCGACGCCGTGGACGGCGTCGTCCGCGCCAGCCCCGGCGCCTACTCGTTCGGCCTGGTGCGCGGCCACACCGTCATGCACAGGGAACTTCTCGACCTGGCCGGCCGCGTCCGTCGCGACGGTGTCATTGAGGAGCGCATGCTCAACCTGCCCCGCGGTGCCATATCGGGCCAGGGCGTCCTGGTGGTGCAGGTCCGGGTGGCCCCGCTGGGCGAGGAATACATCCTCATCCTGGCCGACGACCGCACCGAACTGGCCCGCACCGAGGCGGTGCGCAATGACTTCGTCGCCAACGTCTCGCACGAGTTGAAGACGCCCGTCGGCGCCATTTCGCTGCTCGCCGAGGCGCTCGAGTCCTCGCCCGACGACGAGGCCGCCGTGCGCCGGTTCGCCAAGCGCATGAACACGGAATCGGCTCGGCTGGCCGCGCTCGTCCAGGACATCATCGAGTTGTCCAGGCTGCAGGGCAAGGACGTGCAGCTTGACGCCGCGGCCGTGGAGATCGACGACGTCATCGCCGAGGCGGTGGACCGCACCCGGATGCCGGCGCAGGATAAGAACATCACGCTGGCCGTGGGCCAACTGGTCCCGGCCTGGGTGCACGGCGACCGGCAGCAATTGGTGACCGCGCTGCGCAACCTGATCGACAACGCGGTGCGGTATTCGCCGGCCAACACGCAGGTGGGCATCGGGCTCCAGGTGGGCGACGGCGTCGTCTCCGTCAGCGTTTCCGACCATGGCGACGGACTAAGCACCGAGGACCAGAACCGGGTGTTCGAGCGGTTCTACCGTGTCGACACCGCCCGGTCCCGGCATACCGGGGGCACCGGGCTGGGCCTGAGCATCGTCAAGCACATCGTCTCCAACCACGGCGGCGAGGTGACCCTCTGGTCCACCCCGGGCATGGGGTCCACGTTCACGCTGCGGTTGCCGCAGCTGGCCGAGCCGGCCGCGCAGGGGCGCCGTGCCCCCGCCGGGCAGAAGCATTCATGACCATCGGAAGAAGAAGCGAGGAATCCCAGGCGTGAGCAGAATCCTGATCGTCGAGGACGAGGAGTCCATCAGCGACCCGTTGTCCTTCCTGCTGGAACGGGAAGGGTACGAGGTGGAGGTGACCGACAACGGGCTGGACGCGCTGCTGGCGTTTGAACGCAACGGCGCCGACCTGGTGCTGCTGGACCTGCAGCTGCCCGGCATGAGTGGGACCGAGGTATGCAAGCATCTGCGCCAGCGCTCCAGCGTGCCCGTCATCATGCTCACGGCCAAGGACTCGGAGATCGACAAGGTCGTGGGCCTGGAGCTGGGCGCCGACGACTACGTGACCAAACCGTACTCCTCGCGCGAACTGATTGCCCGCATTCGCGCGGTCATGCGACGCCAGGGTGAGCCGGAGGAGCTGGTCAGCTCGACCGTCCACGCCGGCATGGTGCGCATGGACGTCGAACGGCACGTGGTGACCGTGCGCGGCGAGGCGGTGTCGTTCCCGCTCAAGGAGTTCGAGCTGCTGGAGATGCTGTTGCGCAACGCCGGGCGCGTGCTGACGCGCGGCCAGCTCATCGACCGGGTGTGGGGGTCCGACTATGTGGGGGACACCAAGACGCTCGACGTGCATGTGAAGCGGATCCGCTCGAAAATCGAACCGGACCCGGCCGCCCCGCGCTACCTCGTCACCGTCCGCGGGCTTGGCTACAAGTTCGAACCCTGAGCGCGCGGAAGCGGCCGCCGCGGCGGGGCTCTACGGGGTCGGGGTGGCCGACGCCGTGGCGGATTCCTTGGCCAACGGCGTGGCCGACTCGGTGGGCGTCGCCGGGGCGGTCGGCACCAGGGTCGAGTATTCGTGCAGCGTCCCGTTCAGGATCGGCACATCGAAGGTGCGGGACTGCTCGCCCGGGCCCGTCTGCGTCAGCGTCAGCTTCTCGACGGCGCCCGGCATCTGGGTGACGGAGCCCAGGATGGCGGAGTCACTGGTCCCGTCCAGGAGGTACGGCACGCCGGGCTTGACCGTGATCTGGGTCTGGGCGCCCTGGTCACCGCTGAAGGTCAGGGTGATGTCCGCATCCGAGGTGTTGTAAACCGCGCCGATGATGCGGCCCGGCTCGCCCTTGCCATTGGACACGATCAGGATGTTGCGCAGTTCCAGTTTGCCAAGGTCCGTCCGCACACCGTCGGAGACGGAGACGACCATGGTGGTGCTCTGCGGGTTGATGGCGCTGCACCCCGTGAATGCCATGGCGCCGACCGCGATGGCCGCGATGACGCCCAGGCGCTGTACTCGATTGGTTCCGCGCATGCCGGCAGCGATACTCACGTCGGTAGCTCCTCATGAAAAAGTCGAAAGATGATCCGGCACCAGCTTATCCACAAAATCGAGCGTTCCCGTCGCGTTGCACGAAGACCGGTCTCGCGTCAAGGGGTTGGCCAACTCCATTCGCTGGAACAATTGCGCCAGCAGCGTACCCGCACAGGGCGCTGACCCGCGGAAACTCAAGGGAGGCGGGGGTGATCCATGGTAAACTTAAGTCTTGGAAAGGGAGAATCCACATGCTTTTTGAGGTCGGCGAGACAGTAGTTTACCCCCACCACGGTGCAGCGAAGATCGAGGAGATCAAGATGCGCACTATCCGGGGTGAGGAGAAGATGTATCTCAAGCTTAAGGTGGCTCAGGGGGATCTAACCATTGAAGTTCCGGCCGAGAACGTGGACCTGGTTGGGGTTCGCGACGTGGTCGGCAAGGAAGGCCTGGAGCACGTGTTCGACGTGCTGCGGGCGGAGTTCACGGAGGAGCCCACCAACTGGTCCCGCCGCTACAAGGCCAATCTGGAGAAGCTGGCGTCCGGCGATGTCATCAAGGTCGCCGAGGTCGTTCGGGACCTGTGGCGCCGGGACCATGATCGTGGCCTGTCCGCCGGCGAGAAGCGCATGCTGGCCAAGGCCCGGCAGATCCTGATCTCCGAACTGGCACTGGCCGAGAAGACGGACGAGGAGAAGGCCGCAACGGTCCTCGACGAGGTTCTGGCCTCCTAGCCATTTTCTAGCCATACTTTCTGCCCGGAAGCCCCGGTGCTGCTTGCAGCACCGGGGCTTCCCATGTCCGGGGGCGCCACCGGCTACTGTGGAGCCATGAACGAACACGCCACCAACACGTTCGCCGTGGTGCTCGTGGCCGCCGGATCCGGTGAGCGGCTGGGCCACGGAATCCCGAAGGCGCGTGTGCTGTTGGGCGGTGAGCCGATGCTGGTACACGCCGTACGCGGCGTGCTGGCCGCCGGCTGCGCCGCCCAGGTCTGCATCGCCGTCCCCCCGGGCGACGACGAACTGCGGGGCATCGCCGAGGCGTTGACGGTCGAGACGGCCGGCACCGGCGCCCCCGCGATCAGCGTGGTCGACGGCGGCACGGACCGGGCCGCGTCGGTCCGGGCCGCGCTGGACGTCCTGGACCCCGCCATCACGGCGGTGCTCATCCACGACGCGGCCCGGCCCCTGACGCCGGTGGTCGTCTATGACCGCATCACCGAAGCGCTCGACGGCGGCGCCCGGGCCGTGATCCCGGCCCTTGCCGTCGTCGACACCATCAAGATCGTCGAACCGGCGCGGCTGCCGGGCACCGACGCAACCGAGGCGCCCGGCGCGCCGCACGTGCCCGCCGTCGAACGCGTCCAGGGCACGCCGGCGCGCAGCCGGCTCCGCGCCGTGCAGACCCCGCAGGGCTTCGACCTGACCACGCTGCGCCGGGCCCACGCCGCAGCCCAGGACGCCGCAGCCCAGCACGCCGCCGGCGCCGCGGCCACGCCACCGGAGGTCACCGACGACGCCATGCTCGTCGAGGCGCTGGGCGTTCCCGTCTACGTGGTCCACGGGTCGCCGCACAGTCTGAAGATCACCACCCCCACGGACCTGTTGCTGGCCGAGGCGCTGCTGCAGGATCCGCTCGCGCCGCGCTGGGTCGAGGGATGACGGCGCTGCCGCGCACCGGCATCGGCGTCGACACGCACGCGTACGCCCCGGCGGACACGCCCGCCCCGTTGTGGCTGGCCGGGCTGCACTGGCCCGGCGAACGCGGGCTGGCCGGGCACTCCGACGGCGACGCGGTGGCCCATGCCGCCGCCGACGCGCTGTTCTCCGCCGCCGGCGCGGGCGACCTGGGCGCCCATTTCGGCACGGACAGGCCCGAATTCAAGGGCGCCAGCGGCGTGACCCTGCTGGCGGAGGCGGCGAGGATCGTGCGGGCGGCCGGCTACGATATCGGCAACATCGCCGTCCAGTTCGTGGGCAACCGGCCGAAGTTCGCCCCGCGCCGGGGCGAGGCCGAGGCTGCCCTGGGCCGGGCCGCCGGGGCACCGGTGTCCGTGAGCGCCACGACCAGCGACGGGCTCGGCTTCACCGGCCGCGGCGAGGGCATCACGGCCATCGCGACGGCCTTGGTCGTCCGGGTGGAACGCGGAGACGGTAGCCTAGAGCCGTGACCCTGCGATTCCACGATTCCGCCACGAACGCCGTCCGCGACTTCGTCCCGCTCCGCGCGGGCCAGGCCTCCCTGTACTACTGCGGGGCCACGGTCCAGGGGGAACCCCACATCGGCCACGTCCGCTCGGCCCTCGCCTTCGACCAGCTCACCCGCTGGCTCACGCACCGCGGCTATGAGGTCACCGTGGTGCGCAACGTGACGGACATTGACGACAAGATCCTGCTCCGGGCCGAGGAATTCGACGAGCCGTGGTGGGCCCTGGCCTACCGGTTCGAGCAGGCCTTCGAGGACGCGTACGACGCGCTGCGCATCCTCAAGCCGACGTATGAGCCGCGCGCCACCGGGCACATCCCGGAAATGCACGCCCTGATCGCCCGCCTCATCGAGCGCGGCCACGCCTACCCGGCCCCGGACGGCTCCGGCGACGTGTACTTCGACGTGCGCTCCTGGTCCGAATACGGCTCGCTGACCCGGCAGAACATCGACGACATGCAGGCCGCCCCGGACGCCGACCCGCGCGGCAAACGGGACCCCCGCGACTTCGCCCTGTGGAAGGGGCACAAGCCGGGCGAGCCGGACACGGCCAGCTGGGATTCGCCGTGGGGCCCCGGCCGGCCCGGCTGGCACCTGGAGTGCTCGGCCATGGTCACCAAGTACCTCGGCGCCGAGTTCGACATCCACGGCGGCGGCCTCGACCTGCGCTTCCCGCACCACGAGAACGAGCTGGCCCAGTCCCGGGCCGCCGGCGACGGGTTCGCGAACTTCTGGATGCACAACGGCATGGTCACCTACGAGGGTGAGAAGATGTCGAAGTCGATCGGCAACACCATCAACCCGGCCCAGATGCTGGCGCTGGCCCGCCCGCTGGTGGTCCGCTACTACCTGGGCCAGGCGCATTACCGTTCCGTGCTGGATTACCGGCCCACATCGCTCACGGAGGCGGCGGCCGCCGTCGAACGGATCGAGACGTTCCTGCATGCCGCGCTCGCGCGCCTGGCGCGCGAGGACGGGGCCCCGGCCGGCGTGGTGCCGGACGCGTTCGCCGCCGCCATGGACGACGACCTGAACATCCCCGCCGCCCTGGCCGTATTGCACGAGGCGGTGCGCGCCGGCAACACCGCGCTGGCCGGGAACGACGACGACGGCACACGCCATTCGCTGCAGGCGGTGGTCGGCATGACGAGCGTGCTCGGCATCAACCCGCTCGATCCGACGTGGCGCGCCGGCGAAGGCTCCCCCGCGGAGCACGACGCCTTGGACGCGCTCATCACGGCGCAGCTGGAAGCGCGGGCAGCAGCCCGCGCCGCCAAGGACTGGGCCGCCTCGGACGCCATCCGGGATACGCTGGCCGCGGCCGGCATCGAGATCGCCGATGCGGCGTCCGGCTCCAGCTGGTCCCTGCGAAAATAGACCCCCGGTTAACTGCCACGCGACGAAATCCGCCCATACCGGATAAACTGTGCCGTACGGGTTTTCACTCGACCGTCCCACGCACCCACATTCCGTGCCGGCAGCGTGTCGCGCAGAACAACAGACTTCGGACGCCCTGATGGGCCTCCGGCACCAATCGTAAGGGTTTCACCATGGCCAACAATCAACGCCCCGGCGCCGTGCGCAAGCTGAAGAAGGGCCCCAGCGTCGGCACGGGCGGCCACGGCCGGAAGGCGCTGGAAGGCAAGGGCCCCACGCCGAAGGCCGAGGACCGCACCTACCACAAGGCGCACAAGAACAAGCAGCTGGCCGAACGGTCCGCGGCCAAGCGGGCGAACCAGCGCGGCGGCGCGCGCGGGCGCGGCGGCCCCAAGGGCCGCGCCACCGAGGAACTTGTCACGGGCCGCAACTCCGTTCTCGAGGCGCTGCGTGCCGGCATCCCGGCCAAGGCGCTGTACGTGGCCGTGCGCATCGACGTGGACGAGCGGGTGCGGGAGTCCCTGAAGCTGGCCGCCGACCGCGGCATCCCGCTGATGGAGGCGCACAAGCCGGAACTCGACCGGATGACCGAGGACGCCGTCCACCAGGGCCTGGTCCTGCAGATCCCGCCGTACGACTACGCGGACGCCGTGGACCTGGCCCAGGAGACCGTGACGAAGTGGAAGAAGGGGCACATCGGTGCTGCCCCGCTGATCGTCGCGCTCGACGGGATCACCGATCCGCGCAACCTTGGCGCGATCATCCGCAGCGTCTCGGCGTTCGCCGGGAACGCCGTCGTCGTTCCCGAACGGCGCAGCGTCGGCGTCACCGCGTCGGCCTGGAAGACGAGCGCCGGCGCCGCCGTGCGCGTGCCGGTGGCCAAGGCGCCCAACCTCAACCGCGCGCTCGCCGCGTTCAAGGACCTGGGGTTCTATGTGTTGGGGCTCGACGGCGGCGGCGACGTTGCGCTGCCCGACCTCACCGTGGCCACGGAGCCGGTGTGCCTGGTGGTCGGCTCCGAGGGCAAGGGCCTGTCGCGGCTGGTGCGCGAGAATTGCGACCAGATCGTGTCCATCCCGATCGATTCGGCCATGGAATCGCTGAACGCGTCGATGGCTGTTGGCATCAGCTTGTACGAAATCTCCAAGCTGCGCGCCGCCGGGGCATAGCGCATGCCGGTCACCGTCGTCCAGGAGGTCGGCTCGCTGGGTGCTGCCGTGTCGCGGTCGTTCCCGCTGGGCGTGAGTGCGGCCGCGGGCGGACGCGGCCCGGCGGCCGCGAACGTCGCCGTCTACGCCCCGGCGTGGCGGGACGTTGTGCTGTGCTACCAGCCGCCGGGCGGGAGCTGGCGCGCGCTGCGGCTGCCCGATGTCACCGACGGCATCCACCACGGCCTGGTGGACGACATGCCCGTCGGCACCCGGTACGGTTTCCGGGTCGGCCTTCAGCCGCAGACGCCCCTCCCCGCGAGCGTCGACCCCGAGGCCGAGCAGCTGCTGCTGGACCCGTACGGCAGGTACATCGACGAAAGCAAGGTCGGGGCCTCCACACGGTTCTCGTCCGTGCGGATGGCCGCCGAATTCGACTGGGGCGGCGTCGAACGGCCGCATGTGCCGTGGCGAAACACCGTCTTCTACGAGGCACACGTGCGCGGCCAGACAATGCTGCACCCCGACATCCCGGAGGGGATTCGCGGCACCTACGCGGGCATGGCACACCCGGCCATGATCGCCCACCTGACGGAGCTGGGCGTGACCAGCGTCGAATTGCTGCCCATCCATTTCCACCTCGACGAGGCGCACTTCGACGACACCAAACTGTCCAA
Source organism: Specibacter cremeus (assembly GCF_003946885.1). GTDB lineage: Bacteria > Actinomycetota > Actinomycetes > Actinomycetales > Micrococcaceae > Specibacter > Specibacter cremeus. The sequence continues at coordinate 12,466 of NZ_RWKQ01000061.1, read as the reverse complement.
CTACTGGGGCTACAACCCGCTCGGGTTCTTCGCCCCGCATGGTGGCTATGCCAGCGCCGCGGCGCAGGCGGCCGGTCCGCAGGCCGTGCAGGACGAGCTCAAGGGCATGATCAAGCTGCTGCACCAGGCCGGCATCGAGGTGGTGCTGGATGTGGTGTTCAACCACACGGCCGAGGGCGGCGCCGGCGGTCCGGCGCTGAGCTGGCGGGGGCTGGCCGACGAGCAGTATTACCGGCATGCCGACGGCCACTACGTGGACACGACCGGGTGCGGCAATTCGTTGAACTTCGGAAATCCACGCGTCATCCAGCTGGCGCTGGACTCCCTTCGCTACTGGGTCGAGGAGTTCCACGTCGACGGGTTCCGGTTCGACCTGGCCGTGACGCTCAGCCGCAACGCAGCCAACGAGTTCCGCCCACAGCACCCGTTCCTGATTGCCGCGGCCGCCGACCCCGTGCTGTCCGGGACGAAGCTCGTGGCCGAGCCGTGGGACGTCGGGTTCGGTGGCTGGCAGACCGGCCGGTTCCCGGTGGGATGGGCCGACTGGAACGACTCGTTCCGTGACACCGTGCGACGGATCTGGCTGAGCGACCGGGCCGCGTTGACGGCGGGAACCCCGGCGGGGTCGCTGGCCGGGCTGGGCGATGCCCTCGGCGGATCGGCCAACCTGTTCGCGGCGTCCGGGCGTGGCCGGCTGGCGTCCGTGAACCTGGTGACGACCCATGACGGATTCACCCTGGCGGACCTGACCGCCTTCAACGAGAAGCACAACGAGGACAACGGCGAGGGCAACCGCGACGGGTCGGACAACAACCGCAGCTGGAACCACGGTGTCGAGGGCATCACGAACGATCCGGGCGTGCTGGCCGCGCGGGCGCGCACGGGACGCAACCTGATGGCCACGCTGTTGTTGTCGATCGGCGTCCCGCTGATCACCGCCGGCGACGAATTCGAACGCAGCCAGGGTGGGAACAACAACGCCTACTGCCAGGACAACGAGATCACCTGGCTCGACTGGTCGTTGGATGCGTCCGCCCAGGAAATGCTGGCGGCGACAAAACGGCTGATCCACCTCCGCCGTGATTTCCTGGCCGACCAGCCCAGCTCGTACCCGGCCCGCGGCGAGGAGAACGACCTGCACTGGTACGGCGCGGACGGGCGCCCCATGACGCCGGGGCGCTGGAACGACCCGGCGGAACGTGTGCTGGGCATGCTGATCGGCGCCGATGACGGCCTGGCGGCCGGATTCATCCTCTTGAACACGGGCGTGCGCGACGTGGTGGCCACGCTCCCGGCGGCCGCCGGCGCCATTCCCGTTGGGGCCGCGGGGCGCTGCTTCCGGCTGCGCATGACCACGGCCGCTCCGTCAACGGGCGACGACGGGCGGCCCACCTTCGCGCTGCCCGACACCGTGGAACCAGTGCCGGCCGGTGGCACGGTGCTGGTGGAGGCCAACACGGTGCAGATCTTCCGGGTCGAATCCGCCTGATCCGTCGGTGGTCGAGCCCGGGCCACCGGTGGTCGAGCTTGGGCCCACGGTGGTCGAGCTTGTCGAGACCCCGATTTCGACAAGCTCAATCACCGGTGGTCGAGCTTGTCGAGACCTGGTGGTGATTTCGACAGGCTCAATCACCGACACGCTCAATCACCGGTGGTCGAGCTTGTCGAGACCCGATTTCGACAGGCTCAATCACCGACACGCTCAATCACCGGCCAGGGCCGTCAGGTCGTCGCGATGAGCCCCAGCTCGGCCGGGCCGGCCAGCGCCGGGTGCCGCGGCAGGACCCTGACGCCGTAGCCGAAGCTGCCGGACCTGTCGATGAGCAGATCCGCCGCGAATTGGAAGCGGCCCAGGCCCAGGTCCTCGACCTGCGCGAGTGGCAGCGTGCGGATGTCGCTCAGGTCGTCCGTGTCGTCGGTGCTGCCGTACTCCACCTCGATGGTGACGTCCTCCGGGCGCAGCCCGGCCAACTGGACCGACGCGCGCACCTGCAGCGTGTCGCCGATCTGCGGTTCGTCGGACAGCCCATGCGACTCGACGTGTTCTACGCCGACCCCGCCCCACCGTGATCTGACATTGGCGATCCAGCGGGCCAGTTCGCGCGCCTGGGCGAAATCGTTGTCCGCCGCCGTCCGGCCGGCATCGGCGGCCGGCTGGTACAACGTGAGCACGTAGTCCTTGACCATGCGTTCGGCGGACACCTGCGGGCCCAGGTGGGCCAATGTGTGCTTGATCATGGCGATCCAGTGTGCCGGGAGTGCGGTGCCGGTGGCCTGCGACGCCCCGGCCGCACCGGCGGCCTCCGTGACGGTGTCCCCGTAGAAGCGTGGTGCGACCTGGTTTTCCAGCAGCTCGTACAGGGCAGCCGACTCGATGTCGTCACGTTCCGCGTCGCCGGTGCCGTCGTTGGCGCTCGGTATCGCCCAGCCGTTCTCGCCGTCGTACATTTCGTCCCACCAGCCGTCCATGACGGACAGGTTCAGCGACCCGTTGATGGCCGCCTTCATCCCGGACGTGCCGCACGCCTCCAGCGGGCGCAGCGGGTTGTTCAGCCACACGTCGCAGCCCGGAAACAGCGTGCGGGCCATGGCGATGTCGTAGTTGGGCAGGAACACGATCCGGTGCCGGACCTCCGGGTCGTCGGTGAAATGCACCAAGTCCTGGATCATCTTCTTGCCCGCGTCGTCGGCCGGGTGCGATTTGCCCGCAATGACGAGCTGGATCGGGTGTTCCGGGTGCAGCAGCAGCGCCTTGAGCCGGGCCGGGTCGCGCAGCATGAGCGTCAGGCGCTTGTACGTGGGCACGCGGCGGGCAAAGCCGATCGTCAGCACGTCCGGGTCCAGGGCCGAGTCGGTCCATGTCAATTGGGCGTCGGCGGCGCCGCGCTTCTTCCACGCGGAACGCAGACGACGGCGGGCATCCGTCACGAGTGCCGAGCGCAGCCGCCGGCGCAGGTCCCACACCTCGGCGTCGCTGACGTCGTACACCTTGGACCAGTTGGGGCCGTCGAGCACCTCGGCGCCGAACTTCTCCCTGGCCAGCTCGGCCAGGTGCGGGTCGACCCACGTCGGCACGTGCACGCCGTTCGTGACGGAGGAGATCGGCACGTCGTCGTGGTCGAAGCCGGGCCACAGCCCGGCGAACATGGACCGCGACACGACCCCGTGGAGTTTGGCCACCCCGTTGGCCCGCTGGGCCAGGCGCAGCCCCATGACGGCCATGTTGAACATGGAGGGGTCGCCGCCGTCGTAGTTTTCCTGGCCGAGCTCCAGGATCCGGGGCAACGGCACGCCCGGGGCCAGCCCGGCGGAGAAGAAATGTTCCACCATGCTGGCCGGGAACCTGTCGATGCCGGCCGGCACGGGCGTGTGGGTCGTGAACACGGTGGAGGAGCGGCCGGCGGCCAGCGCCTCATCCCAGGACAGCGGGTGCGAGGTGATTTCCGGGTCCATGAGCTCGCGGATGCGCTCTATGCCGAGGAATCCGGCGTGGCCCTCGTTCGTGTGGAACACCTCGGGGGCCGGCGTCCCGGTGAGGCGGGCGTGCACGCGCAGCGCCTTCACCCCGCCCATGCCCAGCAGCAGTTCCTGGGCCAGCCGGTGGTCGCCGCCGCCGCCGTACAGCCGGTCGGTGACGGAACGGGCGGCCTCGTCGTTGCCGGCCACATTGGAGTCGAGCAGCAGCAGTGGCACCCGTCCGACGTCGGCCCGCCAGATCTGTGCGCGCAGCGCCCGACCCTCGGGCAGCGGCAGCACGATCCGCGCCGGCGTGCCGTCGGCCTCGCGCAGCAGCGTCAGCGGCAACGAAGCCGGGTCCAGCAGCGGATAGGTCTCCTGCTGCCACGCGTCGGCGGACAGCGCCTGCTTGAAGTAGCCGGCCTGGTAGAGCAGACCCACGCCGACCAGTGGCACGCCCAGGTCCGAGGCGGCCTTCAGGTGGTCGCCGGCGAGGATGCCCAGGCCGCCCGAGTACTGCGGCAGGACCTCGGTGATGCCGAACTCGGGGGAGAAGTAGGCGATGGCGCGCGGCGCGCCCTCGTCGAGTGTCTGATACCAGCGCGGCTCGTCGAGGTATTCGGTCAGGCTGGCGTCCGCCGCCGCCACGGCTGCCACGACCTCCGCGTCCGCGGCCAGTTCCTGCAGCCGCTCGCGCGGGACCAGGCCCAGCATGGCCAGCGGATCCTGCCGCGCCTCCTCCCACAGCTCCGGTGCCAGGGACTCGAACAGGCGGCGCGTGGGCAGGTGCCACGACCAGCGCAGGTTGGTGGCCAGGCGCGACAATGCGGCGATTTGCGGCGGGAGCACGGTGTGGACGGTAAATCTGCGAATGGCCTTCATGCCGGTCACCCTAGCGCACAAGGATGGCGAAGTGGTGTCCGGCGAATCACACCGGGAAACATTACGCACCGGGGGTAACGATCAGGGCGCCGGGGCACGTTTTTCCCGCACGTCTTAGCAATCGGCGGGCATTGTCGCTAACGTCTAGATCGTGAGTACCTTGAGCAAGTCACACGGGCGCGGCCCGGTCGCCGCGGGCACCGCCACGGCCCCGTTCCGGCTCGACGCACTGCGGTTCGGCCGCATTCCGATCACCGACGTCCAACCCGTGATCGAGGGCGGACGGTTCCCGGCCAAGGGCGTGCCCAACGGCGAGATCCGGGTGGCCGCCACCGTGTTCCGCGACGGCCACGACGTCCTCGGCGTCACCGCCGTGCTGTACGACCCGGCGGGGGACGAGGCGGCACGCACCCGCCTGCGCAGCCTCGGCAGCGGCAACGACCGGTGGGGCGGCACGGTCACGCCCACGGCCGAGGGCCGCTGGAGTTTCGTCATCGAGGGCTGGACCGACGATTACGAGACCTGGCACCACAACGCCGCCATCAAGATCTCCGCCGGCGTCGACGTCGAGGTCATGTTCGCCGAGGGCGCCGCGCTGCTGTCCGCGGCCGCGAAGAACACGGCAGCGGCCGTCGACGCGAAGACCTTCAAGGCGGCCGCCAAGTCCCTGGCCGACACCAGTCTCAACGCGACGGACCGCCTGGCCGCGGGGAGCAACGCGGCGGTACGGGCCGCCGTCGTCCGTCATCCGCTGCGCTCCCTGGTGACGCGCAGCGTTCCGTACCCCATTCTCGTCGAACGCGACGCGGCCGGGCGCGGCGCCTGGTACGAGTTCTTCCCGCGCTCCGAGGGGGCCGTGCGCGACCCGGACACCGGCGCCTGGACCAGCGGCACGTTCACGACGGCGGCCCGTCGCCTCCCGGCGGTCGCCGCCATGGGCTTTGACGTCGCGTACCTTCCGCCGATCCACCCGATTGGCACGGTCCACCGGAAGGGTCCGAACAATTCGCTCGTGGCTGGACCGGGTGACCCGGGCTCGCCGTGGGCCATCGGCTCCGCCGCGGGAGGCCATGACACCATCCACCCGGATCTGGGCACGTTCGCCGATTTCGACACGTTCGTGGAGCGTGCCCGGGACTGCGGCCTGGAGGTGGCGCTGGACCTGGCGCTGCAGTGCGCGCCGGACCATCCATGGGCCGTGACGCACCCGGAATGGTTCACCACCCGGGTGGACGGGACGATCGCGTATGCGGAGAACCCGCCGAAGAAGTACCAGGACATCTACCCGCTGAACTTCGACAACGACCCGGAGGGCCTGTCCCGGGAGATCCTGCGCATCGTGCGCCTGTGGATCGACCATGGTGTGCGCATCTTCCGCGTGGACAACCCGCACACGAAACCCGTCTGGTTCTGGGAATGGCTGATCGGCACGGTCAACGCCGAGCATCCCGACGTGGTGTTCCTGGCCGAGGCGTTCACCCGGCCGGCCATGATGGCGGCGCTGGGACGGGCCGGCTTCCAGCAGTCGTACAGCTATTTCACATGGCGAAACACGAAGGACGAATTGGCGGAATACCTGCACCACGTCAGCCACGTGTCGGCCGGCTATTTTCGGCCCAATTTCTTTGTCAATACCCCGGATATCCTGACCGAATACCTGCAATACGGAGGTCCGGCCGCATTCAAGATTCGCGCAATTCTCGCCGCCACGTCCAGCCCGCTGTGGGGCGTTTATGCCGGCTATGAATTGTTTGAACATGTGGCCCGGCCGGGCGCCGAAGAATACCTCGACAACGAGAAATACGAATACCGGCCGCGGGACTTCGCCGCGGCCGAGGCGGACGGAAAGTCGCTCGCGCCGTACCTGACTCGGCTCAACGCGATCCGGCGGGCCCACCCGGCCCTGCTGGACCTGCAGAACCTGTCGCTGCATGAGAGCTCCGACCCGGCCACGCTCGTGTACAGCAAGCACAAGGTCATCCCCGCCACGGACGGGCGACCGGCCGTGAAGGACACCATCATCGTGGTCGTCAACGTCGACCCGCACAGCGCCCGGGAAGGACGGGTCACGCTCGACCTGGACGCGCTAGACCTGGACGCGCTGGCACCGGATGGCACGTTCGTCGTCGACGACCTGCTCACCGGCGCCAGCTGGAACTGGGGCAAGAGCAACTACTTCCGGCTCGACGCACGCCTGGAGCCGGCCCACATCCTGCATGTGAGGAGATGACTTGGCCTACCTGCCAGCCAGCAGCGCCCCGCAGTTCCACCTGGAGGCGCCGGGTCTGCAGTACGACCCGCACTGGTACCGGAAGGCGGTCTTCTACGAGGTCCTCGTGCAAAGCTTCGCGGACGCCAACGGTGACGGTTCGGGCGACTTCTCCGGGCTGATCGCGCGCCTCGACTACCTGCAGTGGCTGGGCGTGGACTGCCTGTGGCTGCCGCCGTTCTTCGACTCCCCGCTGCGCGACGGCGGCTACGACATCCGCGACTACTATTCGGTCCTGGCCGACTACGGCACGATCAAGGATTTCAAGAACCTCGTCGCCGAGGCGCATGCGCGCGGGGTGCGGGTGATCATCGACGTGCCAATGAACCACACCTCGGACCAGCATCCGTGGTTCATTGCCGCCCGCGAGGACCCGGAGGGCCCGTTCGGCGACTTCTACGTGTGGAGCGACACGGACCAGTTGTACCCGGATGCGCGCATCATCTTCGTCGACACCGAGCAGTCGAACTGGACGTTCGACGCCGTCCGCCGCCAGTTCTTCTGGCACCGGTTCTTCTCCCACCAGCCGGACCTTAACTTCGAGAACCCCGCGGTCATCGACGCCGTCTTCGACGTGGTGCGGTTCTGGCTGGACCAGGGCATCGACGGGTTCCGCGCCGACGCGGTCCCCTACCTGTTCGAGGAAGAGGGCACGAACTGCGAGAACCTGCCGGCCACGCACCGGTTCCTGCAGGACCTGCGCGCCATGGTGGACCGCGAGTACCCGGGCCGCATCATCATCGCCGAGGCCAACCAGATGCCCAACGACGTGGTGGCCTACTTCGGCACCGAGGAGACGCCCGAATGCCATATGGCGTTCCACTTCCCCATCATGCCGCGGCTGTACTACGCGTTGCGGGACCAGAAGGCCGCACCCATCATCGAGACCATGCGGGACACCCCCGACCTGCCCCGGGGCGGGCAGTGGGGCACATTCCTGCGCAACCATGACGAGCTGACCCTGGAGATGGTCTCCCCGGAGGAGCGCGAGGCCATGCTCGGCTGGTACGCGCCCGATTCGCGCATGCGCGCCAACATCGGCATCCGGCGCCGGCTGGCCCCGCTGCTGGACAACTCCCGGGCGGAGATCGAGCTGATCAACGCCCTGCTGTTGGCGCTGCCCGGCAGCCCGTTCCTGTACTACGGGGACGAGATCGGCATGGGTGACAACATCTGGCTGGATGATCGCGACGCCTCCCGCACCCCCATGCAGTGGAACCCGGACCGCAACGCCGGGTTCTCGGCCGTCGACCCCGGCAAGCTGTACCTGCCGGTCGTGCAGTCGCTCGTCTACCACTACAACCACGTCAACGTCGAGGCGCAGATGGCGCACGCCAGCTCGCTGCTGCACTGGAACCGCCGGGTCCTGGCCGTGCGCAAGGCCCACCCGGCGTTCGGGCTGGGGCGGTATGAGCAGCTTGAGTCCTCCAGCGACGCCGTCCTGGCGTTCCTGCGCGTGCTCCCGGTCGGCAACCCGGAGGACGCCACGCCGGAGACGATCCTGTGCGTGTTCAACCTGTCCCAGCATCCGGTCGCCGCGACGCTGGCCATCCCCGAACTGGCCGGCCGCGGCCTGCGCGACATCTTCGGCGGCAGCGTGTTCCCGTCCATCGGCGACGACGGCATGCTGACCCTGACCCTGGGCAGCTACGACTTCTTTTGGCTGCGCGTGCGCTCCAGCGCGTCAACCGAGACACAGGCCATGCCCGTCGTGGGCGGGTCGGACCAGGGCTACTGATGATCGCCGACCCCGTGCTCGAACGCCTGCTGGCCGCCTGGCTGCCGCAGCGGCGCTGGTACCCGGCCAAGGGCGGCGGGGCCGGTGCGCGGATCACCGGCGGATTCGAGCTGGCCCGGGGCCGCGCCGATGTCGCCTTGCGCGTGGCGTTCGTGGAGATTGACGACGCCGGCACACCCGTCACGCTGCAGGTGCCGGTGAGTGTGCGGGCCGGCAGTCTCGGCGCGGACCCGGGTGCGCTGATCGGCCGGGCGGATGCCGCGTGGATCTACGACGGCACCCATGACCGGGACTTCGTGGCCGCCTGGCTGGACCTGGTGTCCGGTGTGGCCGGGATGGCCGAATCGGCCGGGACGGATCCCGCGCCCCTCGTCGCGTGGTGCAGCGACCGGCTGCGCCGCGCGCACCCGGGACGGCCCGGCGGGGAGCTCGGCGCCGTCCGCGTGGTGGCCGGTGAGCAGTCGAACACGTCCGTCGTGGTCCGGGATGGCGCGGGGCAGCTGATGCTGAAGTTCTACCGGGTGCTGCAGCCCGGCCGCCACCCGGAGGTCGAGGCCGGCCGGGCGCTGGCCGCTCTCGACAATCCGCATGTGCCAACCCTGCATGGGGCCGTGCAGTTTCGGATGGCCGCGGGCCTGTCCACGCTCGGGGTGGTCCATTCCTTCGTGGCCGGTGGGCGTGACGGGTGGGAGCTGGCGCTGACCGCCGCCCGCGCGGGTACGGACTTCCAGGCCGAGGCGCGGGCGCTCGGCGCCGCCGTGGGCAGCGTGCACGCGGATCTGCTCGCATCGCTGGGGCCCAGCCCCGCGGACGCCGCGGGTCCCGGTGGCCTCGTCGAGGCGATCATCGACCGGCTCGACTGGGCGTGGGCGGCGGCGCGCACCGCCGTCGGACCCTATGACGACGCCCTGGAGGGCGTAAAAGCGCGACTGCGCCAAATAACCGACCTGCCGGACTGCCAGCGCATCCACGGGGACCTGCACCTGGGCCAGGCACTGCAGGCCGGCGGTGGCGGGCGCTGGTATGTGCTCGACTTCGAGGGCGAGCCGCTGCGACCGCTGGCCGAACGCGGACTGCCGGACCTGCCGCTGCGCGACGTCGTTGGCATGCTGCGCTCCTTCGACTATGCGGCCGCGCAGTCCGACGACGGCACCGGCAGCACGGTGACGTGGGCGCGTCGGGCGTCGGCGGCGTTCCTGGCAGGGTACGGGCTGACCCGCCCCGGCACGGTCGACACACGGTCGGCGCTGTTCGAGGCGCTGTGGCTGGACAAGGCGTTGTACGAGGTCGTCTACGAGTTGCGGAACCGGCCCGACTGGATCTGGGTTCCGGTGCGGGCCGTGCGGGAAATACTTGGAACCGAAGGAAAGTGGTGTTGACATGGCGCAGGGAAAGCCGATGACGGTCGAGGCGGGCGTGCTGGCCGCCGTAGCGGAGGGTGCCTACTATGCGCCGCATTCGGTGCTGGGCGCCCACCTGAACGACGACGGCCAGGTCACCATCCGCACATTGCGGCACCTTGCGCAGTCCGTCGCCGTCGTCACCGACGACGGCAGTGTGCCCATGACGCACGAATACGGCGGCATCTGGACGGCCGTGCTCGCCCCCGGGGTGCCCGGCCGTGTGCCGGACTACCGGCTGGACGTGACCTATGCCAGCGGCACCAGCCGGGTCGACTGCCCGTACCGGTACCTGCCGACGGTCGGGGAGCTGGACCTGCACCTGATGAACGAGGGGCGGCACGAGAAACTGTGGAACGTGCTCGGCGCCCACACCCAGCGTTACCACACCGTCATGGGGGAGGTCACCGGGGTCAGCTTCGCCGTGTGGGCCCCGGCCGTGCGGGCCGTCCAGGTGATCGGCGACTTCAATTCCTGGGACGGGCGCCAGCATGCCATGCGCAGCATGGGCACCAGCGGCGTGTGGGAGCTGTTCATCCCGGACATCGGCGTCGGGGCGCGGTACAAGTTCAAGATCCTGGGCCGGGGCGGGCAATGGGTGGAGAAGGCCGACCCCCTCGCGTTCGGCACCGAGGTGCCGCCCCTGACAGCCTCCGTGGTGGTCGATTCGACCTACAAGTTCGGCGACGGGGACTGGATGCGCCGGCGGGCCGCGACCGATCCGCACAACGCGCCCATGAGCGTGTACGAGGTGCACCTCGGCTCGTGGCGGCTGGGGCTCGGCTACCGGGAGCTGGCCACGGAATTGGTCGACTACGTCCAATGGCTCGGCTTCACGCACGTCGAGCTCATGCCTGTGGCCGAACATCCATTCGGTGGATCGTGGGGCTACCAGGTCACGTCCTACTATGCGCCGACGTCGCGCTTCGGGCACCCGGATGAGTTCCGGTTCCTTGTCGACGCACTGCACCAGGCCGGCATCGGCGTCATCATGGACTGGGTGCCGGCGCACTTCCCGAAGGACGAATGGGCGCTGGCCCGATTCACCGGCGAACCCGTCTACGAACACGCCGACCCGCGGCTGGGCGAGCACCCTGACTGGGGGACGCTGATCTTCGACTTCGGCCGGAACGAGGTGCGCAACTTCCTCGTGGCCAACGCGCTGTACTGGCTCGAGGAGTTCCACATCGACGGGCTGCGGGTGGATGCCGTGGCGTCCATGCTGTATCTGGACTACTCACGGGAGGATGGCCAGTGGAGCCCGAACAGGCACGGCGGGCGGGAAAACCTCGAGGCGATCTCGTTCCTGCAGGAGGTGAATGCGACGGCGTACCGCCGCTACCCCGGCGTCGTGACGATCGCCGAGGAATCCACGGCGTTCCCGGGCGTCACGGCGCCCACCAGCGCCGGCGGGCTCGGCTTCGGCCTCAAGTGGAACATGGGCTGGATGCACGACTCGCTCACGTACATGGCCGAGGACCCGGTGAACCGCAGCTGGCACCACAACCAGATCACGTTCTCGATGGTCTACGCGTTCACCGAGAACTTCCTGCTGCCCATCAGCCATGACGAGGTGGTGCACGGGAAGGGGTCGATGCTGGGCAAGATGCCCGGGGACAGGTGGCAGCAGCTGGCAAACCTGCGCGCCTACCTGGCGTTCCAGTGGGCGCACCCGGGCAAGCAGCTGATCTTCATGGGCACCGAGTTCGGCCAGGAAGCGGAATGGAGCGAGCAGCACGGGCTGGACTGGTGGCTCGCCGAGCTACCCGCGCACCGTGGCCTGCAGCGGCTGGTCAAGGAGTTGAACGCGGTGTACCGCACGACGCCGGCACTCAGCTCCTTGGACAATGTCGCGGAGGGCTTCGCCTGGGTCAACGGCGGCGACACGGAGGCCAATGTACTGTCATTCATCCGTCGCGACCCGGACGGCAACCCGCTCGTGTGCGTGGTGAACTTCGCCGGCAACCCGCACGAGGACTACCAGGTCGGATTGCCCTTTGCCGGGCCCTGGGCCGAGGTGCTGAACACCGATTCCGCCGAGTTTGGCGGCTCCGGCGTGGGCAGCACCGCGATCACGGCCGCGGCGGAGCCGTGGGACGGCCAACCGGCGTCCGCCCGCCTTCGCGTCCCACCGCTCGGAGCCGTCTATCTGCGCCCGAGCACGCCGTGACGGCTCGGTCCGGTGGGGCGCCGACCCGCGGGTGGCATTCCCGCCGGAACGGTGCTAGAGTTGTATCCCGCCGAACGAACGGATTCCGATCCGGACGTCCACTCGGGAAGACCTACCAACCAACCGGATTTACGGTTATTGGGCGTGTTCGCAGACGCAAAGTCTGATGAACATGCGGGAAATCCCGAATTGACATTCAATAAGTTCGTGCGGTAGGTTTGTGTGGTTGCTCCGGTGCCGGTGGTCCCCTGGTT
>NZ_RWKQ01000061.1:0-189 GCF_003946885.1 Specibacter cremeus | reverse complement strand
GAGTAACACGTGAGTAACCTGCCCCCGACTCTGGGATAAGCCCGGGAAACTGGGTCTAATACCGGATACGACCCCCGGCCGCATGGCCTGGGGGTGGAAAGTTTTCAATGGTGGGGGATGGACTCGCGGCCTATCAGCTGGTTGGTGGGGTAATGGCCCACCAAGGCGACGACGGGTAGCCGGCCTGAG
>NZ_RWKQ01000060.1 GCF_003946885.1 Specibacter cremeus | reverse complement strand
TCGGCTGCCCACCGCTGGAAATACCAGTACACGGTGTCCCAGGGCGGGAAGTCGTGCGGCATCATCCGCCACGCGCACCCGGTGCGGGTCACGTACAGGATCGCCTCTTTCGATCCGCCGGCGCGGATGGACCGCGGGCCGGCCGCCGGTCTTCACCGGCACCATCGGCGCGATCAGCGCCCACTGCTCATCGGTCAGGTCCGAAGGATAGGGTCGCGGTGCTGAATAGCCCTTCATCCTTCAATGCTGGACCCACTGTCCGCCGCAGTCACCGGGAAACACCGACCACTTTCCCAACACGTTCTCAGGCCAGCGTCTGCCGCCGGGTCATCGGCAGCCGCGCCCGGGTCAGCAGCCAGGCCGCCGCGGCGCCGACCAGCGGCACCAGGATCAGCAGCGCACCCAGCTGCAGCCACGGCAACACGATCGGCATGCCGCGCTGCAGCGAAAGAACGACGACGACGGGCACGGCTCCGGCGAACAGGCCCAGCACGGTGCCGAGCAGGGCCGTCATGAGTGTCTGCGCTCCGGAGAGGGCCTTGCGCAGCCGTGGGTCGGCCCCGACGCTGGCCAGTGTGGCGTGGTCGCCGCGGCCGTCCGCGAGCGCCAGCCCTGCCGTGATGCCGGCCGCGCTGAGCGTGATGAGCGCGCCGCCCACCACGGTGAGCCACAGGATGAGCCCGATGGGAGTGCTGGGGCCCTGCTCCGGGCTGACGTAGCCGTACCCCCCGAAGTGTTGCGCCAGGGCCGCGGTGACCCTGTCCTTCTCCGCCGCCGAGAGCGGTCCGGACGTGTTGACCAACAAGTACCTGTCCGCCACCGGCAGTTTCAGCGTAGCGGCCGTTTCCGGCGACACGACACCGTAGAACCCCAGCGCCTTGTCCGGGGCGTCCACCGTGGCGGCCAGCGTGTGCGTGCTGACGGCCTTATACGTCGGGCGGGAGTACCTGATTCCTCCCTGCTGGGGCGTCATGCTGCTGTAATTGGCTTCGTCGTGCGAGTCGTAACTCATCACGGTGGCCGTGTTGTCGTCCGCCAGATAGACCCGGTTGGTCACCACCATGCCGCCGGAATTCAGTGTTGCCAGCGCCGCCGGGCTGGGCGCATGTCCCAGAAGGGCGGTCAATTCGGCCTCACCGCCGGCCACGATGGGCGGAAGCCCGCCGCCGTAGTGGGTGTTGCTCATGGAGCCCTTGCACCGCCAATCGCCCAGATCCACCGGCCTGGAGTCCGCCGCCAGTTCGCAACGGTTCTGCGCAGGTTCCCGCAAGACCCAGTCGATGCAGGGCGGCATCTTCGCCGGGGCGGTGTTCTCGTACCCCACATAGCAGTCATTGGCCCGCTGCACGCCACGCAACACCATGGTCTGCGTGCCGGTGCCCAATTCCTGGGTCAGCGTCTTGATCGCCAGGACCGGATCCACGGTGACCCGCTTCGGGTCTTTCATCGCGACCGCCCCGGGCCCGGCTTGGGTTTGCGGCGGATACTCGACATATTGCAGGGGCAGCGCCGTCTGGTTGAGGTTGTACGACCATTGATAGTCGTCGCTGGACTGCTGGTTGATGCTCGCCGAGCCCACCATGAGCGCCCCGGCCAGCATGGCGGCGGCCAGCACCGAGGCGACCGCCGGCACGGTGCGGCCGCGATTGCGTGCCGCGTCCCTGGCGGCCAGCCGCAACGGCACCGGCAGCCACGACGTCCTGGCGGTCAGGACGGCAATGATGCGGCCGGTGAGGAAGATCAGCCCCACCACCAGCAGCACCGCCCCGCCGATGATCAGCCCGCCAACCAGGGGCATCCACTGGTTGAACGCGTCCGTGCCGCGGGTGGCCAGGGCGACGGCGCCGCCGGCCGCCATGACCAGGGCGGCCAGAAGCAGCAATCCCAGCCCAATGCGTGTGGTCCACTTTGAGGGAGCGGCCACGCTCCGCCCGGACTTCAAGGCAGCGATGGTCGCCTGCCTGGCCACGGCGCGGGCCGGGACCACGGCCGCCAACCAGCCGGCGGCCAGCCCCACGGCAACGAGCAACACCACGGCCGGCCACTGGACGTGCAGCCCGGAGAACACCGTGTGCCCGCCGGAGCGGACCACCAGCACGGCGACGGTCGCCGCCACGGTGCCAAGAAGGGCCCCGGCGACGCCGCCGGCAAACCCCAGCCACACGCCGCTGGCCGTCACCACCGAGCGGATGGTGCCGCCTTCGGCCCCGGAGGCCGCCAGCAGCGCCAGGTCCCGTTGTTGTTTGCGGGCGCCGACGGCGAACGCGGCGCCGGCCAGGAGCCCCACCTCCAGCAGGGCCAGGACGCCGACAAGCGCCCCGACCAGCGCGTAGGACAGCATGGTTTGGCGGCGGTAGTCACCCAGGGAACCGTTGTCCTGCGCCCCCACCTCGGCCCTGGGCGGCGGATTCAGCAGCAGGCTGCGGGACGTGACCTGCACGCCCTTCGCATTGAATTCCTTCGCCTGCGTCCATGTGATGGGCTTGTCCCCCACCAGGTAGACGGTGCCCGTGTCCATGTCACCGGCCAGCGAGGCCGACACCTGCGACTTTTCCAGGTACAGGATGGTGTTGCCGTCCGAGAGCCCGGCGTCACGAACCTTGCCGACCATTTCAAAGGTGCCGGCCGACGTCGTCAGCGTGTCTCCCAGAGCCAAACCGAAGCGGGTGAACAGGCCGGGCGTGCCCAGCGCCTGGGTTGCCGCGGTGGGCGCCGCCCCGTCCAGCAGCCGGTATTTCCCCTCGAAGGCCGGGTCCAGGACATCCGTCACGGATCCCTGCAGCGGCACCTGGGCGTTGCCCACCGGGCTGGTGAGCTGCAATGCCTGCGACGTGATGGCCCGGTAGCCGGCCGGGACGACGTCGGCCGGGTGTGCGGCGACAAAGTTCTTGTCCTGGTCGCCCATGCTATAGGGATAGCCCAAGTCCCCCTTTACGGCCTGCACGGTCTTGGCATTGACAGCCCCGAAGTTGCTGAGCCGGCCCTGCGTCTGGCCGAGCTGGTGCAGCACGGTCTCCTGCGGCGTGGCCAGCATGCTTTGCCCGGCCGTCGCGGCGGCCGACAGCCCCGCGACCGGCAGCATGATAAGGGTCATGATCAGCACGGACCGGCCCTTGTGCCGGCGGATGTCCCGCCAGGCCATCTTCAAGGCCAGGGCGCGCCTGTGCCGCCGGCCCCCGGGAACGGGGGTCAGGTCGAGCGCCATCTCAGTGCGCCGAACCGGTCAGCAGCACGGACGGGTCATGCTGGGCGGCGGCCTCGTCGACGATGCGCCCGTCCTTCAGGAACACGACCCTGTCGGCCCAGCCGGCATGCCTGGCCTCATGCGTGACCAGCACGACGGCGGCGCCCGCCTCCGCGCGACCGCGCAGCACCTCCAGGATGCCGTCGCCGGTCGTCGAGTCGAGCGCGCCGGTCGGTTCGTCGGCCAGGATCAGGCGGCGCTCGCCGACGATGGCGCGGGCGATCGCCACGCGCTGCTGTTGGCCGCCGGACATCTGGTCCATGAACCGGTCCGCCAGCTCGGGGATGCCGACCAGGCGCAGTGCGTCCTTGGCCTGCCGGCGGGCCTTGCGCGCCGGAATGCCGTCCAGCTCGCGCGGCAGCGCCACGTTCTCCGCCGCGGTCAGCGTGGGCACCAGGTTGAAATCCTGGAACACGTAGCCGACGGCCCGGCGGCGCAACCTGGCCAGTTCATTGATGCTCAGCCCGCCCAGCGGCGTGCCCTCCACGTACACCTCGCCGCCGGTGGCCTTGTCCAGGCCGCCGGACAGCGTGAGCAGGGACGACTTGCCGGAACCCGACGGTCCCATGACGGCGACGAACTCGCCGGCACTGACGGCCAGGTTCACATTGCGCAGCGCGGCCACGGCCGTGGCGCCCTCGCCATACGTGCGGCTGACACCTTCCAATTGCAGGATCTCGTTACTCATCGCGTTGCCGCCCCCATTGTCTCGACAGATGTTTCCGTGTTGGTGTGTGTCAAACCTTTTGAATCGGCACCGCTTTTGGCGCCTTTGGCGTGCGTGGCCATCCACCCCTCGCAGTGGTCCAGCCAGCGCAGTTCCGCCTCGGTGGCGAAGATGAGTGAATCGAGGACCAGCAGCCAGGCGGCGTCGTCGGACCTCGCGGCCTCCCGGCGCGAGCGGGTGTAGTCCTGCAGCGACCGCATCGAGGCCTTGCGCTGGGCCTGGATCACCCCGGCCACGTCCACGCCGTCGATCGTGAGGGCCAGGGCCAGCTTGATGGCCAGCTCGTTCCGGGGCGGGTTCGCCTGCGCGACGGGCTTGGCGAACCAGCCCATCACCTCCGCACGCCCCGCCTCGGTGATGCTGTAGATCACGTGGCCCTCGCCGTCGTCCCCGTCCTTTTGCACCATGCCGTCCCGCTCCAGGCGGTCCAGGGTGGTGTACACCTGGCCGATGTTCAACGGCCAGGTCGCCCCGGTCCGGTCCTCGAACTCGCCCCGCAGCTGGTACCCGTACCGGGGCTCGCCCTGCAACAGGGCCAGCAATGAATGCCTGATCGACATGCGCGCCTCCGCGTTCGGCACGGCCGCCCCCAATTTGGCCGGCCGCGACAACGGTATACATACCGCGTATGCTCACTATAGCTACCCGGTATGCACCGCGCAAGAATGCCGGGAGTGGCGTGCCTAGCGGGACGCTTTCAGTCCGGCCACGAGCACGGACAGCCCCAGCTCAAACGCCGCGTCCGCCGGGTCCCGCCCGCCGGCCTCCCGGCGGTCGTAGACGCGGGCCAGGGCCGGAGTATCCGGGGCGTCGTCGGCGGGATCGAACATCGTGGGTGGGGCCACCGCGTCCAGCGCGGAGCCCAGGATGAAGGACTCCAGCACCACCACGTGGTTGAGCACCTCGGATTCGGCCCAGCCGGCGGCCAGGAAACCCCGCATGACCTGTTCGTACATCGCCAACGTGCGGTGCGCGCCCGCGATGGGTTCCGTGGCGAAGATCGCGATCGCGTTGGGGTGAGCGGCAAAGGCCAGCCGGTACGACCGGGCCCAATCGACGACGGCCTCATCCCACGCCTTCTCGGCGAACGAGGTCGCGTCGATCCGGTCACTGATCACCTCGCGCATGCCGGCGAGCAGCTCCGCCTTCCCGCCGACATAGTGGTAGAGGGCCGGCGTCTGGACGCCGAGCTCGGCCGCCAAGGCCGACATCGTGAAGCGCTGGGGCCCGACGGAGTTGAGCAGGTCAAGGGCGACGCCGAGGATCCGATCGCGGTCCAGCACGGCGCGACGAGGCCGGCCCGCCCGGCGTTTCGGTGCAACATCCATCGACTCCCCCTCTTGCCTGTGACCCGGGTCACCCCTATAGTAGTCACCAGATTATTTAATGACATTAAATTACTTCTGGAGATCGCTTTGACCCTGACAGTCTTTCACTCGGGCACCCACGCCGCCGCCCCCGCCGGCGTCACCTCGGCCCTCGCCGTGCGCGACGGACGCATCATCGCCCTGGGCGACGACGCCCATGCACTCTGCCCCGCGGCCGACCAGCTGGTCGACCTGGGCGGCGGACACCTCGGCCCGGCGTTCGGCGACGGCCACGCCCACCCGCTCTTCGGCGGACTGGAGGATGACGGCCCCCAGGTGCGCGCCTGCCGCAGCGTCGAGGCGATTGTCGCGTGCGTGCGCGAGTGGGCCGCGGCCCACCCGGACGCCGCGTGGATCATCGGCGCCAGCTACGACTCGACCCTGGCCGCCGACGGTCTCTTCGACGCCGCGTGGCTGGATGCCGTCGTCCCGGACCGCCCGGTGGTGCTGCGGGCCATGGACTACCACACGGTCTGGGCGAACTCCGCGGCGCTGGCCGCCGCCGGGATCACCGCGGCGACGCCGGAGCCGGCGCTGGGCCGCATCGTGCGCCGCGCGGACGGCTCGCCGCTGGGCACCCTGCAGGAGCCGGGCGCCGTGGACCTGGTGATGGACCATGCCCCGGCGATCGCCGACGCCGTCCGTGCCGCCGCCCTGGGACGCGCCACCGCCCGCTTCGCCGCCGCCGGAGTGACGTGGGTGCAGGACGCCTGGGTGGAGACCGCGGACCTGGGCCCCTACCTGCTGGCCGCCGGGCGGGGCCTGCTCAACGCCCGCCTGAACCTGGCCTTCCGCGCCGACCCGCTGCGCTGGCGCGGCCAGCTCGCCGGCTTCGCCGCGGCGCGCGAGCGGGTCCGGGAGTTGGATTCGCCGATGCTCGGCGCGCGCACCGTGAAGTTCTTCGTGGACGGCGTGATCGAGTCCGGCACGGCCGCCATGCTGGAACCGTACTGCGACACCCCGGGCGACACCGGCCTGGCCAACTGGGACGCCGAGTCACTGAACGCCGCGGCCATCGAGGTGGACCGCCGGGGCTTCCAACTGCACCTGCACGCCATCGGCGACCGCGCCGTCCGGCTGGCCCTGGATGCGATTGCGGCGGTCCAGGCCGTCAACGGCCCGGCCGACCGCCGGCCGGTCATCGCCCACCTGCAGGTGGTCAATCCCGCTGACCTGGAACGTTTCGCGGCCCTGGGCGTGATCGCCAATTTCGAACCGCTCTGGGCGCAGCCGGACGATCTGATGAACCACCTGACCCTGCCGCGCCTCGGCAAGCTGCGGGCGCACCAGCAGTACCCCATCGGCACGCTGATCCGCGCCGGCGTCACGGTCTCGTTCGGCAGTGACTGGCCCGTGACACACCACCATCCGCTGAACGGGCTCGCCACCGCGATCACGCGCAGCACGCCGGACGGGCTGCCGTCCGGCGGGTGGGTTCCCGCTGAACGGATCGACGTCGCGGACGCCCTGCATGCCTATACGGCCGGAGTCGCCGCCCAGGCGTTCGCCGACCACGACCGCGGCACGCTCGCCGTGGGGCTGGCCGCCGACCTGGTCTGGCTCAGTGCCGATCCCCGCGGCCTGGACGCCCGGTCACTACCCGATGTGCGGGTACTCGGCACCTGGCTGGAGGGGCGGCGCACCCACGCGGCCGAACCGGCCTTGTTGGCCGCCACCACCTGACCCGCCCACAGCAAGCTCCTTTCTCCCCGTTCGAAAGGCACGTCCATGAATTCCACCCCACCCGTTGCCCCGGCGCCCGCGCCGACCCGCCATGGCGGTCCCAGCACCGCCGGGCGGCCGCAGAACCTGCGCCGCGTGCTCTCCCTGCCGACCCTGGTCATCTTCGGCCTGACCTACATGGCGCCGGTCACCGTGTTCACCACCTACGGCGTGGTGACCGGGATCACCGGCGGGCACCTGCCGGCCGCCTACATAGTGGCCCTGGCGACCATGCTCTTCACCGCGCTCAGCTACGCACGGATGTCGCGGGTGATCCCCCGGGCGGGTTCGGCCTACGCCTACACGCAGAGCACGTTCGGCGGGCATGTCGGCTTCGCGACCGGCTGGGCGCTGATGCTGGACTACCTGCTCCTGCCGATGGTGAACTTCCTGCTCATCGGCATCTACATGCACACGCAGTTCCCGGCCGTGCCGGCATGGGTGTTCGCGCTGGCGTCGCTACTACTGGTGCTCTTGGTCAATGTGCTGGGCATCAAGTCCATCGGGCGGATCAGCGGCGCCGTGGTCGCCGTCAGCGTGATCATGATCGTGGTCTTCGTCGCCCTGGTCATCAACCAGTACACCAATGCCCATGCGGCCAGCCTGCTGGCACCCTTCTCCTTCGGCGATGGCGGGCTGGGCCCGATTTTCGCCGGCGCGGCCGTGCTCTCGCTCTCGTTCCTGGGCTTCGACGCGATTTCCACCCTCTCGGAGGAGGCGAAGGACCCCGAGCGGAACATCCCCCGCGCGATCATGCTCACCACACTGATCGGCGGGTTGATCTTCATCGCCGTCGCCTGGGCGGGAGCTGTCGCGCACCCCGACTGGACCTCCTTCGTCGATCCCGACGCGGCCGGCGTCGAACTCATGGCCGGCGTGGGCGGGACCGTGCTGACCTCGATCTTCGTGGCCGTCTACGTCGCCGGCGCCTTCGGCTCGGGCCTGACCTGCCAGGCCAGCGTCACGCGCATCATCTACTCCATGGGCCGCGACGGCCTGCTGCCGCGCCGGCTGGGCCTGCTGCACCGCCGTTTCTCCACCCCCGTCTACGCCACATTGGTGGTCTCGGCCTTCTCCCTGACCTGCCTGTTCGTGGACCTGGCCACGGCCGCCTCGGTGGTCAGTTTCGGCGCCCTGGCCGCCTTCTCGATGGTCAACCTCTCGGTCGCCAAGCACTACTACATCGACGGAAGGCAGCGCGGGGCCCGCGGCGTGTTCAAGTACCTGGTGCTGCCGCTGGCCGGCTTCGCGTTGACCGTCTGGCTGTGGACCTCGCTGGCCCCCTCGTCGCTGCTGGTCGGCGGAATCTGGCTGCTGATAGGCGTCGGGTTCCTGGCGTTGCGCACCCGCGGCTTCCGCCAGGCCCCGCCACGGCTGGACTTCGCCGAGGACTGAGCCGAGGACTGAGCCGTGGACAGCCCCCGGCCCCGGGCGGGACACTGGGGAGGGGGGAATCGGAGACAACCATGGACCAGGACTTCAGTGTGACCGCGAGCGCCGGCACGTTCCGTCCGCCCGGGCCGGGGACGCTGGACTTTCCCCACCAGTGGACGGCCGGGGGCGTGAGCGTCCAGGCCGACTTCACCGGCGCCCATCTGCTACACCTGGCGGTGGCCGGGTGCGTGCTCAACGACCTCTACCGCGAGGCAGCCACGTTGGGGATAGACCTCGACGGGGTCCGGGTCGCAGCCGGCGGCCGGTTCGACCCGGATACATGGCAGTCCACCGGCATCGAGTACACGGTGGAGTTGGCCTCAAAGGCGCCCGTGGCCGAGCTGCACCACCTGCTGCGCATGGTGGACGCCGAGGCGGAGATCCCGCGAGCGCTGCGTGCCGGGGCCACCGTCCGGCGCGCCGGGTGACACCGCCGTCTGACTCGCAAGGAACCGAGGCATGCTCCTGCGCGCAGAGCCGGCCCACCGCGACACGCCTACCCCCGGAACTCAGGCCAGCAGCAGGACCTTGCCCATGTGCTGGCCGGAATCGAAGTAGGTGTGCGCGGCGGCGGCCTCGGCCAGCGGGAACGTCTTGTCGACGAGCACCTTGATGGAGCCGTCGGCGACCAGCGGCCAGACGTTGTCCCTCACGCCGTCCATGATGGCGGCCTTTTCCGCCACCGGCCGCGCCCGCAGCGTGGTGCCGATGATCGCCGCGCGCTTCGAGACCAGGGCTCCGAGGTCCAGTTCCGCCTTCGTCCCGCCCTGCAGGCCGATGACGACGAGCCGGCCGTACATGGCCAGCGCGGCCACATTCTGCTGCAGGTACTTCGCCCCGACCACATCCAGGATCACGTCGGCGCCGCGTCCGTCCGTCTGCTCACGCACCGCCTCGACGAAGTCCTGCTCCCGGTAGTTGACGGCAACATCCGCGCCCAGGAACCCGGTCAGCGTGGCGACCTTCTCCGCGCTGCCCGCCGTCGCGATGACCCGGGCGCCGCGCGCCTTCGCCAACTGCACGGCCATGACGCCGATCCCACCGGTGCCGCCATGGACCAGCAGCGTCTCGCCCGGCTGCAGCATGGCCGTCATGAAAAGGTTCGAATACACGGTGGCGGCGACCTCCGGCAGTGCCGCGGCCGTGACGATGTCCACGCCCTCGGGCAGCCGCAGCACCTGCCCCGCCGGGACGGCAACCTGCTCGGCGTAGCCGCCGCCCGCCAGCAGCGCGACGACCGGCTGCCCCTTCGCGAACGGGCGGGTCACGTCCGCCCCGAACGCGGCGATGCGGCCCGACACCTCCAGGCCCATGATGTCCGAGGCGCCCGGCGGCGGCGGGTAGACGCCGCGGCGCTGCTGCACGTCCGCCCGGTTGATGCCGGCGGCGACCACGTCGATGAGGACCTCGCCCGCGCCGGGCACGGGTGCGGGCACCTCGGTGAGCCGCAAGACCTCCGGGCCGCCCGCCGTCGTCGGAACTATCGCCTGCATGTTTCCTCCCGCATCGTGGCTGGTCACGGCCTCTGCTTTGGTCGCACTGTACCGCCTATGGAACACTACTAGGGTAGGGAAGGTTGTCCGAGCGGCCGATGGAGCTGGTCTTGAAAACCAGTGTGCGGTTACCCCGTACCGCGAGTTCGAATCTCGCACCTTCCGCGCATGCCCTGGCAACTGGTGGGCAGTAGATGCACGTTTCGAGCCGATTTTCGACATCTACTGTCCACCAGTTGCGGGGCTCAGCCGAGGATGTCCTTCGCGATCGCGTCCGCGTCCAGCAGCGTCCGGTACCCGCTGCGATGCTCGGCCCCGGCCTGGGCGGCGATGGCCGTCCCCCACTGGACCGACGACAGCTGCAGGCCCAGCACGTACAGGCCGTCGACGGGGTCCCCGGACGCGCCCCGCGGCCGGTACGGCGGGGTCGTCACGTCCAGCCCGCTGGTCACGACGGCCTCGTCCTCGGCGGCCAGCATGAGGCGCGGGCGGGCCAGCCCGTCCTCGAAGAGCCGGCGCAGCAGCTCCGACTCGCCGTCCGCCACGCGGTTGGCCGGCGCCAGCGCCTCGACCAGGCACCGGGCCGTCCACGGCGTGTCGCGCACCCACGGGGATTCGGCGCTGAACAGCCCGTCCCGGACGGTGAACACCGGATCCGGACCGACGAAATGGACGACGCCGGCACGCACCAACGCGGCCAGCTGCTCCACCCGCAACGCCGGCGGCCCGCTGGCCAGGCCCTCGACGAAGCCCTCGAACCAGCCGCGCAGCTCGCCCAGCCAGGACTCCTCGGTGATGCCGCCGTCCGCCACGAGGGATTTCACCACGGCCCGGCCGGCATTGAGCGCGCCGATGGCCATCTTCACCGGATCGTCCTCGCCGGCGGCCGATCCGGCCGCGTCCGCGCACAGGTGGGACAGCACGGCCGCGTCCAGGCCCGCGCGAGAGTCGAACGTCGTCCCGGCGAACGGGCGCGCCAGCGACGGCAGGTCCAACCGGTCGGCTTCGTCGATGCCCGCCGCCACCAGCCCGTCCACGGCCCTCGACCAGTCCGCGTCGCCCAGGCGCAACGCCGCATCGAGCCCGGCCAGGAAGCCGTCGCGGACCGCCTCGGGACGCACCCGGGCGAGCGTGTCGTAGTACGCCCACACGGCGTCCCGGTGCAGCAGCGGCCACACGTCGTGGTCGAACCCGGCCGCCCCGCCCCGCTCGCGGATGGCCGCCGCGGCGTCCTCGCCGAGGAATCGCAGCCGCACCGACGCCGGGTAGTAGCCGGCCAGTGTGGCCTTCGCCCGGTATGGGGCGCCGCGCCGCGACGCGGCCACGATCAACGGCTCGCGGCCCGAGGGCACGTACGCCAGCGACTCCCCCGGGCGCCCCCCGGTCGCCTCGAAGCGTCCGCCGCGCGCCTCGGTCAGCTGCCCGACCACGTCGAAGAAGTTCAGGCCCATGCCGCGCACCAGCACGGTCTCCCCCGCCGGGACGGCGGCCCAATCGACGTCGGCCGGCACGGCCGGCGGGAAGTACGCCAGCCCGTTCGCGGCGGCGGCGTCGGCGAGCCGCTGCTGCCCGGCACCGAGTCGCGACGGCAGGTGCCCCAGCGCGAGGACGACGACGGCGGCGGCCAGTTCGGTGCCGTCCGCAAGCACGACGGCGAACCCGGCCGCGGGTGCCTGGCCCACCACCCGCAGGGCGAGGGTGGGGTGCACGGTGACCGTGACGGCGTCGGGCGTGGCCGCGAGCAGCTGCTCGAAGGTCCATTGCAGGTAGCGCCCGTACAGCGGGCGGCTGGGGAAATCGGTGGATGCCAGGGTGGCCAGTTCGTCCCGGTCCGCGGCGGAGAGCCGCGGGGAGGGGTTCGCCCGCTGGGCGTCGCGCCAGTCATCGAAGCTGGCGCCGGCGAGCGCCGGCGCGTCGACGCCCCGGTCCGGGACGAGCGTGGGGAAGAACGACTGGGTGTTCATCAGGTAGTGCCGGGACTGGCCGGTGCGCCACACGCTGCCCGGGCCGGGCTCGCACGGGTCGACCAGGTGGATGGCCACCCGCCGGGGTGCGCCGTGCGCACCGATGCGGGCCAGGAGCCGTTCCAGGACGGAGGTGCCGCGGGGGCCGGCACCGATGATCACGACGCTCAGTTCACCCTTGGCTTCCACCCTTGAAGCTTAATGGATGGCTCCGGCCCGCCGGATGCGGCCCCGCCCCAATGCCGGCCCGCATCCGGCCTCCCGTTCGCCTCACCCCGCGGTGACCTCCATGGCCTTCCACCATTGGCCCGTGGCCGCCATCCCCACAACCGACACCGGGATGCACAGGATGAGTTGCCAGGGGTTGATGTGCGCCGCCGCGGCTCCGCCCATCCCCATCCAGAGCCCGGGTGCGGCATAGGGGAACCAGGCGCCCGCGCCGAAGGTCGTCACGACCTGGGTGATGACGACCAGCAGCACCAGCCCGCCCACGCCGGGCAGGTACCCGCGCGCCATGCTGGCCACGACGGCCAGCGGACAGGCCAGCAGCGCCGTCAGCAGACCCGCGGCCAGCGCCTGGGCCGCGGCCGCGAGAGCCTCCGGTCCCGGAAGGCCCAGCCCGATGGCGGCGCCGGAGCCGGCGGCCATCACCAGGCCGGCCACGCAAACGGCCAGCGACCAGGCGAGGATCACGGCGAATTTCGCGTACGCCAGCTGCCGCCGGCCCACGGGCAGGGCAAACAGGCCGGCCTGGGTTTTCTCCGTGAACTCCCGCCCGAAGCTCCAGCACACAACAAACCCGATACCCATGAGCGCCCCGACCGATTGCATCATGCCCACGGCGCCGAGGTAGCCGGACCAGCCGCGCCCCGTGAGTATTGCGGCCGCCTTCAGGCCGAGCTTGCTGGATCCGCCGGCGGTCGCGGCGACCGTGAACACCGCGGCAAGCACCGGCAGCGCCAGGCCGAGCAGGGCCGTGACGGTCCACACCAGCCGGGCCCGCCTGAACTTCAGGGCCTCGAACTCCACCGCCGCCAGGAAGGTGTTCATGCTTGCTCCTCGAATTGCGTCTCGGAGGCCAGCACCAGTTCGAAGAACCGGCGTTCCAGGTCCACGGTTCCGGGCGGCAACGTGCCGATGATCGTGCCGCGGTGCAGGACGGTGATCCGGTCCGCCATCCGTGCCACCTCGTCGAGGTGGTGGCTGGAGACCAGGATTGACGCGCCCCGGTCCCGGGCCGCGTCCTGCAACAGCCGGCGCAGGACGATGACACCGCGGGGATCCAGCGCGTTGGTCGGTTCGTCCAGGACCACCACGGCCGGCGCGTGCACCAGTGCGGCGGCCAGGCCGACGCGTTGGCGGTTTCCCAGTGACAGCGTCGCGGCGCGTTGCGCCGAGTACGCGTCGAGGCCCAGCGCAGCCAGGGCACGCTGCGCGGCCGCACCGGCCGCAGCCCGGCCCATCCCATGCAGCCTGGCGGCGGAGTACACGTTTTCACGCGCCGTCAGCTCGGGGTACGCAAACGGCGTGTCCAGCATCTGCCCGACGCGCGAGAAGGTCCGTGCACCCGCGGCATGGACGGGGATGCCCATCAGTGCCGCCGTGCCCCGGTCGGGCCGAAGCATGCCGAGCAGGATCCGCATCAGCGTCGTTTTCCCGGCCCCGTTGAGTCCGACCAGGGCGTGGATCTCCCCCGGGCCGACCTCCAGCGACACGTCGTCGAGCACCCGGACGCCACCGAGGACCGTGGTGAGCCGGTCGGCCCTGATACCAGCGCGGGTCGTCATTGGCGTGCGCCGCCTCCCCCGTCCGCCGGTGCCATCAGCGCCAAGGCCGTCCTGAGGCGTTCGCCGAGGGAGTGGCCGTCCGGGCCGGCCGCCCAGTCAAACAACGCGGCCGTCAGGCCGCCCAGGCACGCGCCGGCGGCAACCCGCGCCTCCAGGTCCGGGGCCCCGGTCTGCACCAGCGCCTCGACGATCAGCTCCTCGGTCCGGTGGTTGTTCTCCCAGACCCCGGCACGAAGACGCGGATGGCCGGCGACCAGGACGATCCTGTCCCGGACGGCGTTGTCCTCCGGTTCGGGCAGCGAGCTCCACGCCGCCAGCAGCCCGCGGCGGACCCGTTCACGGACCGGCAGTGCCGGGTCCTGGGCGGCCACGAGCCCGGCGATCAGCGGATCGTAGGGGTCATCGAGTGCCGCCGATTCCTTGGTGGGAAAGTACCGGAAAAACGTCATCTGCGACACGCCCGCGGCGGCGGCGATCTGCGCCGTCGTCGTCTCATCGAAGCCCTGCTCCAGGAACAGGGCCATGGCCCGCTCCCGCAACAGCGCTCGGGTGGCCGCGGCATTGCCCATGAACATAATGTTAGTCACTAACATTACTGGCGTCAAGGACCGCCGCGCCTGCCCGTGCCTAGGATGGGCTCATGACGGAGTCCGAGAATCCCACCCCACAGAGCGCGCCAGGTGTTGAAGAAATCGCCAACGAACCCTTCGACGAGTTCCTGTGGCTGGAGGACGTCCACGGCGAGGACGCCATGGCCTGGGTGCGCGCCCGCAATGCCCGCACCGACGCGGCCCTCATCAACGCCGACTACGAACGGCTGGAGGCCTCCGTCCTGGAGGTGCTGGATTCGGCGGACCGCATCCCCATGGTGACCAAGCGCGGGGACTGGTACTACAACTTCTGGCGGGATGAGGCGAACCCGCGCGGGCTGTGGCGGCGCACGTCGTGGGCGAGCTACCTGACCGCGACGCCGGACTGGCAGCTGTTGCTCGACGTTGACGCATTATGCGCCGCCGAGGGCGCCGATTGGGTGTGGGCCGGCGCCTCGCTGCTGCGCCCCGCCGACGGCGAGGAGTACAGGCTGGCGCTCGTCGCGCTGTCCCCGGACGGCGGCGACGCCGTGACCTACCGGGAATTCGACGTGCTGGAGGGCGACTTCGTGGACGGCGGGTTCCACCTGCCCACGGCAAAGTCGCGGGTCAGCTGGCTGGACGAGGACACGTTGTACGTGGGCACCGACTGGGGGCCCGGGTCGATGACGGAGTCGTCGTACCCGCGCACGGCGAAGGTGCTGCGCCGCGGCGAATCCGTCGAGGCGCTGGCCGGACGGGAGTCGTACTTCGAGGTGCCCGCCGACCACCTCAGCGGCGGCGCCGCGCACAGCAGCGTGCCCGGCTTCGAGCGCGACGTCGCCCATGACACGCTGGACTTCTTCCACAGCCGCTCCTACCTGCGCGTCGACAACGAGTGGGTGCGCATCGACGTGCCCGAGGACGTGAACGTGTCCCTGCACCGTCAGTGGCTGGTGTTGCGCCCCCGCACCGACTGGGCCGACGCCGGCACCACCTACCCGGCCGGGTCGCTGCTGGTCGCCGACCTCGAGGCGTTCATGGCCGGGCACCGGGCCCTGCGCACGGTGTTCACCCCGGACGCGGCCACGGCACTGGAATCGTGGAGCTGGACGCGCAACTTCCTGCTGGTGAACCTGCTGCGGGACGTGTCGTCGCGCATCGTCGTCGTGGACCCGTCCCGGGGCTGGGCGGCGGAGGAACTGGATGCCTGCCCGCCGCTGCACACCGTCCAGGCGTTCGCCGTCGACGACGAGGACGAGGCGGTTGGCGACGACTACTGGCTCGTCACCACCGGCTTCCTCACCCCGACGACGCTGCTGCGCGGGACCCTCGGATCGCGGACGGCCGACGATCCCGGCGGCGAGCCGGCCGCGGTGGTGCGGGCGTCGCCGTCGTACTTCGACGGTGACGGGTACGAGGTGCAGCAGCACTTCGCCGTGTCCGACGACGGCACGCGCGTGCCGTACTTCCAGGTGGCGCCGCGCGGGCTGGTGCTCGACGGCGCGAATCCGACCGTGCTGAACGGCTACGGCGGGTTCGAGGTGTCGAACACGCCGTCCTACAGTGGCACACTCGGGCGCACCTGGCTGGGCCGGCGGGCCGTGGTGGACGGGGTGGAACGCGGCGGCGTATACGTGCTGGCCAACATCCGCGGCGGCGGCGAGTACGGCCCCGGCTGGCACCGGGCCGCGTTGCGGGAGAACCGGCACCGGGCCTATGAGGACTTCGCCGCGGTGGCCCGCGACCTGGTGGCGCGCGGCGTGACCCGACGCGAACACCTGGGCTGCGTGGGCGGCAGCAATGGCGGCCTGCTGGTGGGCAACATGCTCACGCAATACCCTCAGCTGTTCGGCGCGGTCTCCTGCGGCGTGCCGCTGCTGGACATGCGCCGGTATACGAAACTTTCGGCCGGGGCGTCGTGGATGGCCGAGTACGGCGACCCGGACGTGCCCGCCGATTGGGAGTTCATCCGCACGTTTTCCCCGTATCACCTGCTGCGGGCGGGCGTGGACTACCCGGCGGCGTTCATCTGGACGGCGACATCGGACGATCGGGTGGGGCCGGTGCAGGCGCGCAAGATGGCGGCACGGATGGAGTCCATGGGCGTGCCGGGACTGTGGTTCCACGAGGCGCTGGAGGGCGGTCACGCCGGGGCCAGCAACAACTTGCAGGCAGCCCGGTTGCACTCGGCGTCCTACGAATTCCTGTGGCGGCATGTGTCCGGCGACGGCCGCGTGGAAGGGTAGCGGCCGTTTTGCGTTGCACCGTGGTCTATCGGTAGAGTTGCCATGCTGGTCGGTGGCTTCTACACCGGCCAGCGCTGGAGACGTGCCAGAGCGGCCGAATGGACTTCACTGCTAATGAAGGGTCGGGGTTAAACTCGACCGGGGGTTCAAATCCCCCCGTCTCCGCCGTGTGAAAGGGCACCCCCAAGGAATTTGGGGGTGCCCTTTTCGGTGGCAGCCCGGTGGTTGAGCCTGCCGAAACCCGGCCGAGATGGCAGCATCCGCGGGTCATGACGCCAAATCAAACATCCGACCAATAGACTGGGCGCATGGCCGTTACCGACGACGCGATCACGAAGATCAAGGAAATGATCATCTCCGGCGAACTGGCCGCCGGGGACAGGCTGCCGCCCGAGAAGGAGCTCTCGGAGAAGCTAGGCCTGTCCCGCAGCTCGCTGCGCGAGGCCGTGAAGGCGCTGGAGATCATCCGGGTCCTGGACGTGCGACGCGGCGACGGCACCTACGTGACAAGCCTCGAACCGGCGCTGCTGACGGAGGCCGTGACATTCATCGTCGACCTGCAGCGGGACAAGTCCGTGCTGGACGTCTTCGAGGTCCGCCGCATCCTCGAACCGGCCGCCGGCGAGATCGCCGCGCACCGCATCACGCCCGGCCAGGTTGCGGCGCTGCGCGCGAGCATGGACGGGGTCACCGAGGACACCGATGTCGAGGAACTCGTCCGGCACGACCTGGTCTTCCACCGGATTATCGCGGACGCGGCCAGCAACGCGTACTTGACCGGCCTGCTCGAGGGGCTCTCGTCCAGCACCGTGCGGGCCCGCATCTGGCGGGGCCTGACCCAGGAGAGGGCGGTCGCGCGCACGCTCGATGAGCACGCCGCCATCGCCGACGCGCTCGAACGCGGCGACGCCGAACTGGCCAAGGCACTGCTGACCGTCCACATCAGCGGCGTCGAGACCTGGCTGCGCGGGGCGCTGTAGCCGGGGATCGCGGTGGTTGAGCCTGTCAAACCGGGGATCTCGACAAGCTCGATCACCGCAGGTCACGCTGGTTGAGCCCGTCGAAACCGGGGATCACGGCGGTTGAGCCTGTCGAAACCCAGGATCTCGACAAGCTCGATCACCGGGGACTTCGACAAGCTCGATCACCGGCGACAGGCTCGACCACCGCAGGTCTCTGACAAGCTCGATCACCGCAGGGCGCGCGCGTAGACGCGGCGGGCGGTGCCGGCCCACACCGCCTCCGCCTCGGCCGGCGCGAGCTCGTCGATCAGCGCGGCCAGTATCGCGTGCGTGTCGGCGTAGGGGGCGCCGAGCAGGCTGACCGGCCAGTCGCCGCCGTACATGAGCCGGTCGGGGCCGAACGCGTCCAGCGCGATTTCCCACGCCGGGCGCAACGCGGCGGCCGTGAACGGCGCGCCGGGGGCGAACAGGCCGGACACCTTGGCCACCGTGTTCGGGTGCTCGGCCACGGCCCGCAACTGCCTGGCCCACTCGTCCATCGCCGCCCGGCCGTCGGCGCGCGGCGGCTTGCCCAGGTGGTCGACAACGAGGGTCAGCTCCGGTAGCGCGCCGGCGAGCGACGGCAGCCGGTGCAAGTGTCGCGGCCAGGCGTCCGGGACGTCGAACGGCAGGCCGGCGTCAGCGATGTGCGCGAGCGTGCGGCGGACTTCCGGCCGGAACAGCAGATCGTCGCGTGGGTCGTCGTGCACGAGCGTGCGCACGCCGGCGAACGCGTGATGCGCCCGCCACCGCTCCAACAGGGTCGCTGCCGCGGCCGGATTCTCCAGGGGCAGCCAGCCGACGACGCCGGCGATCCAGTCATGCGCGGCGGCCTGGGCCAGCATGTTCGCCGTGTCCTCCGCCGTGTCGTCGGCCTGGACCAGGATGGCCCGGCCGACGCCGGCGGCCGTCAGCGCTTCCCGCGCCTCGGCGGCGCCAAAGGTCCTGAACAGCCGCCCGTGCCGCGGACCCAGCCACCGGTAGCGGCCCTCCCCCAGCCGCCACACGTGCAGGTGCGCGTCCACCCGTTCAGTCACCGGCGGCATCGACCAGGCTCGGTTCGAGCAGGCCGCGCCGCGCCAGCTCGTCCCACAGGTCGGCGGGCACGTCGGCGGCCATCCGCGCTGCCGTCTGCGTGATCTGCTCAGGACTGGCGGCGCCCACGACGACCGTGCGCACCACCGGGTGCCGGGCGGCGAACCGGAGCGCCGCCGTCGGCAATTCCACACCGAACTCACCACAACAGGCGGCCAACGCGCGGGCCCGGGCCAGGATGTGCGCCGGGGCAGGCGCATAGTTGTAGTGCGCGGTCCCCGGGACGACGGCCCGGGCCAGCAGCCCCGAGTTGTACACGCCGCAATTGGCGACGCCGACGCCGCGTTCGGCGCACAGCGGCAACAGGTCCGCGGCGGCCGGCTGTTCGAGCAGCGTGTACCGCCCGGCCAGCATGATCAGGTCCAGGTCGGCGGCGCGCACACAGGCGGCCAGCGCATCGGCGGAGTTGGCGCCCACGCCGATCTGCGCCACGAGCCCCTCGGACCGCAGCTTCTCCAGCGCCGGCAGCGCCTGACCGATCCCGGCGTCCAGGTCGTACACGTCCGGATCGTGCAGGTAGGCGATGTCGATGCGGTCCAGGCCGAGCCGGTCCAGCGACTCCTCGATGCTGCGCCGGATGCCGGCCTCGGAGGGATCCCACACGCGTACGGCGTCGGCGGGCACGTCGAAGCCGTCGGTGTCACGCACCCCGTCCGGGTTGGCGGCCGGGACGAGCAGCCGGCCCACCTTCGTGGAGACCGTGAACTCGTCGCGCGGCCGGCCGGCGAGGGCACGGCCGAGCCGGCGCTCGGACAGGCCCAACCCGTAGTGCGGGGCCGTGTCGAAGTACCGGATGCCCGCCTCCCAGGCCGCGTCCACGATCGCGGCGGCGGCGGCGTCGTCCATGGCCCGGTACAGGTTGCCGATGCCGGCCCCGCCAAAACCCAGGGCGCCCAGGGCGCGGGTCACGGAAGTTTCCAGACGGTGGGCAGGCCGCGGTCGAGGCCGGTGTAGTCGTCCTCCACCTCCAGCAGCTCGCCCATGACGGCCTGCCAGGCGATGTTGACCGGGTTGGTCGCCAGCGCCCGCCGCATGGCCCGGTAGTCGTCGACCTCCACCACGTGGAACAGTTCGCGGCCGCTGCGCCAGATGTGCCAGTCCGTGACGCCGGCCGCGCGCAGGGCGGCCTCCAGCTCGTCGCTGATCCGCGCGTGCACGGCGTCGTACTCGGCCTCCTTGCCCGGCTTCAGCCGGGTGTGCAGGGCGATTTTCTCACTCACGCCAGCTCCACCCCTTCCTCGAGGAACAATTCGATCACGGGGACGGCCGCCTCCGGCCGGCGCACGGGCAGGTTGAGCGTCAGGGTGCCCTCCGGCTGCCCGGCCGCGGTCATGTTCTGCGCCGCCTGGTGCGGGTCGGAGACGCTCATGCGGATCTCCGACGCGTCGCCCAGCAGCTGCGCGTAGCGCACCTTGCCGGCCAGCCGCGGCAAGTGGAGCTGCCCGAACGGCCACGCGAACAGGTGCAGGTACAGCCGGTCGCCGCGGCGCGTGTACCTGGCGTCCGACGGCGGCACCAGGTTCACCGGTCCGGCACCGTGGATGGAGCGGGCGTGGGCGCGCATCCAGTCCCCCAGCGCCGCGAGCGTGGCCACCGCGTGCGGGTCGAGCTCGCCGCGGCCCGTGGGCCCGACGTTCAGCAGCAGGTTCCCGCCCTTGGCGACGCCGTCGATGAGCATGCGCAACAGCAGTTCGGGCGACTTGTAGTCGTCGTTGTCGCGGTCGTAGCCCCAACTGCCGTTGAGCGTTTGGCAGGCCTCCCACGCGACCGGCGCGCCGTCGTCGTTCTTCAATGTGCCGGCCGGCTGGTACTGCTCGGGCGTGGCGACGTCGCCCGGGATGCCGAGGCGGTCGTTGACGATGATGCCCGGCTGGAGTTCGCGGACCATGGCCAGCAGCTCCGCCGAACCCCACTCCGGCGCGCCCTTGCCGGGCCACGGCCGGCCCGCCGCACCATCGGAAGCGGCGCCCTCCGGGTAGGAGAAGTCGAAGAACAGGTAGTCGATCTGCCCGTAGCCGGTCAGCAGCTCGCGGACCTGCCCGTGCAGGTAGTCGCGGTAGCGGGCCATGTCGCGGCCCGCGTTGCGGGCGGCGGCGTCCGGGGCGTCCCGGTCGGGGTGGATGCCGTCGATGGTGAAATCCGGGTGGTGCCAGTCGACTAGCGAATGGTAGAAGCCCACCTTCAGCCCGGCCTCGCGCAGCGCGGCCACGTATTCGGCCACCAGGTCCCGGCCGGCCGGCGTGTTCGTGGCCTTGTAGTCGGTCAGCGCCGAGTCCCACAGGCAGAACCCGTCATGGTGCTTCGTGGTCAGGACCACGTACTTCATGCCGGCCCCCGTCGCCGCGGCCGCCCATGCGCGTGGGTCGTACAGGTCCGGGTCGAAGTGCTCGAAGTATGTCCGGTACGTCCCGGCCGGGATCTTTTCACGGCTCATGACCCACTCGTGGCGGGCGGGCAGGGCGTACAGGCCCCAGTGCACGAACATGCCCAGCCGGGCCTGGCTGAACCAGTGTGCGTCGTCGATCATGCGGCCCCTCCCACGGTGGTTGTCTCATCCTGCCAGACCGGCCCGTCCGGGTAACTGAACCGGGCGATGGATGCGGCGTGCATCTGGCCCCCGCCGCCGGGCGCGGACGGCGGCCAGTAGCAGCCGTCGTGGACGTCGATCGGGGTGATGAAGTGTTCGTGGAGGTGGTCGACGAACTCGATCATGCGTCCCTCCATTGACCCCGACACGGCGACGAAGTCAAACATGGACAGGTGCTGGACGGCCTCGCACAGTCCCACGCCGCCGGCGTGCGGGCAGACCCGGACGCCGAACTTGGCGGCCAGCAGCAGGATGGCCACGTTCTCGTTCACGCCGGCCACCCGGGCCGCGTCGATCTGCAACACCTGCAACGCCCCGGCCTGCAGCATCTGCTTGAAGACGACCCGGTTCTGCACGTGCTCGCCGGTGGCCACCGGGATGGGCGCCACGCCCCGGGCGATGGCCGCATGCCCCAGGATGTCGTCCGGGCTGGTGGGCTCCTCGATCCAGGCGATGTCGTAGGGGGCCAGGTGCGTCATCCATTCGATGGCCTCGGCGACGCCCCACCGCTGGTTGGCGTCGACGGCGATTCCGATGTCCGGCCCCACGGTGGCGCGGGCCGTGCGCACGCGGCGGACGTCGTCCGCCAGGTCGGCGCCGACCTTCAGCTTGATCTGCCTGAACCCGGCATCGACGGCCTCGCGGGCCAGCCGGGACAGCTTCTCGTCGGAGTAGCCCAGCCAGCCGGGCGTCGTGGTGTAGCCCGGGTAGCCCTCGGCGAGCAACCGGGCGGTGCGCGCCGCACGGCCGGGCACCGCCCGGCGCAGGATCTCCAGCGCGTCGGCCTCGGTCAACGCGTCGGTCAGGTAGCGGAAGTCGACCAGCTCCACGAGCTCCTCGGGTGTCATGGTCGCCAGCAGCCGCCACAGTGGCAGGCCGGCCCGCTTGGCCTTCAGGTCCCACAGCGCGTTGATGACGGCGCCGATGGCCATGTGCATGACGCCCTTTTCCGGGCCCAGCCAGCGCAGCTGCGAATCGTGCACCAGCTCCTTCCAGGTGGCACCCATGTTCGCCAGCAGTTCCTCGACGTTGCGGCCGGCCAGGAACGGGGTGAGCGCCGTGACCGCCGCGGTTTCCACATCATTGCCGCGCCCGATCGTGAACACGAAGCCGTGCCCCTCCAGGCCGTCCGGATGATCGGTCGCGATGCGCAGGTACGCGGCCGAGTAGTCCGGGTCCGGGTTCATGGCGTCCGATCCATCCAGGTCGCGGGACGTGGGGAAGCGCACGTCATGCGTGTGGATGGCAACGATTGTGCTCACGGGGGGTGGCTCCTGTGGGGTCGTGGAAACTGTCGGAAGTCACCTCCAGCTAAACATCGGATGTTTATCATGTCAATATCCCGAAAGTTGCGGAAAGCGCGCACAAATGCCGGTAGGGTACGTAGAAAGCTCAGATGTTAGCCGGGCTGTCTGGCGGCCCGATCAGGGCGGGCGCGCCCCGCACGAAGGACGAAGGAACCATGAAGATTGCACGTTTGGGTGAGCCGGGCCGCGAGGTCCCGGTCGTGTTGGTTGCCGATGCGGCGGGCACGGAGCGGGTGTACGACGCCGGTTCGCTCACCTCCGCGGTCGACGGCGCGTTCCTGGCCGGCGACGGCATCGCGAAACTGCGGGCCGCCGTCGGCCGCGGCGACCTGCCGGAACTGGCCGACGCAGCCGCGCTGCGGGTGGGCTCCCCGATCAGCCGGCCGAACAACGTGGTGTGCATCGGCATGAACTACGCCGCGCATGCGGCCGAATCCGGGTCCGAGGCGCCCACCGTCCCGGTCGTGTTCCTGAAGCCGACCAACACCGTCACCGGTCCGTTCGATCCGGCCCCGATCCCGCCGCTGGGCGAAAAGTACGACTGGGAGGTGGAACTGGGCATCGTGATCGGCCGGGAGGTCAGCTATGCCGCCTCGCTTCAGGAGGCGGCGGACGCCGTGGCCGGGTACGTGACCGCCAACGACCTCTCCGAGCGCGCGTACCAGCTCCCGGGTGCGGCCGGGCAGTGGACGAAGGGCAAGTCACTGCCGAAGTCCACGCCGCTGGGCCCGTGGCTGGTGCCCGCCGACGAGGTCGACCCGTCGAATCTGCGCCTGCGGTCCTGGGTCAACGGGGAACCGCGGCAGGACTCCTCCACCGCCGATCTGATCTTCGACGTGTCCACGATCGTGCACCACGTGAGCCAGTACATGCTGCTCGAACCGGGCGACGTCATCCTGACGGGCACGCCGGAGGGCGTGGCCCTGTCCGGCCGGTTCCCGTACCTGCGCGACGGGGACGTCGTCGAACTGGAAATCGAGGGACTGGGCCGGCAGCGCCAGGTCTTCCACCGTGCCGGTTCCGCTTCCACCACGACCACCGCCGCACCGAAGGAGGCCTGAGATGGGCCGGGAATTGACGAATCTGACCGCGCTCGTGACCGGCGGCGCGTCCGGCATCGGGGCGGCCATCGCCGCCCGGCTCCAGGCCGGCGGCGCGAACGTGGCCGTGCTCGACCTGTTTCCGGCCGACCTGCCGGCCGGTCAGCTGGGCCTGGCCTGCAACGTCTGCGACGACGACTCGGTGCGCGCGGCCGTCGCGGCGGCCGCGGCCCGGTTCGGCGGGATCGACATCGTCATCAACAACGCCGGCATCGGTGCGCAGGGCACGGTCGAGGACAACGACGACGAGGAATGGCACCGGGCGTGGGATGTGAACGTCGTCGGCATGGTGCGCGTGTCCCGCGCCGCCCTGCCGCACCTGCGCGCCTCATCCGCCGCCGCGATCGTGAACACGTGCTCGATCGCCGCGACCGCCGGGCTGCCGCAGCGTGCGCTGTACTCGGCCACGAAGGGCGCCGTGCTGTCACTGACCCGGGCCATGGCCGCCGACCACCTGCGCGAGGGCATCCGCGTCAACGCGGTCAACCCCGGCACGGCCGACACCCCCTGGGTGACCCGGCTGCTCGACACGGCCGACGACCCGGCCGCCGAACGCGCCGCGCTGAACGCCCGCCAGCCGCACGGCCGTCTCGTCAGCGCGGACGAGGTCGCCGGCGCGGTCGCCTACCTCGCCAGCCCGTCCTCCGGCTCGACCACCGGCACCTCGATCGCCGTCGACGGCGGCATGCAGGAACTGCGGTTGCGCCCCGCCGGCCAATAACCCGCCCAACTGGTGGACACTTGTTGCTCATTTTCCGAGGATTTCGTGCAATAAGTGTCCACTGGTTTCCGTTAGCGCGGATTTCCGCGCAGCTGGTTCGGGGCA
>NZ_RWKQ01000006.1 GCF_003946885.1 Specibacter cremeus | reverse complement strand
GATGCAAGGACATTCAGACCACCGCTGAGCTCAGCACATCACGAGGATTGCGGCGAACCGGCTGTGCGGAAATCCGCGTTAGCCGATGCCGAAGCCGGTGAACTCTCCCGTCGGCTCCGAATACGTCGCCTGCACGCCATTGACGAGTCCGGGCGCGTCGGCAGACTGGAGCCACTCCAGCAACGCGGCAACGGCGTTGCCGGCACCCTCGGCGATGATCTCAACCGATCCGTCACCACGGTTGGCCGCCACCCCGGCCAGGCCCAGCACGCGTGCGGCGCGAGCCGCAAGGTATCTGAATCCCACGCCCTGCACCACACCCGTTACGCGCACCCGTACCCGGATGTTCCCGGATCCGGCCCAAGCCTGCTCGGTCATGATTCCAACTTATCGCTCCTGCTGTTGGTGGCGGCGGCCGTGACGGACCCTGATGAGGTCAGCCGGCCTGGGCGAGGACGAGCGGCAGGACCTGCCCGGCCCCGGCCAGGCGCAGCGCGCGGCCGGCCACGGTCAGCGTCCAACGGCTGTCCACCAGATCGTCCAGCAGCAACACGGGCGCCCCGGCGTGCGGTTCCAGCGCCTGCGCAAGCTCCGGGCCCACGACCAACCGGTCCCAGACGGCCGCCAGCCGGTAGGCGCTGTTGCCGCCGCGAACGCCCGCGGGTCCGCCGAACTGCGGGCTGAGTTCACCCAGGTACGGCAGCCGGCCGATCTCCGCCACGGACCGCGCAAACGAGCCGGTCAGCGCCGGCTTGCCGCGTGACGGCACGGACACGACCGCGGCCGGACGCCCCTGCCCCTCCCAGCCGGCCTGCCCCCAGTCGCGCAGCACGTCGATGACGGCCCGGGCCATGGCCGGATCGATGGGCGCGTCCGGGGCCCCGGCGGCGAACAGCGGCCGCAGCGCATTGCCCCAGCCCAGGTCGGTCAGGCGGGCCAGGGCGCGCCCGCCGGCCACCGCCTCCCCGGGCTTCAGCTTCCCCTTCACGGGCACGCCCAGCCGGTCCATGCCGGTGGGCCACATGGTGCGGGCGTCCAGCGGCAGCCCGGCCTGGCGCAGGGACGCCCCGGCCGTCTCCTGGGCCCCGGCGCCGACGTCGACGGGGAACCAGCGCCCGGCGCACGAGTCGCACCGTCCGCACGGGGCCGCCGTCGGATCATCCAACGCCGCGGCCAGGTATTCCATGCGGCAGCCGGCCGTCTGTTCGTACACGATCATGGAATCGGCCTCGTCCACGCGCGCTTGGGCGATCCGGGCGTACCGGTCGGCGTCGTACACCCACGGCCGGCCGGTGGACTCCCAGCCGCCGGACACGCGCCGCACGGCCCCGTCCACGGCCAGCACCTTCAACAGCAGCTCGAGCGGGGTGCGGCGCAGGTCCACCCGGGCCTCCAATGCGGGCACGGACCTGGCCGGGCCGGCCTCACCCAGCACCGCCAACACGGCGGCCGCCTTTTCCGGCGACGGCATGGACGCCGTGGCGAAGTACTTCCAGATCTCCGCGTCCTCGCTTCCGGGCAGCAGCAGCACGTCCGCGTTCGCGCTGCCGCGCCCGGCACGGCCCACCTGCTGGTAGTAGGCCACCGGCGACGACGGCGCGCCCAGGTGGATCACGAAGCCCAGGTCCGGCTTGTCAAACCCCATCCCGAGGGCGCTCGTGGCCACGAGCGCCTTGACCCGGTTGGTCTTCAGCGCATCCTCGAGGGCCTCCCGGTCCGCCGGGTCCGTGCGGCCCGTATACGCACGGACGGCATGGCCGGCCTCGGCGAGCAGCCGGGCGGTGTCCTCGGCGGCGGAGACCGTCAGCGTGTAGATGATGCCGCTGCCCGGCAGGCCGGCCAGGTGCGTGAGCAGCCACGCCAGCCGGTCCCGTGACTCGGGCAGGCGCAGGACGCCCAGCCGCAGCGACTCGCGCGCCAGCGACCCGCGGATGGTGAGCACGCCCACACCGAGCTGCTCCTCGATGTCGGCGACGACGCGCGAATTGGCGGTGGCCGTCGTCGCCAACACCGGCACCGTGGGCGGCAATTGGGCGATCAGCGCGGCGATGCGCCGGTAGTCGGGGCGGAAGTCGTGACCCCAGTCGGAGATGCAGTGCGCCTCGTCGACCACCAGCAGGCCGGTGCGGCGCACCAACTGCGGCAGGTGGGCCTCCTGGAAGGACGGATTGGTCAACCGTTCGGGCGAGACGAGCAACACGTCCACCTCATCCGCGTCCAGCGCGGCGCTCACCTCACCCCATTCGGTGGCGTTCGCGGAGTTGATGGCCATGGCGCGCACGCCGGCGCGCTCGGCCGCGGCCACCTGGTCGCGCATCAGGGCGAGCAGCGGTGAAACGATCAGCGTGGGTCCGGCGCCGCGCGCCCGCAACAGCAGGGACGCGACGAAGTACACGGCCGACTTGCCCCAGCCGGTGCGTTGCACCACCAGGGCGCGCCGGCCGCCATCGACCAACGCCTCGATGGCCTCGAACTGCCCGTCGTGGAAGTCGGCGTCCGGGTTTCCGACGAGCCGGCGCAGCACCTCGAGGGCCTGGATGCGGGTGTCGGTCAGGGCTGGGCTGGAAGTCATGTCCCCCAGTATTCCAGCCGGCTCCGACGCCGCGCCGGGATCGGAGGGGTCTGTGGAAAACCGGCCGGTACGATGGGAGGCGTGACTACCGCGCAGAACGCCCCCCTGGACCTGTCCGCCTCCTTCAAGGCCTACGACGTGCGCGGCCTGGTCGGTGAGACCATCACCGAGGACTCCGTCCGGGCCGTCGGCGCCGCGTTCGTCGATGTGCTGGGCCTGGCCGGCCGGCGCGTGCTGGTGGGCGGGGACATGCGCCCGTCCTCCCCCGGCTTCGCCCGGGCGTTCGCGCAGGGTGCCGCCCGCCGCGGCGCCACCGTGGAGCTGTTGGGGCTGATCTCCACCGATGAGTTGTACTTCGCCTGTGGCGCGCTGAACGCGGCTGGCGTGGTGTTCACGGCCAGCCACAACCCGGCCGAGTACAACGGCATGAAGATGGCCAAGGCCGGCGCCGTGCCGGTGTCCTCCGAGACCGGCCTGTACGACATCCGCGACCTGGCCCAGCAGTACCTGGCCGAGGGCGTCCCGGCCGCCGCCGCGCACGGGTCCATCGGCGACACGAACGTGCTGAAAAGCTACGCCGAGTACCTGCGCTCGCTCGTCGACCTGTCCGGGTCGCGGCCATTGAAGATCGTGGTCGACGCCGGCAACGGCATGGCCGGCATGACGACGCCCGCGGTGCTGGGCGGGGCGCTGCTGCCGGCGCTGCCGTTCGAGATCGTGCCGTTGTATTTCGAGCTGGACGGCACGTTCCCGAACCACCCGGCCAACCCGCTGGAACCGGCGAACCTGCGCGACCTGCAGGCCGCCGTCGTCGCCCACGGCGCGGACATCGGCCTGGCGTTCGACGGCGACGCCGACCGCTGCTTCGTCATCGACGAGGCCGGCCACCCGGTCTCGCCGTCGGCCGTCACGGCGCTCGTGGCCCGCCGCGAGATCGCCCGGGCGAAGGCCGCCGGCGAGGCCCGCCCGACCATCATCCACAACCTGATCACCTCGCGCGCCGTGCCGGAGCTGGTCGCGGCCGACGGCGGGCGCCCGGTGCGCACCCGCGTGGGCCATTCCTTCATCAAGGCCGTCATGGCCAAGGAGGGCGCCGTGTTCGGCGGCGAGCACTCCGCGCACTACTACTTCCGCGACTTCTTCAACGCCGACACCGGCATGCTCGCCGCCATGCACGTGCTCGCCGCGCTCGGCGAGCAGGACGGGCCGCTCTCGGCGCTCGGCGCGGAGTACGAACCGTATGTCGCCAGCGGCGAGATCAATTCCAGGCTCGACGACGTGGCCGCCGCGGTCGCCCGGGTGCGGGCCGCGTACACGCACGACGACGTCACGATCGATGAGCTCGACGGCGTCACCTTCGCCGCCGCGAACGGCGACTGGTGGTTCAACCTGCGCGCCTCCAACACCGAACCGTTCCTGCGCCTGAACGTCGAGGCCGTGGACCGGTCCACCATGGAAACCATCCGCGACGGCGCGCTCGCGCTGATCCGCCAGTAGACCGGACCATCCCCCAAGGAGACCGCGGCCATGGCCGAAACACCCGACAGCCCGATCGAGGACGCCGTCCGCGACGACCTGAACACGCTCATCGGCACGGCCCTGGGCGTGGCCGGCGACCAGCTCGAGGAGCAGGGCGCGTTCCTGCCCGTGGCTCTGGTCCTGGCCCTCGACGGCGAGATGCGCCTCGTCGCCGTGTCCCCGTCCGCCGGGGAGGGGGAGGACCTCGACGCCGACGTGATGGTCGACGACCTGTACGAGGCGCTCACGCAACAGCGCGAGACCAACCGGGCCGCCGCCGTCGTCTGTGACATCCACCTGCCGGAGGAGGACACCGACGCCATCCACGTCATCGCCGAGCACAGCTCCGGCGTCAGCGTCGCGGCCGTGCGCCCCTACCGCCAGGTCGAGGGGCAGTGGACGTTCGACGAGCCGTTCCTAGAGGCCGGCGAACGGGCCATCTGGACGTAGTCCAGCCATGAGGACGACCCATTGAAGACAAACCAGTGAAGATCAACCAGTTCGCCGACGTGAGCCTGCGCGTGCTCATGCTGCTCTCGGCGGTCGGCGACGACCTGCTGACCACGCGCGCGCTCGCCGACGCCGTGGGGACCCCCTACAACCATGTCAGCAAGTCCGTGCTGAGACTCAGCCAATTGGGCTTCGTCGAGGCGGTGCGGGGGCGCAGCGGCGGGGTCCGGATCAGCGCGACGGGCCGCACACTGAGCGTCGGGAAGTTGCTGCGCATGCTCGACGACCGCAGCGACCTGGCCGAATGCCATTCGGGGAAGGGCGACTGCCCCCTGGTGAGCGACTGCGCGCTGCGCGCGGCACTGCTCACCGCCCGGGAGGCGTTCTACGCGTCGCTGGACCCGGTGGTCATCTCCGCGCTGCCGACGAAGAAGCAGATGGGGCCCGTGTTTGTGACGTTGGGCACACGGCCGCCGGGCTGATCCGCGCCATTGCGGCAATTTTTCTACGACACGTAGAACTTGCGGACTTAAAGAAGCATTTCAAATGCTACTTTAAGGGTGTCAGGTTCACCCCAGCCAATTCAGCACAGCCAATTCAGCACAGCCAAGGAGTATCGATGCTCTCGGAAAAGTCCCGGCCACTCATTAAGGCGACCCTCCCCCTGGTCGGCGCCCGCCTCGGCGCCATCACGCCGAACTTCTACCGGCGCATGTTCGCCGCGCACCCCGAGCTGCTCGACGGCCTGTTCTCCCGCGCCAACCAGTCCAACGGCGAGCAGCAGAAGGCGCTGGCCGGCTCCATCGCGGGCTTCGCCGCCGCCCTGGTCGCCAACCCGGACATCATCCCGGAGCAGATGCTCAGCCGCATCGCCAACAAGCACACGTCCCTGGGCATCACCGAGGACCAGTACCAGATCGTCTACAAGTACCTGTTCGAGGCCATCGCGGAGGAGCTCGCGGACGTCATCACCGCCGAGATCGCCGAGGCCTGGACCGAGGTGTACTGGCTCATGGCCGACGCCCTGATCAAGATCGAAAAGGGCCTTTACGGCGCCCAGGCGAACGACAAGATGTGGACGCCGTGGACCGTGGTGGAGAAGAACGATGCGGGCACCGACTGCGTGACCTTCGTGCTGGAGCCGGCCGACGACACCCCAGTGACCCGCGCCCGCCCCGGCCAGTTCGTGTCCGTCAGGGTAACGCTGCCCGACGGCCTGCGCCAGTGCCGGCAGTATTCACTGTCCGCGGACGTCGACTCGCTCACCCGCCGCGTGTTCACCACCAAGCGCGACGACGGCGGCGAGGTGTCGCCGGTGCTGCACCGTGACGTGCGGGTCGGGGATGTGCTGGAACTGTCCAACCCGTACGGGGACGTGACGCTCGACGACGGCGACGGCCCGGTCGTGTTCGCCACGGCGGGCATCGGCTGCACGCCCTCGGCATCGGCGCTGCGGTCCCTCGCCGATGCGGGTTCCGACCGCGAGGTCCTGGTGCTGCACGCCGAGAAGAACCTGGCCGCCTGGGCCCTGCGGGATCAGATGACGGCCGACGTGGCGAAGATCGATGGCGCCGACCTGCGGCTGTGGCTCGAGGCGCCGGAACCCGAACTCGTCGACGCCAACAGCCACATCAACACCGGCTTCATGTCGCTGGCCGGCCTGGACCTGCCCGAGAACGCGTCCATGTACGTGTGCGGGCCGTTGCCGTTCATGAAGGCCATCCGGAACCAGGCCATTGACG
Source organism: Specibacter cremeus (assembly GCF_003946885.1). GTDB lineage: Bacteria > Actinomycetota > Actinomycetes > Actinomycetales > Micrococcaceae > Specibacter > Specibacter cremeus. The sequence continues at coordinate 109,215 of NZ_RWKQ01000006.1, read as the reverse complement.
CCGGCATCCCGGCCACGAAGATCCACTACGAGGTCTTCGGCCCCGATCTGTGGCTGGCCGGCGCGAACTGAAGGATCTCGACGAGCTCGATCACCGCGGTGGTCGAGCCCGTCGAGACCCGGTGGTCGAGCCCGTCGAGACCCGCTGGTCGAGCCCGTCGAGACCCGGGATTTCGACAGGCTCAATCACCGGTGGTCGAGCCTGTCGAGACCGTCAGGCGGCGAAGCGGGCTTTCAGCTCGGCCAGCTGGTCGGCGAGCTCCGCCGGCAGCGAGTCGCCGAACCTGGCGTACCACTCGTCGATGCCCGCCAGCTCGGCCTCCCACTCGGCGGGGACCACCTTGACGGCCTCCTCGACATCGGCCGGCGACAGGTCTAGACCAGTGAGGTCGATGGACTCGCCGGTCGGCACGAACCCGATCGGGGTCTCGACGGCGTCGGCCGTGCCCTCGATCCGCTCGATGACCCACTTGAGCACGCGGGAGTTGTCGCCGAAGCCCGGCCAGGCGAAGCCGCCGTCGGCCGTGCGGCGGAACCAGTTGACCAGGAAGATCTTCGGCAGCCGGTCCTGGTTGGCGCCGGCCGACAGCGTGATCCAGTGCTTGAGGTAGTCGCCGGCGTCGTAGCCGATGAACGGCAGCATCGCCATGGGGTCGCGGCGGACCACGCCGACGGCGCCGGTCGCGGCCGCCGTCGTCTCCGAGGACAGCGTGGAGCCCATGAAGATGCCGTTGGTCCAGTCGCGCGCCTGGGTGACCAGCGGGATGGTGGTCTTGCGCCGGCCACCGAACAGGATGGCGTTGATCTCCACGCCGTCCGGTGCGTAGTAGTCCTTGGACAGCATGTCGACCTGGTCGATCGGCGTGCAGAACCGTGAATTCGGGTGCGCGGCCGGTCGCCCGGTTTCCGGCGTCCACTCGTTGCCCTGCCAGTCGGTCAGGTGAGCGGGCACCTCGTCGGTCATGCCCTCCCACCACACGCCGCCGTCGTCGGTCAATGCCACGTTGGTGAAGACGGAGTTGCCCTTGGCGATGGCGGCCATGGCGTTCGGGTTGGTGGACCACCCCGTGCCCGGGGCGACGCCGAACAGGCCGGCCTCCGGGTTCACCGCCCGCAGCTCGCCGTCCTTGCCGAAGCGCATCCAGTTGATGTCGTCGCCGAGCGTCTCGGCCTTCCAGCCCTCGATGGTCGGGTCGAGCAGGGCCAGGTTCGTCTTGCCGCAGGCCGACGGGAACGCCGCGGCCACGTGGTAGGCCTTGTTCTCCGGGCTGGTCAGCTTCAGGATGAGCATGTGCTCGGCCAGCCACCCCTCGTCGCGGGCCATGACGGAGGCGATGCGCAGCGCGAAGCACTTCTTGCCGAGCAGCGCGTTGCCGCCGTAGCCGGAACCGTACGAGAAGATGGAGCGCTCCTCGGGGAAGTGCACGATCCACTTCTCCTCATTGCACGGCCACGCGACGTCGGCCTGGCCCGGCTCGAGCGGGGCGCCCACGGAGTGCAGCGCGGGGACGAAGAATGCATTCGTCTCCTCGAGCTTGCGCAGGACGTCGGTCCCGATGCGGGCCATGATGCGCATGGAGGCCACGACGTAGGCCGAGTCGGTGATCTCGACGCCGAATTTGGGGTCCTCGGCGTCCAGCGGGCCCATGACGAACGGGATGACGTACATGGTGCGTCCGCGCATGCTGCCACGGAAGCGGTCCCGGAGGATGGTCTTCATCTCCGCCGGGGCCATCCAGTTGTTGGTGAAGCCGGCGTCGTGCTCACGCTCGGAGCAGATGAATGTGCGCCCCTCGACGCGGGCCACGTCCTTGGGGTCGGAGAAGGCGGCGAAGGAATTGGGGAAAAGCGCCGGGTTCAGCCGGGTCAGCGTCCCGGCGGCGACCAGTTCGTCGGTGAGTTCACGATTTTCCTCGGCAGACCCGTCGATCCAGCGAATGTCCTTCGGCATGGTGAGCTCGGCGACCTCGGCAACCCATGCGGCCAGACCGGCATGGGTGGTGGCTGCGGCGTCGACGGCTTGCTGTGTCGTAACGTGGCCCATCGTGTTTCCCTTCGTCGGGTCAGTGGTGTTCCTAAATGCTAGGGGGACAACCCCGAGGCGGAGCCCCGGGGGACGTGGGATCTCATGGCGCCCCGACACACAGGATCGTCTAGAATCCGCGGAAGCATCCGCCAATCTCGACTCATTTAAGTGATTCAACTCACATAGACCGGTATAGTCGCGAGGGACACCCTGCCGCGATTTGTGCAACGCGCACCGGTAGGGTTAGAGTTGTTCACGGCCCGAGCGCCGGAAACAAAAATGAATATGCGTGCGTAGCTCAACGGATAGAGCATCTGACTACGGATCAGAAGGTTGGGGGTTCGAATCCCTTCGCGCGCACCATGCCAGGAAGCCCCAGTCCACTGGACTGGGGCTTCCTGTTTTTTCGGGCAAGCGGGGCGGGACGGGGATCAGCGCTCGGCGACGACCCGCTTGATCTTTGCCCGAATGCCGTCGAAGTGCCTGCTCAGCAACTCCGAGGCCAGCGGCTTGTCCTTGGCGGCGACAGCCTCGTAGATCCGGCGATGCTCGGCCGCCGTGTGCACCAGGTCCACTTCATCCACCCCGATCTCCACGTGGATCTTGCGGTACACCTTCCAGAACACGGCCATGAGGTTCATGAGCAGGTCATTGCCGAGCGGTTCGAAGAGCAGCCGGTGGAATTCGGCGTCGGCCTCGGCGAACGTCTCCCCGCGATCGGCCGCTTCCTCCATTTTCATCACGGCAGCCTCGATGCGCTGCATCTGCTCGGTGGTCACGGCATCGATGCTGGCACCGATGAGTCCGGCCTCCAGCGCCTGGCGCACGTCGACCAGTTGCTCGGCCTCATGGCCCTCGTGGCGCAGCGACAGGCGACCATGGAACGCCATTCCGTCAGCCAGCGCGTCGAAGCCGCTCGGGGCGACGAACATGCCGAACCCGTGACGGATCTCGATGACGCCCACGGCCTGCAGGACCTTCAGCGATTCGCGCAGCGTGTTCCGGCCGACGCCCAGCTCCGCCGCAAGCTCGTTCTCGGTCGGGAGCGGGTCGCCGGAGTCGAGTTCGCGCTCCAGGATCAGGTCCATGATGTCGGTCTGAAGAGCGCGCAAGCGCGCCCGGGCGCTGTACCGCGCCCGGGAACCTACTACGATGGCGGACACGGGGACTCCTTTGCTTGTTGGACGCGAACCGGCGCGTTGCGCGCCCGGGCCGCACCGTGGTCGCGGCCGGCGACATGGTACAAAACCTACAATATAGGATGTCCCACCTCTTGGCCAGATCCAGCGAACCCATTTTCTTGCCGGCAAGCCAAAGCGCGGGCCGCAATCCACTTGACCACCCACTGTGACTGCACTTACAGTTTCCTTACCAGCATCGGACGTCCTACATCCGATAACCCCATAATCTGAAATTGGTGAGGCCCCATAATGAGCAACACTTTTGAGAACCTGCCGTCGCTGAAGGATCCGTCGCGTCGCAACTTCATGAAGATGGCTGGAGTCATGGGCGCGGCCGCCGCGTTCACCGCCTCACTGGCCGCCTGCAGCGGGCCGGCGTCCACCAACGCCAAGACCGGATCCAGTGCCAATGCCGGCAAGATCGACAAGAATGCGACCATCCAGGCCGGCACGGCCTTCGTCCTCTCCGGTGGTTTTGACCCGATGAACGCCAGTAGCGCCGTTGCCACTGCCGCCAACTACCACATCTTCGAGGGCCTGGTCGAGCTGGATCCGGCCACCCGGGTCCCGTATGCCGCCCTGGCCAGCGCGCTCCCCACCCAGGTTGACGATCTCACCTGGCGCGCCACCCTGCGCAGTGGCGCCACGTTCCACGACGGGTCCAAGGTGACCACCGACGACGTCGTCTACAGCTACACCCGCGTACTGGACCCGGCCAACAATGCCCTGCTGGCCCAGTTCATCCCGTTCATCGCCTCGGTCAAGGCCGTGGATGCCAGCACGGTGGAGTTCAAGCTGAACAAGCCGTTCCCGCTGTTCGGGACCCGCATCTCCGTGGTCAAGGTGGTGCCCAAGGCCGTGGCCTCGGCGGACCAGAAGGCCTTCGACGCGAAGCCGATCGGCACCGGCCCGTACTCCTTCGTCTCGGTGACCCCGAACGACAACGTCGCGTTCAAGCGCTTCGACGCCTACAACGGCCCGCGCCCGGCCTTGGCCGCGGCCATGACCTGGTACATGCTGGCCGACAACTCGGCCCGCACCACGGCCATCCAGTCCGGCCGCGTCCAGGCCATCGAGGCCGTGCCGTACCTGGACATCGACGTGGTGAAGGCGAAGGCGCAGGTCGAGTCCGTGCCGGCCTTCAATTCCATGTTCCTGATGTTCAACTGCGCCAAGGCGCCGTTCAACGATGTCCGGGTCCGCCAGGCGCTGTTCTACGCGCTCGACACCGACAAGATCGTCAAGACCGCGCTGCTGGGCAACGGCGCCCCCGCCACCAGCTACGTCCAAGACTCCCACCCGGACTACAAGAAGGCCGGCACGGTCTACTCCTACGATCCCGCCAAGGCCAAGGCGCTGCTGGCGGCAGCCGGCCAGTCGAACCTGACCGTGGAGCTGCTGACCACCACCACGGCATTCATCAAGGACTCCGTCCCGCTGGTCAAGCAGTACTGGGACGCCATCGGCGTGACGACCACACTGAACACCCAGGCCTCGGCCAACGTCTACGGCGCCAATTTCGTGGGCTCCGGCAAATACCAGGTCCTCGCGGCCTCCGGCGACCCCTCCATCTACGGCAACGACATGGACCTGCTGTTGAGCTGGTTCTATGCCGGGACCACCTGGCCGAAGAACCGCTACCACTGGGACACCACGCCGGAATTCGCCCAGGTCACCAAGCTGATGGCCCAGGCGGCCTCCGAAAAGGATCCGGCGGCGCAGAAGGCCACCTGGGGCCAGGTTATCGACATCGTGGCCCAAAACGTCCCCCTGTACCCGGTGTACCACGTCAGCCTGCCCACGGCGTGGAACGACCAACTGGTCGGCTTCAAGCCGCTGCCCACCACGGGACTTTCCTTCGAGAACGTCGGACGCGTCTGACCTTGACGGTCCGCCGGCCGGCGGGCACCGCGGCCACCCGGCCCGGCGCCCGCCGGCCGACCCCCCATATGCAATGGAGATAGAACCTTGACCGCATTCTTGCGACTGCTGGGGCGCCGAATCATCGTCCTCCCCTTCATGCTGCTGGGCGTCACCCTGCTGGTGTTCGTCGTCATGCAATTCCTGCCGACGGACCCCGCCGTGGTCGCCCTCGGCGAGGGCGCCAGCCCGCAGGCAATCGCGGCATACAAGGCCGCCAACGGCCTGAACGATCCACTGGTCATCCAGTACATCCACTTTCTGGGCCACCTGCTCACCGGAAACTTCGGCAACACGGCACCACCTGCCCAGCCCGTGGTCAACCTGATCGCCACCGCCTTCCCGCTGACCCTCCAGCTGACCTTCCTGGGCGTGATCATGGCAATCGTCCTGGCCCTGGTGCTGGGCGTCACCGCGGCCCTGTACCGCGACAAGTGGCCCGACCAGGTCATCCGCGTGCTCTCCATCGCCGGCATCGCCACGCCGTCGTTCTGGATCGGCATCCTGCTGATCCAGCAGTTCGCCCTGAACTGGCCGCTGTTCCCCACCGGCGGCTACGTCAACCCGGCGGATTCGTTCTTCGGCTGGCTGCAGTCCCTGTTCCTTCCCGCCATCGCACTGGCCATCCCGGTGGCCGCGTCGCTGATCCGCGTGGTCCGCACCTCGATGGTCGAGGAACTGGACAAGGACTATGTGCGCACCGCCATCGGCAACGGCGTCCCGCGCGGCGAGGTGATCCGCCGCAACGTTCTGCGCAACGCCATGGTGACCCCGGTGACCGTCCTGGGTCTTCGCATCGGCTACATGCTCGGTGGCGCGATCGTGATCGAGACCATCTTCTCGCTGCCCGGCATGGGCCAGCTGATTGTCAACGGCATCACGGCCGGCGACACCAACATCGTCCAGGGTGTGGTGATCGTCATCGCCGTCACGTTCGTGGTCATCAACCTGATCGTTGACTTGCTCTACCTGATCCTCAACCCCAGAATTCGGACGGTGTAACCCATGCGTACAGGACTCGCAGAGCGCCTGAGCGCCCCCGGACTGCGCATCAAGGCCCTCCCCCTGGGCTCCAAATTCGCCCTGGCTTTCCTCGTGTTGATCGCGCTGGCGGCCATCTTCGCCCCGCTCATCACCATCCATAACCCGCTCACGGGCGACATCCCGGCCCAGGCGCCCAGCCTGGACCATTGGTTCGGCACCGACCGCGTGGGCCGGGACATCTTCTCCCGCATCATGTACGGAGCCCGCTACTCGCTGGTGATCGGCATAGGCGCCACGGTCCTGGCCGTGCTGCTCGGGGCCCTGTTCGGCTCGCTGGCCGCCACCACCCGCAAGGCCATCGATGAGACCATCATGCGCGTGCTGGACGTCTTCATGGCCTTCCCGGCCATCGCCCTGGCCGCCGTGTTCCTGGCCGTATTCGGCGCCTCCGTCCCCGTCATCATGGTCACCATCGCCATCCTGTACACCCCGCAGCTGGCCCGTGTGATCCGCGCCAACGTCCTGGCCGCCTACGGCGAGGACTACATCCGGGCCGAAAAGGTCATGGGCGCCACCCGGACCTACATCCTGGTCAAGCACGTGGTCCGCAACACCGCAGCCCCCGTACTGGTCTTCGCCACGGTCCTGGTGGCCGACGCCATCGTCTTCGAGGCCAGCCTGTCCTTCCTCGGCGCCGGCGTGCAGGATCCCGCGCCGTCCTGGGGCAACGTGATCTCCTACGGCCGCACCCTGCTCCTCAACGGCGGCTGGTGGGGCACCACCTTCCCGGGCCTGGCCATCCTGCTGACCGTGTTGAGCCTGAACATCCTGGCCGAGGGTCTCACCGACGCCATGGTCAACCCGAGGCTGCGGAAGGCACCGAAGGTGGCGGACGACGACGGTTCGTCGGCCGCCGCCGTCGAGCTCGCCAAGGCGGATGCGGCGGAAAAGGCCGCGATCGAGAATCCGTTCGCGGCTCTCGACGCGGAATTGCGCAGGTTGCAGGCGGTCGAGCTCCAGCGCCAGGACCGCCTGCCCCAGGTCGGAGCCGACGCACCGGTGATCCTCGAGGTGAAGAACCTCTCCATCCGTTTCCCGGCGCGCTACGGCGACATCCCGATCGTGGACAACGTCTCCTTCTCGGTCCGCGAGGGCGAGACCATGGGCCTGGTGGGCGAATCCGGCTGCGGCAAGTCCATCACGTCCCTGGCCATCATGGGTCTGCTCCCGCCGTCGGCGGAGGTCACCGGTTCCATCACGTTCAACGGCAAGGAACTGTTGGATCCGGCCACGAAGCACAGCTCAGTCAAGGCGTACGAGGGTGTCCGCGGCGAGCAGATCTCCATGGTGTACCAGGACGCGCTCAGCTCCCTGAACCCGTCCATGCTGGTCAAGGACCAGATGCGCCAGCTGACCCGGCGCAACGGTCGCAAGACGCCGGCCGAATTGCTGGAACTGGTGGGCCTGGACGCGCAGCGCACACTGCGCAGCTACCCGCACGAGCTGTCCGGCGGGCAACGCCAGCGCGTGCTGATCGCCATGGCGTTGTCCCGCTCGCCCAAGATCGTGGTGGCCGATGAGCCGACGACGGCGCTGGACGTCACGGTGCAAAAGCAGGTGGTGGACCTGCTGAACGAACTGCGCGAGCAGCTTGGCTTCGCCATGGTGTTCGTCAGCCACGACCTGGCCCTGGTGGCCTCCCTGGCCCACAGGATCACCGTCATGTACGCCGGCCAGGTGGTGGAATCGGCCCAGGCTTCCGAGCTGCTGGCCCACCCCGCCCACGAATACACCCGCGGCCTGCTGGGCGCTGTGCTTTCCATCGAGTCCGACGCCGTCCGGCTCCACCAGATTCCCGGCACGGTCCCGTCGCCGCGCGAATTTGCCACCGGCGACAGGTTTGCGGGCCGCTCGCAGCGTCCCGATGCCGATCCGGAGCAGAAGCTGGCGTTCATCCCGGTGGTCCGTGGCGGCGTGAAAACGGACCACTACTGGGCCAGCCACGAGCGCGAGCCGGAACTAAGCGGCGCAGAAACGGAAGGTGCACGATGAGCACGCAGACCACGGGCGACCCCGGCACCCCTGTCATTGAGCTGAAGGACCTCCACGTCCACCACCGGACCCGATCCGGCGGGCTGTTCAGGCCCAGCTACGTCAAGGCCGTCAACGGCGTGGACTTCACCATCAGCCGCGGCGAAACCGTGGGCATCGTGGGCGAGTCCGGCTGCGGCAAATCCACGCTGGCCTCCGTGCTGGTGGGCCTGCAAACCCCCACCTCCGGCCAGGTGCTGTTCCACGGAAAGCCGGCCATCAAGCGCAACGCCTCGATGCACAAGAAGTTCGGCCGGTCAGTCTCCGTCGTCTTCCAGGACCCGGCGACGGCGCTGAACCCGCGCATGACCATCCAGGACATCCTCACGGACCCGCTCCAGGTGCACGGGATCGGCACCGCCGCCTCCCGTGCCGCCAAGGTGCGCGAACTGTTGTCCCTGGTGGGCCTGCCGCAGTCGGCGGCCGAGGTGACGCCGTCGAACGTTTCCGGCGGCCAGCGCCAGCGCGTGGCGATCGCCCGCGCCCTGGCCCTGGACCCGGACATCGTCGTGGCGGACGAGCCCACCTCCGCGTTGGACGTCTCCGTCCGCGCCCAGGTGCTCAACCTGCTCTCGGACCTGAAAAGGGAACTGAACCTGGGCATGGTCTTCATCAGCCATGACATCCAGACCGTCCGCTACGTCTCGGACCGGATCTGCGTCATGTACTACGGCAAAATCGTCGAGGAGGGCTCCGCGGAGCAGGTCTTCGACCACCCGTCCAACGACTACACGAAGAAGCTGCTCGGCGCCGCGCCGTCGCTGTTGCACATCTAGCAAAATTGCACCTCTAGTTTTCATCCATCCACACACCGTATTTTGGAGAATCGCGTGACTACCGTCGCTTCCCGCTTCCAGGGCGTCATCCCGCCCGTCATCACCCCCCGCACCGCCGATGGCGCCATCGACGTCCCGTCACTGGAGAACGTCACCCGGCATCTGCTTGACGGGGGTGTCAGCGGCCTGTTCGTGCTCGGGTCCTCGGGCGAGGTCACGCACATGACCAACGCCGAGCGCGATCTGGCGCTGCGGACCGTGGCGGGTGTGAACGCCGGCCAGGTGCCGCTGCTCGTCGGCGCCGTCGAGCAGACCACCAACCGCGTCATCGAGGAAGCGCGGCGGGTCGTGTCGCTGGGCGCCGACGGCGTCGTCGTGACGAGCCAGTACTATGCCGTCAGCAACGCCGAGGAGAACGCCCGACACTTCCGCGCCGTCGCCGCCTCCGTGGACGTCCCCGTGTTCGCCTACGACGTCCCCGTCCGCACCCACTTCAAGCTGCCCGTGGACCTGCTCGTCGAGCTGGGCCGCGACGGCGTCATCGCCGGCGTGAAGGACTCCTCCGGCGACGACGTCTCCTTCCGCCAGCTGCTGCTGGCCGCCAGGGACATCCCCAACTTCGACATCTTCACCGGCCACGAGGTCGTGGTGGACGGTGCCCTGCTCGGCGGCGCCCAGGGCGTCGTCCCGGGCCTGGGCAACGTCGACCCGGCCGGCTACCGCCGCCTGTACGACGCCGCGGTTGCCGGCGACTGGGCGGGCGCCGCCGCGGAGCAGGACCGGCTGGCCGACGTCTTCAACATCGTGTACACGCCCAAGGCCGGCCGCCTGTCCGGCAACGCCGCGGGCCTGGGTGCGTTCAAGACCGCCCTGGTGCTCATGGGCGTCATCAAGACCAACGTCATGAGCGCCCCCATGCTCTCCCTCGACGCCGGCGAGACCGCCGCGGTGAAGGCCATCCTGGCACGCACGGGCCTGATCTAGGGTTCCCCGGCCGCCACGATCATCCAAGGAATGAACATGCAGTACGTCATCGGCGTCGACCTGGGCGGGACCAAGACGGCGGCGGGCGTGGTCGCCGCGGATGGCACGGTCCTGCTGCGGGACCAGGCGCCGACACCCAACCGCGACGGCGGCGAGGCCGTCCTCGACGCGACGGCCGCCCTGGCCGCGTCGCTGCGGGACCGGGCGGCGGAGCAGGGTGTCAGCGTCGACGGCGTGGGCGTGGGCTCGGCCGGCGTGATCGACGCCGGCGCCGGGACCGTCATCTCCGCCACCGACGCGATCCTCGGTTGGGCCGGCACCAACATCGCCGCGGGCCTCGAGGCACGGCTGGGGCTGCCCACCGCCGTCGTCAATGACGTGCACGCCCACGCCCTCGGCGAGGCGTGGAGGGGTGCGGCCGCCGGCACCGCCAGCTCCCTGATGGTCGCGTTCGGCACCGGTGTGGGCGGCAGCTTCGTGGTGGCCGGGCGCGCCCTGCTCGGGCACCACTTCGCCGGTGGGCACGTCGGGCATTTCGCCTCACCGTACGCGTACGACGACGGGCAGCCGCGCCCGTGCACGTGCGGGCGGGCCGGCCATGTCGAGGCGGTCGCCTCGGGCCCGGCCATCCACGCCGCGTACCGGCGCTCGGGCGGGGCCGCGGCCCCCGCGGACACGCGCGCCGTGTTCGCGCTGGCCGCCGGCGGCGACACGGTCGCGCAACGGGTCATCGAGCGTGCGGCCGCCGCCGCCGGCCAGGCCGTGGGCGGACTCGTCAACGTCCTGGACCCGGAGATCGTGGTGGTGTCCGGCGGGCTGGCCGACGCCGGCGCCCCCTGGTGGGATCCCATGGCCACCGCGCTGCGCCGGGAACTTCTCGCACCACTCGCCGACACACCCGTGGTGCGCGCGGGCCTCGGCAACGCCGCGGCCGTCGTCGGCGCGGCCGGCCTGCTGCTGCACCGCTGACCCGCCACCGCCATTGCCCCCGATCCACCAGGAGCCACCCATGACAACGAACCCGGCAATCCTCGACTCCCTCGCCGGAGGCCTGATCGTCTCCGCCCAGGCCTACCCGGGCGAACCCATGCGGGATCCGCGCACCATGGCGCAGGTCGCCGCTTCCGCCGTCGTGGGCGGCGCGGCGGGCATCCGGGTGCAGGGCATCGCCGACATCCAGTTCACCCGCTCCGCCGTGGAGGTGCCCGTCATCGGCCTGTGGAAGGACGGCCATGACGGCGTGTTCATCACGCCCACCCTGCGCCACGCCCTGGCCTGCGCGAATGCCGGTGCACACATCGTGGCCATCGACGGGACCCGGCGCACCCGCCCCGACGGACTGACGCTGGCCCAGACCGTCGCCGGCATCCACGCCGAATCCCATGCCCTCGTCATGGCCGACTGCGGCTCACTCGCGGATGCCCTGGCGGCGGCCGAGGCCGGCGCCGATCTGGTCGGCACCACGCTGGCCGGTTACACGGGCGAGCGGCCGGAGACGGACGGCCCCGACCTGGACCTGCTGGCGGCCGTCGCCGCCGCGGACCTGGGCCGCCCGCTCATCGCCGAAGGGCGCATCCACACCCCGGTCCAGGCACGCCAGGCCCTCGACGCCGGCGCGTTCGCCGTCGTCGTCGGCACGGCCATCACCCACCCGGCCACCATCACCGGCTGGTTCAGGGACGCCCTGGCCCGGTAGCCGCCGCCCCACCCCGCACCGCAGTTCCGGCCGGCGCCGGGGCCGCAAACACAGCAAGGAAACCACGTGAACTTCATCGACCGGGTCGACCCGCAGCTCCGGCCCGGGGTGGACTTCCTGTTGACCAGGACGCCGCCGAGGACCACGGCGGAGCTGGCCGCATTCCGCCGCGAGAACTCCGCCCGGGTCGTCGATCCGCCGGAGAACCTGGCCGCCGTCGTCGTGGTCGCCGACCATGTGGCACCCGGGCGGGCCGGCACGGCCGACGTGGCGCTTCGCAGCTACACGCCGGCGCGCGGCCGGGGACCGTGGCCCTGCGTCTATTGGCTCCACGGCGGCGGGATGATTGCCGGCAGCGTGGCCGAGGACGACCAGTACTGCATGCGGCTGGCCGAGTCGACGGGCGCCGTCGTGGTGTCCGTGGAGTATCGGCTGGCGCCCGAGCATCCCTTCCCGGCGGCCCTCGACGACGCCTACAACGGGTTGCTGTGGACGGCGGCCAACACCGGTGTCTTGGGCATCGATCCGGACCGGCTGGCCATCGGCGGGGCCAGCGCCGGCGGCGGGATTGCCGCCGGCACCGCACTCATGGCCCGTGACCGGCACGGGCCCGCGCTCCGCTTCCAGTACCTCCTCTATCCGATGCTCGACGACCGGCAGACAACACACTCCAGCCACGAATTCACCGGGATCCCGTCGTGGAACCGCGAACGGAACGAGATGGGGTGGCAGTGCCTGCTCGGAGGCGACCATGGCACCGGCCGGGTCAGCCCCTACGCCGCACCGGCCCGGGCCGCGGACCTGTCCGGGCTGCCGCCGGCCATGATCCAGGTGGGCGAACTCGACCTGTTCCGGGATGAGGACATCGACTACGCCGCCCGGCTGCTGCGGGCCCGGGTGCCCACGGAGCTGTCCGTGTATGCGGGCGTGTACCACGGCTCCGACGGCCTCAATCCCGAGGCCGCCGTCACGGCGCGGATGGTCCGCGACCGGGACGAGGCCATCATCCGCGCACTCGGATAGCCCCGAACGCGACGTCCCCCACCCCCGGTTGCCCGGGTCCGCGTCCCGCGCAGGGGTTGGGTGGCTGACGCATCGAACACTTTTGCACTGACTGGTCAGTTTTTGCTATGCTGGTTTCAGTAGACCTGGCCGTAAGGAGCTTCCCGAGTGCTCGCAGCAGCGCAACTTCACGTCAAGGGGCGCCACCACACGCTCCTGCCGCCCACCACGCTGGAGGCGCACCGCGGCGAGGTGCTGCTCGTCCAGGCCGACGGCCAGCATCGCCGCACGGCGCTCGCGCTGGCCCTGACCGGCCGGATGCGCCCCACCTCGGGCACCGTCGCGCTGGGCCACGACGACACGCTCGGGGCGCTGCGCCGGCACAGCGCCATCGTGGACTCCCCCGAGGTCAACGAACCCGAGAACCACCTGTCCGTCCGGTCCCTCGTCGCCGAGGACCTGGCCCTCGTGCCGCGCAAATTCCGGGACCGCACCCGCCCCACCGCCTGGCTCGTCAAGCACGGCCACACCGGGCTCGTCTCGAAGTGGGTGGAGGAGCTCGAACCCGCAACCCTGCTGGGACTGCAGCTGGAACTTGCCCTGGCCAACCGGGACGTCGAGCTGGTCGTGGTCGACTCACCGGACCGCCACGGCGCCGACGACTCCCCCTGGCTGGCCCTGCTGCACGACGCCGCCGCGGGCCGGTTGGCCCGCACGCCCGGCACCGAGCCGCGCGAGCTGACCGTGGTCGCCGTCGTCGGCCGCGTGCCGCCCGGCTGGGACGGGCCCACCGCCGTCGTCGGCCATGAACCAGAGTGGGAACCGGGCCGCGAACCGGACCCGGCACCCGAGCCGGAACCCACCACCCCCGCTGATCCCAGCACAGAACCGCAGGTCACCAAATGACAGTCCTCCGCCTGGCCCTTTCCGAACTCAAGCGCATGACCGGCGGCATCCTGCCGAAGCTGACCATCACGGCGCTGGTCATGGTGCCGCTGCTCTACGGCGCCCTGTACCTGTACGCGAACTGGGACCCGTACGGCCACCTCGACCAGCTGAAGGCCGCCGTCGTCGTGCAGGATGCAGGCACCACCACGAAGGACGGCAAGGAGCTGAAGGCCGGCCAGCAGGTGGCGGACACGCTCATCGACGGCCGCAAGTTCGACTGGCGGCAGGTCGATTCGGCGCAGGCCGCCAGCGACGGGGTGCGCAACGGCGATTACGCGTTCGCGCTCACCATCCCGAAGGATTTCTCAAGGAACCTGGCCTCACCCGCGGACTTCGACGCCGCCACCCAGGCCATGCTCACCGTTACCACCAATGACGCCAACAACTACCTGCTGACCTCGATCGTGGACAAGGCCGCCGCCCAGGTGCACGATTCCGTGGCCAAGCAGGTCGGGGAGCAGACGGCCAACACGCTGTTGACCGGCTACGGGACCATCCACGGCCAGCTCGTCAAGGCCGTCGACGGCGCGCAGCAGCTGGCCACCGGCGCCAAGACCCTGGACACGGGCGTGGGCACGCTCCGGCAGGGCGCCGATGCGCTGGTGACCGGTTCCGCGTCGCTGGTGGACGGCCAGGTCCAGCTGGCCGCGGGCGCCCGCGACCTGGCCACGGGCGCGGCCACGCTCAACGACGGCCTCGGCCAACTGCAGGGCCAGACGGCGGCGCTGCCCGCCACCACCCGGCAGTTGGCCGACGGAGCCGCCCAGGTGGCCGCCGGCAACGCCACGCTCAACACCAGGGTCCAGTCGGCCGTGACCGCCGCCGACAACCTCGACAAATCACTGGGCTCGGCCGTGTCGGACCGGCTCACGACGCTCGTCGCCGACGGCGTCATCACCGCGGACCAGTCGAAGCAGATCGCGGCGAAGCTGCAGGACGCCACGACCAGCCCGGCCGTGACGGGCGTGAAGAACCAGCTCGCCGCTTCCTCCGCCGACATCCAGAAACTCGCCACCGGCTCGCAGGCCGTTGCCGACGGCGCCGCCCGGTTGGCAAGCGCGACGCCGGCACTCACCTCCGCCATCGCGCAGGCCCATGCGGGGGCCGGGCAGCTCGCCGGCGGTGCGTCCACGCTGGCAACCGGCCAGGCCGCGGCCCTCGATGGCGCGAACCAGTTACATGCGGGCGCCGTGAAGCTGGACTCCGGCGCCGCCCAGCTGGCCGACGGCTCCGGCAAGCTGTCCACCGGCGCGCAGGACTTCGCCACCCAGCTCGGCAAGGGCGCCGCCGGCGTGCCGAATCCGTCGGACAAGCAGAAGGAGGCCACGTCCGGGGTGATCGCCGATCCCGTCGCCGTGAACTCCCTGTCGCAGGCGAAGGCCGCCAACTACGGCTCCGGGCTGGCCCCGTTCTTCCTGGTCCTGGCCCTGTGGATCGGCGCGTTCATGCTGGTGCAGGCCATGCGGCCGCTCACGTTGCGGGCACTGGCGTCCAACGCGCCGTCGTGGAAGATCGCGATCGGCGGCTGGCTGCCGTTCGCCGCGGTGGCGACGGCCCAGGCGGCGGTGCTGTACGCCGTCGTCGTCATCGGTTTGGGGTTGACGCCCACGCATCCGTGGCTGACGCTGGGGCTGCTGGTGCTGGCGTCGGCGGCGTTCACGGCGCTCATCCAGGGCATCGTGGCGCTGCTGGGGACGCCGGGGAAGTTCGTGGTGCTGATCCTGCTGGTGCTGCAGCTGGTGTCCTCGGGCGGCACGTTCCCGTGGGAGACCACGCCGGGCCCGCTGCACGTCATGCACCAGATCCTGCCGATGGGCCACGTCGTGGAGGGCATGCGGCACCTGATCTACGGCGCCGACCTGGCCCCGCTGACGCCGATCGTGCTGGGCCTGCTCGGGTACACGCTGCTCGGCATCGCCCTGGCCGTGCTGGCCGTGCGCAGGAACAAGACGTGGACGCTCAAGACGCTGCAGCCGGAAATCGCCGTGTAGCCCGCCGGTGATTGAGCCTGGGGTCCCGCCGGTGATTGAGCCTGTCGTTCCGCCGGTGATTGAGCCCGTCGGTGATTGAGCCTGTCGAAATCAGGTCTCGACAAGCTCGACCACCGGTGATTGAGCCTGTCGAAATCACTTGGTCTCGACAGGCTCGACCACCGGCCCCGTAGGCTGGAACCCATGCACCAGAATGCGGCCCTCATTGAGAAGCGCCTTGCGCGCGTCCTGACCGAACGCATCAGCCCCGCGATCCACGAACCCGTTGCCGAACTCGCCGTCGCGGCGTGGCATGTGGGGGCCGGACGGGGCGAACCCGTGGCGCCCGCGCTCGCGCTGCCCGGCGCCGACCCGGCCGCGGCGGCGGCCGCCGGCGTCAGCTACGAGCCGTTCAGGATCGGTGATCCGTGGGGGCCGGCGTGGGGCACCACCTGGTTCCACGTGACCGGCGCGGTGCCGGAGGCCGCCGACCGGACACTGGAACTCGTCGTGGACCTGGGCTGGCGGCTGTTCGCGCCCGGCTTCCAGTCGGAGGGGCTCGTGTACCGGCCTGACGGCACGGTCGTCAAGGCCATCAACCCGTTCAACCAGTGGATCCCGGTGGAGCAGGGCCGGATCGACCTGTACATCGAGGCCGCCGCGAACCCGCTGCTGCTGGACGCCTACCCGTTCATGCCGACCGAGCAGGGCGACCGGGACACCAGCAGCCACTCCCCCCTCTACACGCTGGCCCGCGCCGACGTCAACGTGTTCCACGAGGAGGTGTGGGAGCTCGTCCAGGACCTGGAGGTGCTCGGCCAGCTGCAGGCGGAACTCCCGGCGCAGGAGCCGCGGCGCTGGAACATCCTGGCCGCCATCGACCACTCCCTCGACGCCCTGGACTTGTCCGACATCCCCGGCACCGCCACGCACGCCCGGGCCCGGCTGGCGGCCGAACTGCAACGGCCCGCGAACGCGAGCGCCCACCAGCTGACGGCGATCGGCCACGCGCACATCGACTCGGCGTGGCTGTGGCCGCTGCGCGAGACGGTGCGCAAGGTGGCGCGCACCAGCTCGAACGTGGTGAACCTGCTGGACACCCACCCGGACATGCAGTTCGCCATGTCCTCCGCCCAGCAATACGAGTGGCTGAAGGACGCCCGCCCGGAGGTGTTCGCCCGGGTCAAGGACGCCGTCGCGGCCGGCCGGTTCGTCCCGGTGGGCGGCATGTGGGTGGAGTCCGACACGAACATGGTCGGCTCCGAGGCCATGGCCCGGCAATTCGTGTACGGCCAGCGCTTCTTCCGCGAGAACTTCGGCGTGCAGTGCCGCGAGGTGTGGCTGCCGGATTCGTTCGGGTACTCGGCCGCGCTGCCGCAGATCGTCAGGCAGGCCGGGCTGAAGTGGTTCCTGACGCAGAAGATCTCCTGGAACCAGGTCAACAAGTTCCCGCACCACACGTTCAATTGGGAGGGCATCGACGGCACCCGGGTGTTCACGCACTTCCCGCCGGCGGACACGTACAACTCGGAACTGTCCGGGCGCGAGCTGGCGCACGCCGTGTCGAACTTCCGCGACAAGGGGGCCGCCAACCATTCGCTCGTGCCGTTCGGATGGGGCGACGGCGGCGGCGGACCCACGCGCGAAATGCTGGCCCGGGCGCGGCGCACCGCCGACCTTGAGGGCTCGCCGCAGGTCACGATCCGCCGGCCCGCGGAATTCTTCGAGCTGGCGCAGGCCGAATACCCGGACGCCCCCGTCTGGAAGGGCGAGCTGTACCTGGAGCTGCACCGCGGCACGTACACATCGCAGGCCCTGACGAAGCAGGGCAACCGCCGCAACGAGCACCTGCTGCGCGAGGCAGAACTGTGGTGCGCCACGGCCGCCGCCCGCGGCCTGGCCGGCTACCCGTACGACGCCCTGGACCGGCTGTGGAAGCGGGTGCTGCTGCTGCAGTTCCACGACATCCTGCCGGGCACGTCGATCGCCTGGGTGCACCGGGAGGCGGCCGCGGAGCACGCGCGGATCACGGCGGACCTCGGGGCGCTGATCAACGCCGCCCAGGCCGCGCTCGCCGGGGTCTCGACAGGCGGGGTCTCCTCAAGCTCGACCACCGGGCAGACGGTCCTGTTCAACGCCGCGCCATTCCCCCGCGACGGCGTCCCGGCACTGTCCGCGGGCCTCGCCGCCCGGCCCACCACGCAGGCGACGATCGAGCGCGACGCCGGCTCCGTCGTCGTCCGCAATGGGCGGCTGACGGTGACGTTCGGCGCGGACGGGGTCATCGACTCCATCGTCGACGAGGCGGAAAACCGGGAGGTGGTGCCGGCCGGGCAGGGCGCCAACCTGCTGCAGCTGCACGCCGACTTCCCGAACATGTGGGACGCGTGGGACATCGACGAGTTCTACCGCAACACCGTCACCGACCTGCGCGCGCTTGACTCGCTGGACGCCACGACGGTGGACGGGGCGGCCGTGGTGACCGTGCAGCGCAGTTTCGGGGCGTCCACCATCATCCAGCGGGTCACGATCGCCCCGGACTCGCCGCGCCTCGACGTCGCCGTGGACGTGGACTGGCACGAGCAGGAGAAGCTGCTGAAGGTCGCGTTCCCGGTGGACGTGCACACCGACCACGCCGCGTTCGAGACCCAGTACGGGCACATCGAGCGGCCCACGCATGAGAACACGTCGTGGGAGCGCGCCCGCTTCGAGGTGTGCGCGCACCGTTGGGTGCGGGTCGGCGAGCGCGGCTACGGAGCGGCCGTGGTCAACGATTCCACGTACGGCCACGACGTCACGCGGCACGCCCACCCGGCCGGCGGCACCTACAGCACCATCCGGCTGTCGCTGCTGCGCGGACCCCGTTTCCCGGATCCGCGCACCGATCAGGGCCGGCACACGATGCGGTACGCGTTCGTCGCCGGGGCCTCGGTCGCGGACGCCGTGGAGGCCGGCTACGACCTGAACCTGCCGCCGCGCGTGCGGCCCGGAAGCCCGGTGGCGCCGTTGGTCGCGGTGTCATCCGGGGACGCGGTGGTGGAGGCCGTGAAGCTGGCCGATGACCGCGGCGGCGACATGATCGTGCGCCTGTACGAGCCGCACGGCGCGCGCGCGGCGGTGACGCTGGCGCCGTCGTTCGCGCTGGCCGCGGTGACGGAGAACAACCTGTTGGAGCAGGAGTACGACGGCGGCGCCCTCACCTCCTGGAGCGCGGGTGCGGTGGCGCTGTCCCTGCGGCCGTTCCAGATCGTCACGCTGCGGCTGCGGGCCGCCCGGTGAGCCGGCTGGCACCGTTGCGGTTCGGGGCGAACTACACGCCGAGCGTGAACTGGTTCCACTCGTGGCTGGATCTGGACCTGGACGACGTGCGGGCCGACTTCGCCTCGCTTGCCGCCCTGGGCCTGGACCATGTGCGGATCTTCCCGTTGTGGCCGGTGCTGCAGCCGTCACGGTCGCTGATCCGGGCCCGGGCGCTGGCCGATGTGGGTCGGGTGGTCGACGTGGCGGCGGAGTTCGGCCTGGACGTGGCCGTCGACGGGCTGCAGGGGCACCTGTCCAGCTTCGACTTCCTGCCGTCCTGGCTGGGCAGCTGGCACCGGCGCAACATGTTCACCGCCCCGGAGGTTGTGGCGGCGCAGGCGGAGCTCATGACGGCGCTGGCCCGGGAGGTGTATGCCCGCCCGAACGTCATCGCCATGACGCTGGGCAACGAGACGAACCAGTTCGCCGTGGAGCGCCACCCCGAGCGGCACCCGGTGACCCCGGACCAGATGGGTGATTGGCTGGGGCGGCTGATGGGCGCGGTGGTCGCAGAGCACCCGCGCGCCATGGTCCAGCATTCGTTTGACGACAACGTGTGGTTCATCGACAGCTGCCCGGTCACGCCCCGCCACGCGGCCGGGTACGGGGACATGACCACCGTGCACTCGTGGATCTTCACCGGCGTGGCGCAACACTACCCGGACGGGCACCCGGCCCGGACGCTGTTCGCGGACTACCTGGTGCAGCTGGCCGACGCGTGGGCGGAGCACCCGCGCCGGCCCATCTGGCTGCAGGAGATCGGCGCCCCGGCCCCGGCCGTCGCGGCGGCGGACGCCCCCGATTTCCTGGTGGACAGCCTGGGTCCCGTACTGGACGTGCCGAACCTGTGGGGCGTGACCTGGTGGTGCTCGCACGACGTGTCCCGCGCGCTGGCCGACTTCCCCGAGCTGGAGTACTCGCTCGGCCTGATCGATGCGGAACGCCGGCCGAAGCCGCTGGGGCTGCGGTTCGCCGAGTTCATTGCCGACCAGCGCCGCTCCCCCGCGCCGGTCCGGGCGCGCGAGGTCGCCGTGTGCTTCGACCCGGGCGACGAGGCCACGGGTGTGGGCCGGTCCGTCACCGACCCTGCCGGTCCGGTCTTCGCGGCCTGGCTGGAGCTGGCCATGGCCGGCGCCCGGCCCGCCCTGGTCCGGTCGGCACGGAGGAACGACGCCGGGTACCTCGCCACGCGCGGCATCCGCAGCATCGTCGATCCGCCCTGACCTGGCCGTCGGCGGTGATCGTCACCCGGCCGGCCAGGATCTGGCACACCTCGTGGTAGCCGTCCCGGGCAGCGGTGAAAATGCCCGGGGTGCATTCCCAGACGCCGACGCCGAGTCCGTCCGCCGACCAGACCTCCCTGGTGCTCTCACGCAGGCCGGGTGTGGTGGCGGTGGGTTTTGGCCGGCCCGGACCGAGCACCGCGGACGGTGCGGCGGGCCGGTGGACGGTGGCAATGGACATGGGCGTTCCTGACTGCCGGCCCGCGGGCCGGCGGACGATGGGAAGGGGTTTGTGGCCGGGCTCAGGCCCGGCCGGAGACGAGGTCGGCCGCCCTGGCGATGGCCGACGTCGTCCGCAGCCGCCCGTTTTCCGCGCGGTCCGCGGCATGGTACGCCTTGTAGAGCGCCTGGACGGCGACCCAGCGGGCCGGTTCGGGTTCCCAGCGCCGCACCCGGCGGTTGACCCAGGGCATCGTGGCAAGTTCGCTGCCCGGATCCAGGATCAGGTCGCGGAGCGTGCGCCCGGCCAGGTTGGTGGCGGCAACCCCCGTGCCCACGTAGCCGCCGGCCCAGCCGAGGCCGGTGGCCGGGTCCAGCCCGACGGTGGCCCGCCAGTCCCGGGGCACTCCCAGCACCCCGGCCCAGGCGTGGTCGATCGCCGCGCCCCGGGCGGCCGGGAACATGTTGTGCAGGATGCCGGTCAGCGCGACGATCGTGGCCGGCTGGGTGGCGCCGTCGGTGTCCGTCTTGGACCCGTACCGGTAGGGGACGCCGCGCCCGCCGAGCGCGATCCGGTCATCGGCGGTGCGCTGGGCGTACATGTAGGCGTGGGCCATGTCGCCGACCGTGTCGTTGTCCCGCCAGCCCAGCTCGTCCCAGACAGACGCCGGCAGCGGTTCGGTGGCGATCATCGACGAGTTCATCGGCAACCACTCCCGGTGGGAACCCTTGAGGTTGGCGGTGAACCCCTCCGTGGCGCGCAGCACGTAACGGGCGCTCACGTCGCCGCGGCCGGTGCGGGCGAGGCCGGGCCGGATTTCGGTGACGGCGGTGTCCTCGTAGATCCGGACCCCGAGCCGTTCGACGGCCTCCGCCAGCCCGCGCACGAGCTTCGCCGGGTGGATCCGGGCGCAGTGCGGATGCCAGGTTGCGCCAAGGACCCCGCTGATCTTGACGCGGGCGTTGCTCGCGGCCGCGGAGAGCAGTTCCGTGCCGGCCTCGGGCCAGAGCGCCTCCTCGGCGGCGAAGGCCTGCAGGCGCTGCAACTGGGCGGGGTTGCGGGCCACATTGAGTTCACCGCCCTTCCGGAAGTCGGCGTCGATCCCTTCGCTGCCGGCCGCGGCGATGACTTCATCCACGGTTTCGTTGAGCAGGGTCTGGAAGCGTCCGACGACGGCGCGGCCGTGCGATTTGACGTACCGGCTCCTGCCGCCGGTGATGGAGTTGGTCAGCCAGCCGCCGTTGCGTCCGGAGGCGCCGAAGCCGGCGAACCGGCTTTCGAGCACCACCACGTCCAAGGACGGCTGGGCCTTTTTCAGGTAGTAGGCGGTCCACAGCCCGGTGTAGCCGGCGCCGACGATCGCCACGTCCGCCGTCGTGTCCCCGGGCAGGGCCGGCCGGCTGGCGGGGATGCCCTGGGCCGCGTACCAGAAGGAAACATTGCCGTTGATTGTCATGGAGGGGTCCTTACGTGGCCGCTTGGCGGCCTCAGGTGGTGGAAACGAGGTCATTGTCTTCGAGCAGCACACCCTGGTGGGCGGGCCAGTGGACGTAGGCGCTGTCGCCGGGGCGCAGGGAGGTCCGTTCGGTCAGCGGTGTGCGCACGATGCCGGTGCTGCCGTCGGGGAGCCGCAGCTCGTACTTGTGCCCCGACCCGAGATAGATGTTCTGGATGACCTGCACCGGGACCGCGGCGCTGCCCGCCGGTGCGTCCGCCCGGCTTTCGGCCACCCGAAGCTGCTCGGGCCGCAGCACCAGGGCGCCCTTGCCCGGCACAGTGCTGGTGACCGGCCCGTGCAGGGTGGAGCCGTGGAAGTCCATGTGCCAGTCGGAACCGTTGCTGCTCACCTGGGCCTTGAACACCGTGGACTCGCCCATGAACCGGGCCACGAACAGGCTTGCGGGCCGTTCGTAGAGATCCGCGCTGGTGCCGACCTGTTCGATCCTGCCGTTGTTGAAGATCGCGATCCGGTCGCTCAGGATCAGCGCCTCCTCCTGGTCGTGGGTGACGAACACGAAGGTGCGCCCGACGTCCTGGTGGATGCGTTTGATTTCCAGCTGCAACTTCTCGCGCAGGTTCTTGTCCAGCGCGCCGAGCGGCTCGTCCATGAGCAGCGCCCGCGGGTTGAACACCATGGCCCGGGCAAACGCCACCCGCTGCTGCTGGCCGCCGGAGAGTTCCTTGGGGAAGCGGTCCTGGTACCCGGCGAGCCCCACCGTTTGCAGCACCGAGGCGACCAGGGCGGCCTGGGCTGCCTTCGGGGTTTTGCGCTGCTGCAGCGGGAACGCAATATTCTCGGCCACGGTCATGTGCGGGAACAGGGCGTAGTGCTGGAAGACGACGCCGAGGCCGCGCTTGTGCGCCGGGACGTGGTCCACCCGCTGCCCGTCGATCTCGATGCTGCCGTGGGTCAGCTCGGTGAACCCGGCAATCAGGTTCAGCGTGGTGGTCTTGCCGGATCCGGACGGACCCAGCAAGGTGATGAACTCGCCCGGTTCGATGCTCAGCGAGACGTCGTCGACGGCGGTGGACTTGGCATAGCGTTTGGTGACATTCTTCACGTCGATCCGGGTTCCGGCGCCGGGGGTTTTATCAGGCAATTTTCTTCCTCCGCATGCTGAGCAGTCCCACGGCGATGATGACCGTGGTGAGCAGCATGATCATGGTTGCGGCGGCCGCAATGGTTGGGTCGGTGTCACGGGTGACGGACGCGTACATTTTCACCGGCAGGGTTTCCAGGTAGGGGCTCTTGATGAAGATGGACAGCACGACTTCGTCGAATGAGGTCACGAAGGCGAACAGCGCGCCGGAGACGACGCCGGGCAGGATCAGCGGCAGCATGACCCTGCGGAACGTCGTCCAGCGATCCGCGCCCAGGCTGGCGGCCGCCGTCGTCAGCCGATCGTCGAAACCGGCCAACGCCGCGGAGACCGAGACGAGCACGAACGGCACCGCCAGCACGGAGTGTGCCAGCACGAAGCCCGGGAGGGTGCCGAGCAGCTGCAGGCGCAGGAAAATGGCATAAACGCCGATGGCAAGGATGATCGAGGGAACCACGATCGGGGCCAGCAAGAACATCTGCGCCGCCTTGGCCATGCGTTTGCGGGACCATTTCGATACGCCGACGGCGGCTGCGGTCCCCGCGGCGGTGGCGACGACGGTGACGATCAGGGCCACCGTGAGGGAATTGCCGAAGGCCGCGGTCCAGGCCGGATCGTTGAAGAAGTTCTCGTACCAGCGCGTCGACCAGCCCGAGGGCGGGAAGGTCAGCGACGCCTTGTCGGTGAAGCTCAGCGGAATGACCACGACCGTCGGTGCGATCAGCACGAACGCGACCATGGCGGTGTACAGGGCCAGGAGTGTCCTGGTCGGGGCGGCATGTTTCACAGCAGGCCTCCTTCGTCTCCGGCGGCACGCCTGCTCTTGCGCATCAGCAGGGCCAGCAGGCCCAGCAGCAACAAGGTGGCGACCAGCAACAGGACGCCCAGGACACTGCCGCGACCCCATTGGAGCTGGCCGTTGACCTGGACGTAGATGTACTGCGAGATCAGCATTTGCGAGGGGGAACCGAGCAGCGCCGGGGTGATGTAGAACCCGAGGGCCTGGATGAAGACCAGCAGCGAACCGGAGACCACCCCCGGCATGGCCAGCGGCACGAAGACCCGGGTGAACGCGACGATCGGGCGGGCGCCCAGGCTGGCCGCTGCCTGCACCAGCCGCAGGTCGACGTTCTTCATCGCCGAATACAACGGCAACACCATGAACGGCAACAGTACCTGGACCATGCCGATCAGGATGCCGGTGGTGTTGCGGATCAGGTGGAAGGGGCCCAGCCCCATCCAGGACAGGACCTGGTTGGCCAGCCCGGTGTCCTGGAGCAGGATGATCCACGCGAAGCTGCGGATCATCAGCGAGGTCCAGAACGGGATCAGCACGATCACGATCAGTGCGGTGCGCAGCCGCGGCCCCGAAATGGTCATGAAATAGGCGTACGGGTACGCCAGGGCCAGGCAGATGACGGCGGACAGGAACGCCACCCACAGGGTGCGGCCCAGGACCGCCCAGTTGGCGGCGCTGGCGGCGAACCACTGGTAGTTCTGCACGCCCGGCTGCGGGTCCGCGATGCTGCGCCACATGGATTCGGCCAGCGGGTACGCGAAGATGCCCAGGGCCAGCGCCAGGGCCGGCAGGATCAGCAGTGCCGGGCCGAGCCTGCCCCGGCGTGCCGGGGCCTGCGCGTCCCGGCGTGGCCGAAGCCGGCCGGGACGCATGGTGGGGTCGACGCCGTCGTCCGGCCGCACCGCGTTACTTAGCGTGCTGCTCATTTTGCAACCCAGGCGACCCACTGCTCGGCGACATTGGTGTAGTTCTTGCCCCACCAGTCAAAGTTGCAGACCATCGTCTTTGACGCGACCGCGGGGTCGGTGATCAGGAACTTCTTGCCGACCGCGTCCAGCTTGGGCTTGGCCTCCACATTGACCGGGGAGTAGGAGGTTTCCTCGGTCAGCTTCTCCTGCTGTTCCTTGCCCAGGTAGTAGTTGATCAGCGCCATGGATGCCTTCGGGTTCTTGGCGTTCTTGGGCACGGTCAGGGTGTCCATGACGACGACGCTGGCGTTCCAGACCGGCTCGAACGGGGCGCCGTTCTTGACCGCCCCGAAGGCCCGGCCCGACCAAACCACGGCCATGTCCACTTCCTTGGACTCCAGCATCTGCTGGGCCTGCGCGCCGGTGGTCCAGTAGACCAGGCTGTCCTTGATGGTGTCCAGCTTCTTGAATGCGCGCTTCAGGTCCAGCGGGTAGAGCTTGTCCTTGGGGACGCCGTCGGCCAGCAGGGCGCCTTCGATGATGCCGCCCTCGATGTTCTCGGTGCCGTCGATGGCGCGCTTGCCGGGGTACTTCTTCGTGTCGAAGAAGTCCTTCCACGAGGTCGGCGCGTCCTTGTACTTGTCCTTGTTGTAGACGAAGACGTTCGCGTACTGCATGGCCGGGACCGAGCATTTGCCGGCGAGCCCGGCGGGGACCTTGGACTTGTCGATGATGGTGTAGTCCAGCGGCTGCAGTTCGGTGCCGCACTGACCGGCGGCCCAGTAGGAACCGGTGTCCACGACATCCCAGGTGACGTTGCTTGACTCCACCTGGGCCTTGATCTTGGAGTATTCGGTGGGGCCGTCGGCGAGGATCCGGGCACCGGATTCCTTCCCGAACGGGGTGACCGCGGCGGCCGTCTGGCCGTCCTGGTAGAGCCCGCCGTAGGAGACGAAGGTGAGATTGACGCCCTTGAGCGCATCCTTCTTGACGGTTCCCGCCACGGCCGGGCCGCTGCCCAGGTCGACGGCGGCGGGGGCGGCACCGGCCCCGCCGCAGCCGGCGAGCAGAAGCACCGACAGCGCCGCCGCGGCCAACCCCAGTGTTGGCTTGACGCGGGAATTGGTGGTTTTGTACACAATTTCTCCTTGGATGGTTGAATGAATCCTGGCAATCACGCAGTCGGGGGGCTGACGACCCAGAGAACCTCGGCGCTGTCGGCGCCGATGTTGTACAGGCCGTGGAGCCGGGAGGTGAGATATTCAATGCTGTCGCCGGCGTCCAGCAGGTGCACCTCGGCGCCCACCCGGACCTCGACACGGCCGCGGAGGCAGAGCAGGAACTCTTGCGAATTCCCGTGCGTGTAGGTTTCGGCCCCGGTGCCTCCCCCGGGCTCGATCTCGCCGGTGCAGATTTCAAGGTTGCGCAGCGGCGCGCGGGTCAGGATGAACTTGGTCAGGCCGTCCGAGGCTTCCAGCCTTGGCCGGTCGGCCCGGCGAAGGACGCCCCGGCTTTCCTGGGGCCGGCCTTCAATGAGCTCCGCGGTGGTGACGCCCAAGGCCATGGCGACCTTCTTGAGGCTGGCGACGCTGGCATTGCACCGGTCATTTTCGAGCTGGCTGACAAATCCGGAACTCAGCCCCGTCAGGCCGGCCAACCGACGCAGGGTCAGGCCGCGCAACTCGCGGGCCGCACGGATACGGCTGCCCAGGGACTCCTCGATACCGGTTGATCCCCCCGGCTTGCCGGCGGCCCGGGCGTCAGCCCGGGCGTCGGCCCACTCCGTCACCGAACAACTCGATGCATGATGCTAAACATTAGAAGCACTTTCACTAAGCAATCTGTTTAGCCACACGGTATCCCGATGTGACGCACAGCACAATACCCACCCGATGACCGGGCCCGGCCCGGGGCCGCGTCCCGTTCGTGGGCGCCGATGGCATAGGTTGAACGGATGGATCGCAGAGGCAGGCCAAGGGCCACCCCGGAGCATTTGGAGCCGGTGCTGCATGCCGTCATCCGGCTCTCGGTCACGCGCGGCGCCGCCGCCGTCTCGTTCCGGGACATTGCGGACGAGGCCGGCGTGTCGGTCGGCATGTTGCAGCACCACTTTGGCACCCGCGCGGCGCTGCTCGAGCGCGCCCACGAATGGTATCTGCTGGGCGTCACCGAGCACATGCGCGGCATCGCCCGGGAGGATCTTCCTCCCTGGGAGAAGCTCCTCAAGCTGTGCGTGCGGGTCTCCTCGCGGGAAGACAGGGCCCAGCGGGCGTCCATCTGGGTCGAGCTGCTGGCCCAAAGCGCACGGGATGCCTCGATGCGGGCCCTGGTGGGCAGGATCAACCGCGAATGGTCGTCCGTGCTCGAGGAGGTGATCGATGCCGGCGTGCACAGCGGCGATTTCCGGCCATCTGGCACTGCCCGGGTGGCGGCGCAGCTGCTGGTGACATTTGTGGATGGCCTTGACGTGGCCGAACTGACGGGCGTGGCGGGCGAGCCGCCAGGCAGCTGGGACGGGATGCTCTTCGAGGTGGCACGGATGATCCTCGGGGCCGGTCCGGCAGCGGCCTGACGTCACTGCGGATTACCCGGGCGTGCGGGACGAAAATATTCCTTGACACCCGCCGGGCCAATTGCCAGTATGACCGTATTGAAAAAGATTTCCACCCGGCTCGCATCATCGCCGCCGCCAGAGAGGCCACGCCGCCAATGTCATCCCCGTCAGCCGAGACCGCAGGCTTCGACCATGCCCTCTCACCCGGCCGGCTCGGCCCGGTCACCGTGCGCAACCGGATCTTCAGCTCCGCCCACCAGACGTCACTGGTGAAGGACCATCTGCCCACCGATGAACTGCGCGCCTACCACGAAGAGCGTGCGAAGGGCGGCATAGGGGCCATCTTCGTGGAGGCGACGGCGGTGCACCCCAGCGGGCTGCTCACACCCAAGACCCTGGGCGGCTACCTGCCCGAGATCGTCGAACCGCTGGCCCAGGTCGCCGACGCCGTTCACCGCCACGGGGCGAAGCTGTTCGTCCAGCTCTTCCACGGGGGACGGGAACAGATCGCATCCGCACCGCGGGCTCCGGCGCTGGCTCCCAGCGCGGTGCCGACGGCCCGGTTCCACGTCGAACCCCGGGCCCTGACCGAGGCCGAGATCACCGACCTGGTCGCCGGCTACGCCGCCTCGGCCCGGCATATGGCGTCCGCCGGGCTCGACGGCGTCGAAATTTCCGCGTCGCACGCCTATCTGCCGGCGCAGTTCTTCTCCGCGCGCAGCAACCTGCGCACCGATGCCTACGGCGGAGGGTTGCGCGCCCGACTGAAGTTCCTGCTCGACATCATTGCCGCCGTGCGCGAAAGCCTGCCACCGGAGAAGGCCGTCGGCGTGCGCCTGGCCCTGGACGAGCTCAGCCCGGGTGCCATGGACCATGAGGAATGCGCCAGGATCGCCGAAATCCTTGCCGCCGAAGCGCCGATCGACTTCATTTCGTTTGTCCTCGGCGACTCCGCCACCTACCAGGGTTCCTCCTTCATCGCCCCACGGCCCGCGTCGATGCCCGGCAGCATCATCGGCGTCCTGCAGGATATCCGGGCGCGACTGGATGGCCGGGTTGCCGTGCTGGCCACCACCCAGGTGCTTGAGCTGGCCGACGCGGATGCCGCCGTGGCGGACGGGTCCGTGGATTTCGTCGGGATGACGCGCGCCCACATAGCGGACCCACATCTGGTGCGAAAGTCCGCCGCGGGCATCCGGCCGATCCCCTGCATCGGCTGCAACGTCGGGTGCATCGGCCACTACCACGCAGGCCTGCCCATCGCCTGCATCACCAATATCAGTACCGGGCGGGAACGGACCCGTCCGCAGCCCGCCGTTGCCGGACTCCCTGCGATCCGGCGGACCCTGGCGGTCGTCGGCGCCGGGCCCGCCGGGGTCGCCGCGGCGATGGCCGGTGCCGGGCGGGGCTTGGCCGTCACCCTCTACGAGAGGGAAGCCGAGATCGGTGGCCAGCTTCGGCTGGCCGGCGGCGCCCCCGATCACCGGGCCGTCTGGTCGGCGTGGCGTGACTGGGCAGGGCCGACCCTGGAACAACTCCGCGTTCTGCTGCGGCTCTCGGCCGAGCCGGATGCCGCCGACCTTGCCGGGTTCGACGCCGTCGTGCTGGCCACGGGTGCCCGCCCGTACCGGGACCCGGCCGTGTGGGCGGCCTGGGGCGAGACGTTGATGCTGGATGCCTGGACGGCGCTGGAGCACCCGGAAGAGGCACGCGGCACGGTCCTGGTGGCCGATTGGGGCGGCGATCCGAGCGGACTGGACTGTGCCGAGGTGATGCTGCAGCGCGGCCACCGGGTGTACTACGCCTATGCCGGGCCGTCACCCACGGAGCAGATCCACCAGTACCAGCGCAACGGCTATCTCGAACGGCTCGATGTCGAGGAATTGACGTTGCTGCCGCACCTCGGACTGGTCGCCGAGGATGGCAGGCTCGCGATGCGCAATGTGTTTTCGGGCAAGACCCGGCCGCTGCCGCCCGGCGTGGACACCGTCATCGCCGTCCATGGCCGGGTCCCGCACCAGTCCCTGCCGGCCGGGGGCGTCGGCCCGGTCGTGGAGGTGGTCGGGGATGCGCTCGGCCCGCGGTCGCTGGAGGAAGCCACGTTGGAAGGCACCTTGGCCGCCGAACGACTTGTCGGCCAACTCAACCGGGAGCCGGAGGCCGTGCCCGTCGAAATCCCCGCGGGCGGGCCGGTCAGCGCGGGACCACGAATTTCGTGACGCGCGCGTCCTGCCCGTCCAGCAGCGCCCACTCGCCCGTATGCTCGAGCACCGTGAACGCACTCGTCGGGTAGGCGGACGCCATCTCCATGTAGGCGTCCTGGTCGGAGTCGCGCGACGCCAGCCGCAGGGCCAGGTCCTGCACGCCGGGCATGTGGCTGATGACCATGAGCGTCCGCACGGTCTCGGGCACGTGGTTGATGACCGACAACATGCGCGACGACGACGCCGCGTACAGCTGGTCCTCGAGCTTTGGCGTGGGCGCCTTGTCACCGAGCTGCTGGCACACCCACGTGCAGGTTTGGCGGGTGCGCAGCGCGGAGGAGCACAGGATGAAGTCGGGCACGATCGCGTGGTCCATGAGCCATTTCCCGGCCAGCGGCGCCTCGGCGTGGCCGCGCTTGGCGAGCGGGCGTTCGTGGTCGGCCACATCCAGCGGCCACGCCGCCTTGGCATGGCGCATCAGGACCAGGCGCTTGACGTGGTGTTCGCTCATGGGCCAAGTCTTTCATGGGCACGGTCCACCGTTTTAGATCGAGTACTCCGGCGCGGCCCAGACCACGACCTCGGGGTGCTCGTAGAACCGGTAGCCTTCGCCGCGCACGGTGCGCACCGTGTTGGCCAGGCGGCCCAGCTTGGAGCGCAACCGGCGGATGTGCACGTCGATGGTGCGCTCGTTCGGCACCTCGTCGGCGTTGCTCCACAGGCCTTCGAGCAGCTCGTCACGTCCCACGGTGCGGGTGCCGTTCTCGACCAGGTAGTTCAGCAGCTCGAACTCCTTGAACGTCAGGTTCAGGGTGTCGCCGTCGAGGTGGACCTCGCGCCGGGCCAGGTCGATCAGCACGCCGGAGGGGCGGTGGTCGGCCACGGCCGGCTGGCGCGCCGGCTCGGGGCGCTGGCGGGCGGCGACGGTCGGATCGCCGAACGTGGAGCGCACCACGTCCAGCGGGGCGCCGGGCGCGTCGGCCGGGGCGATGGCGACGGCCGCGTAACTCTGCGCCTGCGGAACGAGGGACTGGGCGTAGGCGCGGATGTCCTGGGCCAGCCTGGCCAGCGACGTGCCGGCCGCGGCCGCCGTGTCCTCGTCGACACCGACATACAGCACGAAGCCGTGGGCGACGTTGTCCGTGCCGATGCCCTGCACGGCCGGGGCGCCGGCCACCACGGGCGTCGGGGCGGTCAGGGGGGCCGCCGCGCCATTGGGCGCGGCGCGCAGCTGGGCCGAGGCGGCCTCGGCGCCGGGCCGGTGCGGATCATGGCGGGCCGGGAGCCCGGTGCGGACCAGCGGGTTCTGGACACCGGCGGCCGCCTTGGCGGCATTGCGGACGGAAATGTGGACGTATCCGGATGCTACAGACATTGAACGTTCCTCACAGAAGGGCCGCGGGTGCGGCTGAATGCAGGGTTTCCGCCCTGGAGGGCGGGGCCGGGCGCTCGTCATTGAGCGGGACAGAGCGCCGAGAGTGCCATGGACTCGGGGATGCTGAGTCAGGCCCACATTCGACAACGGGGCAGGTTCCCTCCGGCATGCATGGTGCGGACGGGTGCTGCGGCGCCAATGTGCACTGTTTGGGTGTTCACAACCCCGAGTGTGCTACGTAACAATCCGAACTTGCAAGTAACAAAGGGTCCAAACGACCACATCGTGAGACTTAACGGGGTACTGTGACCAATCCGACAAAACAGATTCGACGTCCAGTGGCGCGTTTTCTCCCGCAATGCCAGAACCATTTGCTTCGAATTTCGCTCTTCGCACGCATTTGTTCGGAGGTCGGCCGATTCGCGTGGAATATGTTCATCGCCGGATTTGACAGCCGCGCGTGGACCCGTCGAGGCCCTTCGAGGGCACGGGCCCTTCAAGAACACGCCACACGCCCGTGATTCCCGGCGCGGACGCGAATTGTTGACCGGTACCGGTGGTGTTCATAGGTTCGCGGTAGGTCGAAATCCTGTACGCTTAGATAAGATTTGATTTACTCTGGTGAGTGTCTGAGGTAAGATTGGGCTATGAAGTTGAAGGATTGGGCCCTCTCGCAGGGCCTGCATCCGCAGACCGCCTATCGGTGGTTCCGGGAGGGCACGCTGCCTGTTCCCGCGCGGCGGGTCGGTCCCCGGCTGATCATTGTCGAACCTGGCGGCGCACCCGCCGCTGCGGGGGCGTTGGGCCTGTATGCGCGTGTGTCCTCCCCTGACCAGAGGGACGATCTGGAGCGGCAGGCGGCCCGCCTGCGGGCATGGGCTCAGACGACAGGGCTCCCGGTCGTCCGGGCGGAGGCGGAGGTCGCCTCCGGCATGAACGGGGATCGCCCGAAGCTGCGCCGCCTGCTTGCGGACCCCGAGGTGACGACCGTCGTCGTCGAACACCGTGACCGGCTGGGCCGGATGAACACCGAGCTGGTGGAATCCGCGCTGGAAGCCGCCGGGCGGCGGCTGGTGGTGATTGATTCCGTCGAGCTGGACGACGACCTGGTGCGGGACGTCACCGAGGTCCTCACCTCCTTCTGCGCACGCCTCTACGGGGCCCGCTCGGCGGCCACCCGTGCCAAGCGCGCCCTCGACGCCGCTGCCGGTGGCGCGGCGGGCGAGGGCGGCAAAGGCCAGTGAAGGTACAGCGCGGGAAGGGAGAGTTGCGGACCATTGCCGCTCCCTTCGTCGTGGCCGCCCCCAGCGGGGTGCGCATCCGCACACGCATCCACCCCACGAGCGAGGAAGCCGCCGCCCTGCGGGCGATCGGCGGGCACCTCGGGCGCCTGTACCGGGCCGACCTCGCCGCCCGGGTGCGGCTGGGCCGTGTCCCGGCCGCCGCGCGCGGGCGGACCGGGCGCAAGCGTGCCCTGACGGCCCACTCGTCCTCCCGCTGGGCCGGGAGCCTCACCCGCGCGGTGGAAGACCAGTACCAGCTGGGGCTGCGCGCCCTGAGCGCCGAGGTGTCCTCGTTGCGCTCGGCCGTCGAGGCGCTGACCAAGCGCACGAGGGTGCGTGCCGGTGAGGTCGCGGCGGGGGTGCGCGGCTACCGCACCCGGGCCGAGCGGCACCAGAAGACCCGCCGCCTGGCCGCCCTGCGGACCTGCCTCGCCGAGGCGGAGCGGGCGCTGGAGCGCGGCGCACCCTCGATCACGGTCGGCGGCGGCCGGCTCTGGCGCACCCGAGCCCACCTCGAGGCGGCGGGACTGAGCTTGGCCCAGTGGCAGGCGCGGTGGGAGGCGGCGCGGATGTTCCTCACCGCCGACGGCGAGAGCGGGAAGAAGTGGGGGAACGAGACCATCCGGGTGGACGGCGACGGGCAGCTGACCCTGAAGGTCCCCGCGCCCCTGTGCGCCGAGTTCGGCACACGGCTGACGCTCGCGGCCCCGGCTGCCTTCACCCATCGCGGGGACCAGTGGCGGGACCGGGTGTCCGCGAACCGGTGCGTGCGCTACGACATCAGCCACGACCCCGACAAGGCCCGGTGGTATGTGGATGCCTCGTGGGGGTATGGCGGGGGACCCGCCCCGGCCGTCGAGACGCTGCAACAGGGGCGGGTTTTGGGCGTGGATGTGAACGCCGACCACTTGGCCGTGTGCGTCCTCGACGCCGCCGGGAACCCGGTGGGTGAGCCGCGCTCCATCCCGCTCGCCCTGGCCGGCTTCCCGGCAGAAACCCGCGACGGGCGGCTCCGGGCGGCCATCACGGCGCTGCTGGATGCCGCCCGGGACGCCGGGTGCCCGGCGGTCGCGGGAAACGGTTCCGCCGCACCGTGGCGGGCATCCGCACCGCGAAATTCCGGGACCGGCTGGCCGCGATGGCCGCCAGCCGGGGGATCTGGGTCATTGCCGTGGACCCGGCTTACACCTCCCGATGGGGCGGCGAGCACTGGCGGACGCCCCTCCAACAGACTTCCGAGGCAACAGTGACGGGCCACCAGGCCGCCGCCGTCGCCATCGGCAGACGCGCCCTCGGGCACCGGATCAGGCGACGGGAGGACGGACCCCGCACTCGACAGAGGACGGGCGCGGGCCGACCCAGTCCCAGGCCTGCCAAGGTTCCCGACGGCGCGGCAGCCTGCACAGGCCCGGCTCGCCCGGCGGTCACGAACCGCCCGGGCCCACCGGGAACCGGCAGGCCGCGTGCTCCCAAGACCGTTCGGGGAGCAAGTGCGAATCTCATTCGTACACGTTAGGAACGGTGGGTTCATGTCCTCGCCCGTGCGGCCGCGTCCCGGATCGGCGCCCGGCGCCGTCATCTGCGGTGCCGGCATCAGCGGCCTGGCCGCGGCGGCCTTCCTGGCCCGGGCCGGGTGGGACGTCAGCGTCGTCGACCATGCCCCCGGCCCGCGAACCCAAGGCTACATGATCGACTTCTTCGGCCCCGGCTGGCAGGCGGCCGGGGAACTCGGCGTGCTCGCCACCCTGCGGGAGCGCGGCTACCGGGTGCCGCGGGTCGACTACGTGGATGCGACCGGGAAGCCGACGGCGTCGCTGCCGGTTGAGCGGCTCTCCGCGGCCTACGCGGACCGGCTGACAAGCATCATGCGCCCCGACATCGAACTCACGCTGCGCGAGGCGTTGCCGGGGAACGTGCGGCTGCGCTACGGCACGACGGTCACGGCCGTCAGCCAGGACGCGCACGCCGTCACGGCCACCCTCAGCGACGGCAGCACGGAGACGGCCGACCTGCTCGTCGGCGCCGACGGCGTGCACTCGCAGATCAGGGCGCTCGCGTTCGGCCCGGAAGCGGACTTCATGAAATACCTGGGCTTCCACGTCGCCGCGTTCAAGTTCCAC
The DNA here is from genome assembly GCF_003946885.1 of Specibacter cremeus. Taxonomy (GTDB): domain Bacteria; phylum Actinomycetota; class Actinomycetes; order Actinomycetales; family Micrococcaceae; genus Specibacter; species Specibacter cremeus. Next base: position 75,052 of record NZ_RWKQ01000006.1, on the reverse strand, counting down.
GACCCGCGGCTCGCGGCGCTGGTCACCAACCGCTACGCGGTGACCGATACCCGCAACGAATCCCTGTTCTTCTACGCGCTCCGCGACGGCACCGTCAGCGTCATGGCGGTGTGCCGGAACGCGGACGCCGCCCTGCCCGCGGATCCGCGGACCGAACTGCGACGCCGGTGCGCCCGGTTGGCGTGGATCCGCCCGCAGGCGCTCGATGAGTGCCCCGGAGACGTGTACTACGACCAGGTCGCCCAGATCGTCATGCCGCGGTGGCGTGCCAACCGGGTCATCATGCTCGGCGACGCCGCCGGGGCCGTCTCCCTGCTGGCCGGCCAGGGCGCGTCGCTGGGCATGGCGGGCGCGTTCGTGCTGGCCGACGAACTTGCCCGGGCAGGAGCCGGCGGCCGGTCGGTCCAGACCGCCCTGGCCGCCTTCGAGGACCGTTGGCACCCGCGCGTGCTGGGGTTCCAGAAGACCGGGGCGGCCGCCGCGCAGTGGTTCGTGCCCGCGACGCCCCTCGCCTCGTGGATGCGGCGGGCCGCCATCAAGGCCACCGCGGTCCCGCTGGCGGGCCGGCTGGTCGGCACCGCGGTGGTGGGAAAGGCGGGCGCCGCATTGTAGCGGCACCCGCCGCGCCGTCCTAGCCGCCCACCCCGATGCAGAAGGTGATCTGCGTTGTCAGCGCAACGTCGTCGAACAGGCCCGTGGTGCGGGACGTCCGGGTGACGAGCGAGACGACATAGGAGCATGGATTCCACGTACTCGTGTCGATGTGCTGGTGCGCGGACGCGCCGCGCGGGCCGGACCCGCTGACCACGGTCCCCGGTGCGGAGGACGAGAAACTGGTGACCGAGAGGCTCCAGTCCGCCATCAGTTCGTGATCCGTGGTGTAGTTCAGGTCCAGGGCCGTGCTGATGGGGGTGCACCCGAGCAACGGGCCGACGAGGAACTGCTGGATGGTCAGCGCGCGGATGGCATCCCAATTGTTGATGTGCACCTTTGCCAGCGAGTTGCTGAAGTCGGCGATCGGCCCCGAACCGACCACCCGGGTGGCCTCGAAGATGATGCCAAGATCGGCACCGTCCTTCTGGTTCGCCGCCGGAATGGGATCACCGGCGACGATTCCGCCGGACGGGTCCCCGCCGGGCACGTCCACGCCGGTGTCGTACCCGACCAGGGTCGTGAACCCGCCGGAGATGGAGTCCGGGTCCACCACGATCCAGCCCTGTGCGTCCGGGACGATGACGTGTCTGCTCGGTCCCTGCCACGGGGCCCCCGGTGCAGGCGGCACCGGGTCCGGGACCGGGCTGCCCTCGATCGAGATGCTCTGGAACGTCGGGACGTTGACCGCGCCGGCCACGCCGGCCAGATTCTCCGGCCACGAAATCAGCCGGGTGCCGGCGTCCGCGTTGCAGACCCGGCTGCCGGTGATCGGCGCATTGGTGCCGGCGATCAGGAACCGGTACTTCATCGCTGTGCCGTCGATCGGTGAGGCAACGGGACAGAATCCGCGCAGCTCAAGGCAGTCGAAGAAGCCGAATCCCGGACCGCCGTTGCTGCTCAAGCCCGAGTACGACAACCCCTTGTTGGTCAGGCCGGTTCCCGGATCGATGTCGGCATAGATGTCGAAGTGCCCGATGTGGGTGAACCAGGGCCGCAGGACCGGGGTGCACACGCACTGGCAGAGCAGTCGGCAGTGGAATGAACAAATCCAGTGGCACAGCTGGGTGCAGAACCGGGCGAGCCCCAGCTCGTCCACCAGGCCCGCATAGGCCGCCTCGTCCCCGGAGGCCACCGCGTCGGCCAGTCTGCCCAGTGCGGACCGGTTGTCCGCCAGCTTCGAGACGGCCTGCGCAAAATCGAAGGCCTCGCGGAGCGGGTTGTCCGTCGTCTCGATCGGGAATGGCCGGCAGAGGGTGAAACAGATGCGCACGCACCGCCAACTGCAGAACCATTCGCAGATCACCGTGCAGTTCTGGTCCAGGTCGTTGCGCACCAGGATCTGGCGCATCAACTCGCAGTTGCCGGACTCGGCTGCCTTGACGGCCTGCGCAAAGGCCTTCTCGTTCTCCAAGAGCCGGCCCAGGACGGCGCCGAGGGCCGTCAACTCTTCGGCCAGATACACCGGCCGCTGGGGCTCCGGGGAACAGACCACGCGGCACAGCAGCCTGGTGCGGACGGTACAGACCCAGTGGCAGATCAGGTGGCAGAAGCGCTCCAGCTTCAACTCCGCCAAGAGCGCCCGGAATCCGTCACCGTCGCGGTGTTCGACCGTCGCGGCCAGGCGCTCGACCAGCTCCTCGTCCTGGGTGATCCGGACCAGCGCCGCGGCGAACTCGCGCGGGTCCGGCAATTCGATGTCGGTGGGCGGCCCGCACAGTTCCAAGCAGAGCAGGACGCACTCCTTGCTGCGGATCCACTCGCAGACCAGTTCGCAGCGTTCCACGAGCTTGCGCTCTTCCAGCAGACGCCGGAAGGAGTCCCGGTCACCGGCCCGGAAGGCGTCGATCAGGGATCGAAAGGCATCCTCGTGGGTGAAGGCACCTATCGCCTGGGCGGCCCCGGCCAGATCATTGATCAAAGCTTCGTCAGCCATTTCACACTCCTCAAGCATCAAAAAGGGGTCAACAATTACTCAACGGCAATTTAATTGCCCCTATGCGCGGATTATCCCCGCCGCTCACCATGCGATTCGGCGGAAAACAGACGGGACGATGGTTGGGCTTGTTCAAACTCAACGTCCCCGTGTACGCCGCGATGTGGAGAATTCCAATTGCGGCCGGTGCCGTGAAATGACGGTGCCCCATGCCCCTGGTAAGGGGCTACAGATCACCGGCGCCCCATCCCGGGTCTCTGCGTGCCTTGGCAATTATTCCGGCGCATCCCCCATAAATCCTCCGACTTCAGCGGGACCCCGGCGAGACGGCCGCACGTTCGCGCCCGTTCGTCGCACTGATAAAGAGATCCTAGTCCGGCGAAATGGGGCCGTCAATGATTTCAGCAGGCATATTCAAGGCCGGGCCAGGCACTTTTGTCCGCACCCTTCACGCGCGCCCCCGGACGCCGGAAAAGGGGCCGCCACAACCCCACTTTGTTCCCCACCCCCGTATGATATTTATTTTCATTCGATGGCAACTTCAAGTATTTCAGGCGTGTCAGGCGCGCGCCGTCCGGACCAGGAACGCCGGGCGGAAGCCGCGCAGCTGGTCGCGCAGGCGCACCTGGTTGCGCCGGTTCATCAGGATCAACGCCACCGTGCCGGCAACCAGGGCGACGACAGCGCCGATGACCAGTGACCAGCGCGCACCGAATTCGGTGGCGATCCAGCCGACCAGCGGTGCGCCGATCGGGGTCCCGCCCTGCAGCAGCACCATGTACACGGCCAGCACGCGCCCGCGCATGGCCGGGTCCGTCGTCAACTGGACGGTCGTGTTGCACGCATTCATGAACGTCAGCGCCGCCAAGCCGACCGGCACCAGCGCCACGGCGTACCAGAAGTAGGAGGGCATGAGCGCGGCGATGACGACCGTGACACCGAACGCGAGCGCCCCGCCGACGACGTAGAGCATGCGCACGTTCTTGCGGCGGGCGGCCAGCAGGGCGGCCGCCAGCGTGCCGATCGCCATGATCGAGCCGAGCAGGCCGAACTCGCCCGGGCCCAGGTGGAACACGGTCGTGGCCATGAGTGCGTTGGTGATCTGGAAGTTCATGCCGAACGTGCCGATCAGGAACACGAGCACCATGATCATCACCAGGTCGGGGCGTTGGCGGATGTAGACGAGCCCGGCCCGGATCTGCCCCTTGGCCCGGGGGACGCGCGCCACGGGGTGCAGCTCGTGCGATCGCATGCGCCACAGCGAGATGATCACGGCCAGGAAGCTGGCGGCGTTGAGCAGGAACGCGGGCCCGGTGCCGACCCACGCGATGACCAGGCCGGCGATGCCGGGGCCGGCCAGCCGGGCCAGGTTGAAGGAGGCGCTGTTGAGGGCGACGGCGTTGGGCACGTCGGGCGTGTCCACCACCTCCGAGACGAACGCCTGCCGGGACGGGGCGTCGAGGGCGCTGGCGACCCCGAGCAGCAGGGCCAGGGCATACACGTGCCAGAGTTCGACCGTGCCGGTGACCACGAGCAGGCCGAGGGTGAGCGCGCACAGGCCCATGGCGGTTTGCGTGGCGAGCAGCAGCTTGCGCTTGTTGACGCGGTCGGCGAGGACGCCGGCCCAGGGGCCGAGGAAGACGATGGGCAGGAATTGCAGGCCCGTGGTGATGCCGGCGGCCGTGCCGTCGTTGTGTGTCAGGATGGTCAACACGAGCCAGTCCTGGGCCACGCGCTGCATCCACGTGCCGATGTTCGACACCAACGCCCCGGACACCCACAGCCGGTAGTTGAAGACCCGCAGCGCGCGGAACATGGAACTCATTGGGCGCTCATCTCCTGCAGGATCCGGGCCGCCTCGGCCAGGATGGCCCGGTCCTCGGGGCTGCGCGCGGCGATCCGGGTGGCCAGCCACTGGGTCCGCTTCGACCGGGCCTCGATCAGCCGGGCGGCGCCGTCGTCGGTGATCTTGACGAGGACCTGGCGCTTGTCGGCCGGGTTGTCGCACCGCGCCACGAGCCCATCGGCCTCCAGCGCGTTGACGATCCTGGTCATGGACGGTGCCTGGATCATCTCCCGCTCGGCCAGCTGGCCGATGCCCAGCGGCGCCTTGGACACGGCATTCAGCACGGAGTATTGGCCGGGGCTGAGCGCATGGCCGGCGGCCTCGGTGCGCAGCCGGCGCGAGGTGCGCATGATGGCCACGCGCAGCTCGGCCGCGAGGGGCCCGATGCTCGAGCCCCTGCCCCGTGGCTTGGCGACCGGCGCCGCGGGGCCGGGCCCCGCCGTCGTACTTTTCTCATCAACCATGTCAGTCATGCACCACTGTCCCTGCGTCACGTATCCCAGATACTTAGCATAGGTCATTAGCAATGCTAAGTAAATGGCATGTGGGTGACCTTCGTTACCAAAATGTGACTTAGTGGTCTCGGATCTGTATCGTGGATGGGGTGCCCGCCGGTCGATTTCGACCCTGGGCATGCCTGGACGGTTCGCCGAGCTCTGCCGCCGCCCACGCCCGTTCAGCTATTGCGGCAGAGACGGGGGACCCACTTTTTGCGGGCCTCCACCCTTGGAAGCCCTTGGGGTTAAGTCGCGCCCTGGCGCGCCCGGATGCTCTCATCCGAACCCGACAGCTCACCTCGCAGGCGTTGAGAGAGGTTCTTCATGTCAACACTGCCGCAGCACGGCCGTCGCCGCGCCAAACCGGTACGCAAGGATTCACTGGCCCGCCTGCTCTGGGACGCCGCCCCCAAACCCGGGGCGCCGGCCGCACGCATGACGGCGGTCGCCGTCGCCGGTGCGCTGCTGGCCGGGGCGGGCATCGCCCACGCCGCCACCTCCGCCACCACCGCCGGCCCGCAGGCGGCCGGATCCAATGTCTCCGCCGCCGTCACGGCGCCGGGCAAGGCCACCGTCAATTTCGCCACGATCGCCGTCAAGACCGTCGCAGAGAACACCACGAACGTGCCCGCGGTCACCGGCGCGGCCAACGATGTCAAGCCGCTGGGCGCCGGCGCCGGCCCCGTCGACGACCCGGTCGGCGCGCAGAAGTACGCCGCCTCCAAGCTCGGGGACTTCGGCTGGGGCCAGGACCAGATGTCCTGCCTGGTGCAGCTGTGGAACCGCGAGTCCGACTGGCAGACCACGGCCGAGAACCCGTCGTCCCTGGCCTACGGCATCGCCCAGTCGCTGCCGGCCTCGAAGATGGACAGCGTGGGCAGCGACTGGCGCACGAACTACCGCACCCAGATCGACTGGGGCCTGGGCTACGTCAAGGACCGGTACGGCTCCCCCTGCGGCGCCTGGGACCACGAGACGTCGATCGGCTGGTACTGATTCCCCCTCTGTGACGGGTCTCGACAGGCTCGACCACCGGTGGTCGAGCCTGTCGAGACCCGGAACAGTAGGGCCGGGTCAGTCGACGACGCCGTACAACCGGTCGCCGGCGTCGCCCAGACCCGGGACGATGTAGGCGTTCTCGTTCAGGCCCTCGTCGATCGAGGCCAGGACCACGTGGACGTTGTTGCCTTCATGGGCGGCACGCAGCTTCGCCAGGCCCTCTGGCGCGGCCAGCAGGCAGATGCAAGTGATGTCGGCGGCGCCACGGTCGAACAGGAACCTGATGGCCTCGATCAGCGTGCCGCCGGTGGCGAGCATCGGATCGAGCACGTAGACCTGGCGGCCGGTCAGGTCGTCGGGCAGGCGTTCGGCATAGGTGATTGCCTCGAGGGTTTCCTCGTTGCGGGCCATGCCCAGGAACCCGACCTCGGCGGTGGGCAGCAACCGGGTCATGCCCTCGAGCATGCCCAGGCCGGCGCGCAGGATCGGCACCACGAGCGGCGTCGGCTTGACCAGGCCCGTGCCGGTGGTGGCGGTGACCGGCGTCTCGATGGCGACCTGCTCGACCCGGACCTCCCGGGTGGCCTCATAGGCAAGCAGGGTGACGAGTTCCTCGGTGAGCTGCCGGAACACCGGGGACGGGGTGTTCTTGTCCCGCAGGACGGTGAGTTTGTGGGCTACCAGGGGATGGTCGACAACCAGTACGCGCATGCATAAAAGCTACCATTGAGCCGTGGCCCCCCTACCGACTCCCCGCCCCGCACACGATGCCTGGATGGGGTTGGCCCTTGGTGAGGCCAGGCGTGCCCTGGACACCGCCGACGTGCCGATCGGGGCCGTCGTCGTCGGTCCCGACGGGCAGGTGATCGGCACCGGCCGCAACGAACGCGAGGCGGTGGGCGATCCCACCGCGCACGCCGAAGTGGTGGCGATCCGGGCGGCCGCACGGGCGCTGGGGTCGTGGCGGCTGGACGGCTGCACCCTGGTGGTCACGCTGGAACCGTGCACCATGTGCGCCGGGGCGATCGTGCTGGCCCGCGTGCCCCGGGTGGTGTTCGGCGCATGGGACGAGAAGGCGGGCGCGGCCGGGTCCGTGTTCGACGTGCTGCGCGAGCGGCGGCTCAACCACTGGGTCGAGGTGTTCCCCGGCGTGCGCGAGGACGAGTGCGGGGCGCTGCTGCGGGACTTCTTCGCCGCCCAGCGGTAGCGGCCAGGCCCCGTCCCTGGTTGTCGGCGCTAATTGTTGGCGCCATTGAGTGCCGCGATGCGCTTGGCCCGGGACGACGGCGAATCGAGGCTGAATGAGCGGAAGTCGCCCAAGTCTTCGCGAATGAAGTCTTCCACCTCTTCAATGCGCGCCGTGACGGCCGGGGTGGGGGCGTCGAAGAGCCAGTGCGCGATGCGTTCCGCTTCCGGGTCATACTGCCACAGGCCGATGATGCGGCCACGGTCCAGGATCGGATGGTCCGGCAGGTCGGCCTGGAGTGCCAGGGTGGTGCTGAGGATCTTCCGGTCCTGGTCCTTCCCGGCGAACAGTTCCTGGGAATTGCGGCGGAGCAGGACGAGTGAGTCCGAGCCCGCCAACAGCTGGATCTGTTCCTCCGCGGGGGCCCTGAACCCCTCAAGTGCTGCGGCGTCTTCGGGTAGCATCCACAAGCCGTGGGCCTCGACGGCGCCCGCGTCCGCGAGCACGGCCTTGGTCTGGGCCACCGTGAACGCCGTGAACCACTGGGTCTGCTTGAGCGTGGCGCCGCCCGTCCAGCCGAGGTGGCGTTCCATGAGCCGGGCCCGGGCCTGTTCGGGGGTGAGATCGCTGGGTGCCAGGTTCCACGCCGTGTAGGCGTAGCGCTGCTGGTCGAGCCGGCCGTTGACGGGCACGCGGCGGATGCGGCCCCCGGCCTGCAGCAGCCCCAAGGCGGCGGGCAGGGTGGTGGCGGCGCCCTTCTTCTTGCCCTCCTCCCCCAGGCTGCGGACGGCGTCGCCCAGTTGGTCCTTGAGCTGTTTGGGATCGAGCGGGCCGGCGTCTTCGCGGAGCACGGCCAGGATTTGTTCCTCCAGGCTCGCGATTTCTTCCCGCGTCACACCCAGTTTGTGCAGGATTTTCGCCTGGGCCTCGGCCGCCCCCTGGCCCAGTGACAGCGCCCAGGCGAAGTCGTCGGCGCCCAGCACGTACGTGCAGCCCCTGGCGGTGGGCAGCTCGTGGATCCGCAGGGCGGCGACGTCGGCATCGGCCTGCGCGCCCCGGATGCCGGCCCGGGCAAACAGTGTGAGGTAGGGATTGGCGCCGCCCACGGACCGCGCCCAGCCCGCCCGGTCCAAGACCTCGGCCGCGGAATTCCTTGCCAGCGAGCCGTCCAAACCCTGCTTGTGCCAGCTCCACGCGCGCAGCGTCTCAATGTCCATGGCATCATCCTGCCCCGTTTTTGCACTGGCCCGTTCACCCGGTAAGGTTGACGCGTTGGTGACGTGTCCGAGCGGCCGAAGGTGCAACACTCGAAATGTTGTTTAGGTGAGAGCCTAACGTGGGTTCAAATCCCACCGTCACCGCCACCTCCACAAAGGATCCCCGTCGAGCATGCGCTCGGCGGGGATCCTTTGCCTGACGGCAGCCGGGATTCCCCGGGAATCGATCACCCGATCCCACCACCAAGGGCAACACAGCATCCGCACAGGATATGTCCAGCCGCTCGGCGCGCCTTGGCCAGATAATGGTCACATGGAACAGCCACGTGAAAAGGTCGTCCTGCCCAAGCTGAGCCACGCGGACGGCTCCCCGGTCAGGGCGCTCGTCGTCGACGACGAACCCAGCCTCGCCGACCTCATGCGCATGGGCCTGACCATGGCCGGCTGGGACGTGAAGGTGGCGCACGATTCGTTCACCGCCGTGAAGGTCGCCCGCGAATACCGTCCCGACGTGCTGGTCCTGGACATCATGCTGCCCGGCATGGACGGCGTGCAGCTGCTCGGCAAGATCCGCACGTTCGCCCCCGACGTGCCGGCCCTGTTCCTCACGGCCAAGGACGCCATCGCGGACCGGGTCATCGGGCTGACGGCCGGCGGCGACGATTACGTCATCAAGCCGTTCAGCATGACCGAGGTGCTGCTGCGCCTGCACCGGATCGCCGAACGGGCCGGGGTCACCCAGCCGGACGCCGCACGGCTCGTCGTCGGCGACCTGTCGCTGAACCGCGACTCGCATGTGGTCAAGCGCGCCGGCAGGCACATCGAGTTGACCGCCACCGAATTCGAGCTGCTCACCTACCTCATGGAGAACCCGCGCCGCGTGCTCAGCAAGGCGCAGATCCTGGACCGCGTGTGGAGCTACGACTTCGGCGGCCAGGCGAACATCGTCGAACTGTACATCTCCTACCTGCGCAAGAAGGTCGACGCCAACCACGAACCGATGATCCACACCGTCCGTGGCGCAGGCTACGTGCTCAAGCCCGCGCCATGACCGCGTCCACGCACCGCCCGGCGATCCCCCCGCCGCCCAAATCCGCGCCATCCGGGGGGCCGCAATCGCCGCCGGCCGGCCATCCGGCAGGCAGGCCGGAAGGGCCGGAAGGCACGACGGCGGTCGCGGGCAAACGCTGGTACCGTCCCGGCACGTGGCACCTGGGTACGCGGCTGATCGCCGTCACGATGGCCCTGCTCACGGTCATCTGCGTCCTTGTCGGCATGGTCTGCTACACGGCCATGAACCTGTCCCTGCGCGACCAGCTGGATTCGCAGTTGAGCCAGGCCTCGCACCGGGCCAATGTGTTCACCACCGAACCGCCCCCGGACGTGACCGGCGGCCGCCCCGACCCGCTCAACGCCCGCGGCACCGGCACCGGGCAATTGAACGCGGTCATCATCAACGGCACGATCGTCGCCGCCGGCATGCTCTCCCCGTCCGGCGCCCGGCAGACGCTCACCCGGGCCGACCTGGTCACGCTTGCCGCGCTGCCCGTCACCGGCCAGCCACAAGACGGTGCCCTGTCCATCGGCCCATACCGGGTCCAGTCGGTCGCGACACCGACGGGTGCCATCGTCATCACCGGCCTGCCGCTGGGGCCCACCGAGCAGACGTTGGCCACGCTCGTGCTGACCATCGTGCTCGTCTCGCTCGCCGGGCTGCTGGCCGTGGGCCTGCTGGGCACGGTCATCATCCGGCGTACCATGAAACCGTTGGAGCAGCTCTCCGGCGTCGCCACGAACGTGGCCCATCTGCCGCTGGATGCCGGCGAGGTGGCGCTGGCCGTGCGCGTCCCGCCGAGCGCGTCGAACCCGGGCACCGAGGTCGGCAACGTGGGGCACGCGCTCAACGGCATGCTGGACAACGTCGCCCATGCGTTGCAGGCCCGCCAGCGCAGCGAGACGAAGGTGCGCCGGTTCGTCGCCGACGCCAGCCACGAGCTGCGCACCCCGTTGACGGCCATCCGCGGCTACACGGAGCTGCTGCAGATGACCGAACAGCTCAGCGACGAGGGCCAGACGTCGCTGTCCCGGGTGAAGGAGCAGTCGTTGCGGATGGGCGCGCTCATCGAGGACCTGCTGCTGCTGGCCCGGCTGGACGAGGGGCACTCGCCCAGTCTGGAGCGCATCGACGCCGTCCAGCTCGTCGTCGAGGCGGCCAGCGACATCCGTGTGGCCGCCCCGGACCACCGGTGGACGCTCGAGGTGCCCGACGAACCCGTCGAGGTCAACGCCGACGTGAGCCAGCTGCGCCAGGTCGTGCTGAACCTTCTCTCGAACGCGCACAAGCACACCGACCCGGGCACTTTGGTCGTCGTCGGCGTGGCCCGCGGTCACCAGGGCGACGCCGTCATCACGGTCACCGACAACGGCCCCGGCATCGACCCGGCGTTCCAGCAGGTCGTGTTCGACCGGTTCGCCCGCGCCGACGCCGCCCGCTCCGGCACGGCCGGCACCACGGGGCTGGGGTTGGGTATCGCCGAGGCGATCGTCACCGCCCACCACGGCACCATCGAACTGGAGAGCCGCCCCGGCCGCACCCGGTTCACCATCCACCTGCCCGCCGCCTGAGGGGCGCCGCCCGAGGCACCCGCGGCGCAAACCGCGGACGACGGCGGCGGCCGCGTGCCGTCGTCGTCCGCGGTGGGGTTCGGACCGGCCGCCCACCCTCGATACACTGGGAGGCGACCGATGGACTGGGAGGAGCGACCATGCGCAGGCAGGCCTCGCCCTTCCGGCTGCTCCGGGCCGGCGCCATTGCGGGCACGGTGCTGGTGCTGGCCGCCGGTGCGCACGTGCTCGGCGGCGGCGCACTGCCCGCCCCGCTCATCATGGCGGCGCTCACGGCGTTGACCATTCTCGGGGCCACCATGGCCACGCTGGCCCGGATCACGCTCCCGGCGATGACCGGGCTGCTCGGTGCCAGCCAGCTGGCGCTGCACCAGGGTTTCGACCTGCTCGGCGCGCCCGCGGCCGGTTCCGCCATGCCGGCGGGCCCGCATGCCATGCACTCGGCCGCCGAGATGGCCGCCGCACTGGGCTCCGCCGCCACACTTCAGGCCGCAACCTTGCACAACGCAGCCTTGCAGGACGCAGCCCATATGGGCGGCGGCCCGTCGCTGGCGATGATCGCCGCGCACACGGCCGCAACGCTGCTGGCCGCGGTCGTGCTCGCCCGGGGCGAGGCGGCGCTGTGGGCCTTGGCCGGTTGGCTGCGCCCGCTGTTCATCGCCGCACTGGCCACGGTCCCGCTCCCGGCGGCATTCCGCCCCCGGCCGGTACCGGCGGCGCGCCCATTCCTGCCGTGGCGCAGCCTGCGCATCAACGGCCTGCGCGGCCCGCCGCTCACCGCGATCCACGCCGTCTAACACCCTCCGGGCCAATCCGCGGGGTGTCCCACCCATGGATTGCGGCGCCTCCACGCGCCCGAAAGGTTCCTCATGTCTGCATCAACAAGCACCCCGTCCCGCCGTACCCGCGTGCTGAAGGCCGGTTTGGCCCTCGGCGCCACCGCCGCCCTGATGGGCGTCGGCCTGGGCGCGGCGTCGGCCCACGTCGAAGCGAATCCCGATTCGACCGCCGCGAACTCCTACTCCCTGCTGACGTTCAGCGTCCCGCACGGCTGCGACGGTTCGCCCACCACGAAGCTGACCATCACGCTGCCGCCGGAACTCAACGACGCCACCCCGACGGTCAACCCGAACTGGACCATCGCCAAGACCACCGAGAAGCTGGGCGCGCCGAAGAAACTGGCCGGCGGCAGCTACATCACCGAGCGCACGAGCGCCATCACGTACACCGCCAAGACACCGCTGGACCCGCACCAGCGCGACACGTTCGTGCTGTCCCTCCAACTGCCCGATGCGGCCGGCAAGACGCTGTATTTCCCGACCCTGCAGTCGTGCGTGAAGGGGCAGACCGATTGGAAGGACATCCCGGCCGCCGGGCAGAACGAGGAGGACATGAAGGCCCCGGCACCGAGCGTGGCCGTGACCGCCGCGGTTGCCGGAGGCCATGACGGGCACGGCGCCGCCCCCGTTGACGCCGCGGCCGTATCCGATTCCGCGCACGACGGCGGCAGCCAGGCCCCGGGCTGGATTGGCCTGGGTGCCGGGCTGGCAGGGCTGGTGCTGGGCGCCGCTGCGCTGCTGCGCACCCGGAAGTCTGCACCCACCAAATAACCCCGCACTCCGCCCCGCAGCCCAACCAGGGCGCACTTAAGCACCAGTTTCCCCCGGTTTTGGTGCTTAACCGCGCCCTGGTTGGACTCCCGGACGGCATCGACGGCGTGGACACGCCCGGCCTGCCCCGGCTGGGGGCACGGCGACGGACCGGTTCGCCCGGGGCCTCGATGGTCTCGACCACCGGCCCACACAACCCGCGGGCCGCCGTCGGTCATCACCACCAGACGTGCCATACCTGGCCAACTGGGCCACCAGCATGCCACGATGGCCCCGCCATGCGGTTCCGGCCAGCGGGGCGCAAGCTCCGGAAACCCCGGCGTGGCGCAATTGACGCGTGCCGCCGGGACGCGGAAGAGTGAAGCCATGAGCAGCCCCCGCCACCGGACCGCAGTGACCGCCTCGATCCTCGTCGCGGGGCTCGCCCTCGCGCTGGCCGGGTGCGCGCCGGCGTCGAACACGGCAACAACCACCTCTACCGGCACCGTCCCTGCCGAATCCCCGACGACTCCGGCGGAGACCGCGACGCCCGCCCAGTCGACCGGCACGGGCCCGGCCACAGGAACCGCCGCGGCCCCGCTGTGCACGGCGGCGAACCTGGCCGGCAGCGTCGATGACACCGGCGGCGGCGCCGCCGGCCACATCTATTTCAAGCTGATCGTGAAGAACACGTCCGGGGCCTCCTGCCTCCTCAACGGCTACCCGGGGGTTTCCCTGGTCCTCACCGGCATGGGAGGTCCGCTGGGCGCCCCGGCGGACCGAGACGCGAGCCTGCCCTCCAAGGGTCCCATCACGCTGGCGCCGGGCAATAGTGCTGCGGCCCAGCTGCGCTACACCCAGGCCGGGAACTACCAGGACTGCACGCGGGTGCAGGCCAACGGAATCCGCGTCTACCCGCCCAGCGCCACGGATTCGTTGTACATCGCCCATCCGCTCACGGCATGCAGCAACACCGGGATCAAGCTGCTGACCATCGGGGCGTTCCAGCCGTAACGCCGCTGTCCGCGGGACGGGCTACCGCCAGGCCGAATCCCCGGCGTCGTCGACCTCCTCGAACCGGCCGATGAATCCGGGATCGGCCTTCTGGCTTTCACGGCGTCGGCCGTATTTAAGCGTGTACAGGCGGTTCGTGGCGAACGCGAGCGCCACCGTGGACACCAGGTGCAGCGCGCCGGCCCACACGTCGGCCGTGACCAGCCACGCCAGCAGCCCGGCCCCGGCCAGGACGGCACCGGTGGTGACGATGAGCCGGGTCCGCTCCCACACGCCGTACACGATCACGGCGGCGGCCAACACCAGCCACGGCCCGCAGCCGCGCAGGAACGGCACCAGGGCCAGCAGCAAGACACCCAGCACGGTGCCGCCGGCCAGGTACGCGTAGTTGCGGGCGGGCGCCAGCCACCAGGACGGGTTCCGCCAGTACCAGACGGCGCACACGACGGACCAGATGATGGCGCCGACGACGAAGAAACGCGGCACCGAGCCGGAATTGTTCGTCACCGTCGTGATGGCGCCGGCGGCCAAAAAGAGCAACGTCAAGCCAAGGAAGGGTAGCCAGTTGTTCCCCACGTGCCGTGCCCGCACGCCCCCTCCATCCCATACTCAGCCCATTGCGGTCCCGGTGAACATGCGAGTGATCGGCACGGGAGCACAACGGCGCCATTGCCATTCCTGCTTGCTAGATTACAACGGCCGCGACCGTGTTCGAACCACACCGGCGGCACCGGACAAATGTCGGACCCGTGCGGGATGATGGTCCCGTGCCCACAAACCCAGCCGCCGACCCCCTGGGCCAGTTTTCCGCCCCGACGCGAGACTGGTTCCTCGGCGCCTTCGACGCGCCGACCCCGGTGCAGGCCGGCGCCTGGGCGTCAATCGCCGGTGGCGCCCATTCGCTGGTCATCGCACCGACCGGCTCCGGCAAGACGCTGGCCGCGTTCCTATGGACGCTGGACCGGCTGATCGGCGCGCCCCCGGAACCCGGACACACCAGCGTCGTGTACATCTCGCCGTTGAAGGCGCTCGGCGTGGATGTGGAACGCAACCTGCGCGCGCCCCTGGTCGGCATCACCCAGACGGCCAAACGCCTGGGCGTGGACGCCCCCGTGCCGAGTGTCGGCGTGCGCTCCGGCGACACCCCGGCGGCGGAGCGGCGCCGGCTGCTCAGCCACCCGCCGGACATCCTCATCACGACCCCCGAGTCCCTGTTCCTCATGCTCACCTCGAAGGCGCGCGAAACCCTGGCCGGCGTCCGCACCGTCATCATCGACGAGGTCCACGCCGTGGCCGGCACGAAGCGCGGCGCCCACCTCGCCGTGTCCCTGGAACGCCTCGACGCGCTGCTGGAGACGCCGGCCCAGCGCATCGGCCTGTCCGCCACCGTGGAGCCGCACCAGACCGTGGCCCGCTTCCTGGGCGGCTCCGCCCCGGTGCGGATCGTGGCCCCGGCCACCACGAAGAACTGGGACCTGACCGTCACGGTGCCGGTGGAGGACATGACCGAACTGCCCGCACTGGCCGCGGCGCACGATCTCGGCCCGGCGTCCGGCCTGTCGCCCAACGCGTCCATCTGGCCGCATGTGGAAGAGAGGATCGTCGATGCGGTCCTGGCGAACAATTCAACGATCATCTTCGCCAACTCCCGCCGGCTGGCCGAACGGCTGACCGGCCGTCTGAACGAGATTTACGTCGAACGGCTGGCGGCCGCGGCGGTTGAGCCCGGCCCGGGGGTTGAGCCTNACGGGTCTCGACAAGCTCGACCAGCGGACGGGTCTCGACAAGCTCGACCAGCGGACGGGTCTCGACAAGCTCGACCAGCGGCCCGGCTTCCCGCCGAGATGATGGCGCAGGCCGGGTCGGTCGCGGGCGCGCCGAATGTGCTCGCCAAGGCGCACCACGGCTCGGTGTCCAAGGAACAGCGGGCACTCATCGAGGACGACCTGAAGTCCGGCCGGCTGCGCTGCGTGGTCGCCACCTCCAGCCTGGAGCTGGGCATCGACATGGGTGCCGTGGACCTGGTCATCCAGGTCGAGTCGCCGCCGTCGGTGGCCAGCGGGCTGCAACGGGTGGGCCGGGCCGGGCACCAGGTCAACGAGGTTTCCCAGGGTGTGCTGTTCCCCAAGCATCGGGCCGACCTGCTGCATTCGACCGTGACGGTCGAGCGCATGCTGGCCGGGCAGATCGAACCGCTCGCCGTGCCCGCCAACCCGCTGGACATCCTGGCCCAGCAGACCGTGGCCGCCACGGCGCTGGGCGGCATCGGCGTGGACGACTGGTTCGACACCGTCCGGCGCAGCGCCCCGTTCGCGGCCCTGCCGCGCAGCGCGTTCGACGCCACGCTGGACCTGCTGGCCGGCCGCTACCCGTCGGACGAGTTCGCCGAGCTGCGCCCGCGCATCGTGTGGGACCGGGTGGGCGGCACCATCACCGGGCGTCCGGGCGCGCAACGGCTGGCCGTCACCTCGGGCGGCACCATCCCGGACCGCGGCCTGTTCGGCGTGTATATCGTCGGGGACCCCGGGGTCTCGGTCTCGACAAGCTCGACCACCGGAGGCTCGGTCTCGACAAGCTCGACCACCGGAGGGCGCCGGGTCGGCGAGCTCGACGAGGAGATGGTGTACGAGTCCCGCGTCGGCGACGTCTTCGCGCTGGGCGCCACCAGCTGGAAGATCGAGGACATCACGTTCGACCGGGTGCTCGTCTCCCCCGCGTTCGGGCAACCGGGCAAACTGCCGTTCTGGAAGGGCGATTCACTGGGCCGGCCGGTGGAACTCGGCCGGGCGCTCGGCGCGTTCACCCGGGAGGTGGCGGCCGCCCCGCGCGAGGACGCACTGGCCCGCTGCCGTGCCACCGGGCTGGACGACTGGGCAGCCAACAATCTGCTCGGCTACCTTGACGAGCAAAAGGCGGCCACCGGCGTCGTGCCCGATGACAGGACGCTGCTGGTGGAGCGCTTCCACGACGAGCTCGGCGACTGGCGTGTCGTCCTGCACAGCCCGTTCGGCATGCCGGTGCACGCGCCGTGGGCCCTGGCCGTGGGCGCCCGGCTGCAGGAGCGGTACGGGCTGGACGGTTCGGCGATGGCCTCCGACGACGGGATCGTGCTGCGTGTGCCGCTGATGGACGACGACCCGCCCGGCGCCGAGCTGTTCCTGTTCGCCCCCGACGAGCTCGACGCGATCGTCACGGCGGAGGTGGGCGGTTCAGCGCTGTTCGCCAGCCGTTTCCGCGAATGCGCGGCCCGGGCTCTACTGCTGCCGCGGCAGAACCCGGGCAAGCGGTCGCCACTGTGGCAGCAGCGCCAACGCTCGGCGCAGCTGCTGGACGTGGCGCGCAAGTACCCGCAGTTCCCGATCGTACTCGAGACCGTGCGCGAATGCCTGCAGGACGTGTACGACCTGCCCGCGCTGAAGGCCCTCGCGGCCGGCGTCGAACGGCGCGAGCTGCGCCTGGTCGAGACCACCACGAACCAGCCGTCCCCGTTCGCCCGCGCCCTGCTGTTCGGGTACGTGGCCACGTTCCTGTACGAGGGCGACTCGCCGCTGGCCGAACGCCGCGCCGCCGCACTGTCGCTGGACCCGGCGCTGCTGGACGAACTGCTGGGCCGGGCCGAGTTGCGCGAACTGCTGGACCCGCGCGTCATCGTCGAGACCGAGGCGCAGCTGCAGTGGCTGGCCCCGGGCCGGCGCGCCCGCGGGTTGGAGGGCGTCGCCGACCTGCTGCGGCTGCTCGGCCCGCTGACCGTGGACGAGGTCGCCGCCCGGCTGGAGTCGGAGGTCGCGGAACCGGAGCGTGGTGTCGCAGGTGCCGCGGCCACGGACGACGGCGGGCCGCCCGGTGTCGCTGGTACCGCGGCGCACGCGTGGCCGGACGTGGCCG
This sequence comes from Specibacter cremeus, assembly GCF_003946885.1. GTDB lineage: Bacteria > Actinomycetota > Actinomycetes > Actinomycetales > Micrococcaceae > Specibacter > Specibacter cremeus. Next base: position 57,607 of record NZ_RWKQ01000006.1, on the reverse strand, counting down.
CGGCGCACCTGGACCGGCTGGTCCGCGCGCACCGCGCCCTGCGCGTGAACATGGCCGGTGAGGCGCGGTTCGCCGCGATCGAGGACGCGTCCCGGCTGCGCGACGCGCTCGGGATCCCGCTGCCCATGGGCGTGCCGTCGGCGTTCATCGAACCCGTTCCGGACCCGCTCGGGGACCTGTTGGGCCGGTACGCCCGCACCCACGGGCCGTTCACCGCGGCGGCGGCCGCGCTGCGGCTGGGACTGGGCATCGCCGTCGTCCGCTCGGGGCTGGCCCGGCTGGCCGCGGACCGGCGCGTGGTCGAGGGAGATTTCCTTCCCCCCGAACTGCTGGGGGATCGGGAGGCGGGCGGCGAATGGTGCGACGTCGGCGTGCTGCGGCGGCTGCGCAACCGGTCGCTGGCCGCCCTGCGGGCCGAGGTGGAGCCGGTGGATGCCGCCACGTTCGGCCGGTTCCTGCCCGCCTGGCAGAACGTGGCGGCCGTGTCCGGGGCGCCGGCCCTGCGCGGGGTGGACGGCGTGCTGGCGGTCGTGGACCAGCTGGCGGGCGTGCCGATCCCGGCCTCGGCGTGGGAACCGCTGGTGCTGGCCGCGCGCGTGGCCGGCTATGCGCCCGGCCTACTGGACGAGCTGATGGCCTCCGGCGAGGTCATCGCGTCCGGGGCGGGCCCGATTCCCGGCAATGACGGCTGGGTGGCGCTGCACGCGGCGGAGTCCGCCGCGCTGACGCTGGCCCAGGCGGCGGACTTCACGCCCACCGAACTGCAGCGCAGGCTGCTGGACCGGCTGGCCGGCGGCGGCGCGTACTTCTTCCACCAATTGCGCGAACTCGTGGCCGACGCCCCGGACATCCTGCCCTCCGACGACGAGCTGACCACCGCGCTGTGGGACCTGTTCTGGGCGGGGCGCGCCGGCAATGACACGTTCGCCCCGGTCCGGGCGCTGCTGGCCGGCGGGCACACCTCGCACCGGCAGCGGCCCACGCCGCCACGGCTGCGCCCCGGCCGGTCCGGACGGTACGGCGGGCTGCCCGGGCGGGCCGCGCCCGGGCGCGCCACGCCGCCGCTGGCCGCCGGGCGGTGGAGCGCGCTGCCGCTGCCGGAGTCGACCCCGGCATCGGCGCACGGGGCCTCATTGCAGGTGGCGGAACACTCCGCCGCGCTGGCCGAACTGCTGCTGGACCGGTACGGGGTGGTCACGCGCGGATCGGTCATGAGCCAGGGCGTGCCGGGCGGTTTCGGGCTCATGTACAAGGTGTTGGCCCGGCTGGAGGAGGCCGGCCGGTGCCGGCGCGGGTACTTCATCGAGCACCTGGGCGCCGCACAGTTCGCCGTTCCGGCCACGGTCGACAGGCTGCGCTCGTTCGCCGCGGACGCCGCCGCCAACCCGCGCCCGCCGCAGGCCGTGGTGCTGGCGGCGACCGACCCGGCGAACCCGTACGGGGCGGCACTGCCGTGGCCGGTCCTGGACGTCGGGCACCGGCCGGGCCGGAAGGCGGGCGCGCTCGTGGCACTGGTGGACGGGGCGCTGGTGCTGTATGTGGAGCGCGGCGGCAAGACGCTGCTGTGTTTCACGGACGACGACGGCCCGCTCGCCCTGGCGGCCGGGGCCCTGGTCCGCGTCGTGCTGCGCGGCGGCGTGGACAAGCTGGCCATGGAGAAGGTCAACGGCGTGGACCTGCTGGGCACGCCGGTCGCGGCGGCGCTGCAGGCCGCCGGCGCCTACAGCACGCCGCGGGGGTTGCGGATCCGTGCATAGTTCCGTGCATAGTCCAGTCCCGAGGGGATCCGGTGCCTGAGGGGGACACCGTGTGGCGCCAGGCCCGGGACCTGCACCGGGCGCTGGCCGGGGAACGGCTGGCCCGGTCGGATTTCCGTGTGCCATCGCTGGCCGCCGTGGACCTGGCCGGGCGGGTTGTGGAGGGCGTCCGGGCGCACGGCAAGCACCTGCTCATGGACGTTTCCGCTGGCGTGGTCATCCATTCGCACCTGGGCATGGACGGCATCTGGCACATTTACCCGACCGGTGACCCAGCACCGCGCTGGCGGCGGCCGGCGCACACGGCGCGCGCCGTGCTGCGGACGGAACGGGCCGTCGTCGTCGGTTTTTCGCTGGCGACGCTCGAGGTGGTGCCGGCGACGCGGCTGGACGACGTCGTCGGCCGGCTGGGTCCGGATCTGCTGGGACCTGACTGGTATCCGGCCGAGGCGCTGCGCCGGCTGCGGCAAGATCCCGCCCGGCCCATCGGCCTGGCCCTGCTGGACCAGCGGAACCTGGCCGGGATCGGCAACATCTACCGCAGCGAGCTGTGCTTCCTGGGTGGTGTGCACCCGGCCACGCCCGTCGGTGCGGTACCGGACCTGGTGCGAATGGTCGAACTGGCCAAACGCCTGCTCGAGGCCAACAAGGACCGGGCCGTGCGCAGCACCACGGGCGGCCCATCCCGCGGCGACGGGGCGCTGTGGGTGTACCGGCTGGCGGGCCGGCCGTGCAAGCGGTGCGGGAGCATCATCCGGCACGCCACCCTGGGCGACCCGGCCGTGCCGGCCCGCCCGGCCCGCGACATCTACTACTGCCCGCGCTGCCAGCCGGTGTCGTAACGGCGGCGAGTCAGGATCGGGCCCGGGCGTCCTTGGGTGCTTCCCACGTGCCGGCCGCCCTGGCCTGGTCGATGAGGTGCTGGCCGGGCGGGCGCATCAGGCCGGCCTCGATCATGCGTTCGGCGCGGCGCCGGCTGGCCGGGCCCCACACGGTCGACGGATGCCGTGGCGCGAATGCCACGTACACGCTGTCGTGATCGCGCCGGACGGCCCTGCTGTCCACCCAGCCGAAACACAGCGCATGCTCGATCGCGTCATGGAAGCCGACGCTCGGCGTGCCGGCACCCCGGTCGTGGATGATCAACCAGATCTCTGGGACCGTATAGCTGTTCGCCGACAACCAGTCCCGCCAGGCCTGCACGTGCTCGGCCCGGATCGCCGGGACGCCCTCCACGCTCTCGCTCGCGCCATGCCACACTGCCAGATTGTCCCCCAAATCAGTCATGCGACCGATCATATCCACGGGCACCGACACGGCGCCCGGTTCAGCGGCCATGTGACGGCGAGCCGGCAGCGGCCCCGGGAACCGCCGGTACCCTTGAAGGGTGATGAAGTCCCCCCTGCCGGTACGCAACGGCGTCAACGCGACCCGCATGCGCATGCCGGCGGCGGGCCCGTGGGCCACGGCCATGGAGTATGTGCTGGAACGCTTCAACCACGTGGACCGGGACGGGATCGTGGACCGTTTCCGGCGCGGCGAGGTCAAGGCGCTCGGCGGCGACGTGGTCACCCCGGACACCCCGCTGAACGAGCACACGTTCATCTGGTACTACCGGGAACTGCCGGTCGAGGCGCGGCTGCCGGTCGAGCTGGGCGTGCTGCACCGCGACGAGCACCTGGTCGTCGTGGACAAGCCGCACTTTCTGCCCACGACGCCCGGCGGCATGTACGTCCAGGAGTCGGCTCTTGTGCGCCTGCGCGTCATGCTGGATATGCCGGATCTGGTCCCCATCCACCGGCTGGACCGCATGACGGCCGGCGTCCTGTTGTTCTCCGCCAACCCGGACACCCGCGGCGCCTACCAGTTGCTGTTCGAAAGGCGCCGGGTTCAAAAGACGTATGAGGCCGTCGCCGGCGTTCGTCCGGAGCTCCAATTTCCGCTGACGGTGCGCAGCCGCATGGTCAAGTCGCGCACGTACCTGCTGGCGCAGGAGGTGGAGGGCGAGCCGAATGCGGAGACCCGCATCGAGCTGGTGGACACGGCCGACGGCGCGGCGGGGCGGGTTGGGCGGTACCGGCTGTCCCCGCACACCGGCAAGACGCACCAGCTGCGCGTGCACCTGGCCGCCCAGGGCATCGGCATCGTCAATGACCCGTTCTACCCGGTGCTGTTGCCGGAGACGCCGGACGATTACACGAAACCGCTGCAGCTGCTGGCCAAGAGCATCGAATTCACCGACCCGCTCAGCGGCCGCCCGGCACGCTTCGACTCCCGCTTACGCCTCTCGGCATTCCCAACTATGACGCAGTAAGTGCTGAGAATCCGCGGATTATCAGCACTTACTGCGTCATAGTTGGGCTGCGGGCGGCTACAGCGGCAGCCACTTGCCGGCCGAGCGGCGGAACACCCGCAGCGCACCGGTCGTGGCGATGCGGTCGACACCGTGGCGCATGTTGGCCGCGGCGTCACGCGCAGCGGCGTTCTCGCCGTCGTACTCGCTCGCCTCCACCATGAAGCGCACGGTGATGCGCGGCACCCCGGCCACGATGTCCAGCTGGTTCGCCTCCACGACGTGCGCGGAGCCGACCACGGCGACGGCCGTGTCCATGACCTCCTCCGGCGCGTGCCCGGGGCGCAGGCCCGTGATCTGGAGGGAGGCGCGGAACGACGGCATCAGGCAAGTTTACGTGGCCCGGTGATTGAGCATGTCCCGGGTCTCGACAAGCTCGACCACCGACAAGCTCGACCACCGACAAGCTCGACCACCGACGAGCTCGACCACCGGACCGACGAGCTCGACCGCTGGGCCCACGAGCGCGAGGGCCCCGCGGGCCTCGACGGGCTCGACCACCGGACCGGCCAGGGGCGGCGACTACCCGGTGTTGCGCATGCCGGCCGCGACGCCGTTGATGGTGATCAGCATGGCCCGCTGCAGCCGCTCATCCACCTCCGCGTCCCCCACCGCGATGGCGGCCGACCTTTCGGCGCGGATGCGGCGCAGCAACTCCACCTGCAGGTAGGAGATCGGGTCCAGGTACTGGTCGCGCACGTCAAGGGAGCGCTTGAGCTGCGGCTGGCGGTCCAGCAGCTGGGTCTCCCCCGTCAGCAGCCGCACCTCGGCGACGGTGACGTCGAACTCGGCCCGGATCGTGGCGAACACGTGCTGCAACGGCGCCGGCACCAGCGTCCCGACGTAGTGGGCCGCGATGTCCATGTCCGTCTTGGCCAGTGTCATCTCCACGTTGGAGAGCAGGGAACTGAAGAAATGCCAGTGCTCGATCATCTCGCGCATCTCCCGCTCCCGGCCGTCCTCGCGGGCCGCGCGCAGCCCGGACCCGACACCGAACCAGCCGGGCACGATCTGGCGTGATTGCGTCCACCCGAACACCCACGGGATGGTGCGCATGTCCCGCAGCCCCGGGCCGAAACCGACCTGCCCGCCCGGGTGCGAGCCGATGTTCAGGCTGGCCAGCTGCTCCACCGGCGTGGACGCCAGGAAGTAGCCGGGCAGGTCGGGGTCGTCCACCAGGGCACGGTAGGCGGTGTGGGCGGCGTCGGAGATGACATCCATGACCACGCCGAACCGGACCACGTCGTCCTCGGTGTGGCGCGGCGTCCGGTGCAGCGCGGACGCCTGCATGACGGCCGCCAGCGACAGTTCCAGGTTCTCGCGCGCCAATTCCGGCAGCGAGTATTTGTCGCTGATGACCTCGCCCTGCTCGGTGAACTTGATGGCGCCCTCGAGCACGCCGTTCGGCTGGGCCAGGATGGAATCGTACGTGGGACCCCCGCCGCGCCCCACCGACCCGCCGCGCCCGTGGAACAGCCGCACCCGGACGCCGTGCTTGAGCGCCACGTCGCGCAGCGCGCGCTGCGCCTTGTGGATCTCCCACTGCGACGTCGTGACGCCGGATTCCTTGTTCGACCCGGAATACCCGAGCAGCACCTCCTGGACGTCCCCGCGCAGCCGGACGAGTTCGCGGTAGGACGGGTCGGCGAGCAGCGCGTCGATGATCCGCCCGGACGATTGCAGCTCGGCCACGGTCTCCAGCTGCGGGACGAAGCCGATCTTGGCGTGACGGTTGTCGCCGTGCAGGGAGACGAGGCCGGCCTCACGGGCCAGCACGGCCGCCGCCAGCACGTCGTCGGCGCCCCGGGCCATGGAGATGATGTAGCTGCCCACGACGCCGGGGCCGAACGTGCGCAGCGCCCGGCGGATCACCCGGAACACGTCATAGGTGCCGTCGGCGACGCCGTCGAGACTGATCGGGTGGCCGGACAGCGGGCGGCGGCTGGCCAGTTCGGCGGCCAGCACGGCGAACCGCTCGTCCCGGTCGAGCGCCGCGTAGGGCCGCCCCAACTCGCCGAGCCTGTCGTAAAGTTGTCCGACGGCGGCATGGTGCCGGTCGGCATGGTCGCGGATGTCGAGGGTCGCCAGGTGCAGCCCGGAGGCGGCGATGGCACGGCGCACCGCGGCGAGGGCCCCGTCCGCGGCCAGTTCCGCCTTGTTGTGGCGCAGCGAGGCTTCGAGCAGGGCCAGGTCGGCCACGAATTCGCCGACCGAGCCGTAGTCGCGTCCGGGCTCGTGCCAGCCGTCCGCCTCGGCCCGCCGGCGCGTGTTCAGCAACTTGGCCTTGATGCACGTGAGCTTGAGCCGGTACGGCTCGGTCGCGTTGAGCCGGCGCACGCGCGGATCGATGCCGGGCAGCCGGGCCAGGTCCGCGGCGATCGACGCCCGCAGAGCCGGGTCCGCGCCTGCCAGCGTGCTCGAATTGGACAGCACGGACAGCAGCTCGTCGACCAGGGCCAACGCCAGGGAGATGGCGGCCTGGTGCTGCAGGTTGATCACCTCCCAGGTCACCTCGGGCGTCACACTGGGATTGCCCTCGCGGTCACCGCCGATCCACGTGCCGAAATGCACGGGCGCGGCGTCCACGGCCAGCGCCACCCCGTGCCGGTCCAGCAGCTCGCCCAGTTCGGTCAGCACGTCGGGCAGCGCGTCGGTGAAGATGTGGCGCAGGTAGTAGATGGCGTTGCGGGCCTCGTCCTGCGGGCGGGGCCGTTCCTTGCGCAGCTCGTCCGTCTGCCACATCTGGTCGATGATCTCCGCCATGGCCCGGTCCTGCCGGGTCCGTGCGGTGGTCCCCTCCCGGGTCGGCGTGGCCAGGATCGCGCAGAGCGTGCGCAGCTTGTCCAGCACGGACCGGCGCGACGCCTCGGTCGGGTGCGCCGTGAACACGGGCCGCACATCCAGCCGCTCCACGACGTCACGCAGCGCGTCCGGGCCGGCGTGTTCGGCGATGTCGGCCACGGCCCGGGCCAGCCAGCCGCCCCCGTCGCGGCGGTTGCGCAGGCCGCGGACCCGGTGGACCTGTTCGGCGGCGTTGGCCAGGTGGAAGTAGAACGCGAAGGCCCGGACCAGGTCGGTGGCCTGGTCCAGTGGCAGCTCGGCGAGCACCTCGCGTACCTGTTCGGCCACGTCGAACGCGGTCCAGGGGCCGGTGCCGCTTTCCCCCCGGGCGGCCTCCTTGGATTCCTTCGTCAGCAGGCGCACCTGTTCCACCATGGCCAACAGCCCGGGCCCGCACTGGCGCACCAGCGACTCACCCAGTAGCGTGCTGACGCGCCGGACGTCGCGGCGCAGGTACGTCTCCTCGTCCGCGCGCGGCGCGGGCCGGCTGCCCCGCTCAGGCACGGTCGGCCAGGTAGGCGGCGTGGATGGTCTCCCAGCTCGGGTAGAAGTCCTCCCACCAGTGCGGCCAGTCGACGCTCCTGCCCTCCAACGCCTCCTGCAGGTGGTCCAGATGCACGTGCCAGCCGGCCAGCGAGCGCAGCACCACCTCCTCGGGCACCGAGATGACGTTGCGGAACACGAGGTGCGTGCCGGGGCCCTCGGGCAACCGCACGGGGGTGAGCTCCGCGCGGATGCGTCCGTGCATGGCGTTGGAGATCTCCCACACGTGCGGGGCGTCGGCCTCGATGACGCGCCCGTACCACCAGTCCAGGTCGGTGCCGAGGTCCTTCACGTTGAGCCACCGGAGGTCGAACGACGACCCCGTCCGGGGCATCCCCCGCACCATCGCCCACCACATGACCGTCTTCTCCGGCTCGGTCAGCATGGCCCAAACGGCCTCCGGGGGCGCGGCATAGTCACGTTCGAGCGTGAGCTCCACGGCGTCCGCGTCCAGCCGGGTCGCCTTGCCGAGCCCAAACCGGGCCATGTCCTTGTTCAGATTCTCGTTGCCTGGCACCCTCACATTCTGTCACCACGGCGGCGGGCACGACCCGTCCGGGGAATCGGGGGAATAACCGTTCCCGGCACCCCGTTGTGCCGACCGGGAGGGCACCGCACGGTGTCCGGTCCCGTAAGGAGCATCATGACAGGGCGCACCGACACCGCCACGACCGCCGACGCGCAAACCCAGCGTTGGAACCGTTTCCGGACCAACCGCGACGCGGCACTGGCCACCGACCACGGCTGGCTGACGCTGACGTCGTTCCAGTGGCTGCCCGAAACGCCCGCACCCCTGGACCTGGTGCCCGGGCTGTGGAGTACGGATGGCACGACGGCGACGCTCACCGCGGGCGCGCACGACGGACTCACGCTGGTGGCCGATGGTTCCGCGGTAACCGGAACGCTGACGGCGACGCTGGCCGACGAGGAATCGCTGATGTGGGTCCGGCATGGCTCGATCGTCGTCGAGCTGGCCATGCGCGCGGACCGGTACCTGATCCGCACCCGTGACAGCGCCTCACCCGTGCTCACGGGCTTCACCGGGGTGCCCACGTTCGTCTACGACCCGGCGCTGGTGCTCACCGGCCGGTTCGAGCGCTATCCGGAACCGCGCACGGTGGCCATCGACACGGCCCACCAAGGCGTGCCCGGCCGGACCACGCTGGTGGGTGATGTGGTGTTCGATCTGGGCGGTGGGACGCACCGGCTCGCCGCCGAAGAGGGTGCACTGGGCTCCCTGATCCTGACGTTCTCCGACCCGACCAACAACGTGACCACGTCGCACTGGCGCAAGCTGGAACTGGCCCGGCCGCGCCCGGACGGCAGCGTCGTCGTCGACTTCAACCGGACCATCAACTACCCGAGCGCGTTCACCGACTTCGGCACGTGCCCGGCCCCGGTGCCGGGCAATGCGGTCACCGTGCCCGTCGAGGCCGGCGAGCGCGACCCGCGGGTCGGTGACTGAGCCCGTCGGTGATTGAGCCCGTCGGTGATTGAGCCTGTCGAAATCAACGGTCTCGACAGGCTCGACCACCGCGGGTCTCGACAGGCTCGACCACCGCAAGTTTCGACAGGCTCAATCACCGACATCAGACGATCGCCGAGACGCCGGTGATGGCGCGGCCGGCGATGAGCGTGTTGATCTCGTGTGAGCCCTCGTACGTGAGGATGGCCTCGGCGTCGGCGAAGATCTTCGCCATCGCAAAGTCCGTGACGATGCCGTTGCCGCCCAGGATGGACCGGCCCAGGGCCACGGTCTCGCGCATGGCCGCGGTGGTGTGCGCCTTGGCCAACGCCACCTGCCCCATGGTGGCGTCGGCCTCCCCGCCCCGATCCTGCAATCCGGCGATGCGCACCATCATGCCCAGCGACGCCGTGGCGTTGCCCAGCATCTTCACCAGCTGGCCCTGGATGAGCTGGAAGCGGGCCAGCGGCCGGCCGAACTGCAGGCGCTCGAGCGCATAGGCGCGGGCCACGTCGAAGGCGGCCAGCTGCTGGCCGACGGCCTGCCAGGCCACGGAGATGCGGGAGCCGAGCAGCAGCTTGTTCGTGTCGCCGAACGAGCCGATGCCGGCGAACCTGTCCCGCTCCGCGATGCGCACGTTGTCCAGTTCGATGTGCGCGTTCTGCACGGTGCGCAGCGCGATCTTGTGCTCGATCTTCGTCCGCGTCACCCCGGGCAGGGTGGCGTCCAGGATGAAACCACGGACCTGCCTCGTGTCCGCGTCCCGGGCCCACAGCAGCATGTGGTCACAGAACGTGCCGTTGCCGATCCAGCGCTTGGCACCGTTGACCACCCAGTGGACGCCGCCGTCGTCCTCCACCCGCCGCGCCGTGGTGACCATGCCGCCGGCAACATCGCTGCCGTGCTCCGGCTCGGTCAACGCGAACGCGCCCGTGCTGCGCAACGCCAGCGCGTCGGGCAGCACCCGCGCCTTCTGCTCGGCCGTGCCGAAGTCGTGCAGCGCCTGGACGAACAGGTCATGGTGGACCAGGAAGAACGTGGCCAGCGACGTGTCGGCCCGGGTCATCTCCGCCACGACCAGCCCGGAGAACAGGTGGCTGAACCGGCCGCGGTCCGGGGCGGAGAGCTCCAGGGCGGCCAGCTTCGGCAGGATGTGGGCGGGGAACTCGGCGTCGTTCCACCAGTGGACGGCGTGCGGGAGCACCTCCGCGGCAAGGAACTCGCGCAGCTGCGCCAGCTTGGCCCGTTCCGGCCCGCTGAGCAGGGATTCGTAGTCGTAGAAGTCCGCCGGCGGCAGTGATTCAAGATTCGCCACGAGGGCCTACTTGGGCTGCATGCGGATGGCGCCGTCGAGGCGGATGGTCTCGCCGTTGAGCATGGCATTGGCCACGATGTGCTCCACCAGCGCCGCGTATTCGGCCGGCTTGCCCAGCCGCGACGGGTGCGGCACCTGGGCGCCGAGCGAATCCTGCGCGGCCTGCGGCAGGCCGGCCATCATGGGCGTCTCGAAGATGCCGGGGGCGATGGTGACGACACGGATCAGCGAGCGGGCGAACTCGCGCGCCAGCGGCAGCGTCATGGCCGCGACGGCGCCCTTGGAGGCGGCGTAGGCGGGCTGGCCGATCTGCCCGTCGAACGCCGCCACCGACGCCGTGTTCACGATGACACCGCGCTCCGGGCCGAATTCGCCGGCGAGCGGCTCGGCGGCGGCCATGGCCTCGGCGGCCAGCCGGACCACGTTGAACGTGCCGACCAGGTTGATCTGGATGACCTTGTTGAACGCGTCCAGGGGCAGCACGCCGTCGCGGCCGATCACCTTGCCGGGCGTGGCGACGCCGGCGCAGTTGACGACGATGCGCAGGGTTCCCAGGTCTGCGGCGGCCGCGACGGCGGCGCGGACCTGGTCCTCGTTCGTGACGTCGGCGGGCGCGAACACGGCGCGCTCCCCCAGTTCCCCGGCCAGCTCCCCGGCAAGTTCTCCCGCAGGGGATTGCGGCAGGTCGACGAGAACGACGGCGGCACCGGCCGCATGCAGGCGGCGCGCCGTCGCGGCGCCCAGGCCGGAGGCCCCGCCGGTGATGAGCGCGACGGTGGCGGTGTTGGCAAGCTCCATGTGTCCTCCTCATTGAGGGCGCCGCGGCACCCGGTGTGTGCCGTTCGGGCAGCACGACGATTTCCGGGCACCACTATGCCATGGATCACGTCCGGGGCGTGTTAATGCTGGCTAACTGAACGTCACGTTCCGTGGTTCCGCGGGTGGCCGGGCACTACGCTGGGCGCATGGCACGCGACCCGGATGGCTCTTCGGCGGCGGCCGGGGCGGCGGCGTGGGCGGATGCAGCCGACCGGGCCGGCGCCGACGTCCACGCCCGGTTCGGCCACCGCATCCTGGGGCTTCCGGCCACGTGGCTGGGCGCCGCGGAACGCCCGGCCCCCAGCCCGCGGACGCCCTGGCACTACTGGTGGCAGGCGCACTACCTGGATGCGGTCCTCGACGCCGGAGGTCGCAAACTCCGGGACGGCGGTCACTGGGAACCGGAACTGGCCCGGGCGGGCGCGTTGCTGCGCGGCATCCGGCTGCGCAACCTCGGCACCCTCCGCAACGCGTATTTCGACGACATGGCCTGGCTGGCGCTGGCCGCGGACCGGCTGAACCTGTTCAGCCTGGCCGCCACGGGCCACCCGCACCGCCCGGCGGTACGGGCCGTGGCGACGCTGCGCCGCCAATTGCTGGCCGCCCACGACGACGTCCTGGGCGGGGGCCTGTACTGGTCGCGGAAACGGGACTACAAGAACACGCCCGTGAACGGCCCGGCCGCGCTGTTCTTCGCCCGCACCGGGGAGCCGGCCCGGGCCGCGGCGCTCCTGAACTGGCTGGGGACCACGCTGCGCGACCCCGTGACCGGCCTGTACCTGGACGGCATCCACCCGGCCGACCACGCCGTCGAACGCCCGCTCTACACGTACAACCAGGGCCCCGCGGTCGCCGCACTACTGGCCCTGGGCCACCCGCAGATGGTGACCGACGCGTCGGCGGTGATCGCCGCCGTCGACCATCACCTGACGCGCGCCGACGGCACGCGGCCGCTGGTGCTCCACGAGGGCGGCGACGGCAACCTGTTCACGGGGATCCTGTGCCGTTATCTGGCCCTGGCGTCACGGAGCGACCTGCTGCCCGCGGCGACTCGTGCCACGGCGGCGCGACTGGTTCACCGGAGTGCGTCGGCGCTTCCGCCGCCACCTGCTGGACGTGCCGTCCTGTCATGGCATCTGGCCCGCTGGACCATTTTTGAAGCGGCCGCCACGTGTCCACCGCCATCATGACGCCCAACAGGGCGATGGCCAGGACCACGGACCCGGTGACATCCGTCAGCCAGTGGTAGCCCAGGTAGAGCCGGCTCGCCGCCACCGCGGGGACAAGCACGACGACGGCGATCACCAGGGTTGCCCGGCGCACCGCCGTACTGTGGCGCGAGAGCATGAGGTACGCCAGCACGAGCAGGAACACGGCGGCGCCGAGAGTGTGCCCGGACGGGAAGGACAGCGAGTCGTCGGGGCCCATCATGAAGAAGGCGGCGTCCGGGCGGGGACGGGCGATGGCGTGCTTGATGACGTAGGAGACACCGACCGTGACGACCATGGCCGCCATCAGCAGGCCCGGGCGCCACAGCTCCCGGCTCCGCCACGCCCAGACGACGGCGAAGGCGATGCCGATGACGGTCAGGTAGGTGGGTGAGGAGATCGTGGTGATGGCGATCCACAGGGGCGTGGCCGGGCCCGAGCGGACGCCCACGAACCAGTCATGCACGGGCTGGTCCCAGGCGGCCAGGCCCGTGCCGGACCGCACGGCGACCACGTCGGTGAGGAACAGGGCGGCGCCGACGACCACGAGGATCAGGGACCACAGGTACAGCCGGCGGCGCGCCCGGGGCGGCAGGGCCGGGTCGGAAAGCGAGAGACGAAGATTCACCGGTCCATCATGCACCCGGCGACTCCCGGTTCCCTGCATGCAACCTGCATGTTGACTGGAGGCGGGTCACGGCGCGGGGCGGCGCTTCTGCGGGTAGATGGTCTCGCCGCGGGCCAGCATGTCGACGAAGCCGGCGATCTTCGCGGCGCGGACGCTCGCCGATTTGACCGATCCGCTGCGGTAGATCAGCGCGTAGCGGTTCACCGCCGTCAGGACGTCGAACATGGCCTGCGCCGCCGGGTTGGCGGCGATGGCCGCGGCGAGGTCCGCGGGCAGCTCGGCGTCGGACTGGGCCGCATAGGCCGCCTCCCAGCGCCCATCGGCCCTGGCCGCGTCGACGGCCGCCTGCCCGGCCGGTTCCAGGCGCCCGGCCCCGGACAGCCGCTCGATGTTGGTCACGTTGTTCCGCGACCACTTGCTGGTGCGCGTGCGGGGCGTGAACCGCGTCACGTAGCTGCCGTCGTCGCGCCGGCCAATGACCCCGTCGATCCAGCCGAAGCACAGGGCCTCATCCAGCGCGGCGGCGTAGTCGAGGTGCGTGACGTTGCCGCCCTTCTTGTGCAGGACCAGACGCACGCCGGCGCTCGTGGCATGGTTCGCCGCCAGCCATGCCCGCCACGCGGGCGCATCCGGGAGCAGCAGTTCGGGAAGTTGCGCAACCATGGGCCCATGGTAGCGCCGATTCCGTGGCTACTATGCTAGCATTCTAGCCATGACCGTGAAGTCGCAGTTCAACGTGTACCTGCCCGCCGAGCTGGTCCGGGACATCAAGCACCGGGCCATCGACGAGGGCACCAGCCTGTCCGCCCTCGTCGAACACGTCCTGCGCGCCTACCTGCGGAAGGAAAACTGATGCTCCGCGTCCGCCCCATCCACTTCACCTCCCGCCTCGAGGACTACGCCACCCTGCTCACGGCCCTCGGCCTGCGCGCCGTCGAGGACTCCCCGGACTGGCGGGTCTTCGATTCCGGCGACGGCCGGATCGCGCTGCACCGGGCGGAGCCCGGCGGCCCGCAGGACGGCCTGACGGTCCTCGGCTTCGAGATCCGGGACAGGGACGAGTTCTCCCGCCGCACGGTGGCGGCCGGCACCCGCGCCGAATTCGCGGACGCCGACCGCGGCCCCAGCGTGCGGGTCACCGCGCCGGACGGATTCGCCTTCCTGGCCGACCCCGTCCAGGAGGGCCCCGTCCAGGAGGCGACGGAGGACGCCGCCGCCCGCCCCGCCCTGGCCGTCCTGCAGCTGTGGAAGACCCCGAATCCGGCGGCGGCACAAGAGGTGCTGACCGCCATCGGCGCGCGCCCGGCCATCTCCTCCGACACGGGCGGCTGGGCCACGTTCCGGGCGAAGAACGGCGGGCTGGCGGCCACCCACCACGGCGAGCACAACGCCGTCGAACCCAGCTTTGAATATGCCGGCGACCTCGAGGAGCTGCTGCCGGCGCTCGCCGCGGCCGGGCTGACCGGGCACATCGTCGACGAAGCGTACGGGCGCACCCTGCACGCGCCCTGCCCGGATCGCCCCGGCGCCACGTTGTGGATCAACGAGGCCCAGCGCGACCTCTACGGCTACACGCGGCACTGACCGGGCGTCGCGGTGGCGGCGGACGCGGCCTTCATCCGGTACAACTGTTGTATGAGCGTGCGCACCCCCGACCCGTATCCCGGCTGGCTGTCCGACGACGACCTCCGCGAAGCCCGCAACCGCCTGCCCATGGTCTACGTCGAGGCCGTGCCCGTCCGGCTGGACCCGCTGGGCTACGTCAACGAGGTCGGGTTGCTGTTGCAGGCCGACGACGAGGGCAACATGGTCCGCACGCTCGTGTCCGGCCGGGTGCTGTACCGGGAGACCATCCGCGGGGCGCTGTTGCGGCACATGGAAAAGGACCTGGGCCCCCTGGCCCTCCCCCAGCTGCCCGTCAGCCCGGTGCCGTTCACGGTGGCCGAATACTTCCCGTCGCCGTCGCAGACCGGGCTGACGGACGAGCGCCAGCACGCCGTGGCCATGGTGTACGTGGTGCCGGTCGCGGGTGAGTGCACGCCGCGCCAGGACGCGCTCGAGCTGACCTGGATGTCCCCCGAGGAGGTCCTCAGCCCCGGCGTGCAGGCGGAGTTCGCCGGCGGGCGCGGCTCCCTGGTCCGCCAGGCCCTGGCCTACGCCGGCGTCGGGCGGTAGCCCGCCGGGAGTTGGCTGGGGCCACACGCAGGCCCAGGCCCGGAAGGCGAATTGGTTGACGAATCACAACCATCTATATATAGTTGCTTGTAACAACCAATCACTTCTCTTCCTCGAGGGGGCCCTCTTGGCATCCACAGCACTCCATCCGCCCGAGACGGGGGCGAAGATGACCCACCGTGAGATCCTGCAGGCGCTGACCGGCATTCTCATGGGCATGTTCGTCTCCATCCTGGCCGGCACCGTGGTCAGCACGTCACTGCCGGTCATCGTCTCCGACCTGCACGGCAACCAGACCTCCTACACCTGGGTGGTCACGGCAACACTGCTGGCCACCACCATCTCGACCCCGATCTGGGGCAAGCTGGCCGACCTGTTCAACCGCAAGCTCCTGCTCCAGCTGGCGCTGCTGGTCTTCGTGGTCTCCTCCGCCATCGCCGGGTTCTCCCAGGACGCGTCAATGCTCATCACGATGCGCGTCTTCCAGGGCCTGGGCGCGGGCGGCCTGGCCGCCCTGAGCCAAATCGTCATGGCCGACATCCTCTCCCCGCGCGAACGCGGCAAGTACATGGGCCTGTTCGGCGCCGTCATGGCCCTGGGCACCGTGGGCGGTCCGCTGATCGGCGGCTTCATCACCGACGCCATCAACTGGCGCTGGAACTTCTTCGTGGCCCTCCCGTTCGCGGCCCTGGCCCTGGTGCTCATCCAGAAGACACTGCACCTGCCCCGACAGGAGAAGCGCCGCGTCTCGATCGACTACACGGGCATCCTGCTGCTCTCCGCCGGCGTCTCGCTGCTGCTGATCTGGGTGTCGCTGGCCGGCAACCAGTTCGCCTGGGCCAGCGCCACCACCGCCTGGATGGTCGGCGGTGCCGTCGTGGCCCTGGCCGCGTTCGTCATCGTCGAGCTGAAGGCGAAGGAACCGATCATCCCGCTGAGCCTTTTCCGCAACCGCACGTTCACACTGTCCGTCATCGGCTCGATCTCGGTGGGCGTGTCCATGTTCGGCACGTCCGTGTTCCTGGCCCAGTACATGCAGCTGGCCCGCGGCGCGAACGCCACCCAGTCCGGCCTGATGACGCTGCCCATGATGGGCGGCCTGCTCATCATCTCCACGATCGTCGGCGCAAAGATCACCAAGCACGGCAAGTGGAAGGCGTTCATGGTCGTCGGCGCCGTGCTGCAGTCAATCGGCCTGGCCATGCTCGGCACCATCCACTACGACACGAACTTCGTGCTCGTCTCCGTCTACATGTTCCTGCTCGGCGCCGGCATGGGCATGGTCATGCAGAACCTGGTCCTCGTGGTCCAGAACGCCGTCACCCCGCAGGAGATCGGCGTGGCCAGCTCCGGCGTGGCGTTCTTCCGCAGCCTGGGCGGCACCATCGGCGTGTCCGTGCTCGGGGCGATCATGACCACCAAGATCGGCGACCTGATGCACGATCGCCAGGGCGACCTGATGTCCGCCATCGCGTCCGTCGGCGACCAGGGCAAGCAGATCGCCGCCGCCCTGGCCTCGGGCACCATCCCGGCCGTCCATTCACTGCCCGAACCGGTGCGCGCGGTCCTTGAATCGGTCTACGGCGACGCGGTGGCACACAACTTCCTCGTGGCCGCGCCACTGACGCTGCTGACGCTGCTCGCCGTCGCCCTGCTGCCGAACCTGCCACTGAGCACCATGACGCGGCACGAGCGCAGCACGGAGGACGCGGACGACGGCGGCGCGCGCCCGGGTGCCGCGGCCGCCGGTTCCGCTGTGGTTCTTGAAGGCACTGCGGTTCTCGAAGGTACTGTGGTCGACGACGGCGAGCTGGCCGGCGTCGGAGCCGATGGGACGGGTGCCGGCTCCGGCTCGCCTGACAACGGCTAGGCTGGGAGGCATGGCTGCCACCGACGATGCCACGGACCCGGCGATGCGGCCGCTGATCGAGGCGGTCGAGCGGGAGTTCGGGACCATGATGCTCAAGGCCCGTGATTCGCTGCGCGAACGGGCCGCCGCCATCGACACGCGGTTGCACCCGCTCGGCTACAAGGTGGTCTCGGTGCTGGCGAACTCGGGCGGGCAGCAGCAGGCCGCCGTGGCCGAGGCACTGCAGGTGGACAAGGCCATGATGAGCCGAACCGTCAAACAGTTGGAGGAGTACGGCCTCCTCGTGCGCACCCCCGACCCGGCCGACGGCCGCGCCATGCTCATGACGCTGACGGATTCCGCCGCGACCCGCTACCGGGAGTCGGTCAGTGCGGCCCGGGCCCTGCTGTACGAGCGGCTCGCCGGCTGGGGCGCGGACGACGTGGCCCGCTTCGCGGACCTGCTGGCCCGGCTCAACGCCTCCGGCCCGTCGTCCGGGGCCTCTCCGGGCGCCTGACCGGCGCCCGGAGAGCGGCGGCCCGTGCCGTCGTCGTGCTCTGGCCGGTCCCGGGCAAGCGGCGTACATTACGCATATGGACACCAATCAGCTTTCCGTCCTTGTCAACGCCGACGCGGAGCAGGTGTGGCTGATGCTGCGGGAGCCGGCACGGATCGCCCAGTGGCACGGCTGGCAGATGGACGGGCTGGACGCCGAGATCCAGCAGATCTACTACGACAACGTCAGCGAAAGCGCCGACCACCTCCGGCTGGAGCTGGACATGGGCGACGTGTTCACGCTGACCCCGCACCCGGACGGGACGCTGCTGTCGCTGACCCGGGGCGTGGCGACCGGTGAATGGGCGAAGTACGACGCCGACATCACCGAGGGCTGGAGCATGTTCATGCAGCAACTGCGATTCGCGCTCGAACGCCACCCGCACACCCCGCGACGCACCATCTACAGCGACGGCACCAGCACGAACCACACCTCGCTGTGGGACGCACTGGGCATCGACACCGGCTGGCTGCCCGACCCCGGCGAGGCGTACGAGGTGACGCTGACCACCGGTGCCACGCTGGCCGGGAAGGTCTGGTACCGGACCGGCACGCAGCTGGGGCTCACGGTCGCGGACTACGCCGAGCACGGCGACGGCCTTCTGGTGTTGGCCGAGCAGGCACCCCTGGACGGCGTGCGCGACCGGCCCGGCGCCCTGGTCATCGCGTCCACCTATGGCCTGGGCGCCGCCGATTTCGAGGCGATCGGCTCGCACTGGGACGGGTTCATGGAGACGCACTTCCCGGAGGACTGACCGCGTCGGTGGTCGAGCTTGTCATCGGTGATTGAGCCCGTCGTCGGTGATTGAGCCTGTCGAAATCAGGTCTCGACAAGCTCGACCACCGGTGATTGAGCCTGTCGAAATCAGGTCTCGACAAGCTCGACCACCGGGTCCCGACTGACCCGACCACCGCCACTCAGGCCGTGACGCCCTCCCCCTTTTCCGTGAGCTGGCGGACCGTGGGATCGGCCTCGTCCGCGCCGTAGTCGGAGTCCTTCGTGATGTCCCTGCCTCCGGGGACCTTCAGCGCCCGGAACAGCAACGTCAGCAGCACCGCCACGACGGCGTTCACGGCGAACGCCACAATCGCGATGTACATGGTGATCGTGGTCCCCGGAATGGCGGCGACGGCGCCGCCGAAGTGGGCGTGCGTGACCGGATTGACCACGTTGTAGGCGGCCACCGTGCCGTAGATGATGCCGGCCGCCCAGCCGACGAACAGCGCCCACCGGTGGAACCAGCGCGTGTACAGCCCGGCCACGATGGCCGGGAACGTCTGCAGGATCCAGATGCCGCCCAGCAGCTGCATGTTGATGGCCGCCGACTGGTCCATGGCGATGACGAAGATCAGCGCGCCCAGCTTCACGACGAGGGAGATGAGCTTGGACACCTTCGCCTCCTGCTGGGGCGTGGCGTTCGGGACGAAGAAGTCCCGGTAGATGTTCCGGGTGAACAGGTTCGCCGCGGCGATCGACATGATGGCGGCCGGCACCAGGGCGCCGACGGCGATGGCGGCCAGCGCGACGCCGGCGAACCAGCCCGGGAAATGGTCCAGGAACAGTTGCGGCACCACGAGCTGCGGGTTGATGGTCTTCCCGTCCAGCTCGGTGGGCTTGGTCCCGGCCGCGATGGCCACATACCCGAGCAGGGCCAGGAAGCCGAGCATGAGCGAGTAGAGCGGCAACACGGCCGCGTTCTTGCGGATGGTGTTGCGGCTCTTCGTGGCCAGCACCCCGGTGATCGAGTGTGGGTACATGAACAGGGCCATGGCCGATCCCAACGCCAACGTCCAGTACGCCGAGTAGCTGTTCGCCCCGGGGATGAACACGCCGGCCGGCTTGCCGGTGGCCGCGTTCACGGCGCCCATCTTCGCCTCGGCGGCGCCGAAGATGTGATCCCAGCCACCCAATTTCGCCGGCAGGTAGATGATCGCCACGATGACGGCCAGGTAGATGAGCACGTCCTTGACGACGGCGATCATCGCCGGCGCGCGCAGGCCCGACGTGTACGTGTAGGCGGCCAGCACGACGAACGCGATGATCAGCGGCAGGTCGTTCAGGAACCAGTTGCCGGAACTGCCCACGCCCAGCACGGTCAGCACCGCCTTGATGCCGACGAGTTGCAGGGCGATGTACGGCATGGTGGCCACGATGCCGGTCAGCGCGATGGCCAGCGACAGCGGCCGGCTGCCGTAGCGCCCGCCCACGAAGTCGGCCGTCGTGACGAAGCCGTGCCGGTGCGAGACCGACCACAGCCGGCTCATGAGCAGGAACACGATCGGGTACAGCACGATCGTGTACGGCACGGCAAAGAAGCCGCTGACGGCGCCGGTGGCCCACATGGCGGCCGGCACGGCCACGAACGTGTACGCCGTGTACAGGTCGCCGCCGAGCAGGAACCAGGTGATCCAGGAGCCGAAATTGCGCCCGCCCAGGCCCCACTCATCGAGCGAATGCAGGCCCTCCTTGCCGCCGCCGCGCCACCGGGCCGCGTAGAAGCCCATGAGGCCGACGAGGACGAACAGGACGATGACGACGATCAGCGGCGTGACACTGACACCGCGCGTGGCCGGATCCGCCGCGGCCAGCACCGCGGCACTCACCTGCCCTCACCGCCGTCGTCCGCGTTGTCGGCGCGGGAGCCGCGCCCCGCCGGCCGCTTGAGCACATCGCGGCGGCGCCGATCCTCCCGGGTCATCAGCACGTAGCAGATGCCGATCAGCGCCGCGTCGATGGGCACCCACAGCATCTGGTACCAGTAGAAGAACGGGATGCCGCCCAGGTGCGGTTCGGCGTGCGAGTAGATCGGGACGACCAGCGGCACGACGACCGCGATCGCCAGCAGCACGCCGCTGATGATGTACGGCAGCGGTTTGGCGGGGCCCCGCGTGGGCGTGTCATGGGTATTGCTCAGGGTGGACATCGCGACTCCTTCGGGCATGCACGGCACCGATTTGACATTTGCATTGTGTTCCTTGACGGCTTTGTTGCACAAGGTCAAATCGGGCGCGGCGCCAACTGCTGGCAAAATGGGGGGATGCCCACCATCGACACCGGCCCCGCCGCGCCCGCAAGCGCCCCGCCGGCGGCACGCCCGGCCACGCAACGGGAATTCTCCTTCGACGTGACCACCCGGATGGCCGATTCCTGCGCACCAGCGGCGCCCGACGGCGGGACGTTCCTGGGCCGCACCGGCGTGATCAGCACCCCGCATGGGCAGATCCGCACACCGGCGTTCATCGCCGTGGGAACCAAGGCCAGCGTGAAGTCGGTGCTGCCGGAGTCCATGAGCGCGCTCGGCGCGCAGGCGCTGCTGTCCAACGCCTACCACCTGTACCTGCAGCCGGGCGCGGACATCCTCGACGAGGCCGGCGGGCTGGGGAAGTTCATGAACTGGCCCGGCCCCACGTTCACCGATTCGGGCGGGTTCCAGGTCATGAGCCTGGGCTCGGGGTTCAAGAAGGTCATCAACATGGACGCTGCCGCGGCGGCGCCGCACGCCGGCGTCGACGACTCGGTGGCCGCGGGCAAGGAGCGGCTGGCGCACATCGACGACGACGGGGTCTGGTTCAAGTCCCACCTCAACGGCGACAGGCACCGGTTCACGCCGGAGATCTCCATGGCCGTCCAGCACCGGATCGGCGCGGACATCATGTTCGCGTTCGACGAGCTGACCACGCTGCTGAATTCCCGCGGCTACCAGGAGACGTCGCTGGAGCGCACCCGGCTGTGGGCGCAGCGCTGCATCGCCGAGCATTTCCGGCTGACGGCCGAGCGCGTCGGAAAACCGTACCAGGCCCTGTTCGGCGTCATCCAGGGCGCCCAGTACGAGGACCTGCGCCGGAAGGCGTGCCGCGACCTGGGCGCCATGAACTTTGACGGCTTCGGCATCGGCGGGGCCCTGGAGAAGGAGAACCTGGGCACGATCGTGCGCTGGTGCGCCGAGGAACTGCCGGAGGACAAGCCGCGGCACCTGCTGGGCATCTCCGAACCGGACGACATCTTCACGGCCATCGAGAACGGCGCGGACACGTTCGACTGCGTCTCCCCCACCCGGGTGGCCCGCAACTCGGCGTTCTACACCCCGGACGGCCGGCTGAACCTGTCCAACAGGCGCTTCAAGCGGGACTTCGGCCCGCTCGTGGACGGCTGCGGCTGCTACGCCTGCGCCAACTATTCGCGCGCCTACATCCAGCACCTGTTCAAGGCCAAGGAGATGGTGTCCGCGACGCTGCTCTCCATCCACAACGAACATTTCGTGGTGACGATGGTCGACGACGCGCGCCGGGCCATCGAGGATGGCAGGTTCTTCGAGTTCAAGGCGGAGACGCTGCGCCGGTACTACCCGAACCTGTGAGGGCTACGCGGCGTAGCTCGGTTCGTGCCGCTTGAACCAGCCGATGACGAGCGTGGTCACGGGTACCAGCACGTACTGGACGGCCGTCTTGTAGGCGAAGCCGACCAGCACGTAGTTGGCGAACATGCCGAAGCCGGTGATGCCGATGACGGGTGCGGCGATGGTGCAGAAAATGAGCGTGTCGACGAATTCGCCGACGCCGCTGGAACCCATCAGCCGCATCCACAGCTTCCGCTCGCCCTGGCGCGCCTTGAGCCGGACGATGATGAACGAGTTGATGGTCTGCCCGGCCAGAAACGCCAGCATGCTGGCCAGCACGATCTGCGGCACCGGCCCGAGCGCGCCCTCCAGCGCCGCCTGCTTCGCGCGCCCGTAGTCATCGGTGAACCCGGGCAGCGCGATGATCACCCAGTAGGTCAGCGAGGCGAAAACGGACAGCGCGAACGTGGCCAGGATGGCCCGGCGCGCCACCTTGAAGCCGTAGATCTCGCTGATCACGTCACCGAGGATGTAGGCGAACGGGAACAGGAAGAAGCCGCCGTCGGTGACGATCGGGCCGAATTGCACGCCCTTGGCGGCGCCGATGTTGGACAGGATGACGATCACGGCCATGCAGGCCAGCAGGATGCCGAAGAAGGGACTTCCGACGGCGGCGAAGCGGGGTGCGCTCTTGGCCTGCGGTCGGGCGGACGGTTGCGTGGGCGAGACGTTGCCTTGCAGCGAGGACATGGATCCAACTCAAATCTTGGGGTAGTGGTTCGCACTCACCGTGCCCGCCCCGATGGGTGTTCCGGGCGTGGTGGGCTGTATTAGCACTGGGCCCGTCTGCACCCGGACCATCCCCCATTCTGCCATGGCGTGGCGCTTTGACAGCCGAGTCGATGTCCAGAAAACTGGTGCAAGGTTCGCTCCGAGACGGAACCCGCATCACCGCACCATGCCCCCCGTCGTGCACGCCCGAGCGGGTGGTCCCCCCATGAGGAGATCCATGAGCAGAATGCCCTCGCGCACCGGAGCCCGCCTGTTGGCCGCGTTGGCCGGCCTGGCCGTCGCGGCAACCACCGTCAGTGTGGCCGTGGCCGATGACGCCCCGGCGCCGGCGGCGGGCATCGGCCACGCCGCGGCCCCGCAATCCCTGGCCCCGGCGCACAAGTTCGGCGGCTCGCTGGCCACGGCCAAGGGCAGGCTGTCCGTCTACGTGCAGTTCACGGGCAAGGGCGCGTTCGAGGCGACGCAGCCGCCGGCCGCGAACCGGCCGGCCCGTTCGGCGCCGGTCCGCAACCCGGATGCCGTGAAACGGGTTCGCGCCGGCATCGACGCCACGGCCCGGTCGGTGGCCGGCCAGGCCGGCGCCACGACCCTGTACACGACCACGAATACGTTGCCCGGCACCGCCATCACCGCCGACGCGGCCGCCATCCGCGCCCTGGCCGGCCGCAGCGACGTCGTCAAGATCACCCCCCTTGTCACCAAGCACCTGAGCAATTCCGGCACGGCCGTCGACACGCAGGCCCTGAACGCGTGGACGCAGACGCACCAGACCGGCGCGGGCGTCACCATCGCCGTGATCGACTCCGGCATCGACTACACGCACACCGACTTCGGCGGCCCGGGCACGAAGGCCGCCTTCGCTCAGGCCAAGGCGTCCCCGACGCTCGTCCCGGGCACCTACGACCCGAGCAAGTTCGTCGGCGGCTACGACCTGGTCGGCGACGACTACCAGGCCGACCCCGGGTCCCCGAACTACCAGCCGGTCCCGCACCCCGACAACAACCCGCTCGACTGCGACGGCCATGGCACGCACGTGGCCGGCACGGCCGCCGGCTTCGGCGTCAACGCCGACGGCACCACGTTCACGGGCGACTACGGCACCCTGACCGACGCCACCGTGAACGCCATGCGGATCGGCCCGGGCTCCGCGCCGCAGGCCAAATTACTGGCGCTGCGCGTCTTCGGCTGCAGCGGCTCCTCCGACGTCATCGGGGAGGCCCTGGACCGGGCGATGGACCCGAACGGCGACGGCGACTTCAGCGATCACGCCAACATCGTGAACCTGTCGCTCGGCGGCGACTGGTCGCCCGCCGACGACCCCGAGAACGCCATCATCGACAAGATGACGACGGAGGGCGTGCTCACCGTGGTCGCCTCCGGCAACGCCGATGACGTGTACGACGTCGGTGGCTCACCGGGCAATGCCCGGTCCAGTCTCGCCGTGGCCAACAGCGTGGGGTCCACCGCGGCCGCCGACGGCATCCTGGCCACCGCCCCTGCGGCGGTGAAGGGCACGTACGCCGGCCAGTTCTCGGGCAACTTCAACTATGACGCCCCGCCAAGTGGCGCGCAGCTCAGCGGCACGGTCGTGTACGCCCCGGCCGACAACCTGGACGGCTGCGCGCCGTTCAGTGCGGCCGACGCCGCCACGATCAAGGGCAAGTGGGTCATGCTCGAATGGGGCGACAACGCGGCGGCGCGCGCGTGCGGCTCCACGGCCCGGTTCGACAATGCGGGCAAGGCCGAAGCGACGGGCGTGGTGCTGACCTCCACGGCGGCGTCGTTCGCGAACGGCATCGGCGGGAACGCGACCATCCCCGGTCTGCAGCTCAATGGCCCGGCCACCACGGCGCTCACGCCGGCCGCCAAGGCCGGCACGCTGCAGCTGACACTTGATCCGGCGTTGCGGGGCACCGTCAGCGTACCCTCGGGCGCGTTCGACACGCTCAATGACGGCTCCTCGCGCGGCGTCCACGGCTCCACCGGGATCGTCAAGCCCGACGTCGCCGCCCCGGGAACATCCATCCCGTCCGCCGGCGTGGGCTCGGGCACCGGCGTGGCCGTCATGAGCGGCACGTCGATGGCCACCCCGCATGTTGCCGGCATCGCGGCGCTGCTGATGGGCATGGGCCCCCTGAATCCGTACCAGGTCAAGACCGCCATCATGAACACCGCCGTCCACGACGTGCATCAAGGCGGTGCCGTGTTCGGGCCCAACCGGGTCGGTTCCGGCCGGGTGGACGCGCTGGCGGCCGTGACGGCGGCGACGGACCAAATCGGCGCGTACGCCACCGACGACCCGGTCCTGACCAGCGTCGACTACGGCGTCATGGAGGTCACGGACCAGCCGGTCACGGTGGCGAAGACCGTCACCGTGACCAATGGCGGCGCCGGGCCGCAGGAATTCGCGGTCGGCTACCAGGCGGCCACGTCCATGCCGGGTGTGGCATATACGGTGTCACCGCCCGTCGTGGCCGTGCCGGCGGGCGGGAGCGCCCAGGTGACGGTGACGCTTTCCATTGCCAATCCGGCCGCGCTGGCCAAGTCGATGGACCCGACGATGTCGCCGACCCAGATGGGCGCGGCCCGGCAGTTCCTGGCAGACGCGTCCGGCTGGGTCGAGCTGACCTCGCCGACGACGCCCAAGCTGCGCGTGCCGGTGTATGCGGCGCCGAAGCCCGTCTCCGCCATGTCCGCGGCGAAAACCGTCAATTTCACCCATGACGGCGCCACCGCCCGGGTCTCCATGTCCGGCCGCGGTGTCACCCAGGGCGCCGGCACCCAGGCGTACCGGTCGGTGGTTGCGCCGTTCGTGCTCGGGGCCACGAGTCCCAAGCTCCCGGACGCCGAGATCGCGCCCGTGACCAGCCGCTCCATGGACCTGCAGTACGTGGGCGCCTCCTCGACCATCCCGGCCATCAAGGCGGCCGGCGGCGACCCGGCCGCCGATGGCATGCTCTACTTCGGCGTCAGCACCTGGGGCAACTGGCCGGCGCTGATGAACGCGAGCGCCATCAGCGTCGAGGTCAATGTGAGCGGCGCCGACGCGAACGGCGACTACCAGGCCGACTACGTGTTGCAGACCGGCGCGCAGGCCGGACTGGACGCCATCCTGGTGACCCCCTACGACACGACGCTCGGCGGGCAGCTGGCCGCCCCCGAGTTCGCCAACGGCGTGGGCGGCAACGTCGACACGAACACGTTCGACACCAATACGCTGGTGCTGCCCGTCAAGGCGTCGGTGCTGGGCATCGACCCGTCGAAGCCGGCCACCATCAGGTACCGTGTGGCGACCTACACGACATACCAGCCGCTGGACCAGGACGGCAGCGAGCTGCCGGTCGACGAGACGAACTGGATCACGTTCAACCCCGTCACGCCGTCCCTGTGGTTCCAGGGCGCGGACAGGACCGGGCAGTCCGCCCTGTTCGTTGACGCGCCGAACACGGCGCTGACCGTGCACCGTACACCGGCGAGCACGCGGGCCGCTGCGCCCGCCGGCGTGGCAGCCGCGGCCCCCGCCGGCCAGGTGCTGTTCCTGCATCTGCACAACGGTTCGGGGCAACGTGCGCAGCTGTCCACGGTCGTGGTCGCGCCCGCCCCGCCGGCGACGGCCAAGCCGACGGGTTCCACCGCACCGGCAGGCACGCCCGGCCACTCCACCGCCCCCTCGTCGCAAGTGCCGGGCACGTCGACCCTGCCGCCGCCCGGACCGTCCAACCAGGCCGACCCGCAGGAGCTGGGCCACACCGGTGCCGTGGGCCTGCTGCCGCTGGTCGCCGGCGCGCTGGCGCTGATCCTGGCCGCCACGGTCCTGCTGATCGCCACGCGGCGCCGGAAGTCCACGCACTGACCCTGCCAAGGCGAAAGGACGACGGCGGCACTCACGAGTTCCGCCGTCGTCCTTCCGTGCGGGCCCACGCTTGCCAGGTTCCTGAGAATCGCGCCAGCGATTTTCAGGCCGGCAAGTGGGGACGAATGAAGTTGAGCAGCCGGGCCGCCTCCGTCCAGCCGGTGCCGGCGAACCGGGCGGCCTGGTCGGCGTCCGCGACGAGGTACAGTGTGTCGGCGCCGTGCAGGAAGGCCTCTTCACCGAGCGAGGCGATCATGGCGGCCTCGATTTGGGCCGCGATGTCGTCATGGCCGGGGTCGACATGCAGCCCGCCGAGGACGGCCAGGCCGTCACCGACCTTGATGCGGCCGCCGGCGACGGGCCGGTCGAACAGGGACACCTCCACGGCGTCGTACATCTCCAGCGGCGCCTCGGCCAGGTTCGCGTTCGGCGGCAAGCCCGGGACCATGTCCAGGTCCTGCGTCCGGGCGGTGAGCAGCACTAGCTCACCGGCGGCGGCCAGGCCCTGCCCGGCGGCCGCCGCGCCGGCGTCCCCGGGCTGGTCGGTCACCACCGTCACGGCACCGGTGGCCGGGATGTCGCCGGGCCAGGCCAGGACGGTCTCGCCGCCGTCCACGGCGACCGCCGCACCGTCCCAGGCGCCGTCCAGGCCGCGGACCGCCGCCCATGCGGGCCCCCAGAGATGAAGTGTTTCCTGCCATGCCGCCATGTTGAGGCCCTCCGATTCGATCGGTCGCTGTGCGTCGGTCCAGACGCGTCGGTCCAATTCCCGGGCCGGCCCCTCCAGCATAGGCACGCGGCCGCGAACCCGGGGCGCGGGTGCGGTCTCGCGGCGCGGGCCGGGTGCGGCGGTGTGTCGTTTCCTGTGCCTCTTGTACTCGTGCCAGGTCAACACCACGATGAACGCGTCGAACACCGTCAGGGCCAGCAGGCCCCACGACCATTTCACCGCCAATTGGTACAGCTGGTACACGATGAACAGGACGAGCACGCCGATCATCCACGGGTACGCCCACGTCTGGTTCAGCAGCAGTGCCCCGACCAGGATGACCTTCACCAGGCCGTGGACGATGAGGTACACGGCCGTGAAGAGCACGATGTTGCCGGTCAGCTTGGCTGCGGCCGCCAGGATGTGGTTCGCGATGAAGTCGTTGGGGTCCTCGCTGAGTTCCGACCGGGTGAACAGGAACGCCCAGTGGTTGATCTGGGCCGGTCCGACGAACAGCAGGGCGAAGCCGCCAAGGAGCTCGATGACGCCGTCGAGCCCCTTGAGCGCGATGCCGATGGCGAAGAGCTTGTCCCACCAGTCCGTGAGTTTGAGCCGGGCCATGATTCCTTCCAGGCGATGCTGTTCGGAGCGTAGCACCAGGACCTGACCGGGTCACGGGTGGGCCGCATTGTCGGCGGCTGCCCAGCGTTCTTCGGGCCCGCTTCCAGCGTCGGGCGGAAGAATGAAAGCGTGTTGCAGGGATGTCCCGCATGCCCGCCCACGCCCGCAGTTGTCACGATCTGATCGGCGACGGGCCGGCCTGCCGGAGCCATGCAGCACGGTGCTGGTCCCGCCGCCTGCCGGTTGTATTCCCCAACCGGCGGCGGGCACCCACCGCCGCGCCCTCGGTTCCTGCGCAGGGATAATGGGTCCATGGCACAACCTTTCGCGACCGTTGACGACTACATCGCGTCGTTTCCCGCGCCCGTGCAGGAGGTCCTGCAGGAGCTGCGGCGCACCATCCTGGACACGGCGCCCCACCTGGCGGAATCCATCAGTTACGGCATGCCCACCATGAGTCTGGACGGAAAGCCCGTGGTGTTCTTCGCCGGCTGGAAACACCATGTGTCGCTGTATCCGTTGCCGGCAGGCGACGCCGAGTTCTCCCGCGACGTGGCACCGTACCTGGCCGCGAAGGGCACGGTGAAGTTCCCGCTGGACAAGGCGGTCCCGCTGGAGCTCGTGGCCCGGATCGTGACGCTGCTGGTGGAGCGGGCCAGGGGCGAGTAGGCGCGCTTTGGGATAGGGTTTTCTCCAACCCCGACCCCAGCGTGAGGACCCCATGGCCCGGAACACCAAGCACGGCAAGAGCAAGAACCGCTCTGGCAACCCGGCGGTGCGCGCCGGGACCTCCCACATCACCTCCCTTGCCGAGGCACGCGCGGACCGCGCGTTCGCCGTCGTCGTTCCGGCCTTCACGGAGTGGCTGCGGCGGCGCCCGGACACGAAGGACCAGGAAGTGGAGATCGTGGAGGTCATGCGGGACTTTTTCGGGATGTACGGCGACGCCGCCCGGCACCTTGACGTCACGGCGCTTGAGCCGGACGCCGTCGAAAAGGCGCTGGGCGGCATCGACGACCTCGACCCGATGATGGGCGAGATCCTGGGCATGACCGTGCACCTGTATGTGCACTACCTCTTCGAGACCGGGGCCTGGACGGGCACGGAAGCCGACCTGTCGGAAGTGCTGGAGATCAGCGGGCTGGACCATGACGACGAGTTGGACGTCGCTCTTCCAGACATTGTCGTCCCGGCGTTGACCGACGACGAGGCCTGGGCGGAGGCGCGTTCGTTGCCGCTGTGGCAGCGTGCCGTCGCATTGCTGGGATGGATCGGCGCCGGCAGGGAGGTCACGGGCACCGGCGTGCTGCGGCTGAAGGACATCGAGGAAGCGGCCGCGTGCGTGGGCGACAACCTCGTGGGGCGGCGGCGTTATGAACCACGCGGTGATCCGGACGCCCCGCGCGTCGTGACGACCATGCTGGATGCGCCACGCCTCATGTCCTACTGGAAGGCGTTGGCGAATTGCGGGCTGATCCAGATCGGCGCCACGACGGTGAGGCCGGGGCCCGACGCCGCCACAGTGCTGGCAGCCGCGAACGAGCCCGGCCAGGCCGCGGCGACGCCGGAGGCCGTTGCGGCTGTGCGCGCCACCCGGGCGGTGGCGCTGTCGTTCTACCACGAAATCCTGTTCGAGGAACCCGAGTGGCTCTTCCAAGCAGAGCTCCAGACGTTGGCGACGGGCTTGTTCGTCGCGGCCTCCTCGGCCACCCCGCCGAACACGAAAGCCCTGCTGGGTGCCGCGATGGACAAGCTCCAGCTCGAACAGCTGACACCGAAGTCCCTCAGGCAGAGTATCCGGGCGTGGGCGGATGAGGGGCTCCTCATTCTCGGCGACCGGGCCGTGGTGCCGCCTGTCCTGCGCCAGATGGTGCTGGATTTGGTGGGGACGCTCGGCGGCGGGTTGGCGGCTGCACCGTCGCGCGCCGCGGCCGAGCGCGGGCCGTCCGAGGCCACCTACCAGCTGAAAATCCAGATCGACGGCATCCGCCCGCCCGTGTGGCGCCGGGTGGAGGTGCCGGCGGAGACGACGCTGGATGAACTGCATGAGGTGATCCAGCGGATCTTCCGGTGGGAGGACTACCACCTGCACATGTTCCACGACGGGGACCCGCGCGGCACCACGTACGGGCCTTTCGATCCCGACGCCGATCACTGGGGCGACCCGCCCGTCGACGAGACGACCGTCCGGCTCGTGGACCTGCTGTCCCGGGAAAAGGACAGGATGAAGTACGAATACGACTTCGGCGACAGCTGGGAGCACACCATCACGTTGGAGAAGGTGCTGCCCCCGTTGCCGGCCGCCGGGCTGCCGAACTGCGGCGGCGGGCGCGGGCTGGCACCGCAGGAGGATTCCGGCGGGCCGTGGGGTTGGATGGACATCCTGGCGGCCGCCGAGGATCCCTCCCATCCGGAGCACGTGAACTACCGCGACTGGCTGGGCCTGGCCGACGGCGAGACGGTGGATCCGGAGGAGTTCGACGTCGATGAGGCCAACGAGGAGCTGGAGGACCTGCGGCCGTAGCCGCCAGGTGGACGACGGCGGTTCGCCCCGTGAGTGCGACCGTCATGGCCAGGCCTGCGGCGATTCCCCAGATAATGCAGGAATGAGCGGCGTTCACCTGCATCATCTGGGGAATTGACATGGCCAACAGCGTCTCTTTCGCTGTTCCGCCACGTAGAATCGTGCCCATCCTTCCCCCGCCGATGTGAGGACCCCATGGCCAAGAACAGCAAGAGCGGCGCGCCCGCCGTCGCCCTTCCCGGCTTCACCGACTGGCTGGCGGCCCAGCCGGCCCTGGCCGGCGACGCCGCCGACATCGGCACGGTGGTGCAGAATTTCCTCAGCCGGTACGCGGACCTGGCACCCGACCCCGACCTGACGAACCTGGACCCGGCGCGGGTCGCCGTGCTGCTTGACGACGCCGCGGATTTTGACCCCGAGATGGCCGCCGGATGCGCCGAATTCCTGCTCATGTACCTGGATTTCCTGCGCGAGACGGGCCGCTGGACCGGCACCGAGGAGGCGCTGGCCCTCGCGCACGACGTCGCGTACCACGGGGCGCAGGGGACGGACGACGACGCGGCCGGCATTGTCATCCCCAGCTTGAGCGCGGCCGACGCCGACGCCCAGGCCGAGGGCCTGCCGCTATGGGACCACACGCTGGCACTGCTGCGCTGGGTCGGGGCGGGCAGGAACGTGACCGGCACCGGGCTGCTGCGGCGCAACGACATCCGGGCCGCGGCCGGCTGTCTAGGCATCAACGCCGTCGGGGCCGCCAAACGGGCACCCATCCTCGAGGACGGCACACCGGAAGACTGCGTGGTGGTGCAGTCCATGAACCAGCTGCCGCGACTGGCCAACCATTGGCAGGCCTTGAAACTTGCCCGATTCATCACGGTGGGCTCCACTCGGGCCCGGCTCACGCCGCTGGGCGAGAGCGTGCTGGCCGGCGACGTGGGTCCCGGCGCCCTGGCCCGGTCCATGGCGTTCGCCCTGTTCGTCGGCATCCTGGCCGACGGGGACTGGTTCGCCGCGGGCCTCATGCCCGAACTGCGCCACTCCGTCCTGGCCGCCGCCGGATCCGCCGACCCGCCGCGTCTTGACGCGGTCTCCGCGGCCGCCCGAACCGACGTGATCGGGCTCGCGACCAGGCTGCATGCGGAGATCATCGAGTGGGCGGACGACGGGCTGGTCACCTTGGGCGAATTCGTCCAGGTGCCGGGGGTGCTGCGGGATCCGCTGGCGCGCGCGATCGGCCTGGTGGCGGAGGGCGACGCGGACTTCGACACCGCCGGCGCTGATAGGTTGCCGGCGACTCCGTCGGCGGCAACCTATCAATTGAAGGTGCAGGTCGACGGGATCCGCCCGCCCGTGTGGCGCCGCGTCGAGGTGCCGGCCGAGCTGTCGCTTAATGCGGTCCACTACGTGATCCAGTCGTTGTTCGACTGGGAGGGTTACCACATGCATGCCTTTCGGGTAGGTGGGCGGCACGGCACGACGTATCAGCTGCCCGACCCGGACGCGTTCGCGTGGGGCGAGCCGGCCAAGGACGAAACGGCCGTGACCCTGGCCGACGTGCTCAAACGGGAGAAGGACAAGCTGGTCTACGAGTACGACTTTGGCGATTCCTGGGAACACACGCTCACGCTGGAGAAGGTGCTGCCCGCGGCCGCCCCGGGCACGCTGCCACGCTGCACGGCTGGGCGGGGGCTGGCGCCACAGGAGGACACCGGCGGCCCGTGGGGCTGGATGGACAAGGTTGAGGCCGCCAACGGTCCGGTCACCCCGGAGTCCGAGGAACTACGTGTTTGGCTCGGGCTGCACGACGGGGAGACACTGGATCCGACGGAGTTCAACCTTGCCGACGTGGAGCGCGCGCTGAAGCCGCTGCGCCCGGGCTCGACATCGTAGACACCTTGACCGGCACACCCAGGAACAGGGCGAGGCAATACGGCGAAACGGGCTGAAGGCGGGCGCTCCCTGCCGGACTCGCGTCAGGCTGCGGCGGCCGGCAGGCGGCCACACCGAAGGGAACTTCCCCGGGAGCCCGCCCGGCGTAGTGTGGGGCTTGGGCGGAGCCGATGCCCGTCCAATGGCACAGTCCGTCGAAGGAGCAGACCATGACCGGGAATTTTGTCGCCACCTCAACCATCACCATCGAGGCGCCCCCGGAGCGCGTGTGGTCGGTCATCACGGATCCGGCCGCGGCCCGGGAGTTCATGTTCGGCACGGAGCTCGTGACGGACTGGACCGTCGGCGGCCCCATCCTGTGGCGCGGCGTCTGGGACGGCAAACCGTACGAGGACAGGGGCACGGTCCTCGAGGCCGACCCGGGGAAGCGGCTCGTCACCACCCATTTCAGCCCGCTGTCCGGCCAGGACGACGTCCCGGAGAATTACCACACGCTCACCTGGACGCTCGAGGACCGGGCGGGTAGCACGGTGCTGACGCTTGCACAGGACAACAACGCCAGCGCCGAAGAGGCCGAACACTCGAAAGGCATGTGGGACAGCCTCGTGAAGGCCGTGAAGGAAATCGCGGAACGCGGCTGACCCCGTGCCTGGCCGGTGGAACCAACCCAATGAAAGGCGGCTCCCATGGGCACCACCATGAAGGCCATGACCTACGCCCGCTACGGCGGCCCCGACGTGCTGGAATTATCCCAGCTTCCCACGCCGAAGGTTTCGCCGGGCTCCGTGCTGATCCGGGTGAAGGCGGCGGCCGTGAACCCGGTGGACTGGAAGCTGATGGCCGGCGGCCTGGACGCCATCATGGACGTCCACTTCCCCGTCGTCCCCGGCTGGGACGTGGCCGGCGTCGTGGAGACGGTCGGCTTGGACACCCCGGAGTTCACCCCCGGCGACGAGGTCTTCGCGTACGGTCGGCGCGACACCGTCCAGGGCGGCACGTTCGCCGAGCTCGTGGCACTGCCGGCCGCCATGGTGGCGCGTAAGCCCACGTCGTTGTCCTGGGAGCAGGCCGCCGGTTTGCCGTTGACCGGTTTGACGGCCCTGCGGACGCTGGCGGCGGTGGGCATCGCCCCGGATGACAGGGACGGCGGCGGCACGCTGCTCATTCACAATGGTTCCGGTGGGGTGGGGCGGGCGGCGATCCAACTGGCCGGCCTGGCCGGGAACGTCCGTGTCATCGCCACGGCCTCGGCCCGCAATCACGACCGATTGCGCGAGCTGGGCGCCGAGCCGGTCGAGTATGGCGAGGGTCTCGACGAGCGGGTCCGCGCGCTGGCACCCGGCGGCGTGGGCGCCGTCGTCGATTTCGCCGGCGGCGTGCTGGAGACCACCTTGGCCGTGCTGCGCCCCGGCGGGCGGCACGCCTCGATCGCCGACCCGTCGGTGGTGGCGCGCGGCGGCCGCCACATCTGGGTCCGGCCGGACGGCCGGGAGCTGGGTCGGCTGGCGTCCCTGGCGGATGCCGGCCGGCTCACGGTGGATGTGGCCGCGACCTATCCGCTGGAGAAACTGGCGGCGGCCTTCAGGGCCAGCATGGCCGGCCACGGCGGCGGGAAGATCGTGCTGACGCCGTTCAGCGAATGAACCTGCCCCCACGGCGGACGACGGCGGCACCCGCGTGAGTGCCGCCGTCGCCCATTCAGCGTGGCCGGGACCGGCTAGCTGGCCGGGACCTTGTCGACGAATTCCGTCGTGTAGGTCTTGGACAGGTCGATCGTCGACCCCTTGCCCTTGACATTCGTCGAGTACTTGTCCAGGATCGTCAGGACGTTCTTGGCGCCGTCCGCGTCCATCTTGCCGTCACTGGTGAACATGGTCTTGGTGTCGTTGACCGACTTCTCGTACAGGTCGGCGCCGGCGTTGGCGTATTCCTTGGGCATCTTGGCCGCGATCTCCGCCGCCGAGTGCGTGTCGATGAACTTCAGCGCGCCGACGAACGCGTTGGCGATCTTCTGCACCGTCTTGGGGTTCTTCTGCACATAGTCGCAGGACATGTACACGGACGCCGCCGGGTACAGGCCGCCGAGCGCCTTGCGCGTGCCCTCCTCGGTGCGCATGTCGATCAGGACCTTGCCCTGGCCGCTCTGCACCAGCTGGGCGATGGTCGGGTCAGTGGTCATGCCGGCGTCGATGCCGCCGTTCTTCATGGCCGCGATGAACGTCTGGCCGGCGCCGACCTTGGCCGGGGTGTAGCTCTTCACGCCGGCCTGCCCGGCCAGGGCCTGGGTGAGGAAGTCCGTGGACGAGCCGAGCGAGGTGATGCCCAGGTTCTTGCCCTCGAAGTCCTTGGCGCCGGTGATCGTGCCGGCCTTGTCCTTGGCGACCACCTCCGCCTCGCCGGGGATGTTGGCCAGCTGGACCACCGACTGGATGCACTGGCCCTTGGCCTGCAGGTCGACCGTGTGGTCGTAGAAGCCGACCACACCCTGGGATGCGCCGGTCAGCAGCGAGTTCTCCGCGCTGGCGCCGGACTGTTCGCCAAGCAGGTTGACCTTGACGCCTTCCTTCTCGAACAGCCCGAGGCCCTCGGCGAGCTTGGCCGGCATGTAGATGACCTTCTCCAGGCCGCCGACGATGATGGTTGCCTCCGGTGTGGCGGCGGCGTCGGCCGCGGGGCCCTTGGTGGTGCGGCAGCCGCTCATGCCCAGGGCGAGGGCGGCGGTGACCACGATGGTGGCGGCCTGCAGGGTGCGTCGTTGCGTGGTTTTCATCAGATTCCTTTTGCTTGGGTCTTGGCGGCCGACGGACGCCATTTGAGGAGTTTGTTCTCAGCGGTGGTGATGAGCATTTCGGCCAGCAGCGCCACCACGGTGACGATGATCATGCCGGCGTAGATGCCGGCGGAGTCGAAGGTGCCCTGGGCGTTGGCGATCAGCATGCCCATGCCCTTCTTCGCCCCGGCGTACTCGCCGACGATCGCGCCGATCAGGGCGAAGCCGAAGGCGGTGTGCAGCGAGGACAGGATCCACGTGGTGGCGCTGGGCAGCACGATGGAGGTCAGGATCTTGGTCTTGCTGGCACCCAGGATCCGGGCGTTGTTGACGACGTTCCCGTCCACCTCGCGGGCACCGGTGAAGGCGTTGAAGAACACGGCGAAGAAGACGAGGACGACGACGGTGGCGACCTTGGAGCTCATGTCGAACCCGAACCAGAGGATGAACAGGGCGGCCAGCACGATGCGGGGAACGGCATTCGCGGCCTTGATGAACGGGGAGAAGACCTCGGCCATGAAGCGGCTGCGGCCGAGCAGGACCCCGAGCACGATGCCGGCCAGGGTGCCGATGACGAATCCGACGACGGCCTCCAGCACGGTGTAGCCGAGGTTTTCCCAGACCGAGCCGAACTGGGTCCCGGTGGTGAACCACTGGATCAGCCGGTTGCCGATCTCCGACGGCCGCGAGTAAAAGAACGGGTCGATGAAGTACGTGGCGGCCAGCTCCCAGCTGCCGAGCCACAGTGCGATGATCAGGACCCGCAGGCCCCAGATCCGGGCGGTGGTGTTGCGCTCGGCCTTCCGGGCCGCGGCCAGCCCCCGGAACTGGCCGGGCACTACGCGGCCGGCATCGCCGTCTACGACCAGGCCGAGGCCCACATGCTGATGATGGCGGACGACCTCAGCGCCGGGCTCATCAAGGCCTTCCCCAACAAGTTCCACTGACAAAGTTCCACTGACGAACACGGCGGGCCGGCGGCGCGGACCGCCGGCCCGCCCGCCTACAGCCGCGCCGCGAATCCGGCCGCCGCCTCCAGCAGGCGCGGCACGCCCGACTCGAGGACGGCACCCAGGCCGGCCGCGTCGTCGCGCTCGCCCTGCCGGACGCGCGTGTAAATCGCCTCGCTGAAGATCGCCGCCTTCCACAGCGCGAGCGCCTGGTACCAGGGCAGCCCGGACAGGTCGAGCCCGAACGCCTCGTTGTACCGGGCGGCGAGTTCGTCGCGGGTGAGGTAGCCGGGCCGCGCCGTGACGGGCGTCAGCTCCATGATGGTCCCCTCCGAGCCGGCCTGCGCGTACGTGGCGGTCAGGTAGCCCAGGTCCGCCAGGGGGTCGCCCAGCGTGGCCATCTCCCAATCCAGCACGGCCTGCACGTGCACCGGTCCGGCCGCGGCGAACATGAGGTTCCCGGTCCGGTAGTCGCCGTGGATGAGCGACACCCGCTGCGTGTCCGGCCGGTTCGCCTCCAGCCATCGCGCCAGCCGCGCCACCGCCGGCAGGTCGCGGCTCGCCCCGGCCTCCCACAGCCCGGCGAACCGCTGCACCTGCCGCCCCAAATAGCCCTCGGGCCGGCCGATCGTGGCAGTCTCGCCGCCGCGCACGTCCACCGAATGCAGCCGCACGAGCGTGTCCGCCACGGCCTCGCTGGTCTCCCGGCGGCGTTGCCGCCCGTCCAGGTGCGCGGGGACCGCATCCGTCACGACCACGCCGTCCAGGTACTCCATGACGTAGAACGGCACACCCAGCACGTCCCGGTCGGCGCACACGGCCAGGATCCGCGGCACGGGCACCCCCAGCGGCGCCAGCACCTGCTGGATCCGTGCCTCGCGCACCATGTCGTGCGTGGACGGGGGCAGCGGCGGGCGCGGCCCGCGACGAAGCACGACGTCGGCCCCGTCGCGTTGGATGCGGAAGGTCACGTTGGACTGGCCGTCGCCGATGCGCCGCCAGTTCAGCGGTCCGCGGCCCAGCCCTTCGGCGTCAAGGAATGCCTCCACCCGGTCCAGGATCAGCAGCGGCGCCCTGGCCAGCGCTGCCGCTTCGGCGGTGGTGTTGACCACATCCGGGGATGCCGCGCCCATCAGCGCCCTTCCTCGTCGATGTGCGCGTCGCCCTGGAACGGCTCGCCGGATTGGACGTCCCGGCGCCGTTGCGCGGCGGCGCGGCGGGCGATCGCCCACTTGTGCGTTTCGGTGGAGCCGTCATAGATACGGAACGGGCGCACCTCGTTCACGTACTGGGCCAGCGGCAGGCCGTCGGACACGCCGTCCCCGCCGCACAGTTGCACGGCCCGGTCGATGACCCGGTACACGGCCTCGGACACGTGCACCTTCGCCACGGAGGACAGCGCCGAGCCGGCCTTCGCGTCGACGTCCAGCAGCACGGCAGCCTTGGCGATGATGGCGTCCGAGGTCTCGATGTCGATCACGGACTGGGCGATCATCTCCTGCGCGATGCCGAGCCGGGCGATCGGTTCGCCGAAGATCTCGCGGGCGCCGGTCCGGTCCAGGGCGATGTCCAGGGCGCGCCGGGCCAGCCCCAGCCAGCGCATGCAGTGCGTCAACCGGGCCGGGCCGAGCCGGACCTGCGCGTACGTGAAGCCGCGCCCCACCTCGCCCAGCACGGCGGACGCCGGCACGCGCACGTCGTCGAAATGCACGTGCGGGTGGCCGCCGGGCAGGTACCTGTCGACCGTGTGGATGGCCGCGCCGAGGCGCACGCCCGGGGTGTCCATCGGCACCAGGAACATGGTGGCGCCGGCAGGCGCCGCCTGGGTGCCGGCCGGCGCCGGCGTGCGGGCCATGACGATGGCGAATGCCGCATTGGCGGCACCGCTGGTGAAGCGCTTGTGCCCGCTGATGACCCAGTCCCCGTGCTCGAACCGCGCCGTCGTGGCCAGCGCCGCCGGGTCGGAGCCGGCGCCGGGGTGCGGTTCGGTCATGGCGAAGCAGGAGCCGACCGCCCCGGACGCCAACGGGACCAAGAACGCCCGTTGCTGATCGGGTGTGCCGATCAGGTGCAGCAGGTGCATATTGCCCTCGTCCGGGGCCATGCAGTTGAGCGCGGCCGGGCCGATCGGCGAGTACCCGGCCGCCTGGAACACCGGCGACCAGTGCGCCACGGCCAGCCCCTGCCCGCCGAGTTCGACCGGCATGTGCGGGGCGTACACGCCGGCGGCCTTCGCGGCCTCGCCCAACGCGCGGCGAACCGCAGGGTCCAAGGACTCCCCCGGCCGCGGTTCGGCCGGGATCACGACGGACCGGATGAAGTCGCGCGTGCGGCGGCACAGGTCCTCGACGGCGGGCGGGTACATGGTGGCGTTCACGGCCGCTCCCCCAGGCCGCCGGCGTTCAGCAGGCCGCCGTCGAGGTTGAGGACCTGGCCGGTGATCCAGCCGGCGTCGGCGGAGGCGAGGAAGGCAACCGCCGCGGCGACGTCGTCGGGCGTTCCCAACCGGCGCAGCGGATAGCCGGCGGCCACCCGCTCCTCGCGGCCCTCATACAGGGCGCGCGCGAACCGGGTCTTCACGACGGCCGGCGCCACGGCGTTCACGCGCACCTCCGGGCCCAGCTCCACGGCGAGCGTGCGCGTGAGGTGGGAGACGGCGGCCTTGCTGATCCCGTACAGCCCCAGGCCCGGCGCCGGCACCTCGCCGCTGACCGAGGAGAGGTTGATGACGGCCCCGCGGCGTTCGGCGAACCCGAGCCCGGGATGCGCCAGGACCGCCTGCGTCCAGGCCAGCGTCGCCAGGACATTGACCTCGAACACCTTGCGGGCCGCGTCAAGGTCGAGCGTTGCCAGCGGGCCGTAGACGGGGTTGATGCCGGCGTTGTTGACCAGGATGTCCAGCCCGCCGAACTCGCGGACGACG
Organism: Specibacter cremeus; assembly: GCF_003946885.1. Lineage (GTDB taxonomy): Bacteria > Actinomycetota > Actinomycetes > Actinomycetales > Micrococcaceae > Specibacter > Specibacter cremeus. The sequence goes on along the minus strand of NZ_RWKQ01000006.1, from coordinate 18,730 downwards.
GCGTCGAGCACCTGTGCGCGATGCGCCGCGTCATCCGCGTGGCCGGCCACCGTGACGACCGTCCCGTCCGGGAACCCGGCGGCCGCCGCGGCCAGCCCGTCGACGCCGCGGGCCGTCAGGCACACGCGGGCGCCCTCGGCGGCGAGCCGGTGCGCGATGGCCAGGCCGATGCCGCGGCTGGCTCCCGTGACGATGGCGGTCTTGCCCCGCAGCCTGTGTGGTGTGGTGTCCTGGTTGTCGGTATCACCGTCCATGCCACCCTCCTTATCGAGTGCTCGCTTGGTAGGGCCAGTGTTGTGGAGCTCCCGGCGGCGGTCAAGGATGGCGGCCCCTACCCCACCCTGTCGCGCAGGAACTGCACCTCCCCGCCCACGAACGTGCCCACCACGCCACTGCCGGCCAGCTCGTCGGGTGCCGCAAGCAGCGGATCCAGCTCGAACGCCGTGAAGTCGGCCCGCTTTCCGACGCTGATGGACCCCGCCACGCCCCACAGCCCGGCCGCCCGCGCCGCGTGCGACGTGTAGCCTTCCAGGGCCTGGAGCGCCGTCAGCGCCTGGTCCGGACCAACGGGCGCTTGGCCGGGCCGGCCCGCCTGCCGCCGCAATTGGGCATCCGCCATGATCGGCAGCGGTTCGAAGGGCGCGATCGGCCAGTCCGATCCCAGCCCCAGGACCACGCCGGCGTCGCGCAAATCACGGCACCGCCAGGCATGGTTTGCCCGCTCGGTGCCAAGCCGCGCGGACCAGTTGTCGGTGTGGTCGGCGCGTGAATAGTGGGTGCAGTGGGTTGGTTGCATGCTCGCCGCGACACCCAGCCGGCGGAACCGTTCCACCAGCTCGTCCGGCACGGTTTCGATGTGTTCGACCCGATGCACCGTGGCGCCCGGGCCGCCCGGAAGCGATTCCAGCGCGTCCAGCACGTGGGCCACCCCGGCGTCGCCGATGGCGTGCGTCGCCGTGGGGATCCCGCGGGCGGCGAAGTAGTGCACCGCGGCGGTGTATTCGGCCGGGCTGGGCCAGAACGACGCCGTCGACTGGCCGTAGGCGTCCGGCCGGTGCAGCCAGGCGGTGCCGTTGTCCACCGTCCCGTCCACGAACAATTTCACGGCGTCCACGGACCAGCGCCGCCCGCCCTGGTGCGTCAGCGCGGCCACTTCGGCCCAGTCGTGCACGCCGCCTCCCGGCATGCACCAGGGGGCGCAGCGCAACCGCAGCGGCAGCTCGCCGTCGTCCTCCAGTGCCCGGTACAGCTCCAGCGAACCCTCGCCGAGGTCCATCACATGGCCTCCGGTCAGGCCGGATCGGGAGAAGCTCCCCAGCAGTGCCGCCAGCCGGGCTTTGCGATCGTCCGCGGACTCCTTGGGCAACACGCGGTCTACCAGTTCGATGGCGGCCGCCTCCAGGAGCAGGCCCGTCGGCACGCCCTGGGCATCACAGACGACGTCGGCCGCCTGGTTGAAGCGGTGCGGCCCCGTCACGCCGGCGCGCTCCAGAGCCGACGCGTTTGCCAGCGCCGAATGCCCGTCGAAGAGCCGGATCAGGGCAGGGCGGCCGCCCAAGACACCGTCAATCGCGTCCCGGTGCACGGCAGCGGTGCCGAAGACATTGGGGTCCAGGCCCCAGCCGAGAACCCAGCCCTCCGGCCCGGCGGCATCGGCTTCGGCGCGCAGCAGTGCCCTGACGTCGTCGAGGTTTTGGGCGCCGGACAGCTCGCAGCCGGACGTCAGGTCCAAGCCGAAGACCGGATGGATGTGGCAGTCCACCAGCCCCGGGGTGAGCGTCGCTGAGCCGAGGTCGATCACTTCGGTGGCGGCGGTGCGCCAGGCCGCGGCGTCGTCGCGGCTGCCCACGGCGGCAATCAGCCCGTCCTGGACGGCAACGGCCTGGACCGGTGTGGTGGCGCCGTCCAGGGTGTGGATGGTGTCGGCCAGCAGAATCAGGTCGTCAGTCATGGGTTTCAAAGCTTCCTATCTGGGCGAAGACGGCCGGGCGGGCCTTGCGCAGCCGGAGGGCGATGAGCAGTCCGGCGATGAAGACGGCGGGGGCGACCGCCATCAAAATGTTGTTGGTCAGGGCGTCGGCGCCGGTGAGCAGGTTGATGTTGGCGGCAATCAGCCAGACGACGCCGAACAGCAGCACCGCGGACGCCACGCTCAGCGGGAGGAGCAGCCGATGGGTCACGGCGTCGGGATTGCGCCGCAGGTAGATGAACGCGGCGACGGACACCAGGCCCTGCAGCCCCACGATGCCGAAGATCCCCGGCGTGTTCACCCAGATCAGCAGCTGCTTGTACGGGTCCGCGCCGAGGACCGCGCAGATGATGATGACGACGGCGGCCAGTGCCGTTTGGAGCTGCCCGGCCACATGCGGGGACTTGTACTTGCGGTGCGTCTTACCGAGGAAGGCCGGCAGCACGCCGTCGCGCGCCAGCATGTACGTGTAGCGGTTGATCGCGTTGTGGAAGGCGAGCTGGGACGCGTAGACACTGGTCACGATGAGGATGTACATGACCACCTCGGCCCACGGCCCCACGTAGTGGCTGATGGTGGCGAAGAACATGCCGTCCGAGAGCTGTTCGGCCGCCTTGACCACTTCGCCGTCGCCATAGGCCTGGACCACGGTCCACACGATGAACGCGTAAAAGATGGACATGAAGCCGACGGCGATGAACGTGGCCCGGGGTACGGACTTGTCGGGGTTTTTGGCCTCGTTGCGGTACAGGACCGTCGACTCGAAGCCCATGAAGGCCGCGAAGCAGATGCCCAGGATGGCGAGCACGCCGGGACTGAAGGCGTGGTCGGGGGCGAAGGAGGCCATGCTGATGCCGTGCGCACCGCCGCGGGCCAGGATGCCGGCGCCCATGATGGCCAGGATGGCGGTTTCGGCGACCAGCAGGACGCCCAACACCTTGGCCCCGACGTCGATGCCCCGGTAGCCCAGGAACCAGACGGCGGCCACGGCGGCCAGCGCCAGCACCGGCCAGGACACGTCCACCCCGAAGAGGACCTGAAGCATGGCCTGGGTTTGGATGGCGAACAGGCCGTACACGCCGATCTGCAGGCAGTTGTAGGACACGATCGCCAGGATGGCGGCGGCCAGGCCCGCGGTCTTGCCCATGGCCAGGGTGATGTAGGTGTAGAAGCCGCCGGCGGCCTTGACGTGGCGGGTCATGGCCATGAAGCCGATGGCGAAGATTGTCAGCACGACGCCGGCGATCAGGTATCCCATGGGGGCTCCGATGCCGCCGATGCCGATGGCGACGGGGGCGACGCCGGCCATCACCGTGAGCGGGGCGGCGGCTGAGATGACCAGGAACGCAATGCCGCCGGTGCCGATGGCGTTGCGCTTGAGGCCATTGTCCACGGCCTCGGCAGGCGGCTTGGTTTTGAGCTCTGACATGGGTGGGTCCTTTGGAGATGGGCGGAACGGGAACGAGTAAACCGAAAGGCTTTCGTTTAGTATGGGGCCATGTGACCCGTCGCACAAGACCCCCGGCAGAAAAAATGGCTAGGGTCGTACGTAACCGCTGATTGGAGAGCCATGCCCCGCCCGCCCGTTCCACTGATATCCATCGACGGGCTGGTCACGGCCGCCCTGGCCCTGGTGGATGAATCGGGGGACTTCAGCCTGCCCAAACTGGCGCGCAGGATTGGCGTCAGCCAGTCCTCGATCTACAGCCATGTCAGCGGGCGCGAGGAAATCCTCGAGCTGATGCGCGGCCGGATCGTCGCCGAGAACCCCTACCCGGCGCTGGATGACCTCGGGTGGGAGGCCGCCCTGCGGACCGTGGTGCGCAGCTACCGGGATGCCTTCGCCCGGCATCCGCGCCTTGCCCCGTTGCTGGTCCTGCAAACGGTCCGGGACGTCGACGTGATCGCCTTGTACGAAGACCTTGCGCTGGTCCTGGAACGCGCCGGATTCATGGGCAGGGATGTGGTGTCGGCCATCTCGACCATTGACAGCTTTGCCCTCGGCGCCGCCCTGGACCTGGCCGCGCCGGAGGTGGTGTGGGCGCCGCCGGACGACGGGTTCCCCACGCTCAAACGCGCCCTCGGCCACGCCGGCCCGCCGCGGCAGCGCGGCGAGGACGCCTTCACCTTTGGGCTGGACATCATCCTTGCGGGGCTGCGTTCACGGCTGTAGGGCCGGGCGTGTTGGCCGTGGGCAAGCGCCACCCCGTTGGCCGCGGCCTACTCGAGTACCTCGACGTGGCACCTGAGCCCTGGCGCCCGCGGCAGACGGGCGTCGACGGTCACCAGACCCGTCGTCTCCAGTTCTTCCGCCAGCGCCACATACGTTGCATCGTAGGCGTTCACGTTCTGGCGAAGTTCCCACATGCGTGCCAGCAAGTTCACGGCCGGATACCGTTCGATCTCAAGCCTGGAAAACCCGTCAAGCGCAAGGGTTGCCTGCTTGTCCGTGAGAATGCCCGTGCGGGCAAGACGGCGTAGGACGTTGACCACGTCACTGTCCAACAGGTGTGGCGCGGCAAGGTCGTCCGCGCGGAGGGCAGCCGGGTCCACGTCACCAACGAGGAGCCCGACGACGACCCCCGCGTCGACGACCTTCATTGCGCGCGTCCCTCGTCCAGCGCGTCAAGAATGGAACTCACGCCGACATGGCCGGCAACGGCATCCCGGGTTTCCCGAATGGTCGCCGTATTCGACTCGGCCATTCGTGACCTTCGCGCGACGCGTTCCAGTTCCAACTTCAGGTAGCCGGTCAGGGACAGCCCGTTGCGCGCTGCAGCGTTGACCAGTGCATCGTGGACGTCATCCGGGCCAGGATCGAGGCACACTTCCAGCCGGCCATTACGCCGAGGTAGCGTCATCGCGTTGAAGTAGCGGAACAAATGCCGACCCCGTCGACGGTTTGACGCTACCTCGGCGCGTTATGGGTCTGACCGGACCGGCGCACGCGCGCCCGGCAGCCGCCGTCGTCCGTTCTGTGCGCTATTTGTCCGCGTGGACCTGCAGGAACCGGTACACCTCGGTCTCGTCGACGCCGGGGAACGCGCCCTGCGGCATGGCCGCGAGCAGGTGCGAGTTGGCACGCGTGCTCGGCCAGGCGTTGCCGGACCACAGCGCGGCCAGGTCGGCCGGCGGGCGGCGGCAGCAGGACGGGTCCGGGCAGCGGGACTGCGAGCGCTCCGTCGTGTCGCGGCCGCGGAACCATTTCACGTGCGCATACGGCACCCCGATGCTCAGTGAATACTCGCCCGAGGAGTGCCGTTCCGTGCGGGCCGTGCACCAGTACGTGCCCACCGCCGTGTCCGTGTACTGGTTGAACGCGCGGAACTTGTCCGGGACGTCGAACACGGCCCGGGACGTCCAGAACCGGCACACGGCCTGGCCCTCGATGGCGCCCGTGTGGTCGGCCGGGAAGTTCACGCCGTCGTTCTCATAGGCCTTGTGGATGATGCCGGACTCGTGCACCTTCTGGAAGTGCGTCGTGATGTCCAGGTGTTCCGTGGCCAGGTTCGTGAACCGGTGCGCGGCCGTCTCATAGGACACGGCGAACGCGTCACGGATGTCCTCGATGGCCAGCTCCTTGGCCGCCTTCGCCTTTTTCAGGAAGTCCACGGTGGCGCGTTCGGGCATCAGCAGGGCCGCGGCGAAGTAGTTCGTGTAGACGCGTTGACGCAGGAAGTCGGCATAGTCGGTCGGCGTCTGGTGGCCCATCACGTAGTGGCCCAGCGCCTGCAACAGCACGGACCGGGGGTCGTGGTCCGACTTCTGGCCATGCGTGAGATAAATTCGGTGATTCTTCAAATCCGTCACGGACCGGGTCGAATGCGGCAGATCGCCCACGTAGTGCAGGTCGAAGCCGAGGTGCTCGGCGATGTCCGCGGCGACATGGTGGGACAACGGCCCCTGGTCGTGGCCGACCGCCTTGAGCAGGTCCTGCGCCTGCCGCTCGATGTCCGGGTAGTAGTTGTTGCGGGCCCTCATCTCCTCACGCAGCTGGGAGTTGGCGCGCCGGGCTTCTTCCGGGGTGGCGGACTGCTCGTCGAGCCGGCGCTCCAGCTCATGCTGCAACCCCACCAGGGACTCCAGCACCTCCACCGACAACCGCGAACTGACGCGGACTTTCGGCAACCCGAGCGACTGGTACAGGGGTCCGCGCTGGGCGCGCTCCAGCTCGATTTCCAGGGCGGCTCGGCGGCTCGGCGGCTCCGCCCCGAGCAGCTGGTCGATCCCCACGCCGAGGGTCCCGGCCAGGTGCTGGAGCATCGAGAGCTTCGGCTCGCGCTTGCCGTTTTCAATGAGGGAGAGCTGCGACGGGGCGGCACCCACGGCAGCGCCGAGATCGTCCAGCGTCATGCCCAGTTTCTTGCGCAGGTGGCGCACCCGCCGGCCCAGTGCGATGACGTCCAGCTCGCCGTTTTCGCCGCTCTCGACGGCGATGCGCCCGCGCGACTCCACCCGGCTCCACCCCTGATCAACCATTTCTTGATCATATGCGAAGAACTGCAAATCTTTCCACCATTTACCCCTAGAAGGAGTAACGAAACCCCTGAATAGTGGATTTCACGAAGAAGGAACGCGGTTCCGGCCTCGGAGCTCGATCACCGTGACTCAACCACCGACTACAAGGAGCACCCCATGACTGCAGCATTCGAACCCGCCAAGTCGACGGACCAGACCACCGCTGAGGCCGTCGCTGCCCTGGAGCTCGAGTGGTCCGCCAACCCCCGCTGGCAGGGCCTGCGCCGTGACTACTCCGCCGCCGACGTCGTCAAGCTGCAGGGTCGGGTCCAGGAGGAGCACACGCTGGCCCGGCGCGGATCCGAGAAGCTGTGGCAGCAATTGACCGGGGAGGCCGCGACCGGCGGCTACACGAACGCCCTCGGCGCGCTCACGGGCAACCAGGCCGTCCAGCAGGTCAAGGCCGGCCTGCGCGCCGTGTACCTCTCCGGCTGGCAGGTCGCCGCCGACGCCAACCTCTCCGGCCACACCTACCCGGACCAGTCGCTGTACCCGGCCAACTCGGTCCCGCAGGTGGTCCGGCGCATCAACAACGCCCTGCTGCGCGCCGACCAAATCGAATTCGCCGAGGGCATCCAGACGGTCGAGGACTGGCTGGTCCCGATCGTTGCCGACGCCGAGGCCGGCTTCGGCGGCCCGCTGAACGCCTACGAACTCATGAAGTCGATGATCGCCTCGGGCGCCTCGGGCGTGCACTGGGAAGACCAGCTGGCCTCCGAGAAGAAGTGCGGCCACCTGGGCGGCAAGGTCCTCATCCCGACCCAGCAGCACATCCGGACGCTGAACGCCGCCCGCCTGGCCGCCGACGTCGCGAACACGCCGAGCGTCATCATCGCCCGCACCGACGCCGAGGCTGCCACGCTGATCACCTCCGACGTCGACGAGCGGGACCGGGAATTCCTCACCGGCGAACGCACCACGGAGGGCTTCTTCAAGGTCCGCAACGGCATCGAGCCGTGCATCGCCCGGGCCAGGGCCTACGCCCCGTACGCCGACCTCATCTGGATGGAGACGGGTACCCCGGACCTGGAGCACGCCCGCCGCTTCGCCGAGGGCGTCAAGGCCGAGTTCCCGGACCAGATGCTCGCCTACAACTGCTCGCCGTCGTTCAACTGGAAGAAGCACCTGGACGACGCCACGATCGCGAAGTTCCAGCGCGAACTCGGCGCCATGGGCTTCACGTTCCAGTTCATCACGCTCGCCGGCTTCCACTCTCTGAACCACTCGATGTTCGACCTGGCCCACGGCTACGCCCGTGACGGCATGAGCGCCTACGTCGAGCTGCAGGAGCGCGAATTCGCCTCCGAGACCAGTGGCTACACCGCCACAAAGCACCAGCGCGAAGTCGGCACCGGCTACTTCGATCAAATCGCCACGGCGCTCAACCCGAACGCCTCCACCCTCGCCCTGGTGGGATCCACCGAGGCAGGACAGTTCCACTAACCCGTTCCCGGTGATCGAGCCTGTCGAGATCCGAGCCCGTCGAGATCCGAGCCTGTCGAGATCCACACCGGATCCCAACAGGCTCGATCACCGGTTCCGCACAGATTTTGGAGACGTTCCCATGAATTCGACCAACAGCCTCAACGGCATCACGTTCAACGGCATCACCCTCACTGCCACCCCCATCCACCGGCAGGACGAGATCCTCACCCCCGAGGCGCTCGACTTCGTCGCCGCCCTTCACCGGACGACGGCGGCACGCCGCCAGGAGTTGCTCGAGGCGCGCGAAACGCAGCGTCGGCGCATCGCCAACGGCGCCGACCCCCGGTTCCTGGCCGAGACAGCCCACATCCGCGAGGACGGCCGGTGGCGGGTCGCCCCGCCGGCGCCGGGCCTGGAGGACCGCCGCGTCGAGATCACCGGCCCCGTGGACCGCAAGATGACCATCAATGCGCTGAACTCGGGGGCGAAGGTGTGGCTCGCCGACATGGAGGACGCCTCCACGCCCAGCTGGGGCAATGTGATCCGGGGCCAGCTCAACCTCATCGACGCGCTGGAACGCCGCATCGACTTCACCTCCGCGGCCGGCAAGGAGTACAAGCTCGGCCCGGCCGAGTCGATGCCGACGATCGTGGTCCGCCCGCGCGGCTGGCACCTGCCCGAGAAACACATGCTGGTCAAGGGCGAGCCGATCGGCGGGGGCATCGTCGACTTCGGGCTGTTCTTCTTCCACAACGCCCGCCGGCTCATCGCGCGGGGCTTGGGCCCGTACTTCTACCTGCCGAAGATCGAGAACCACCTGGAGGCCCGCCTCTGGAATGACATCTTCATCGTCGCCCAGGACCTGCTGGGCATCCCGCAGGGCACCATCCGGGCCACGGTGCTGATCGAGACGATCACGGCCGCGTTCGAGATGGAGGAGATCCTCTACGAACTGCGCGACCACGCCGCCGGGCTGAACGCCGGGCGCTGGGACTACCTGTTCTCCGTGATCAAGAACTTCCGCAGCCGCGGCCCCCGCTACGTGCTGCCGGACCGGGACCAGATCACCATGACGGCCCCGTTCATGCGCGCCTACACCGAGCAGCTGGTCCGGGCCTGCCACCGCCGCGGGGCCATGGCGATCGGCGGCATGTCGGCGTTCGTCCCGAACCGCCGCGACCCGCAGGCCAATGCGGTCGCCCTGGCGAAGGTCCGCGCGGACAAGACCCGCGAGGCCGACGACGGCTTCGACGGCTCCTGGGTGGCCCACCCCGACCTGGTGCCGGTGGCCATGGAGGTGTTCGACGGCGTGCTCGGCTGGAACGCCAACCAGATCGTGCGCACCCGCGAGGACGTGGTCCCGGACGATCGCGCCCTGCTGGACATTGCCGGCACGCCCGGCAGGATCACCGAGGCCGGCATCCGCAACAACATCTGGGTGGCCATCCAGTACATCGAGTCGTGGCTGCGCGGCCATGGCGCGGTGGCGTTGAACAACCTCATGGAGGACGCCGCGACCGCCGAGATCTCCCGCTCGCAGATCTGGCAGTGGCTGGCCGTGAAGGCCATCACGGATGAGGGCGACGTGGTGACCCCGGCGTGGGTGGCGGAGCTCGTCGAGGAGGAGTTCGCCCGGCTGCCGCGCTTCGAGGACGACCGCTTCGAGGACGCCCGGACCATCTTCGAGGAGGTGGCGCTCGGGGCCGAATTCCCGCCGTTCCTGACGCTTCCGGCGTACGACAGGTACTTGTTTGACGCCCGTGACCGCGACACCTGCGCCGACGCCCGCGAAAACGAGCTGATCGCGGCCGCGGCGTAGCCCCAAGGTTTGGTTGGTTTCACCGGACCAGTCGCCACACGATCGCCCGAAAGCCGGGCACCGGTGAACCAGCCACTACACCGTACGACGGCGGCCGGTGCGTTTCGCTTCGAAACGCACCGGCCGCCGTAGTGCTATTTCTACAGCCGGGGAATAACCACCGCCGCCTCCCTGTTGGCGCGAGTATGAAGATCGAGATCTGGTCCGACGTCGCGTGCCCATGGTGCTACATCGGCAAACGGCGTTTTGAGTCCGCCCTGGCAGCCTTCCCGCACAAGGATTCGGTGGAGGTGCAGTGGCGCAGCTACCAGCTCGACCCCACGCTCCCGGACCACTATGACGGCACCGAGCTGGGCTACCTGGCCGAGCGCAAGGGCATGGACCCAGGCCAGGTTGCCGGCATGTTTGGGCACGTGGCAGAGCAGGCGGCCGGCGAGGGTCTGGCCTACGACTTCGACAGCGTCGTAGTCGCCAACAGCTTCAACGCCCACCAGCTGCTGCATCTGGCCGGTGCGAACGGGGTGGCCGACGCCGTCAAGGAGGCGCTGCTGTCCGGGCACTTCGAGCACGGCGAGGACATCGGGGCCCGGGAGTACCTGGTGCGCACGGGCGTCGCCGCCGGCCTCTCCGCCGACGAAATCAATTCGGCGCTGGACACGGACGAGTACGCCGACGAGGTGCGCCAGGACTTCGCCGAGGCCCGGTCACTGGGCATCTCCGGCGTGCCGTTCTTCGTGATCGACCGCAAGTACGGCATCTCCGGCGCGCAGCCTTCGGCCCTGTTCAGCCAAGCGCTCGAGGAGGCGTGGCAGGAGGCGAACCCGCTGACCATGGTCGCCGCCGGAGCCGAAGCGGACGCATGCGGCCCGGACGGCTGCGCAGTCTGAATCGACGCCAAACCAGTGGGCAGTAGACGCTGGGAATCCGGGAATTCTCAGCACCTACTGCCCACCAGTTGGGCGGGGCGCTACTTCACCATCCCGGCGGTCAGCCCGGCCACGAAGTTGCGCTGCAGCAGCAGGAACCCGACCACCACCGGGATGCTGACCACCACGGAGGCCGCCATGATCTGGTTCCAGTACACGTTGGTCTGCGTCGAATAGAGTTGCAGGCCCACGGCCAGGGTGCGGTTCGCGTCCGTCGTCATGACCGAGGCGAACAGGACCTCGCCCCAACTCGTCATGAAGCTGTAGATGGCCACGGCGATCAGACCCGGGCGGGCGACCGGCTGGATCACGCGGATCAGCGCGCGCATGGGGCCGCAGCCGTCGACCTTGGCGGCCTCGTCCAGCTCGTGAGGGATGCCGTCGAAGTAGCCGGCCAGCATCCAGATGGAGAACGGCAGCGAGAACGTCAGGTACGTGATGATCAGGCCCAGCCGCGTGCCCACCAGCTGGATGCCGAAGTTCGTGTTGATGTTGACGAAGATCAGGAACAGTGGCAGCAGAAACAGCACGCCCGGGAACATCTGTGTGGACAACACGGTGGTGGAAAACAGCGAGCGGCCGCGGAACGTGACACCCAACCTAGACGACCTTTTGCCGGATGTCAATCAAAAGTTCCGAAGTCTTATCAGACTTATGATCGTGCATCTGACAAACAACAATGGCCCGACGGGCAACGTCGGGCCACAGGACGGGAAGTCCCCTACCAGGCGGCTTTCGGCCGACGCCTGACGGTTTCACATCCGGCCGGATCGTCCAGCTGCCGGCCCTACGCCGCGATGGTCACCTTGCCCACCCCGTCCGGCCCTACGCGCCGGCGGCGAGCAGGTCGACGCTGGCGGGGGCCAGCACGTGGTCGATGACCATGCGGCTGGCGCCGAGGACACCGGCCTGGTCCGACGCCATCGACTGCACGATCCGCAGCCGCGCCGTGGCCAGCGGCAGCGAGCGCTGGTACACGATCTCGCGCACGCCGGCCAGCAGGTATTCGCCGGCGCTGGACAGGCCCCCACCGATCACGATGACGGACGGGTTGAGCAGGTTCACGCAGGTGGCGAGCACGTCCCCGAGGTCCCGGCCGGCCTGGCGCATGGCCTGGATGGCGGCCAGGTTCCCGCGCCGGGCCAACGCCAGCACGTCCTCACCGGTCGCCGCCGGCACGCCGTCGGCCGCAAGTGCGGCGGCCACGGCGGGACCGGACGCGAGCGCCTCCAGGCAGCCGCGGTTCCCGCAGCGGCACAGCACGTCGGCGCCCCGCGACACCCGGACATGGCCGATGTCCCCGGCCGTGCCGTCCGCGCCGCGCTGCAGCAGCCCGCCGCTGATGATGCCGGCGCCGATCCCGGTGGCCACCTTGATGAACAGCAGGTCCTCGGCGTCCGGCCAGTACTCGGCGCGCTCGCCGAGGGCCATGATGTTCACGTCATTGTCCACGAGAACGGGTGCGGCGAAGCGTTGCTGGACGTAGGCGGGCACATCGAACCCATCCCAGCCGGGCATGATCGGCGGGCTGGCCGGTTTGCCGGTCGAGTGCTCCACGGGACCCGGCAGCCCGATGCCGATGCCTGCCAGCTCGCGCTCCTTGCGCCCGGCCTGGGCCAGCAGCTGCACGCTCAATTCCAGGATGCCGTCCAACACCGGAACCGGGCCGGCGGAGACATCGATGAATTCGCGCGCCTCGCACAGGACACTGCCGGCCAGGTCCGTGAGCGCGATCAGCAGGTGCGTGGCACCGACGTCGACGGCCAGGATCACGCGCGCCGCCGGCAGGAAGGCAAAGCGCGACGGCGGCCGCCCGCCGGAGGAGACCGCCTCACCGGCGGGGCCGATCAGTCCGGACGCGGCCAACGCGTCAATGCGTGCGGCGACCGTGGAGCGGGCCAAGCCGGAGATGTCCACCAGCTCGGCCCGGGTGCGGGCGCGCCCGTCGCGCAACAGCTGGAACAGGTCGCCGGACCGGGCGTGTCCCGCCGGCGCGGTGGCGGCCCCCGCCGTGGGGGTGACGCTGGGCGCGGCTGCTGCTGTTTTGGGCATTCCCTATAAGTAACACAGGCTTCTACCCGTCACAATTCCCCGAGGTCGCAAATTGCCTCCAACTTTTGCTTGACGCTCGTCATAAGTTCCCTTAGGTTGATTGAGAACCCCATCCCGCCCCCTACCAGGAGTTCCAGTGACCTATTCCCTCCAGCTGTACACCGTGCGTGAAGCCCTCGAGCGGGACCTGCCCGGCACGATCGCCCGCATCGCCGAGATCGGCTTCCGCCAGGTGGAACCGTACAACTTCGCCGCCACCGCCGACGCCCTCGCCGCGGCGTTCACCGCCCACGGGATCACGGCCCCCTCCGGGCACGCCCCGCTGCTGTCCGCCGACCAGGACGAGATCTTCGCCGCCGCCAACAAGCTCGGCATCGCGACGGTCATCGACCCGTTCATCCCGGCCGAGCACTGGCAGGACGCCGCCGCCATCGAGGCGACGGCGGCGGCGCTGAACGCCGCGGCCAGGAAGGGCGCCGAGTACGGTGTCCGGGTCGGCTACCACAACCACCAGTGGGAGCTTGAGTCCAGCATCAACGGCACGACGTCGCTCGAGTACCTCGCGTCGCTGCTCGACCCGGAGCTGGTGCTGGAGGTCGACACGTACTGGGCGGCCGTCGGCGGGCAGGACCCTGCGGCGCTGCTCACCCGTCTCGGCGCCCAGGTGAAGTTCATCCACATCAAGGATGGGCCCCTCGACACCGACACGGCGGCCCAGCTGCCCGCGGGCCAGGGCAAGGTCGCCGTGTGGGACGTCATCGAGGCCGCGAAGTCCCTGGAGGTGGGCGTTGTGGAATTCGACGACTACTCCGGCGACATCTTCGAAGGCATCGGCGAGAGCCTCTCCTACCTCAACCGCGGAAAGGCCTGAACGGCATGAGCAGTGCAAGCCTGCCCAAGACCGGACCCGTGGGCGTCGCCGTCATCGGCGCCGGCAACATCAGCAAGCAGTACCTGGACAACCTGACCAGCTTCCCGGACCTCAAGGTCCACGTCGTGGCCGACCTGTTTGAGGACGCCGCCGCGGCGCGCGCGTCCGAGTACGGTATTGAATCGTCCGGTGGCGTCGACGCCGCACTGAACCACCCCGACGTCGAAATCATCGTCAACCTGACCATCCCGGCCGCGCACGTCGAGGTGGCCCGCGCCGCCGTGGCGGCCGGCAAGCACGTCTGGAGCGAGAAGCCGTTCTCGCTTGACCGTGAGAGCGGCCTGACCCTGCTGAAGGAGGCAGACGCCGCCGGCGTGCGGCTCGGCTGCGCCCCGGACACCTTCCTCGGCGGCGGGCTGCAGACGGCGCTGCGGCTGATCCGCTCGGGCGCGATCGGGACCCCGCTGACGGCGCTGACCATGTTCCAGTCCCCGGGTCCGGAATCCTGGCACCCCAACCCGGCCTTCCTGTTCCAGGCCGGCGCCGGTCCCCTCTTCGACATGGCGCCGTACTACCTGACCACGCTGGTGCAGGCATTTGGCCCGATTGCCTCGGTGGCGGCCGTCGGGTCTTCCGCGTTCCCCACCCGCACCATTGGTTCCGGGCCCAAGGAAGGCGAGGAATTCGCCGTCGAGGTTCCCACCCATGTGAGCGCCATCGCCAAGTTTGAATCCGGCGCGTCGTCGCACAGCGTGTACAGTTTCGAATCCCCGAAGCTGCGCATGGGCTTCGTGGAGATCACGGGTACCGAGGCCACCATGTCGCTGCCCGATCCAAACAACTTCGACGGCGACATCCGCATTGCCCGCCGCGGGGACGACGACTGGACCGTGATCCCGGCCGAGGGCCCGACGAACGGGCGCGGCATGGGCGTGCTGGACATGGCCCGATCCCTCCGGGCTGGCGTGCCGCACCGCGCCCAGGGGGCCGTGGCCTACCATGTGCTCGACGCCATGGTCTCCATCGCCGAGTCCATCGACACCGGCGATTTCGTGACCGTGGACAGCACGGCGAGCGCGGCCGAGCCGCTGCCGCTGGGCTGGGACCCCACCGACGCCACCCTCCAGGAAGCCCCGAGATGACCTCCCCTCCAAAGACCGCACCACCGCCCACCGCCGCCCACACCCTGGGCGTGGCGGCGATCGGGTACGCCTTCATGGGCAAGGCGCACTCCAACGCGTGGCGGAGCGTCGGCAACCACTTTGACGTCCCGGCCTTCGAACAGAAGGTGCTCGTGGGCCGGGACGCGGTGGCCGTGGCGGCCGCCGCCAGCCGCTACGGCTGGAGCGAATCCGCCACCGACTGGCGGGAGGTCATCGCCCGGGACGACATCGACATCGTCGACATCTGCGCGCCCGGTTGGCTGCACGCCGAAATCGCCACCGCGGCGCTGGCCGCCGGCAAGCATGTGCTCGTGGAGAAGCCGCTGGCCAACACGATGGACGAATCCACGGCCATGGTGGCCGCCGCGACGGACGCCCGCGCCCGGGGTGTGCGCTCCATGGTCGGCTTCAACTACCGGCGCGTGCCGGCCCTGGCCCTGGCCCGCGAGCTGATCGCCGGCGGCAGGCTCGGCACCATCCGCCAGGTCCGTGCCTCTTACCTGCAGGACTGGCTGGTCGACGCCGACTCCCCCATGACGTGGCGGCTGCGCAAGGAAACCGCCGGCTCCGGCGCCCTGGGCGACATCGCCTCGCACGCCGTCGACCAGGTCCAGTACCTGCTCGACGACGCCGTGACCGAGGTCAGCGGCCGGCTGCACACGTTCGTCACCGAACGCCCCGGCCCCGACGGTCCGGAGCCGGTGACGGTCGACGACGCCGCCTGGGCCACGCTGACGATGGCCGGTGGCGCCGTGGCCAGCGTCGAGGTGTCCCGGGTGGCGCTGGGCCAGAAGAACGCGCTGGCCGTCGAGGTGTACGGCAGCGCCGGGGCGCTGAAGTTCAACCTGGAGGACCCCAACGAGCTGTATTTCCTGGACGGCACCGACCCCGCCGAGATCCAGGGATTCCGCCGGATCCTCGTCACGGAGCCCGGCCACCCCTACCTGGACGGGTGGTGGCCGCAGGGGCATGTGATTGGCTGGGAGCACTCGTTCACGCACCAGCTGCGCGACTTCCTGCTGAACATCCGCGACCAAACCGACCCGTCGCCGTCGTTCGCCGAGGGGCTTCAGGTCCAGCGCGTCCTGGCCGCCTGGGAGGAATCCGCCGCCGCCGGCGGGTCCACGGTCCCGGTGGTTGAGCTGTTCGAAGCCCCGGTGGTTGGGCTGATCGAAGCCCCGGTGGTTGAGCTGGTCGAAACCCCGGTGGTTGAGCTGGTCGAAACCCCGGTGGTTGAGCTGGTCGAAACCCCGACACCGAAGAGGAGCCTGTCATGACGCGCCCATACACCCTGTTCACCGGCCAGTGGGCCGACCTGCCGTTCGAGGACGTCGCCGCGCTGGCCGCCGGCTGGGGCTACGACGGGCTGGAGATCGCCTGCTCGGGCGACCACCTGGACCCGTGGCGCTGGGACGAGCCCGGCTATGTGGAGTCCAGGCTGGCCGTGCTGGAGAAACACGGGCTGAAGGTGTGGGCCATCTCCAACCACCTCAAGGGCCAGGCCGTGTGCGACGACCCGATCGACTTCCGCCACCAGGCGATCGTGGGCTCGCGGGTGTGGGGCGACGGCGACCCCGAGGGCGTGCGGCAGCGGGCCGCCGAGGAGCTCAGGCTCACCGCCCGGCTGGCGCGCGCGCTCGGCGTGAAGACCGTGGTCGGGTTCACCGGCTCCTCCATCTGGCAGTATGTGGCCATGTTCCCGCCCGTGCCGCAAGCCGTGATCGACGCCGGCTACCAGGACTTCGCCGATCGCTGGAACCCCATCCTGGACGTCTTCGACGAGTGCGGCGTCCGGTTCGCCCACGAGGTGCACCCGTCCGAGATCGCCTACGACTACTGGACCACCGTGCGCACGTTGGAGGCGATCGGGCACCGGGAGGCGTTCGGGCTGAACTGGGACCCGTCGCACTTCATGTGGCAGGGCATCGACCCTGTCTCCTTCATCTGGGACTTCAAGGACCGGATCTACCACGTAGACTGCAAGGACACGAAGCTGCGCCCCACCGGCCGCAACACGGTCATGGGCTCCCATTTGCCCTGGGGCGACCCGCGCCGCGGCTGGGACTTCGTCTCCGCCGGGCGCGGCGATGTGCCCTGGGAATCCTCGTTCCGGGCGCTGACCGCGATCGGCTATGACGGGCCCATCTCGGTTGAGTGGGAAGACGCCGGCATGGACCGGCTGCAGGGTGCCCCCGAGGCCCTGGCCGCGTTGAAGACGTTCGATTTCGCCCCGTCCACGGCGTCCTTCGACGCCGCGTTCAGCAACCAGGGCTGACGGCGGTGGTGGTTGAGCCCGTCGAAACCCCCGGTGGTTGAGCCCGTAGACCCCCCCGGTGGTTGAGCCCGTCGAAACCCCCGGTGGTTGAGCCCGTCGAAACCCCGGTGGTTGAGCCCGTCGAAACCCCCGGTGGTTGAGCCCGTCGAAACCCCCGGGGCTCGACAAGCTCGACCACCGTGGGGGCGTCCGGGGATAGACTCGGGGACACCATGAGCACGCCTGGTTTCAGCCCGAAGAACGCCCCGGCCACCGTCCGCATCGACGCCTGGCTGTGGGCGATCCGCGCCTACAAGACCCGGTCGGCCGCGACGGCCGCCTGCCGGGCAGGTCACGTGAAACTCAACGACAAGCCGGCCAAGGCCGCCCAGACCGTGGTCCCGGGCGACACCGTGCGCGTCCGGCAACCAGGCTACGACCGAATCCTCGAGGTGCGCTGGCTGATCGCCAAGCGCGTGGGCGCCGAGGCAGCCTCGCACTGCTTCACCGACCACACCCCGGCCAGGCCCACAGCCACCGAGCTCGGTCTGCCCCGGCGCGACCGCGGTGCCGGCCGCCCCACGAAGAAGGACCGGCGCGAGATGGAACGGCTCCGCGGCGGACACTGACCCGCGCTACGGCCTGTCGTTCCGCCGCAGGATCCGGTCGAGGTGTGGATAACTTCTGGCACGTGTGCAGATTCTGGGCTAGGTTGGGACCAACTCAGCCGGCCCGCGACGAGGCGGCCCGCACCGGAATCCTGATGGGGGCTTCCATGACGAACACGGGGACACGTTTCCGCGCGCACGGGCCTGGTGGCCGAGGCGTCTTGTGGCGTCGACGATGTCCACTCGGCCTCGCCGCCGTGCTCGCCGCGACGGTGGCCGGCATGGTGGCGCTGGCCGGGTGCGCCGCCGGCGGCGATCCGGGTGCGGATCCCGGCGGCACGGCCGGGGCCGGCGCGAGCAGGACAGCCGCGTCCCCACCACCTTCCCCGACGCCCACGCCGGCACCGGTGTACAGGCCGGCCTCGGCCAGCGGCCCGGCCCAGAACGTCCCGGTCCCGGTGCTGCCGGCGGCCNCCGCCACTGGTACGCCACCCTCGGCTACGCGTACGAGACCGGCGACATGACACCCATGATGGCCATCACCGTGCCCGAGTGCGAAACCTGCGCCAAGGTCAAGGAAACCGTCGAGGACGTATACG
This sequence comes from Specibacter cremeus, assembly GCF_003946885.1. Classification (GTDB taxonomy): domain Bacteria; phylum Actinomycetota; class Actinomycetes; order Actinomycetales; family Micrococcaceae; genus Specibacter; species Specibacter cremeus. The sequence continues at coordinate 526 of NZ_RWKQ01000006.1, read as the reverse complement.
GAGAAGGCGGCTGGATCACCGGGGGGAAGATGACCGTGCTCACCGTAAATAGCACCCTCAAGGCATCTGACGGACTCTACAACGCGATTGCCTCTGTCCGTCAAGACAAGGCTGAGTTCTTCGATGCCAATGGCATGTCAACGAAACGCTATGGAACCAGCGTCGCCAGGGCCGATGCCGTAGTCGCCATCTACTCCGGCGGCAAATGGTCCGCGCAATCAGTCGGTCACATTTCGGCGAACTGATGAGAACACCCACCAAGCCGCTCCTCTGCGGACTCAGTGCTCTGACAATCGTTGCCACGACCGCCATTTGGCCACAAGCCGCCATCGCGGATACCGGCGGCAGCTCGATTTGGGACGACAACGGCATCGTCTCAAACGTCTGGATCCCAAGCCCAGGAGGTGGCGGCCATTTCGGTAACACGCCTGTAGAAATCCCGGACGACCCCTATGTCTACAAGTACGAGACGGCGTGCCTGGCCGGGGACAATGCGATCTACCCGGCCTGTGCGGCCGCGCTGCCG
>NZ_RWKQ01000059.1 GCF_003946885.1 Specibacter cremeus | reverse complement strand
ATCAAGGCACTCGACGCACTCACCCGACTCGCCACCGGCCAACCCTGGATCCCCACCACCACCTGACCAGTTACCGAAAAAATTGGTGAGCTAGAACGAGGAGCAAAGATGTTCAGTTTCAAGCGATCAACAATGACCACGATGGCCGCGGTAGCCGTGCTTGTACTCGGTGTTTTCGGTACTTCACAAGCCGCTTCGGCAGCGGTTCCCCCTAGTCAAAGCGCGCAATCGTCCTCAACCTCATCGCCGCCGACGACCGACGCTCCAATTGCGATTCCCATGGTCGCCGTCCCGCACGCGAGCACGACGACTGGAGCGAAGCCCAACATTGTGATTCCCGGGAGCTGCGGCACCGCGTTCTTGTATCCGAGTAACGGCGGGAATCATGTCCATTACGACTTCGGATTCGAGTACCTCAACAACGGTCCATTCTATGTCAACGCCCACGTCGGAGCAACGAATGAAGACAATGGCGAGGCCGCTGTAAACAGCTTCAGTGAAGCGTCGTTCTCAAGTTCGTGGGAGAAGCAGGGGAACCTCTACACGGGCACCGGAGAGAACGAAGTTTCCGCATATATCTACGTGTTTGGGTTTCTTTACGATTGCGTGAGCTCTCCGAACCTTCACCAAGCGGTCTACGTCTACTAGGCCACGAATCAGCAGAGTGTGACAGTTGCGATAGGCAGCTGACCAATTTGGTCGCTCGGGAACTCTGCCGAACCTTGAAGGAGTTTAGGAGCGCTGAGAGGCCGGTGGATGGATGCGAAAAGTAACTAACCCAAGCGGGTTTGACCCCGCCAAGGTCTTCTTCTCCATTCCCCTGGCGCAGGCCAGAGAGATCGCTTCGCGGGTGGCGGCTCCCGTGGTGGCTCAGGCTGCAGGGGCGGGCGAGCTATTGAATGTCAGTGGGCAGGAAGTTCTTCGCGATGCTCTCGCGGGCGAGTTCCCCAGCCTCTCGGCGGATGAGCTTTTCCGCCTCGCCGAGGAGGTGACTGGGACCGCCCACATGATCGCCACTGTCGAGTGGCGCAATGCGGGACACCACCCGCAGGACAGCCCGACAATCGCGCTGCCAGCACTTGAAGGTGCGTTGCTGATCCACCTGCACGCGTCCCCCGAATCTGTGCCCGCCCAGCTCTGTGCCGCCAAGTGGGAAGAACATGCAACGCTCTACAAGCACTCCTATTTCCGGCCGCCGGACCCTTCTAAGGATGCGATGCGGCAGTGGGCTCAACTGGGTAGGCAGCATCAACAATCCATGTACGAGTATTGGCAGGCACTGCAAGCTAACCCGTGAAAAGCCCTCCGCCGAGAAGTCCTGCGACCCGCTAAAAAAGCGCGTGCGCTGCTGGAGGAGGAGGCCCTCAGAATGTCATGGGTGTGAACGCCACCTCATCGGCAGAGCACTCCTCCGCGCCGTGTCATGGATTTTACCCGGCATCGCACGCTCACTGTCCAGGCTGCGGATCAAGGCGGGATCGATGGCGTGGTCTTCCAGCGATCTGTCGCCGGGTTTGGAGGTGGGGGAGGCCCCAGGGCCCCGGAAAGGTCTCGTGTTAGCAGGTCAGCAGGCATGCGAGGGCTCGTTGTGGGTCGCGGGCGTGATGTCGTAGGGCGATGGTGTCCCAGCCGTCCAGCCGTAGCAGGCTGATGGCGGTGCGCAGGGTGGCCATGACCCGCGGGGTGTGGCCCGGTGCGGACCTGGGAGCGGTCCTCGGCATTATTCCGAATTCGGAATAATGCCGTAGCCCGCGCCGAACTCGGCGCGGGCTACGGCGGCTATAACGAGGACCACGAATTCTTCGGCTACAGCCAGTCCATCTGGCTCCCGCTATTGGACGCCCTTGATCTTCACCACGAACACGGCCCCGAGCAGGCCGATGACGGCGGCCACCACGTACAGCGTGATGTAGCCGCCCAGGTACGCCACCAGTGGGTAGGCGATGACGGGGGCGATGACCTGCGGCAGCGAGTTGGCCACGTTGATGACGCCCAAGTCCTTGCCGCGGTCCGCGGCACTGGGCAGCACCTGGGTCAGCAGGGCGAAGTCGACGGCCAGGTACGCGCCGTAGCCGACGCCGAGCACGAGCGCGCCGACCACGGCGCCCGTCCACGTCGGCGCGAACGCGAGGATCAGCGCGGCCAGCGCGATGATGGCGGACGACCCGATCACGAACGGCTTGCGCCGGCCCACGCGGTCCGTCCACAGGCCACCGAGCACGGCCGTCAGGAGCGTCATGACCGCGTACAGCCCGGTCAGGATCAGCACGCCGAACGCGGGGTTGTCGAACTTGACCGAGTCGCGCAGGAAGAACAGCAGGTACAGCGTGACGAGGTGGTTGCCCACGTTGACCAGGAACCGGGTCAGCCACGCCCAGCCGAAGTCGGGGTGCTTCCGCGGCGAGATCCAGAACGCAACGAAGAACGTGACGACGGCGTCCCACGCGCCGCGCCACGAGCGCGCCCCGCGCGTGCGCGGCGGCAGCCGGTGGTCGTTCGACAGGAACAGGTAGGGCACGATGCCGACGGCGAGCGCGGCGGCGGAGAGCCCGTAGCCCAGCGGATAGTTCCCGCCGGCCACGGCCCCGACGGCGGCGCCCGCCAGGATGCCGACGACGGTGCCCATCGACACGAGTCCGCCGACGCGCCCGCGCTGCCGGACGGGCACCTGGTCGGGGACCGCGGCGGTGACGGCGGCCAGCGCGCCGTTGCAGCCGAGCTGGACCAGGCACCACAGCGCCGTCATGGCCGCCACGGTGGGCGCGCCGGCCAGCCCGACCAGGCCGATCACGCCCAGGACCGCCCCGATGAGCACCCACGGGACGCGGCGGCCGAACCGGGACGTGGTCCGGTCGGAGAAGGTGCCGAAGATCGGGTTGGCGACCAGCGACACGGCCGCCCCGGCACCGGTGACAAGGGCCAGCACGCCCTCCTTGTTCGCCTCGTCCAGCGCAATGGCCTGGACGCCGAGCAGCACCTGGATGGGGCCGAAGAAGGCCGTGTTGATGCCGACGTTGACGAGGATGACGGCGAACGTCCAGCGCGCCCTGACCAGCGTCTCCGGCTCGGCCAGCGCGGCCCCGGGCGCCTGACTAGCCATGGTCGCGCACCCCCTGTCCCAGCACCGCTTCGATGATCCGCAGCGCCGCGACCGAGTCCGCCGGGTCCACGGGCACCGGGCCGCCGGCACGGATGGCGGCCGCCAACTCGTCATAGTAGGCGGCGAAATTGCCGCGCTCGGTCGGCACGGGGACGGTGTCGCCGTCCACGCCCAGCACACCCCACGCGTCCTCGGGGTCGACGCCGTACAGCGCATCGCCCGGCAGGATGCCAGCCTGGAGCTGGGCCTCCTGGCCGTCCGGCGCCCACTTCACGTACGCCGCGTCCGAGCCGAGCACGCGCAGTCGCGGCCCCCGCGAGGCGGCGGACAGGTTCATCCACAGGTGCGACACGACGCCACTGTCATGGGTCAGCGCAACGAACGCGTCGTCGTCGTTCTTCCCGCCGGGCCGCCGCGCGGCCACCTCGCCGTAGACGCGGGACACGGGGCCGAACAGCACCAGGGCCTGGTCGATCAGGTGGCTGCCGAGGTCGTACAGCACACCGCCCCCGTCCGCGGGCGTCGCGGCCGCCTTCCACGGCTTGCCCGCCCCCTGCCGCCGGCGCTCCAGCCGCGACTCGAACCGCTGCACCTGCCCGAGCGCGCCGTCGGCCAGCAGCCTGCGCAGGGTCAGGAACTCCCCGTCCCAGCGCCGGTTCTGGTAGGTCGAGAGCACCCGCTCGCGCGCCGCGGCGAGCCCGATGAGCGCCTCGCCCTCGGCGCTGGTCACCGTGAACGGCTTGTCGACGACGACGTCGGCCCCGGCCTCCAGCGCGGCGTGCGCCCGCGCCGCATGGGTGGCGGGGGGTGTGGCGACCACGACCAGCTCGAGGCCCGGCACGCCGGCGTCCCACTGGTCCCAGGACAGGATTTCGGCGCCCGGGTGGGCGGCACGGGCCTCGTCGCGGCGGCCCGGGTCGCCGGTGACGATCACCGCCAGGTCGAAGCGCGCGTTGGCGGCGAGCGCGGGGGCGTGGAAGACGCGCCCGGCCAGGCCGAATCCCAGCAGGGCGGTGCGAATGGGCGGTGTCATGGATCACAGATTACCGGCCCGGCGCCCCGGGTTCCGCGCCCGCCGGTCCGGGGCACTCCGGTTGGGGCGTTATTGTATTCAAAGACATTTGTTACCCCGGTCACCCATCGGTGACCTCGAAGGACCCATTCATGACGCCACAGCAGCCCACACCCACGCCCGCCACCACCACGATTTCCCCGGATTCCGGCGGTCCCGAGCTCAAACGGGCCCTGTCCAACCGGCACATCCAGCTGCTGGCCATCGGCGGGGCGATCGGCACGGGGCTGTTCATGGGCTCGGGCAAGACGATCTCCGTGGCGGGGCCCTCGGTCATCTTTGTATACATGATCATCGGCTTCATGCTGTTCTTCGTCATGCGGGCCATGGGCCAGCTGCTGCTCTCCAACCTGAACTACAAGACGTTCAGCGACTTCGCCGGGGACCTGCTGGGCCCGTGGGCCGGGTTCTTCACCGGCTGGACGTACTGGTTCTGCTGGGTCGTCACGGGCGTGGCGGACGTGATCGCCATCGCCGGCTATTCCCGGGAACTGATCCCGGGCATCCCGTTGTGGATCCCCGGCGTGGCCACCGTGCTGATCCTGCTGCTGCTGAACCTGCCGTCCGTGGCCTCGTTCGGCGAGACGGAATTCTGGTTCGCGCTGATCAAGATCGTGGCCATCGTGGCGTTGATCGTCGTCGGCCTGGTCATGATCTTCACCGGTTTCAGCTCCGAATCGGGCGTCGCCTCGTTCACGAACCTGTGGAGCCATGGCGGCTTCTTCCCGCACGAGTTCATGGGCTTCGTGGCCGGTTTCCAGATCGCCGTGTTCGCGTTCGTCGGCATCGAACTGGTGGGCACGGCGGCGGCGGAGACGAAGAACCCGGAGCGCAACCTGCCGCGCGCCATCAACGCCATCCCGGTGCGCGTCATGCTGTTCTACGTGGGCGCCCTGATCGTGCTCATGTCGGTCACGCCGTGGACCGGATTCCAGGCGGGCAAGTCCCCGTTCATCGGCATGTTCACGCTGGCCGGGCTGGGCATCGCGGCCACGGTCGTGAACCTGGTGGTGCTGACCAGCGCCATGTCCAGCGCCAACTCGGGCATCTACTCGACCTCCCGCATGGTGTTCGGCCTGGCCAAGGACGGCGACGCGCCGAAGGTGTTCGCGAAGCTGTCCGCCCGCCACGTGCCGCGCAACGCGCTGTTCCTGTCCTGCGTGCTGCTGCTCTCCGGCGTCGTCCTGCTGTACGCGGGCAGCGACGTGGGCCGGGCGTTCGACATGGTCACGACCGTCTCGGCGCTGTGCTTCATGTTCGTGTGGTCGATCATCCTGGCCAGCTACCTGGTGTTCCGCAGGCGCCGCCCCGACCTGCACCGCGCCTCGACGTTCAAGATGCCCGGCGGCATCCCCATGGTGGTCGTCGTCTACGCGTTCTTCGCGTTCATCCTGTGGGCGCTGACCACCCAGGCGGACACGCTGGTGGCGCTGGCGGTGACCCCCGTCTGGTTCCTCATCCTGGGCGCGTCGTACGCGCTCATGCGCCGCACCCCGCACCACCAGGCGCGCATGGCGCTGTGGAGGCAGACGACGGCGGAGGAGAGAACCGCTGCCGACGCGCCGGCGTCGCGGTAGCCCCGGGGTCATAAGATCCCCTTATCCGTTCACGCACAATAGGTCTTATCCCAACACGCAGCCAATCCGTAGGCTCGAGGCGTGGCCACCAGTACCGGTGGCCGCGCCTCGAGACCTTCGGAATGGACCATGCCTGACTTTTCCCCCGCCGACCGCGTCACCCGGATCAAGCCCTCCCCCAGCGTGGCCGCCGCGGCCCGCGTCCGTGAACTGAAGGCCGCGGGCCGCACGATCCTGGACCTGACGGTCGGTGAACCCGACTTCGACACGCCGGCGCACATCAAGGACGCCGCCGTCGCCGCGATCGCCGCCGGCGAGACCAAGTACACCTCGGTCACCGGAACGCCGGCCCTGCAAGCGGCCATCCTGGACCGGCTGGCCCGGCACACCGGACACCGGTACACCCCCGCCGAGCTCACCATCGGCGGCGGGGCCAAGCAGGTCATCTTCGTCGCCCTGCAGGCCACGCTCAACACCGGCGACGAGGTCATCGTCCCCGCACCCTACTGGGTTTCCTATCCGGACATGGTCCTGGCCAACGACGGCACCCCCGTCATCGTCGACTGCCCGGAGGAGGCCGGTTTCAAGCTCACGCCGCGCGCACTGGCGTCCGCCATCACGGACCGCACGAAGTGGCTGCTGCTGAACGCCCCCGCCAACCCGACGGGCGCCGTGTACACGGTGGCGGAGCTGCGCGCCCTGGCCGCCGTGCTCGACGGACACCCGCACGTGAGCGTGCTCGCCGACGAGATCTACGATGAGATCCACTTCGGCGCCGGCCGCGTCCACTCCCTCGTCGAGGCCGCCCCCGAATTGCGTGGGCGCGTGCTGCTGGTCAACGGCGTGTCCAAGGCCTATGCCATGACCGGCTGGCGCCTGGGCTACGGCGCCGGACCGGAGCCACTCGTGGCGGCGATGAACAAACTGCAGTCGCAGATGTCCTCCTGCCCGTCGTCCGTCAGCCAGGCGGCCGCCGCGGCGGCCCTCTCCGGCGACCAGGGCTTCGTGCGCGAGTCCGTGGACGTGTATCGCCGCCGCCGCGACGCGCTCGTCGCCGGCATCAACGCCATCGACGGGCTCTCCTGCGCCCCGGCCGACGGGGCGTTCTACGCCTACGTCAACTGTGCCGGGCTGCTCGGCAAGTCCACGCCCGCCGGCACCGTGCTGGCCGGCGACGAGGACGTGACGCTGTACCTGCTCGATGCCGCGGGGGTCGCCGTGATCCAGGGCTCCGCCTACGGGCTCTCCCCCTACCTCCGGCTGTCCTTCGCCACCTCGCTCGACGTGGTCGACGCCGCCGTGGCCGCCATCGCCGCGGCCGTCGCCGACCTCAACTGACCATCCCGACCACCCCAAGGAAGTACCCCGTGATCCACGTCAAGACCTCCGTCACCCGCCCCTCCGCCGACGTCGTGCGCCGCCTGGCGAAATTCTCGTCGGCCACCATCCACGAGGCCCAGGGTCGCCGCGGCGCCCTGAGCTCGCGCATCAAGCCGATCGACCGCTCCATGCACTTCTGCGGCCCGGCCGTGACCGTCCGATGCGCCCCGCAGGACAACCTGATGCTCCAGGTGGCCATCCACTACGCCACGGCGGGCGACGTCGTGCTCGTCTCGGCCGGTGAGTTCGGCGAGGCCGGCACGTTCGGCGACGTGCTCGGCAACGCCATGGCCGCCAAGGGCATCGCGGCCATGGTGACGGATTCCGGCGTGCGCGACACGGCCGACCTGATCGAGCTGGGGCTGCCCGTGTTCTCGGCCAACGTCGCCATCCGGGGCACCGTGAAGGAAACGCTGGGCCCGATCAACCACCCGCTGGTCATCGGCGGCGAGATCGTGTACCCCGGCGACATCCTGCGCGGCGACGCCGACGGCATCGTCGTCGTGCGCCGGGACGAGGCGGAGGAGGTCATCGCCCTGGCACAGGCCCGCGTCGACGCCGAGGACGAACAGATCCGCCGCTACCGGGCCGGCGGCACGACGATCGAGCTGTGCAACCTCACGGACAAGCTCAAGGCCAAGGGACTGTTGGTTGAGGACTGATTCTTCCGGCGGTTCAGCGCCATCGTTCCTCGTCACCACCGAGCTGCCGGCCCCGGGCATGGACATCCTCGCCGCGGCCGGCCGTTGCACGGTCCCCGAGGGGGCCCTCGGCCCGGGTGAGTTGGCCGCGCACTGCGCCTCCGGCGAGTTCGACGTCGTCGTCGCCCAGCTCGGCGACGACCTCGGCGCGGCGACGCTGGGCGGGGCCAGGATTCGCGGCATCGCCAACTACGCGGTCGGGTACAACAATGTCGACGTGGCCGCCGCCACCGCCCGGGGCATCATGGTCGCCAACACCCCGGACGTGCTGACCGACGCCACGGCGGACCTCACCCTGCTGCTCATGCTGGGGACGGCCCGGCGAGTCGTCGAGGCGGACGCGTTCATGCGCGCCGGGCACTACACCGGGTGGCATCCGCGCCTGCTGCTGGGCGCCGACGTGTCCGGCCGCACCCTGGGGCTGGCCGGCTTCGGGCGCATCGCCCGCGCCGTGGCACGCCGGGCGCTGGGCTTCGGCATGGAAGTCATCTTCGCGCCCCGGCCGCCGGCGCACCGGACCGTGGGCCGGGCCGAGCTGGGCGAACTCGCCGGCCGCGTCCGCCAGGTCGACTGGCCCACGCTGGTGGCGCAGAGCGACTTCCTGTCCCTGCACGTGCCGCTCACCGAGCAGACCCACCACCTTGTCAATGCCCCGGTGCTGGCCGCCATGAAGGACACAGCGATCCTGGTCAACACCGCCCGCGGACCGGTGGTGGACGAGGCCGCACTCGTGGAGGCCCTGCGCACGGGGAGCATCGCGGGCGCCGGGCTGGACGTCTACGAGCACGAACCGGCCCTGGCCGACGGGCTGGCCGCGCTGCCGAACACGCTGCTGCTGCCGCACCTGGGCAGCGCCACCGTCGCCGTCCGCGCGGCCATGGCGAAGCTGTGCGCCGAGAACGCGGTCGCCCTGGCCGCCGGGCGGATCCCGGCCCACCCGGTCAACCCGGAGGCGTGGGGCTGACCTCCTCGGGGCGTGCGCCACGGCGTCGGCCGCCACGCTCCTGTCCAGGGACCCCTTGAACTTGTCGGGTGCGACCTGGACCGACGGGCGCAGGGTGCGTGCCACCGTTGACCTTGAGGACCACGAGCCGCGCAGAGTCCATCGTGTGTTGGATTGAGCGGTACTGTGGCCGATATTGGGGGTGCGGCGTGGACGATAAGCCGATGCATGAGGCGGAACGAATCAAGCTCTCCTCGATCCTCCTCGGACTGGTCACCGAAGCCACAGCGTTGGCCGAGGCGGCCATTGGCCCCGTGCCGCCGGCGACAAGCAAAGCCGGCCGGCAATTGGCGGACCCGCCCACGACGACATCTTCTTCACCTTGCTTGCCGGCCTCGACGCGAAACCCCTGACAAAAGGGGAGACAGGCCCGGCCACGATGGCATACAACCTGCTGAGCGAGGCAATCAAGCTGCCGGGCAGTCAGATCTACTCGGAAATGTCCGCGATCACCCATGGGCAAGGCCCTGGCGTCAACATCTTTGTCAAGGGCTCGGATTTTGTGCCGGGATCGCTCATTGCACGTGGGGTGCAGCTTGAAATATCTCGGGACCTGCTGCTCGGGTACGCTGCCCCACTGGTCTCCTGCACCCTGTATGTTTTCGAGGCACTCATCGGTGATTTTCAGCCGAATGCAGGCGCTCAGCACAAATGGCGTGCCGCGAATACACGCATGGAGCAAATGTGGAAGTCCGACCCTTGGACGCTTCCTCGCCTGAAGTCGTCAGCACCAGCCATTCCCTGGCGCGGCCGATCAGCTGAGCGACTGGGCCGTCTATCCGGCGCGTGGGAACGAGCAAAAAACAGCCAAAATGCAGGCATTGAGTGGGTGCGGGGCGACCTTGAACCCACCCAGCCGGCCCAACAGCGACTGCGGTTCGCCTATGGCGTCATCCAGGAGATCGAGACCGCCCAGAGCAAGCGCGTCGCCCAGGCGTGGGCGTTGTCGATCAACCCCCGGCTCGGTTTCGAGTCGCCGATCAAGGCGATCCGCGAAGACCGCTTCCAGGAAACGGCAGCCGCAGCCCAGGCGCTGCTAGAAGACGCCTGCGACGGGTGAATCGCCGGCAACGCACCCTGCCTCGGCCAGAAGAACCCGCCGGAGCATTACGAGGGTCAGCGCTTCTGGTGGATGTCCCGGCGGTTGCCGACCGCGACAACAAGCACGGTGAGGACTGCATCGTTAATTTCATAGATGACTCTGAAGTCACCGGTGCGGACCCGCCATTCCCCATCGCCGCCGACGAGCTTCTTTGCCCCGGGCGGCCGTGGATCGTCGGCCAGCAGTTCAATGGCAGCGGCGACACGGCGGCGGCCCTGAGGATCGAGCTTGCGAAGCTGGCGAAGCGCCGCCTGGTCAACCTGGACGACGTACCGCGTCACAGGAGCCCCAGGTCTGCCTTGACCTCATCCCACGGAATCGGGGCTGCGCCAGCTGCACGTTCTTCCCGCGCGGCCTCGGCGGCGTGCAGGTCTTCGAGGTCCTCGGCAGCAGCCAACAAGCGGGCAAGGTCCTCGGCGTCGATCACTGCGGCCAGGCGCTTGCCGTGCTTGGTCAGCCACACGGGATCGTGCTCCATGCGGGCGGTGTCCACGGCTTTGGCCAAGTGAGCCCGAGCCTCGGTCAGAGTCATATCAGTCATGGTTCCAGCGTAAGACGGAACATACGAAATGTACAGATAGTACATTTCTCGTCGATAACAGCCGTAGTACGTAGACGGTTGGCTCAGGTAGTACTCGGGCTGCTGTCATCGGCCAATGGCGTTACGGACCTCGCTGAACTTCTCGGCGGACAGCATGTTTTGGGCATGGCACACCACAACCTGATCCCATGTTCCCGGGACGCGCCCCTCGTGCGGGACGGCGCGTCCTCGCCATACGTGTATGGCTTTCCTAGGCGCCGAGGATCTCGGCCAGAACCTCCTTGAGCACGATCAGCACGGCGGCCGCGGCCTCCGACATCGGCTCGTGGTCGGGGGTGCACAGCGCGATCTTGCAGTGCAATCGCGGTTCGACGATGTGCAGCATCCGGAACTCCCCCTCGAGGAACAGCGCCTCGGCCGCCGACTGCGGCAGGACGGCCGCTCCCAGGCCGGCGCGCAGGAGCTGTTCGAGGGCGGACACGGACTCGACCTCCCCGCGCAGGTCCAACGGCAGGCCATGGCCGGCCAGGCTCGTCTCAACGATCTGCCGGAGCGTGTGGATCCGCTCCGGCAGGAACAGCCCCAACCGGGAAACCTCACCCAAGGTAATTTCACCGGAATCGGCCGGGCTTTCCATCGATCGATTCGCCACAAGATAAAGATCCTCCACCACGATGGTGGTGAATTGAACACCCTGGATGCGACCCGGCTCATAAATGATCGCCATATCCAACCGGCCATTCTTGACGGCCTCGCTGATGATGCCGCCGAAGGTCTCGGTGAAGTGCACGATCACGTCCGGGTACCGGCGATTGACCTCGCCGAGGATCCGTGGAGCCAGCGTCGAGGCCATGCTGTACGGGGCGATGGCCAGCGACACCCGGCCGCTGGGCGCCGCGCCGGAGGCCTCCACATCATGGCGCGCCTGTTCGACCTGGCGCAGGATGCTTTGCGCGTGCCGGTACAACGTGGTGCCGGCGGCCGTCGGTTCCACGCCTTTCTTGCTGCGGATCAGCAGGCGCTGTTTCAGCTCGCTTTCAAGTGCCGACACCTGCTGGCTCAGGGCCGGCTGGGCCACATGCAGTGCCGCGGCCGCCTTCGTGATGCTGCCGGAATCGACGATCTTGACGAAGTACGCCAGCTTCCGCGTGTCCATCCGCGATCCCTCCCCTCACCGGCCTCCGTCGGGCGGCCGCCACAGCCAATTCTACGGTCCACCCATGCCATAAGAAACCACTATCACATGACACGGAAAACGTCTTTGTGTGAGCCGCCTCTCACCGCATATATTTGAAGCTCAGTCCAGGAATTTCCCTCCCAGGAAATCCCTCTTCCAATTTCCAGGCATTTCAGGTGAAATACAAATGGGCCAAATGATTGATCTCGTGGCGGATCTCGGCGAGGGATTCGGCGCGTACTCGCTGGGCGACGACGACGCCCTGCTGGATGTGCTCTCCAGCGCCAACATCGCCTGCGGATTCCACGCCGGGGACCCAGACATCATGGACGCCACGGTGGCCGCCTGCGTGCGACGCGGCGTCGGCATCGGCGCCCACCCCAGCTTCCCCGACCTGCGTGGCTTCGGCCGGCGCGCCATGGACCTGGCCGCCGACGAGGTCCGCACGGACGTGCTGTACCAGCTCGGCGCCCTGTCGGCGTTCGCCGCCTACCACGGCGGCCGCGTCGCCCATGTTGCCCCGCACGGCCGGCTCGGAAACCTGGTCACGACCCGGGCGGACTACGCGGCGGCCGTTGCGGACGCCGTCGCCGCGACGGACCCGTCCATGATCGTGCTGACCCAGGACGGCGAACTGGCCGGCGCGGCCCGTGCGCGTGGCCTGCGCGTGGGCATCGTCGGCATCGTCGACCGCGCCTACCAGCCGGACGGCAGCCTGCTGCCGCGCAGCGAGCCCGGCGCGGTGATCCACGACGCCGGGGCCGTCGTCGCGCGCACCGTGCGGCTGGTGCGCGAGGGCGTGCTCGACGCCGTTGACGGCACCGATGTCCACGTCGAGGCCGACACCGTCCTGCTGCACGGCGACAATCCGGGGGCCCTGGACGTCGCGAGGCGCATCCGCGCCGCCCTGCTGGCCGACGGCGTCACGATCGCGCCGCTCGCGCGCGTCCTTGACGCCAAGTCCGCGGCGGCCTGAGATGGGCTCCTCGCCGGTCGCACCGGTCCTCGTGCATGAATCCGGCGACTCGGCCCTGCGCGTTGTCGCCACCGGCCCCGACGCGGCCTGGTCCACGGTGCACCGCTTGGCAGACTGGCTGGACGCCGCCGGGGCCGACGGCGTCCATGGCGTCGTGCCCACGTACGACTCGCTACTCGTCGAATTCGACCCGACCCTGATCTCGGCCCGGCAATTGCGGGCCTTCCTCCAGCTCGGCGTCCGGCAACTGGCCAATGACGCGACACCGGACCGGGCGCCGCGCGAGTTCGACGTCCCCGTGGTCTATGGCGGATCGTACGGCCCGGACCTGGCGGCCGTCGCGCAGATCCAGGGCCTGGACCCCGAGGACGTCATCAACCTGCACTGCGCGAAGACGTACGTGATCCGCTGCCTCGGCGCACCGGCGGGCTCACCCATGATGGACGGCCCCGACTTCCCCGTCCCGGTGCCGCGCCTGAAAGATCCCCGCTTGAGCGTGCCCGCCGGCGCCGTGGCCGTGGCCGGCCGGCAGGCCGTCATCGCCCCGGCCACGGCGCCCGGCGGCTGGCAGGTCATCGGCCAGACGCCGTTGTCCCTGCTCGACCTGGCCCGCGAGCCACTGGTGCCCTACGCGCCGGGGGACATCATCCGCTTCCACCGGGTCGCCGAGTCCGCATTCGACATGCTGTCCGGCCGGTCCCTGGCGGCGTCCCGGTGAGCGGCGTGCTCCAGGTCCGCCGCGCCGGCAATTCCCAGGTCACCGACCTGGGCCGCTTCCGCGGGCCCCGCTTCGGCCTGCCCGTCAACGGCGCGCTGGACCAGTGGTCCGCCCGGGCGGCCAACATCCTGGCCGGCAACGACGACGACGCGGCCCTCGTGGAGATCACCGCCTTGGACTTCACCGCCGCCACGACCTCCGACCTCCTCATCGCCGTCACCGGGTCACCGGCCACGGTGCGGGTGGGAGGGCGCCCGGTCCGGCAATGGGAACCCGTATCCGTCCGCGCCGGGGAGACCATCCGCGTCACCGGCATCACCGGCGGCCTGCGCACGTACCTGGCCGTCCACGGTTCCCTGGGCGCGCCCCGCCTGTTGGGCAGCTGCGCCCCGGACACCGTCATCGGGTTCGGGCTGCGCCTCGCCGACGGCCACGAGGTCGCGACCCTGGCCAGCGTGCGGCCGATCCGCCAACCCTACTTCGACCTGCCCCTGTTCCGCCTCGGCCCGAGGCGGCCGGACTTCACCGCCCCGCGCACGGTCTGCGTCACCGATGGTCCGGATGTGGACGAGTTCGGCGACTCCGCGCACCTGCTCTTCGAGGCCCCCTACGTGGTCAGTGCCCGCAGCAACCACATCGGCCTGCGCCTGGGTGGGGAACTGCCCGAGCGGCAGTCCAGTGGCGAGGTGCTCTCCCGCGGTGTCCCGGTCGGCGCCGTCGAGGTGCCGTCCCGCGACGAGCTGCTCGTGTTGCACCGCGGACGCGGCGTGACCGCCGGCTATCCGGTTCTGGCCGTCGTCACGAGCCTGTCCCTCGACACGCTCGCCCAGGCCCGGCCCGGCGACGCCGTCATTTTCCGCAAGACCGGCACCGCCGAGGCGGCGGCCGCCTTGCGCGCCGCCCGCGCCGAGCTGGACACCCTGCGCCGCACCGTCAACACGGTGTTCTCCGCCCTCGGCGTCGCCGCCCGGGCGGACAACGACCCGGCGGCCCATGTGGCCGCCGGCGCCTGACCCTCGCCTCCCCGGCCCTCCCCTGCTAATGTCCAATCAGATAGGAACGCCATGACTGCTTCACCCCGCGTGTCAACGCACACCGACGGTCCGCTCACCGGCCGCCAAACCCGCAAGGTCGTCCTCGCCGGCTGCGTCGGCATCTTCGTCGAACTGTACGACAACGGCATCTTCGCGTTCATGGCCGGCGTGCTGGCCATGGTCTTCCTCGCCCCCGGGAACCCGGACGCCGCCCTCCTGTTCGTGTTCGCCGGCTACGCCGTGTCCTTCTTCGTCCGCCCGCTGGGCGCCGTCGTCTGCGGATACCTCGGCGACCGGATCGGGCGCCAGCGCATGCTCGTGTTCGTCATCATGCTCATCAGCGCGGCATCCGCGGCCATCGGCGTGCTGCCGCCGTACGCGGCCATCGGTGTCGCCGCGCCCGCGCTGCTGGTGCTGCTGCGCCTCGTGCAGGGTTTCTCGGTCGGCGGCGAAGCGGCCGGCGCCATGACATTCCTGGCCGAGCACTCGCCGGAGGGCCGGCGCGGCCTGATCACCTCCTACGCGCAGATCGCCTCCTTCGCCGCCCTGCTGACCGGCACGCTGCTGGCCTGGTCCATGTCCCCGTGGCTGACGCGGGCCGCGATCGACGGCGGCGGGTTCGGCGCGTTCGCCTGGCGCATCCCGTTCCTGGTCGCCATCCCCATGGGCGTGATCGGCTGGTACATCCGCAAATCCATCAGTGACACGCCGCGCTTCGAGAAACTCAAGGAGGAGGGCGGGCTGTCGAGGAACCCGCTGAAGGAGGCCTTCGCCTCGCGTGAGCACCGCCGCGCCATGCTGCTGGCGCTGTTCATCCCGCTGATGAACGGCTCCGGCTACTACGTCTTGTTCTCCTACATGCCCACGTTCCTCAAGGGCAAGGCGCTGCACTTCAGCATCGGCGAGGCCCTGGTCGTCACGGCCTGTTCCCTGGTCGTCATCTGCTTCGCCATCCCGGTCATGGGCGCGCTGTCCGACCGGGTCGGACGCAAGAGGGTCATCGCCGGATCGGCCATCGCCATGGCCATCATCGGCATCCCGGCCTACGGACTCATCGCCACGGGCAACATGGGCCTGGCCATCCTCGGCGCCTGCCTCATGGCCGTCGTGTTCGCCGGGCACACCGCCGTCATCCACATCCTGCTCGTGGAGCTGTTCCCGACCCGCGTGCGCTACTCCGCCTACGGGCTCGGCTACAACGTCTCCTCGGCCGTCTTCGGCGGCACGGCGCCGCTGCTGATGACGTGGCTGATCACCAGCACCGGCAACATCTACATGCCCGCGTTCTACGCCGTCGTGACCGCGCTGGGCACGCTGATCGCCGTCAGCACCGTGAAGGACCGCGCGCACGAGCCGCTCCGGGACGCCTGAGAGCGCCGCCCCACCACCCCACGCACGATCCACCAGAGAGAGACACCATGCCCTTTTCCGACTACTCCACCGCCCTCGTCACCGGCGCCTCGACCGGCATGGGCGCGGCCATCGCCGAGCGCCTCACGAAACGCGGCCTCACCGTGCACGCGCTGGCCCGCAACGGCGAACGCCTCGGCGAGTTGGCCGACCGCACCGGCGCGGTGCCGCACGTCGTCGATCTCACCGACACCGCGGCCGTCGAGGCCGTCGTCGATGGGCTCGAGGTCGACGTGCTGGTCAACTGCGCCGGCGTCTCCCGCCCGGGCAACCTGCTCGACGCCGCTGCGGCCGACGTCGACGAGCTCATCGACGTCAACCTCCGCGGGCTGCTCCAGCTGACCCGGCTGGTGCTGCCCGGCATGGTGGCGCGCGACCTCGGCCACATCGTGAACATCAGCTCCATCGCCGGGCTGTACAACTTCTACGGCCACACCGTCTACCATGCGACCAAGGCCGCCGTGCACCAGGTGTCCCGGCAGCTGCGCAACGACACGGTGGGCAAACGGATCCGCGTCACGGAGGTCTGCCCCGGCAGGGTCGAGACGGAGATCTTCGGCCGCAACCTCGGCGGCTCGCCGGAGGACATGGCCACCGCGTGGGAGGAATTCTACGAGGGCTATGAGTCGCTGACGACGGACGATATCGTGAACACGGTGGACTTCGCCATCGAGGCGCCACGGCATGTCAACCTGGGTCTGATGGAGATCATGCCGACGTTCCAAGTGCCGGGGGGACTGGTCTTCGACCGCCGCGGCTGACCCCCGCCGCGGCCGACGCACGATATTGACGGGCCCCCACCACAGTCATAGTCTTATTCCATATGACAAGATTCCATTCTCACCATACGGAATGGTTGATCGAAGGAGCGCCATGACCACCCCCCTGACACCCGGACAGCCGGCCCCCGGCTTCACCCTGCCCACCGCCGACGGCACGAACGTCTCGCTTTCCGACTTCGCCGGCCGCCAGGTCGTGGTGTACTTCTACCCGAAGGCGGCCACGCCCGGCTGCACCACGGAGGCGTGCGACTTCCGCGACAGCCTCGCCGCGCTCCAGGGCGCGGGCATCGACGTCGTGGGCATCTCCACGGACGCGCCCGGGGCCCTCGCGGCCTTCGCCGGCGACTTCGAGCTGAACTTCCCGCTGCTCTCCGACGCCGACCACGGCGCGGCCGAGGCGTGGGGCGCCTGGGGCGAGAAGGAGGTCAACGGCAACAAGTTCTTCGGCACCTTGCGCTCCACGTTCGTCATCAATGCGGACGGGACGATCCGCACGGCGGAGTACAACGTCGCCGCCGACGGCCACGTGGCCCGGCTGCGCACCGAACTGGGCCTGTAGCCCGCTCAACCAGGGCGCGGTTAAGCACCGAAATCCGCGGGTTTCGGTGCTTAACCGCGCCCTGGTTGCATCTTCGGGGGGCCCAACGTCAACAATTGGCGACCGAGTGGTTGACATCACGGACGTGATGCGGTTCACTATTCATATGCTGAAATAACAGTTCCACGATACGAGAAATTGTTTTCGTATAGCCTACGCCGTGGATGCCAGCATTGAATGACCAAGGACTGCCAAGCAATGTTGCTGGAGCAACTGAACGACGCCGCCCGGGCCGATGTGGCCACCGCGCTGCGCCCATGTATTGACATCCAGCGGTGGATCGATGACATTTCCGCCGCCCGCCCCTTCGCCAGCCTGGACGCGCTGTTCCAATGCGCGCTCACGGCCGCCGACCCGTTCACCCCGGGCGAGATCGACGCCGCCATGGCGCACCACCCGCGCATCGGCGAACGTGCCGCCGGGTCGAGCGCCGAGGCCGAGCTGTCCCGCCGGGAGCAGGCCGCCGTCGACCCCGCCGACCACGACGTCATCACGGCGCTGGCCGAGGGCAACCGCGACTACGAGGCGAAATTCGACCAGGTCTTCCTCATCCGCGCCGCCGGCCGGACCCCGCAGGAGATTCTCGACGCGCTGCACCGACGCCTGGAGAACACTGCCGAACAGGAACAACTCATCGTCGCCCAGCAGTTGCGCGAGATCGCGCTGCTGCGACTCAAAGGAGTGATGAGCGCGTGAGCGTTTCCCATGTGACCACCCACATTCTGGATACCGCGACGGGCCAGCCCGCCGCAGGTGTCGCCGTCGAGCTGCAAGCCCGCGACGGCGAGGCATGGGTCCGGATTGCTGCGGGCAGCACCGATGCTGACGGGCGGGTGAAAGACCTTGGCCCCGAGCGACTGCAAACCGGCGCATACCGATTGCGGTTCGACACGGCGGCCTACTTCGCCGGCATCAACACGGACACCTTCTTCCCGGAAGTGGTCCTGACCTTCGCGGTTGAGCAGGAGCAGGCGCACTACCACGTGCCGCTGCTGCTGAGCCCGTTCGCCTATTCAACATACAGAGGAAGCTAGACCATGAGCGAGAACATCATCCTGGGCAAGAACCAGTACGGCAAGGCCGAGGTCCGAGTCGTGAAGATCACCCGCGACACCGACCGCCACGAGATCGAGGACCTCAACGTCACCTCGCAGCTGCGCGGGGACTTCGACGCCGCCCACCTCGAGGGCGACAACGCCCACGTCGTGGCCACGGACACGCAGAAAAACACCGTGTACTCGTTCGCCCGCGACGGCATCGGCTCCCCCGAGGCGTTCCTGATCCGCCTGGGCAACCACTTCACCAGCGAATTCGGCTGGGTCACCGGGGGACGTTGGGAGGCCGAGCAGTACGCCTGGGACCGCATCCAGGCCAACGGCGCCGGCCACGACCACTCGTTCGTGCGCAACGGCCGCGAAGTGCGCACGGCCGTGCTCGTCAAGGACGGCGACAAGACCCAGCTGATCTCCGGGCTGAAGGACCTGACGGTCCTGAAGACCACGCAGTCGGGCTTCGTCGGCTACCCCAAGGACAAGTACACGACCCTGGCGGAGACCACAGACCGCATCCTGGCCACCGACGTGTCGGCCCGCTGGCGCTACAACCCGGCCGCCATCGCCGACATCGACTTCAACAAGGCGTACGACGACATCGCCGCGTTGCTGCTCGAGGGCTTCACCGAGGGCTACTCGCACGCCCTGCAGCACACGCTGTATGAGATGGGCAAGAAGGTCCTCACGGCCCACCCGGAGATCGACGAGATCAAGTTCTCCATGCCGAACAAGCACCACTTCGTCGTTGACCTGAGCCCGTTCGGCCAGGACAACCCCAACGAGGTGTTCTTTGCCGCGGACCGCCCGTACGGGCTGATCGAGGCCACCGTCCTGCGCGAGGGCGGCAGCGACGCCGGCAACGCGTGGGAGGGCATCACCGGTTTCTGCTAAACGCAGTCACCAGCCGTCAAACGGTTTGGGTGGGCGGGGGTAGCCGCCCCCGCCCACCCGTCACGGCAGCTCCCAAAGCGGGTTGTCGTTATACAAGGGTAAGCAGACGAGGAGGTCCGCTATGACCAATCGAAAGAATACGGCCACGGCCGCGAAACCGGCCCGGCCGGAGGACGAGAAGCTCGGCATCGGCGCAAGCTTTGCGTACGGGTTCCAGCACGTGTTGACCATGTACGGGGGCATCATCGCCGTGCCGTTGATCGTCGGCCAGGCGGCCGGCCTCAAGTCCGCCGACATCGGCCTGCTCATCGCGGCCTGCCTTTTCATGGGCGGCCTGGCCACCCTGCTGCAGACCATCGGTGTCCCGTTCTTCGGGTCCCAGCTGCCGCTGGTGCAGGGCGTGTCGTTCGCGGGCGTCGCCACGATGGTCGCCATCGTCAACGGTGGCGGGGGGCTCCCCTCCGTCTTTGGAGCCGTCATTGTGGCGTCCTTGATCGGGCTCGCCATCACACCGATCTTCTCCAAGATCATCCGATTCTTTCCGCCGGTCGTCACGGGCACGGTCATCACGATCATCGGCCTGACGCTGATGCCGGTGGCCGCCAACTGGGCCATGGGCGGGAACAGCAAGGCCGCCAACTATGGCAGCCCGGCCAACATCGGCCTGGCCGGCCTGACCCTGGCCATCGTGCTGCTGTTGAGCAAGCTCGGCAATGCCACGATCTCCCGCCTGTCCATCCTGCTGGCCATGATCATCGGCACGATCGTCGCGTTCTTCTTCGGCATGGCGGACTTCTCCAAGGTGGGCGTCGGCCCGATCGTGGACTTCCCCACCCCGTTCCACTTCGGCCTGCCCCATTTCGAGATCGCGGCCATCATCTCGATGGTCATCGTGATCCTCGTGACGCTGGTGGAGACCTCCGCGGACATCCTGGCCGTCGGCGAGATCGTCGGCACCAAGGTTGACTCCAAGCGGCTCGGCAACGGCCTGCGCGCCGACATGATCTCCAGCTCCGTGGCCCCGATCTTCGGCTCCTTCACGCAGAGCGCGTTCGCCCAGAACGTGGGCCTGGTGGCCGTCACCGGCATCAAGAGCCGCTTCGTGGTCTCCGCCGGCGGCGTGATCCTGGTGATCCTGGGCCTGCTGCCCGTGATGGGACGCGTGGTCGCGGCGGTGCCGACGTCGGTCCTGGGCGGAGCGGGCATCGTCCTCTTCGGCACGGTGGCTGCCAGCGGCATCCGCACACTGTCCACGGTCAGCTACAAGAACAACATGAACCTGATCATCGTCGCCACGTCCATCGGGTTCGGCATGATCCCGATTGCCGCCCCGACGTTCTACGACAAGTTCCCCACCTGGTTCGGCACCATCTTCCACTCCGGCATCTCGTCCGCCGCGGTGATGGCCATCCTGCTGAACCTGCTGTTCAACCACCTGAAGCGCGGCAACCCGGAGAACCCGTCGGTGTTCGCCGCCGCCGGCACCGGCCGGGAGATCTCGGCCGAGCTCCTGGCGTGCCTGCAGAACGGCGACCGCTGCGAGAACGGCAAAATCATCGACGCCGAGGGCCAGGAAGTGCCCGTCACGGGCCAGGTCCCTGTCACCGAGCCCGTCAAGGAGCCGGAGCCCAAGCCGGTGCATTGAAGAGAGCGGCGGCCCCGCCGCTGATCTGACAGTGTCCAAGTACGACGGCGGCACCCACCGCGCGCTTCCCGCGCGCGGTGGGTGCCGCCGTCGTACTTGTCTTTTCAGCCGTGCGCTAGCCGCGGCCGATGAACGGCATGCCGGCCGCGGTGACCACGAGCGAGCCGATGTTCGCCGATGCCGACAGCTGGGCCATGAACAGGACCGTGCGGGCCGCCTCCGCCACCGGGAAGGTCGGCTCGACCCGGCGGCTGCCGTCGGCCTGCAGGGCGCCCTCGCCGACGCCCAGCGTCTCCATGATGGCGGTGGCCGTGTTGCCGATGTCGATCTGGCCGGCGCTGATGCCGAACGGGCGCCCGTCCAACTCGATCGACTTCGTCAGGCCGGTGATGGCATGCTTGGTGACCGTGTAGGCGGCGGATTTGGGCCGGGGCGAGTGTGCGGCGATGGAGCCGTTGTTGATGATCCGCCCGCCCTGCGGCGACTGTGCCTTCATGGTGCGCACGGCGGCGGCCGCACAGAGCAGCGATCCGGTCAAGTTCACGGCCACGGTGGCGTCCCAGTCGGCCGGGGCGATCTCGTCCACGGAGCCGGCCGGGCCCACCACGCCGGCGTTGTTGAACAGCACGTCCACGCGGCCGAACCGCGCCACGGCCGCCGCGAACAGGGCCTCCACGTCCGCCGGGCTCGTGACATCCGTGGCGACCACCAGCGCCTCCGGATGCCCGTCCGCCGTCTCCTCGAGGGCCTCTTCGCGCCGCCCGGCCAGCGCCACGCCGAAGCCGGCGGCCAGGAATTCGCGCGCCACGGCCCGGCCGATCCCCGATCCGGCGCCCGTGACGACCGCGACGGGACGGGCTGTCATGGCTTCATTGTGCACGTCATGTCCTTTCGATGGTGGAGGGTTCCGCCAGTTCACGCCCAGTGTATTCGCGCTTTGATCGGCGGCGAAGCCGCGGCGCAGCGGGCCGTCCACGGTGGCTACGCTAAAATGGCATGGGGCAACGCGGAGCGGTTCGCTCGACGACGTGAAAAATACGGAAGGCGGCTCGATGGCGTTCGGCCCTGTGCTGTGGTCTGCGGTACTGATAATCCTCGTCTGGTGGGGCCCGGGCTGGTTGATCGGGGAGGCACTCGGCATTCGCCGGATCTTCCTGCCGGCCGCCGCCCCGGCCATGGGCTTGGGCCTGCTGAGCGTGATCGGGGCCTGGGGCGACTACGTGCATCTGCCATGGAATCCCTTGTCGGTCGGCATCGCCGTCCTGCTCGCCTCGGCGTTGGCGTTCGGCATCCGGCTGAGCGTTCGTCGGAGGGGACGGCGTCTTCCGGGACCGGTACGAGCCGGCGGGACAAGGGTCTGGTGGCTGTATGGCTCGGCCGCCGTGGTCCTCGCCGGCGTCGTCGGCGGTTACACCTGGTTGCACGGGACCGCCGCCCTGCAGTCCATCAACCAGGACTGGGATATTCCGTGGCACGCGAACATGTTGCGCTTGATCGCCGACTCCCAGCAGTGGAGCCCCCATATCGCGGGGAACTTCGCCTATTACGACACCACCATCGCGACCGCTCCGATACGCAGCTATCCCATCGCCTTCCACGCGATCCTCGCCCTGGTCTGGCCCGCGTCGGGACTCACGATTCCCGGTTTCATCAATCTTTTCACCATGGTCCTGGTGGCGATCCAGCTGCCATTGAGCACCATGGCCCTGACCGCCGTGCTGGTGAAGAAGCCGCTGGCCGTGGCGGCCGCCGGCGCCGCCTCCACGTGGTTGACCGTTTACCCCTACGACCTGCTGTGGCGGGGGCCGCTGATCCCATTTTTCGCCGGCACCCTGATGGTGGGCCCGTTCGTGCTGCTGGCGACCCACTACGCACAAAACCGCCGGTGGCATGGCGTATTGGCGGTCGGTCTTGCGGCGGTCAGCGTGATCGCCGTCCACCCATCCCTGGCGTTCGTCGCGGCGCCGGTCATGCTGTGCTGGCTGGCCAGTCGTTTCGTGCACTTCAGGCGCCGGGCACTCGGCATGACGCTCTTCCTGCTGGCCGCAGGGGGCTTGGGCGCCATCCTCGCTGTGCCCATCATCCGCGAAATGCTGCAGGAGGCGTCCCGGGTCGCGCGAATGACGTGGCCACCGGACACCACCCCGCAGGGCGCCATCCGCAACGCCATCTTCCTCAGCCACGCCGACTCTCAACCCGTCTATGCGGCCACCGTGTTGATTGCCATCGCCGTGGTAGGCCTCCTGCTCCGACGCCGCGGCCGGTGGTACTTCCTGCCGGTGATCGGCTTCGGCGTCCTGTCGATCTTCACCATGGGCACGAACGCCAAGGGAGTCATCCGGTTGGCCGCGGCTCCGTTCTACGACGATCAATGGCGCATCGTAGCGGTTTACATCCTGCTGCTGATACCGCTCATCGGCGCCGGTGTCTATTTCCTGGCGTTCGGCGCCTACCGGCTATGGCGTGTCGCGGCCAGCCGACGTGCCGGTGCGGCCGAACCAGGCCGCCGGCACGCCGGCAATATACTTGCCGGCAACCGAGCGCTCCTGCCGACGACGGCACTCGGGCTTGTCATTCTGCTCGTCGCCGGATCGGTCAGCTCGGCCAACATCAAGACCAGCTACGCCCGGCTCGCCTGGACCAACAAGGTCACGGGCAGCACCCTGAATTCCGGTGAAATCAACCTGATGACCCACATCAGCCGGTGGGTACCCGAGAATGCCACGGTGTTGAACGATGCCTGCGACGGCTCGGTGTGGATGTACGCCCTGGGGGGACGGATGCCCATGATCCGGCATTTCGAGGTGATACCCACGCAGCGTCAACAGCTTCTGTTGACCTCTCTGCCGAAGTTGCCCACCGATCCAGCGGTACGGGCGGCGGCCGCGGAGCTTGGAATCGATTGGGTCTTTGTCGGCGAAGGGAGGATCCGCGCGGGGGACAAGCCAAAACCGGGGCTTGTAAACCTCGGTCATCTTCCCTTCCTCCAGCTGGTGGCGCGGGAGGGGAACGCCTCCCTCTACAAGATTGACTGGGCCAAGTTGCCCGGCGGCGCCGCGCAGGTGGCGGCCGATGCGCACGACCGGGTCTCCGAGCCGGGCGTGCCGGGCATCTGGAAGATGACGGATCCATCGACGGTGCTTGCGCACGGAGGAATCTGCTGATGGGCAAGGCCTGGATTTCAAAGCTCCTGAGCAGTTCCGCGGGGCGCTACCTGGTGATTGGTGGCAGCAGCTTTGTTGTCGACCTTGGTCTGCTCACACTGTTCTTCCGGGTCTTCGACTGGCCGCTGTGGGCGGCCACCGGTGCGGGGTTTTGGGGCAGCTTCTTCTACAACTACTTTCTCCAACGCCGCTTCTCCTTCCGCACCCAGGGATCGGTTCTGGGCGGTTTCGCCAAATACTCGGCCGTGCTGCTGTTCAACACGATCGCCACCATGGCAATCGTGGAGTTTTTTCAGTTTGCGGGCGCGGGATTCGTGGTCGGCAAGGTGGTCTCCACCGGCCTGACCACGATCTGGAACTACTATTTGTATAAATTGTGGGTCTTCGCCCATCGGGATGCCAAGAAATTATCCGTGACTAGCGTCGACCCCGAGACGTCACAGCCATGAATCGATAGGGAAGTCCAGAATGTATCGTGGTGTACGAATTGCTGCCGTCGTGCCGGCCTACAAGGAAGAGCGGCACATTGCCCAGGTCATAGAGACGATGCCGGACTTCGTCGACCATATTGTGATCGTCGACGACTGCAGCCCGGATCAAACGTCGGCCGCGGCCGAGGCAACCGGGGACCCACGGCTTCGACTCATCCGTCATGAGGCGAACCAGGGCGTCGGCGGCGCCATCCTGACCGCCCATCGCGCGGCCTTGGAATTGGGATCCGAAATCAATGTCGTGATGGCCGGCGACGCCCAAATGGACCCCGATTTCTTGCCTCAGCTGCTGGACCCGGTCGTCGACGGCTACGGTTTCGCCAAGGCAAATCGATTCTTTTCCGGCGAGTCGTTCGCCGGGATGCCCGGCTACCGGATCTTTGGCAACATCGTGCTGTCCTTCATGACAAAGTTCGCGTCGGGCTATTGGCACATTTTCGACCCACAGAACGGCTATACGGCCATTCGCGCCGAGGTGCTACGCCGCTTGCCGCTGAACAAGATTGCGGTCAGTTACAGTTTCGAAAACGACCTCCTGATCAATCTCAATATCCTGGACGTGCCCATCACGGACGTGCCGATCCCCGCGGTCTACGGCAACGAAGTATCCAGCATTAAACTTTCCCGGGTGATTCCGGAGCTTCTTTCCCTGCTGTTCGGGGGCTATTGGCGCCGCGTGTGGTGGAAATACATGGTGTGGTCCTTTTCACCGGTCGCGCTGCTGCTGTTGGCGGGCCTCGCACTCATCGTGCTCGGCGTCGCCGTCGGCCTGTGGGTGCTCGCCAACAGCATCGGCTCGCCGACCGCCGGCTCGGTCATGCTCGCCGTCGTGCCCTTCGTGTTGGGTGTGCAGATGCTGCTGGTTTCACTTCAACTGGACATCCAAGGCAGTCCCAACGTCGCCACCATGCACAAGTTGGGCGACGGTCACTAGTCCCAATGCCGTGTAGTTAGGCTGGGCGGGCTGGTGTCAAGACGTCGGGG
>NZ_RWKQ01000058.1 GCF_003946885.1 Specibacter cremeus | reverse complement strand
CCTACAACACCTTCGCGGACACCATCGCAGCCGTCATCGGACTGGAATTCTACCGACAAACGTTCTGAATAACCCTCATGGTCTTGTTTCATCCAGCTTATGATCTTTTCGGTCGGAACTCGGCCCGGGTGCTGCACACGCCGTCAGCGGTCCCGGAGGGCTTGGCCGGGCGTCGGATCAACGAGGTTGCACAAGTCCCCTCGGGAGTACCAACGAGCCCATTGGCGTACGGAACGCGTTGGATTGACGCTGTCAGACGGGCCGGGGGTCAAGATCTACTCTCTGCATCGTGACCACATGCTCTGGCCGGTGGTCGAAAGTGCGGCGGGCGCTTCGGCTGATGTAGAGCAACTCATCGCCAGGCTGCCCAGGAACTCGTCGGGGACGCGGTGATGGTTGCAGTGTGTGGTTCATTCGCGAGGGGCGAGTTCGAGTGACCGCAGAGAACAATGCCGAGATCGCAGACTTCACCCGCGCCGATCTTCGGTGTCTGGTCCGGGCTGACGACCTGCTCGTGAAGTCGTGGCTTCGCGATGCGTGGACGCTCTCGACGGGGGCGGACAGCGGCACCTTGGTCAAGGAAGCTGGCGCTTGAGGTGGGCGTTCGGGCTAGATTTAGGCATGCTCCTTCTGATAGATTTCAGGAACTGGTTCAGTTATGACTGAACGCCCAAGCGGTCCAATCGAGCTGCTGGACGACTGCAGTACAGTGCTTGGGTTGGTCCGGCCGTCCGGGAGGTGTGATTCGGTTGAATTCATCCAGAGTCTTCAAGTGCGATTCCAAGCCAGGTATCAGCGGTATCTGGAGTACCTCCGAGATGGAACCCCGATCAAGTCGCCGGAGAACTACCGGACGCTTCGGCGCGAGGCGGACGGGCTGGTCGTCGCTGAGCTGAAGGTCGACAAGTACCGTCTCTATGTCGTAAACCACGGCATCTACTGGTTCGTGACCCACGGGCGGGAGAAGCCGAAGGACAACCGAGTCGGCGCCGAGATTGATAAGGCCCTGGATATCTACAGAGAATGCGCTTAGCAGGGGAGAGACAACGTCATGGGAATCTTCAACACTAGTGATGCCGACTATGCGCTGGCGTATGCCGAAGAGTCCGCCATGGTCGACGCCAGTGAACTCATCGCGGATGCGCTGGATCGCTCCGGGATGTCCAAGAGTGATCTCGCCCGGGCTTTGGGAGTCAGCAAGAGCGAGGTCACCGCCCGGCTCGCCGGGGAACGAAACATCACCGTCAGAAGTCTCGCCAAGACGCTGCACGTCTTGGGCGCGAGCCTGGAGCTTCGGTCTGCGCGCGTTCATCGGCACCAGGATCGTGAACGCGGGCGCATCGTGTACATGGAGCAGTATCGCATTCTTCGTTCACGCCGTTGGCATCCGGTAGAGTCGACTCGCTTTACAGAGCGACGGCTCATGGACGCGATGGGGTCGACGAGATGAGTGAGCTGCCGGGCACCCACCCGTTTCTCACTGTGGACCACCGAGTTGTTGCGGCCGATGTCCATGTCGGTGACGAGACAGCGCACGAAATCATGTGGGAAGTCTCCTTCGGCGAAAAAGATGCAGACGAGGGTATCCGCTACGTTATGGGATGGTTGCACGGCGCCGGCGATGGAGTACAGGTGACCGTCTCCGTCGGAGCGATCGTCGTGGATACAGGAATTCCGTATGACAGCGCCCAGTTTGCGGAGATTTTCGCGGTATCCGATGCCTGCGAGGCCCTGTATCAGTCGGCGAGGGCGGCTGCCTCCGTGTCCATCTCGCTGACCAAGGAGGCTTTGGCGCTGCCTGACTACATGCCGCCCGCTACCGTTGCACCGTTTCCCGAGGATGACTCGGAAGAAGCGCACTGACTTCCCACCCGGACCCGAAGACGGCGTCCAGCGCGTGACACGTTCACAAACGATCTATTGCATTCGACACAGCGTCGTGGAGCCAATTTTTCAAGCGATGCTTGCAAAATTAGGTGGTGGGTACATGGTGCAACGCCGTTGCACCATGTACCCACCATTGGTCAGATGACGGCCGACACCAGCGTCTCGGCGTCCTTGACGCGCAGCTTGCCGGACATCAGCTGGGGGAGGAGCGCGTCACGGGTGGCGGCCAGCGTCGTGCTTTCTCGGTACAGGCTTTCAACGGCTAGGCGCAGGTCTGACACATTCTTGCTGAACGCTTTGGCCCGCTCCCTGCCAGGCCAAGTAACCTCAATGGCTGCAAGATCTTTCCAACTTGTACGAGGCATTCGAGTCCCCTCGCTGGCGGCTGTTGCGCGCTCAACCACATAGTCGCTGGCAACGCTTGCCAGGGCGAAACCTGCTAGTTCATTGGAGACGGGCGTGAGAGTCAGAATGTCTGTCGAACAGACGCCGCTTGACGGAGCGACAACGACCTTGTGGAAGTAGGGTCGCAGTTTGCCAAAGAGAATGTCTCCAGAATCAAATCTGGCCTTCGTACTCGTGACTGATACCGCCGATCCCGAAGCGTTGGCCCACATGGACCGCCGCGGCAGGTGCTCTAGTCCTAGATAGTTCAAGTCGGGTTCGAGATGGTTTGGATCGGCAAGGTCTTTGCGGTTGGAGACGAGTTTGCCAATGGCAATCGACTCAGTTGCTCCCAGATTTAGCTGGATCAAAATCGTTCGGATGTACTCATCAGCGGCGGAGGCGACCTTGGTGTTGGCGGCGATCTTGTCGTCGAGGGCGCCGAGGATTTCGGCGATGGCACGTTGCTTCTCGACGTCGGGCAGAGATATTTTGAGAGATCGGATATCGGCCATATTGATATATGCGGCCATGTCAGTGTTGTTCATTCGGTCGGCAGCTTGGCCCCAAAACTCCGGGCTGTTGAACCAAAAGCGAAGGAATCGAGGGTCGATTATCTCTGCATTGCTGACACGGAAATAGCATAGCTGTGGGCTATAGACGACGCGCTCGCCAGTTTTCGGCATGACGGCTACCCGCCCGACGGTTCCCTTAGTGGTGAGTAGGATGTCTCCCGGTTGACCGGACTTCGAACCAATAGCTTTTCCAAAATCCTCGGCTACAAAGTCCTGACCGTCAAAGTTGACCTTGTTGTCCATAACGTCGGCCACTCGGATTATTCGATATCCGGGCAGACCGTGTTCACTCCGTTTTGTGCGATACCCGTCGCCAAATTCTAAAGCGCCAGCTGCAACGAGTCGCCCGATGCTACTCGACTGCCATTCGCTCACGAAACCCTCCCCAACTGCTCCCGGACAACAGCGGCCAATCGCTCGGATTCGTCGAATTGCACGAACAACTCGGCAGACAGTCGGGCGATCTTGTCCTCGATCGGCTCGCCGTCGTCCTCCACCTCTGCGGCGCCGACGTAACGGCCGGGGGTCAGGGCGTAGTCGGCGGCCTTGATCTCGGCGAGGGTGGCCGAGTAGCAGAAGCCGGGGATGTCGGCGTAGACCTTGGTTTCGACAGGCTCAACCACCGGGGTTTCGACAGGCTTTTTGGTCTCGACAGGCTCGACCGCCGGGGTGGTTTCGACAGGCTCGACCACCGGGGTTTCGACAGGCTCTTTGGTCTCGACAAGCTCGACCACCGACGACGTACCGCGCCAGGCGTGGAATGTGCCCGCAATCTTGGCAATGTCCTCGTCGCTCAACGCCCGCTCGGCGCGGTCCACCATGTGGCCCAGGTTCCGCGCGTCGATGAACAGCACCTGCCCTGTCCGGTCAACAGAACCGTGAGCGCCGGCAGACTTATCCTTCGCGAAGAACCACGTGCACACGGGGATGCCGGTGGACCGGAACAGCTGCGTCGGCAGCGCGATCATGCAGGAGACCAGGTCCGCCTCCACCAGCTGCGCCCGGATCTCGCCCTCGCCGCCGGAGTTCGACGACATCGACCCGTTTGCCATCACCACGCCCGCCTGCCCGCCCGGGGCCAGCTTCGAGATGATGTGCTGGATCCACGCGTAGTTCGCGTTCCCGGCCGGCGGCACGCCGTACTTCCAACGCGGATCGGATTCTGACCGGGCCCAGTCCTTGATGTTGAACGGCGGGTTGGCCATGATGAAGTCGGCCTGCAGGTCCGGGTGCTGGTCCCGGGCGAACGTGTCGCCCCAGCGAGAGGCCAGGTTCGCGTTCAGCCCGTGGATGGCCAGGTTCATCTTCGCCATCCGCCACGTGCGCTCGTTCAATTCCTGCCCGTACACGGAGATCGCGGTGCGGTCCTCGTGGTGCGCGTCCAGGAACTTCTCCGTCTGCACGAACATGCCGCCCGACCCGCAGCACGGGTCGTACACGCGGCCCTTCGTCGGCTCCAGCACCTCCACCAGCACGCGCACCACGCCGGCCGGCGTGTAGAACTCGCCGCCGCGCTTGCCCTCGGCGCGGGCGAACTTCTCCAGGAAGTACTCGTACACCTCGCCCAGCAGGTCGCGGGCCCGCGTGGCGCCCTGCCCGGTGAACTTCGCCGAGTTGAACAGGTCCAGCAGCTCGCCCAGCCGGCGCTGGTCCACGCTGTCCCGGTTGAAGATCTTCGGCAGCGTCGTGGCCAGGGACGGGTTGGTGCCCATGATCCAGTCCATGGCCTCGTCGATCAGCTCGCCGATGCTCTTCGCCGGCTCCCCGCCCGCCGCTGCCAGCCCCTTCGCATGGGCGGCCAGGTACCCCCACCGCGCCTTCTCCGGCACCCAGAACACGCCGCGGCCGGTGTACTCGTCGAGGTCGTCGATCAGCTGCCCGATCTGCTCCTCGTTCAACCCGTCGGCCGCCAGCTCGTCCCGGATCTGCCCGCGCCGCTCATCGAACGCGTCGGACACGTACTTCAGGAACACCAGGCCCAGGATCACATCCTTGTACTGGGACGCGTCCATGGACCCGCGCAGCTTGTCCGCGGCCTTCCACAGCGTGTCCTTCAGTTCCTTCATGGTCGACGGCAGCGCGTCCACCTTCGCCTTCTTCACTGCGTCTTTCCGACCGGCCACTAGCTGGTTCCCTCCGTTGTCATGCCCAAATCCCCAATCCCAAAACTGCCGTGCGCCACCCCGCCGGCGAGCATCCCCGCCAGCGCATCCAGCCGGGACAACCGTATCGCGGCCCTCCGACGCTCGCGCGCCACCTCGGCCAACGCACGTGCCAGCGGCACCCGCAGGTCCTCCGGAACGCGCCGCAGCGGCCACTGTTTCCAGCTCCCCGCCGGGGCCGCCCGGATGTCCTGAGCCAGCACCTGCGCCACCAGCCCGCCCGGATCCGTGGCGTTGATGCGCAGGATGCGCGCCGGATAAAGCACGACGGCGGCGCCCGCCTCATCGACGATGGCGGCAGGTTGCGCTCCGGTACAGAACACGACGTCGCCGGGCTCCGTCAGTCGGCCGTGCGGGTAGTCCCGGGCAAAGGCGAGCTGGCCGATCCGGCGGGTTCCGGCCGGGCGCGCACCGCCGAGCTCCGCCACCCCGATCACCGGGAACTGGGCGCGGCCGGGCACCTCGGGCTCAAGATCGGCGTCCGCCAACCGGTGTCCCGGCGCGTACTTCAGGAAGCCGGCCCGCATCAGGGACCCAACCGTTTCCGGTGCCAGGGCGGGATGCGAGGCAGGCGCCAGCGTCATGGACAGGTTCGATTGCCCCGCTTCGTTGAGGGCACCCAGCCATTGTTCGGCCCGGATCAGGTCGACCGCCGGTGCGCTCGCCGGGGCCACCGGCACAGCAGCCGGCGGCCGACGAATGGCGGCCGCGGTCAGCGCCGCCGAACCGGCCAGCAGCGACCTGGTCAGGACTAGCCGGGCGAAGCGGAAGGCGTGGGCCCGGACCGATTCGCGGCCGCCCATTGAGGCGGCCAGGTCACTCACCAGATCCTGCCGGATGTCTTCGGAGAGAACATGGCCGGTCAGGTCCGCCACCATGGTCCAACGGTCGGCAATGGGCACGTCCCGGTAGGACGGTCCGAGCACCCACAAGGCCTGCGCCTGCCGCGGCTTGGCCTTGAGCAGTCCCTGGGGCAGCCGCACGATGGCCCGCACCCGGCCCGACCGCAACACGTCCGCACGGATTCCGGCGAGCTCCGAAGCAGCTAGCGAACCGGCCAGGGAATCGGTCAGGAACGCGGCCGGCGCCAGGACCACGCCGGCATGGGAGCGGTCCATCCCGAGAACGATGTCGTCAATGGCCGTGACGATGTCGGCAGCGGACATGTCGGGACGTGCCGGCGAGGGGAACTGCGCCACCCTGACCGTCATGCCCGTGTCGCCGGCGGCGGGCACGGTGTCGACCACAGTGTCGACGACCCGCAGATTCTCCCGGGACAACCCCTGCACCACCAGCCGGCGGCGGGCCAACCGGGCGGCGCCGTCGCCGTCGTCGGTGCCGACACACAGCGTGGCCGCCGCTGACTCGCCCACCATGTCGGCGACTCGGGGCAGGAAGTCGCTGCCGCCGTCGTCCATGAACACCGGCGGGCGGTCGCTTGCCGCGGCCAGCTCGACGGCCGTTGCGGCGACCAGGTCGATGGCCTCGTCCGTCAGGGCCGTCCGGGACTGCGCGCTGGCGCCGGCGCGGAAACGGTCGGCCAGGAGTTGTTCGAACGCGGCATCCGCGCTATAGGCGGCCTCGGTGAGCAGGTCGGTGTAGAGGGCCAGCGGCACGAGATTGGCGCCGAGGCCGTCGATTTCGCTGAACAGGAAGGCGTCGTCCGGGTCGAGCTCGTCGGCGCTGTCCAGGAGGTCGTTGCTGGATTGGCCGCCGAGGGGCGCATCCGTCAGGCAGCGCAGCGTCAGCAACGCCGTGAGGCCGGTGAAGTGCGTGCGCTTCGCGTACGGACCGGACAGCGTGGCGAATACCGCGGCATCCTCGGCGGCGTGCGGGTTGTTGCCGCGGCCCGTCGCGGCCAGCCAGTCGACGATCCGGTCCGCGTCGAAGAGCTCCTGCGTTCCCGTGGTGTCCACGGCGGCCGGAAAAGGCGTGCTCGTGTTCTTGCTGCGCGCCCGCCACATCGACACGACGGGGCGTTGCACCCGCGCCAGGTGGGCGACATCGGACAGGGTGATCCGCAGGGCCGGTTTGGCTGGTGGTGCCGTGGCGGCCACGCGGACCTCCTCTCCCTGAGCTGGTGGGTACAGCCTACGGTTAAAACCGTATCCAATTCATAATCTTCTGATAATCCCCATTATCAAGTCGTAATTCAACTTCTGGACTGACGTCTTCGTAGTGTCGTTCCATCAGCTCGGAGGGGCCGGGCTGGTAGCGGATGAAGGGTCGGGACCGGCTGCTGGGGGCGACCCCGGCCCACCATCCGTGGGCCACCCGGTCCGCCAGATCTCATTCGCACCGAGTCTCAGGAGCAATCATGGACATGCCGGCACCACAGGACGGCGACGTCCCCCAACGGGCCACGGACAAGGACGGCTTGAAGAGCCGCAAACACCTGGTGTTCGGTGCCGGCGGGTTCGGCGTCGGGCTGCTTGCCGGCCTGCTGCTCGGCCAGATCGGGGGAGGCGGGGCATCGGAAGCCGCCGAGGCCGCCACATCGTCGACGGCGCCCGTCAGCCATCCGATCGTCGCCGCCGTGACGGCCTGCGACCTCGACACGGCGGCCGGTGTCACCGTCATGGACGGCGGCAAGAGCCTGGAGGTGCACACCTCCGGGAAGAAGAAGTCCGGCGCCGACGCGTCCGCGCTGGCCTGTGTGCTGCGAGAGCTGGGCACCCCGCAGGGGGTCATCGCCCGCATGGACTCGACCCGGGCACTGGACGGCACGCAGACCGGAACGTGGTCCGGGTTGTCCGCGAGCTGGACCTACCACCCGGACAACGGATTCAACGTCGTTATTGAAACCGCCGCCGGTTAGCGGCGACCGATCTTGCAGGAGAAACCATGGACAGCATCGAAACCCCACCGCCGGCGGGATCGGACCCGGCGGACGAACCGCCGCTCGAGACCGGACCGGCCAAGGCCCCGCGCCGTCGCGGCGGCAAGATGACCGCGGTGGCGATTGCCGCCGTCGTGCTCTTCGGTGGCGGGCTGTGGACCGGCACCGCCGTCGCGGACCCGACAGCCAGCGACGCCTACAAGGTGGCCGTGGCCGACGCCGACTCCTCCGCCGTCGACGTCAAGCGCATGGCCGGCAACCTGACCACGGTCCAGGGGGAGTTGGAGACGCTGCGGGGCGAGGTCACGTCCCGAGAGGCTGCCGCCGACGCCAAGTCTGTCGCGGCCGACAAGCATGAGGCGGAGGTCAAGACGGCCGAGGCCGCGGTCAAGAAGCGCGAGGACGCCGTGACCGGCGCCGAGAAGGCCAAGGCGGCCAACACGGTGGGCGACGGCACCTGGGTGGTCGGGGTCGACATTGCGCCGGGGACGTACCGGACCACGGCGGACGTCGGGGCGACGTGCTACTGGGGGATCTATGCCAGCGGCAGCAACGGCGCCGACATCATCAACAACGACATTCCCGGCGGCGGACGGCCCTCCGTGACGCTGGCCGCGGGCCAGGACTTCAAGTCTTCGCGCTGTGGCACGTGGGAGAAGCAGTAGCTTCGTCCACTCGCCTTGGACGCGGTACCCCAAGACATTCGCGCGGCCGCCCGGTCGCGCCGACGAAAGGAAACATCATGACGCACAACGCATTTGCCCCGGCTCCGCAGCAATATCCGGCCGCGCCGGCCTCCATGGAAGGCACCAAGTCGTTCATCGTGACCTGGCTGCTGTCCCTGTTCCTCGGCGGCCTCGGCGTGGACCGGTTCTACCTGGGCAAGGTCGGCACTGGAGTGTTGAAGCTGGTCACGCTCGGCGGGCTGGGCGTCTGGGCCCTGGCCGACCTCATCATCACGCTGGCCGGCAAGCAGCGGGACAAGGGCGGCGGTCCGCTGGCCGGGTACGCCAAGGGCAAGGTCGCCGCATGGATCGTGACCGCCGTCCTCGTCGTGATTGGCGCCGTGACCAGTGCGACGGCCGGCGCATCCGCCTCGGCCGGCGGCACGTCGCCGGAAGCCGGTGTGGTGGCGCCGACCGTCGCGGCCGCCCCGGCGGTTCCGACCGCTCCGTCCGACAAAGCGCCCGCGAAGGAAGCCGCGGCCACGAAGTGGACCGAGGTGGTGGCCCTGAACGGGACGGCCGACACGGCCAGCCAGGTCTTCGAACTGACGGGCGCGGAGGCCCGGCTGACGTATGACTTCAAGGGCGCGCCCGGCAACATGGCCGTCGTCGCCGTCTACCTTGAGCCCGAGGGCACGGACATCGCCACCGACGGTGGAATCCCGGTGCTGATGCTGTCCGAGCCGGGCAAGAACACGACCGCGCTGCACAAGAAGCCGGGCAAATACTTCCTCGATGTGCGTGCCGCGAACATCGATTCCTGGACGGTCACGATCGAGGAGAAGAAGTAGTCCTCGATCCGTCCCGCGCCGGACTGTGATTTGCCGGACATTGATTCCTCGATAAGTGTGGGTGTTGCCAAGGCGCACCCACACTTATCGAGGAATCAAACGCATGTCTTACGGGGTGTCCCGGAGTGCCTGGAGTGCCCGGATGGCCGCGTCGGCTTCCGCCTGGTCCACCACGCCCCATTCGGCCAGCCACCTGATGGCGCGCTGCTTCATGAGGCCGTCGTGGAATTCATACCAGGCGGTTTGATGCTTGGGGAACGAATACAGCGCGTCCTTGAAATGCCGGAACGGGCTGCTGTGGTTGATTGCCTGTTGGAGGCGGTTGCGGCACATGGGTTCGGTCACGCCGGCGATGAAATCCTCCATGTCGCGGAACCCCTCCGAGGAATCCACGGCTTCGATCCGGATGCCGCCGCGCTCGTCCACGTCCCATCCTTCCGCCTCGGCCTCGTCGGCGGCTTCCTCGCCCCAGAGCGCGATTTCGCCCGTGGAGGGGTCCAGCCAGAAGAACGTGTCGTAGTCCAAATAGTGGTTTTCAAGGGCCATCACAAGCGTGTCCATGTCAATGGCATTCAAGGGGAGCATGGGAACGCCTCCAGCCGCAACATTGAACAGGCACCCGCTGTCCATTTCCCATTTTTGCGCGCCCCGGCCCGTCAGGCAATAGGAAGGCGCGAGCCGCAGGCCACCGCCCAGAGTTGGGCGGTGGCCTGCGGCTCGACCGGGCCGGCGCTACTTCATGCCGCCGTGACGAATGCCGGGCTTGGTGTAGGTGCGGGCCAGGACTGCCAGCGCCAGCGCGGCGACCAGCAGGCCGAAGTCCCGCAGGGCCACATCGTAGAATCCGGAGTACGTCAGCAGGTTGATGATGATTCCGGCCAGCCACAGGGCCACGATGTAGGCGGCGTAGCGGGGGCGCAGTGCCACCATGATGCCGGCGCAGATCTCCACGACGCCGACGACCAGCATCATCGCGTGGGCGCTGAGTGGGGAAATGCCGACCAGCCACGGGGCCAGGTAGCCTTCCCAGTTGGTCAGGAGGTTGAAGAACTTGTCCAGGCCGAAAATGATCGGGATCGCCATGAAACCGATCCACAACAACAGGAACGCCCCGTACGCGGGCTCGGCCTGGGCCCTGTGGAGTGCGTGACTTGCCCAACCGCTTGCGGGGGCGGGGGCGACATTGGCGGCCATGGTGTTCTCCTTCTAAAAACATGATTTATATTTTTAGAATGCGCCTTGGCTCCCCGCTTGTCAAGGGGCTTGTCAAGAGCCCCCGGCGGACCGGATCCCGCGCAGCGCCGGGGCGCCCGCATGGATCGTGACGGCGCCGTTCTCGACGGCCCAGCGCGTGTCCAGCCGCACGTTCTCCAGCAGGCGCCGGTCGTGGGAGACCAGCAGCAGGGTCCCGTCGTAGCTGTCCAGCGCCTCCTCCAACTGTTCGATGGCCGGCAAATCGAGGTGGTTCGTCGGCTCGTCCAACACCAGCACGTTCACGCCCCGGGCCTGCAGCAGGGCCAGCGACGCGCGGGTGCGCTCGCCGGGGGACAGGCTGCCCACGGCGCTCGTGACCTGGTCGGCCTTGAGGCCGAACTTGGCCAGCAGGGTGCGCACCTCGGCCTGGACCATGTCCGGGACGAGCGCCTCGAACGCCTCGCCGAGCGGCACCGCCGGGTTGAATTGGCTGCGGGTCTGGTCGATCTCGCCGACGGCGACGCTGGCACCCAGCGAGGCGCCGCCGTCGTCCGGTTCCTGGCGGCCCAACAGGAGCCGCAGCAGCGTCGACTTCCCGGCGCCGTTGGGGCCGGTGATGCCGATGCGCTCGCCGGCGTTGACCTGCACCGAGACCGGGCCGAGCGTGAAACCGTCGTGCCGGACCACGGCCTGGTTGAGCGTGGCGACCACGGAACTCGACCGCGGGGCGGCGCCGATGCTGAACTGCAGCGCCCACTCCTTGCGCGGCTCCGCCACCTCCTCCAGCCGGGCGATGCGGGACTCCATCTGGCGGACCTTCTGCGCCTGCTTCTCGGAGGATTCGGCGCTGGCCTTGCGGCGGATCTTGTCGTTGTCGGGGTTCTTCCTCATGGCGTTCCGGACGCCCTGCGAACTCCATTCGCGTTGCGTGCGGGCGCGGGCGACGAGGTCGGCCTTCTTGTCCGCGAACTCCTCGTACGCCTCGCGCGCGTGCCGTCGGGCGATGGCACGCTCCTCGAGGAACGCGTCGTAGCCGCCGTCGTAGACCGCCACCTTGTTCTGCGCCAAGTCCAGCTCCACGACCGTGGTGACGCAGCGGGCCAGGAACTCGCGGTCATGGGACACGAGCACCACGCCGCCGCGCAGGCCGGTGACGAACTCCTCCAGGCGGGCCAACCCGGCCAGGTCCAGGTCGTTCGTGGGTTCGTCGAGCAGCACGACGTCGAACCGGCTCAGCAACAGCGCGGCCAACGCCACGCGGGCCGCCTGGCCGCCGGACAGGCCCGTCATCAGCGCATCCGGGCCGACGTCCAGGCCAAGTTCGCCCAGCGTCACGGGAATTCTTTCGTCCAGGTCCGCCGCCCCGCAGGCCAGCCAGTGGTCCAGGGCGGTCGCGTAGCGGTCCCCATCCTCCGCCTTGCCGGAGCCCAACGCCGCCGCGGAGGATTCCATGGCGTGGGTGGCGTCCGTGGCACCCGTGCGGCGGCCGATGTAGGCGGCGATGGTTTCGCCGTCGACGCGCTCGTGCTCCTGCGGCAGCCAGCCGATGAACGCGTCCTGCGGGGCGGTGCTGACGATGCCGGCCTGCGGCTTGTCGGCGCCGGCCAGCAGCTTGAGGAGGGTGGATTTTCCGGCCCCGTTCGCGCCCACCACACCCACCACGTCCCCGGGGGAGACGGTCAGGTTGAGATTGGCGAACAGGGTGCGATGGGCGTGGCCTCCGGAAAGGTCCTTGGCCACGAGCGTTGCGGTCATGGCTCCATTTTAAGGAACGACGGCGGTGCCCCCGTCACGGCCCCGGGGCCGCGACGAGCCCCGAGTCGTAGGCGAACACCACCAGCTGCGCCCGGTCGCGGGCGTCAAGCTTCAGCATGGCCCGGGAGACATGGGTTTTCGCCGTGGTGGGGCTGATGCCCAGCCGGGATGCGATCTCGGCATTGCTCAGCCCCGTGCCCACCAGGCCCACCACCTCGCGTTCGCGGTCCGTGAGGAACCCGAGCTTGTGCCCGTACCCGGGGGAGCGGCCGGGGCGGCCCGCGAACTGCTCGATCAGGCGCCGGGTGACGCTTGGGGCCAGCAGTGCCTCCCCGGCGGCCACGACCGCGACCGCCCGGCGCAGCTCGTCCGGCTCGAGGCTCTTGAGCAGGAACCCGCTGGCGCCCGCCCGCAGGGCCGCGTACACGTATTCGTCGATTTCAAAGGTGGTGACGATGATGACCCGGCACGCGGACAATGCAGGGTCGGAGCAGATCTGCCCGGCGGCGGCGATGCCGTCCAGCCCGGGCATGCGGATGTCCATGAGCACGATGTCCGGCCGGACCCGGCGCGTCATGGACACCGCCTCCACCCCGTCGGCGGCCTCGCCGACCACCCGGAAGTCCGGGTTCCGTTCCAGGATCGCCCGGAACCCCTCCCGGATCAGCGGCTGGTCGTCGGCCAGCACGATGCGGATCGTCACGGCCGGCCCGCCGGAATGCGCGCCAGCACGCGGAACCCGCCGGCCGGGTCCGGGCCCGCCTGCACCGTGCCGTCCGCCAGGGACACGCGTTCGCGCATGCCGGCCAGGCCAAGGCCCCCGGCCGCCGGGCCCGGCGACGTCCCGTCGTCGCACACGTCGATCACCAGCGTGCCCTCCGCCAAGCTGACCGATGCGGTCGCGCTGGTGGCGTCGGCGTGCCGGAGCACATTCGTCAGGGCCTCGGTCACCACCCGGTAGGCGGTGAGCTGGACGAACGGCGAGACGGCCGAAAAATCCTGGGGCAGGACCAGCTCGACGCGCAGCCCCGCGGCCCGCGCCTGCTCGGCGACGCCCGGCAGCTGGGCCAGGCCGGGCTGGGGGGCCAGCTGTGGCGGCTCCGCCTCGCCGCGCAGGGCGCCCAGTGAGGAATGCAGCTGCGGTGTCGCCTCCCGGACGAGCGAGCGGACCGTCAGCATGGCCTTGCGTGCCTGGTCCGGGCTGCCGGGCAGCGAGTCCAGGGCCACCCCGGTCTGCACGGCGATCACCGAGAGCGTGTGGGCCAGGACGTCGTGGAGGTCCCTGGCGATGCGGAGGCGTTCCTGGGCCAGGGCGTCGCGCAGCCGCGCCTCGGCGTCGGCGGCGGATTGTGCCAGCGCGGATTCCGCCGCCAGCCGCCGTTGCCGGGCCGCCGCGCCGAGGATCACCGCCGAGGCCATGCAGACGCTGGGGGCGAGAACCGCGGGCGAATACCAGGGCTGGGGATAGGGCGGGATGACCAGCAGGAGTTCCGCCGCCACGGGCAAGGCCAGCCCGACCAGCAGCGATCGGGCACCTGAGCCGTGGGCCGTGACCGAGTAGAACGCCACGAAAAAGACGACGGCGGGCGCCTCCCCCGGGTAGCCCAGCAGGCGGTAGACGAGGACCAGCACCAGCACGACGACGGAGACGAGGACCGGGCGACGACGCCGGAACACCAGCACGGCCGACGCGGCGAGTCCGATGGCGTAGGCGGGGAACCCGGCCGGTGGGCGGATCTCGTCGTAGGCCAGCTCGATCCACACGCCGATGCTCACCACAAAGGCCACCGAGCCGGCCAACAGCAACTCGACCTTGAATTCCTCGGTGCGTAGCCATTGCGTCAACGCCGACTGTGCGCCCAACACACCACGATCTTACACACGCCCGGACCTGCCGGCGCGGGTGCGGCGGCAGGTCCGGGCGGGTGCGGCTCAGGCGGCGGCGGGGTGCCTGGTGCGCACTCGCACGCGCGGCCGCAGGATGGCCAGGTAGGCGACCAGGGACAGCCCGACCGCCCACGCCAGCAGGACGAGCACGCTTGCCCCGGTGGGTGCCTGCCCGGCGGCGATCTTCCAGCCCAGGTCGGCGAGGCGGTACGTGGGCAGGGCCTGCGCGACGTTTCTCATGGCCTCGGGCAGGATGGCCGGCGGCACCCAGAGTCCGCCGATCGCGGACATCGCCATGTAGAGGCCGTAGCTGACGGGGTAGGCGGCGTCCGCCCCGATCGTGTAGCCGATCGCGATGCCCAGCGCGGCAAAGACGGCGCTTCCGGCCCACATGGCCGCGACCAGGGCCGTCCACTGCCCCGCCGAGAGCTGGACGCCCTTGACCGTGGCGGCAGTCAGGCAGACCAGTATGATGGCCGGCAACGCCGTGGCGGCGCTGGCAATCACCTTCGCGGCCAGCACCCGCCGGGGCGGTATGGGCATGGCCCGGACCTGCTCGAGCCAGCCGATCTGGCGTTCCTCGGCGATCCGCGGGGCGGTGGTGGACAGTACGGCCCAGATGGCCCCGTAGGCGGCCATGGCCACCATGATCTCCACGGTGCCCTTGAGCTGTCCGGGCTGGGCCGGCGAGCCGCCGAACAGGGTGGCAAAGAGGAGGTAGAAGCCGATGGGGGCCCCGACGGCGAGCGCTAGGTACTTGGGGTCGCGCAGCATCCGGACAATTTCGAGGCGAAGGTAGGACATGGTCAGGACCCTTCCTGGGTGAGCATAAGAAATGAATCGTTGAGACTGGGGGGCGTGATTTCGATGTCGCGCCAGCCGAGGTCCAGGGCCATCAGGGCCCGGAGTGTCGTATCCGGTTCCGCCGTGCGCAGGCTGGCCCGATTGTGCCGCCAGGAGACGCCGCTCACGCCGGGGAGGGTGCCCAGCTGCGGCGGCCGTGCATCGGCGGTGAACCGGATGGTGCTGGCCCCGGCCAGCTTGCTGACCTCCTCCGGGACCCCATCGGCGACCACCTGGCCATGCATCAGGACGACGACGCGGCTCGCGTTTCCGCTGACCTCGTCCAGGTAGTGGGTGGCGAAGACCAGCGTTCGCCCGGAGGCGGAATAGGCCTGCATGGCCTGCCAGAATTCCGTCCGTCCGGCCACGTCGAGCGCCCGGGTGGGCTCGTCCAGGACAAGAATCTCCGGGTTCGCCACGGCGGCCATCGCGAACCGCACCCGCTGGGCCTGGCCGCCGGAGAGCCGGTCCACGCGCCGTTTTGCCACGTCCGACAGCCCGGCCAGGGACAGTGCCTGGCCCACCGGCATGGGTGCCGGATACAGGCTGGCGGCCAGTCCCACGATCTCCCGGACCCGTACCCCCGGCATGAGTCCGGCGTCCTGGAGCATGGCGGCGATCCTCCCGTGGGCCACGGCCAGCCGGGGTTGCCGCCCGCAGACGGTGACCTTGCCGGCATCGGCGGCCACCAGGCCGAGCAGCATCCCGATCGTGGTGCTCTTGCCCGCCCCGTTGGGGCCCAGCAGGGCCACCGTTTCGCCGGGGCTGATCTCCAGGCTGAGGTCCCGCACGGCATGCACCGGGCCGTAACTCTTGCTGACCGAGTCAAGCGCGATTGCGCCGGCGGAGGGTTTGGTGTGTGGCGCCCTGGTGTGAGGGGGCGTCGTCACTTGAGACTGGTTCGTGTAAGTCATGCCACCAGTGTGGGCCGGCGGCAACGCCGCCGTCGTCGTCCCTGAGGGCGCCGGCGCTACCGCATCCGGCGTGTTTTTGCGCGCCGGTTCTACGCCGTCGGGCGTAGGGGCGCTCATCCGGACTGGTTTGTCGGTGGCCCGTGGTGCAATGGATGTTCAGCGTCACCCAGCACTTGCACCGTTGGGAAGCGCACGGTATGCAAGGGGGAAAACATGAACGAACCACACGAACCCGGCCCGATCGAGCCGCCGCGGACCGGGAACCCGCCGGCGGAACCGCCCGTCGCATTGGAACCGCCAGGCTTGGATTTCCGTGCGGTATTGCCACCGGGCCGTGGGCTGCTGGGCAGCTGTTCCCAGCCCTGGCCGTGGCCGTCGCCGCCGAAGCGCTGACCGACCCGATCGGGGCGCTGGTCAGCACGGGAGCCACGCCTACCTGACGCGGGAACAACGCCGGCGGGTGCGAGGACCACCGGAACCCGCGTGTCATGGCGGCGGAAGTCCGCATCCACCTCAGTTCCATGCAGCCAGCCTAGGAAGGCGGCCACACGGCGGCGTACGCNGCCGGTGGTCGAGCCTGGGCCCACGGCCGCGAGGGGCCCCGCCCGAGCTTGCGAGGGTGGGGAGCGGCTGGGGAGCGAGACCCTCGGTGATTTCGACAAGCTCAATCACCGGGGTCGCTCAATCACCGGGGTCGCTCAACCGCCGACGTGCTCGAGCAGCGCCCGCGCGGTCGCCTCCTCGGTGACGAGTTCGTTTACGTACCGTCCGCGGATGGCGGCGGCCAACGGCACAACCTTGGCCGGTCCGGCCGTCACCATGAGCCGGCGCGGGATCCTCAGCAGGTCCGGCAGCGTGATGCCGATCAGCCGCTCGGACAGTTCGGAGGCCATCGGGCGCCCGTCGGCGTCGAAGAAGTGCCCGCACAGGTGTGCGGCGGCCCCGCGTGACTCCAGCTCGGCCAGCGCCGACGGTGACAGCGGACTGTACGTGCCCGTCCCGTCGAATCGTTGCATGGATCCGAGCCCCAGCAGCGCCAGGTCGCTCTGCACTCCCAGGGCCAGCGATTCGCCCACCTCCGGGATGGCCATCGCCCGGTCCCGCAGCGCCGGGTCGCGGAACATGAAGTTCGCCGGCAGCGGGATGAACCCGGCGCCCAGCTGCTGGGCGATGTGCTCGCCCACATGGATGCGTTCGTCACCCGAGCGGTCCAGACGGGACGGGCAGGCGAGCAGGTCGATCACCGTCAGCTCCGGATTCGAGCCCGGTCCCAGGGCCTTCGCCA
Source organism: Specibacter cremeus (assembly GCF_003946885.1). Lineage (GTDB taxonomy): Bacteria > Actinomycetota > Actinomycetes > Actinomycetales > Micrococcaceae > Specibacter > Specibacter cremeus. The sequence continues at coordinate 9,040 of NZ_RWKQ01000058.1, read as the reverse complement.
CGGACGACAGTGTCCGGCTGGCCGCGACGCCCAGCTGGCGCACGCCGTCCAGGTGGCTTTCCAGGTATCGGGCGGCCACATAGCCGAGCCGGTTGTTTTTCGCATACAGCGAGCGCGGCCGGTCCATGGCGATCACGCAGTCCACCAGGTCGAAGCGCTCGCGCATGGTCTTCTCCAGCGCCGGCATCCGGTCGACGGGCGGCCCGATGTGGATCTGCACTACCCCGCGACGCTTCGCCTCGGCCAGCAGCCGGGACACGCTGGCCCGTGACAGGTTCTCGGCGCCGGCGATCTCGCCCTGGTTGGCGCCGCCGATGTAGTAGCGGTGTGCCACGCGCTGGACCAGCAGGTCGTGACGGGCCGCGTCATCCAAGGCCACGGGACCATCCTCCTTCACCCCCAGGTCGTTCGCTCCACTCCCATCTTATGAGACGGGTGCCGGGGACCGGCGCCCGCGCGACCGACCCGGCCCGCCGGCGTCGTTCGTCTCGCGAGCCCTTCCATGGGGACGAATATTCGACTACGCTCAGTTAGTGTGTTGTCACTGAATTGAGCCCCGGCCCCCGTTCCGCCTGAGAGTGCCCGTCGGTTACCGACGCGCCGCACGCAGGCGTTGAACCCCCATGTCCGACTCCTTGCACACCAACCACCAACTTCCAGAAGGCCATTGTGCGCGCTTTTCCGTTCCCCGATCCCGGCAAACCAGACCTCCGTTCCCCGACCCGCTACCTGCTGTGGCTCGCCCGCGGCCAGCGCGGCACCCTGGCCCTTGGCATCCTCTACGGGTCCGTCTGGACCGTGGCGCTGGCCCTGATCCCGTATGCGCTGGGACGGGCCGTCGACCAGGGCATCGTGGCCCGCGACTCGGGCCGGCTGCTGTACTGGGCGGCGGTGCTGGTGGGGCTGACCATCGTCCAGGCCGGGTCCTCGGTGCTGCGGCACCGGATGGCCGTGAGCAACTGGATGCAGGCCGCGTTCCGGTCCGCACAGCTCGTGGGGCACAAGGTCACGCGCAGCGGCGACGCCCTGCCGCAGAAGTTCTCCACCGGCGAGGTCGTCTCGACCACCGCCTCCGACGCCATGCGCATCGGCGAGATCTTCGACGTCTCCGCACGGCTGGCCGGGTCGATCGTCGGCTACCTGGTGGTCTCCGTCCTGGTGTTCGGCATCTCCTGGCAATTGGGCCTGGTGGTGCTGCTGGGTGTGCCGCTGTGCGGGGCCCTGCTGCTGTTCGTGATCAAGCCGTTGCAGGCCAGGCAGCGTGAGCAGCGCGAGGCGGCCGGCAAGATGACGGCGCTCGGCGCGGACACCGTGGCCGGGCTGCGCGTGCTGCGCGGCATCGGCGGCGAGCACATCTTCGTGCAACGGTACCGGGAGCGGTCCCGCGAAACACAGCTGGCCGGGAACCAGGTGGCGTACTCGCTGGCCGACCTGGACGCCGTGCAGGTGCTCATCGTGGGCGTGTTCAGCATCGCGTTCACGTGGGTCGGCGCGTTGCAGGCCGTCGGCGGGCAGATCGAGGCCGGCCAGCTGGTGGCCCTGTACGGGTTCGCCGTGTTCCTGGTCTCGCCGATCCGCAACGCCTCCGACGCCGTGTCCCGATTCATCCGCGCCCACGTCGGCGCCCGCAAGATCATCAACGTGCTCTCGACGCCGTCCGCGGTCAGCGACGACGACCCGCGCCGGCCGGCCCCGGACGGCCCCTCAGCCCTGGTCGATTCGACCACCGGCGTGGCTGTCCAGCCCGGCGGCATGACGGGCATCGTGTCCGCCGACCCCGCCGCCTCAGCCGGCCTGGCCCGCCGGCTGGGCCGGTTCGAGGACGAGAACCTGCGGGCCGCCCCGGTGCGCTGGGGTCGCATCCCGCTGCACCTGGCCCCGTTGGCCGAGGTGCGCTCGCGGATCGTCGTCTCCGACGTCGAACCGCAGCTGTTCACCGGGACGCTGCGCGAGGAACTGGACCCGGCCGGCCGCCACGACGACGCGGCCATCCTGGCCGCGATCGACGTCGCCAGCGTCGACGACGTGTTTGACGGGCTGGAAGACGGGCTCGACGACGAGGTTGCGGAGAAGGGCCGCGGCTTCTCCGGCGGGCAGCGCCAGCGCCTGGCGTTGGCCCGCGCCGTGCTGACCGAGGCGGAGGTGCTGGTGCTGATCGAGCCGACCAGCGCCGTCGACGCGCACACCGAGGCGCGGATCGCGGCGAACCTGCACGCGCGCCGCGGCACCGACCCCGGGCGGACCACGGTGGTGGTGACGGCCAGCCCGCTGATGCTCGGCGCCATGGACACCGTACTGTTCCTGGACGGCGGCCGGCTGGCCGCCACCGGCACGCACCACGAACTGCTGGCCACCGTGCCCGCCTACCGCGCCGTGGTCATCCGCGGCGCCGACCTCGACGGTGATCTTGGTGCCGATCGGGGCACCGGCGTTGGCACCGGCCGTGGCGAGGAAACTGATTCCGTGACTTCGGGAAGGAGCACCTGATGGCCGACAACAAGCTGCCGGTGGCCGATCCGGCCATGGTCAAGGCGCAGAGCCTGCGCCTGATCCGCATGCACCGCGGTCCGCTGGCCCTGGTGGTGGGCCTGCATATCCTGGCCGCCGTGGCCGGGCTGGCCGGCCCGTTCCTGCTGGGCCGGCTCGTCGACGCCGTCACGCGGGGCACCACGGCCGGGTTCGTCAGCTCGCTGGCGGCGGCGCTGGTGGGGTTCGTGCTGGTCCAGACTGTCCTGTCCCGGCTGGCCCAGCGCCGCGGCATGGTGCTCGGCGAGAAGGTGTTCGCCCAGCTGCGCGAGGAGTTCATGGAGCAGGTGACGAGTCTGCCGCTGTCGACCGTGGAGAAGGCCGGCACCGGCGACCTGGTCTCGCGCACCACCAACGATGTCGATGCCGTCTCCTACACGGTTCGTTTCGGCGTGCCCCAGGTGCTCGTCTCGGTGGCGACGATCGTGCTGACGGCGGCGGCCGCCGTCGTCGCCAGCCCCGTCCTGGCGCTCGGCCTGCTGGTCGGGCTGCCGCTGCTGGTGCCGGTGACCCGCTGGTACCTGCGCCGTGCCACGGCCGGGTACCTGCGTGAACGGGAAAGCTACGCGGTGCTCAACGGCGCCATCACGGAGACGATCGAGGGCGCCCGCACCGTCGACGCGCTGGGCCTGGGCCGGCACCGCCGGGCCCGGATCGACGCGGCCCTGCGTGGCAGCTTCGAGGCCGAAAGGTACACGCTGCGGCTGCGCTCCGTGCTGTTCCCGGCGGCCGAGTTCTCGTTCTGGCTGCCCGTGGCCGCCGTGTTGCTGTGGGGTGGCTGGCTGGCGTCGACCGGCACGGTCACGGCCGGCATGGTCGCCACCGTGGCGCTGTACGCCGTGCAGATCATCGACCCGGTGGACCTGCTCATCATGTGGATCGACGAGATCCAGGTGGGCGCGTCGTCGCTGGCCCGCATCTGGGGCATCCGCGACGTCCGCGCCGACCGGACGGCCACGGACGCCGTGCCGGCCGGCGAGGACATCGTCGTCGAACGGGCCCGTTACGCGTACCGCGAGGGGCACGACGTGCTGCACGGCATCGACCTGGAGCTGGTGCCGGGGGAGCGGCTGGCCATGGTGGGCCCTTCCGGCGCGGGCAAATCGACGCTGGGCCGGTTGATCGCCGGCATCCATGCACCCACGGCCGGCGCCGTGAGGGTGGGCGGTGTGCCGTTGGTGGACCGGCCGCTGGACGAGCTGCGCGGCGAGGTGGCCCTGGTGACGCAGGAACACCACGTGTTCGTCGGCACGCTGGCCGACAACGTGCGGCTGGGCAAGGCCGGCGCCACCGATGCGCAAATCCTCGCCGCCCTGGACGACGTCGGCGCGCTGGCGTGGGTGCGCGCGTTGCCGGACGGGCTGGCCACCGAGGTCGGTTCGGGTGCCCACAACCTGACGCCCGCGCAGGCGCAGGAGCTGGCCCTGGCGCGGCTGGTGCTGGCCGACCCGCACACGCTGGTGCTGGACGAGGCGACGTCGCTGATCGACCCGCAGGCCGCCCGCGACCTCGAGTCCTCGCTCAGCGCCGTGCTGGCCGGCCGGACCGTCGTCGCCATTGCGCACCGGCTGCACACGGCGCACGACGCCGACCGCGTCGCCGTCGTCGAACGCGGCAAGATCACGGAGCTCGGCTCCCACACCGAGCTGCTGGACCGCGACGGCGCATATGCGGCGCTGTGGCATTCCTGGCGGCAGGACGCCTGACCCCGTCGCCGGTGGTTGAGCTTGTCGAGACCGGTGATTTCGACAAGCTCAATCACCGGTGGTCGAGCTTGTCGAGACCCCGGGGCGTCGACGACCTCGACCACCGGAGACGCCGGGCGTAACCTACGAAGTGGGGGAGGTTCGGGCGTTACCGGCCCGGACCGTCCAACGGCAATGGAGGAAGTCATGCCTGACAAGAGTCCGCACCACCACGAACACAAGAAGATAGACAAGGGCGCCGCCATCAAGGCGCGCCGGGCCGAGAAGAAGGCCAAGGACGAGGCGGCCGACCATGCCGATCCCGTGGCGCACATCAAGCGCCACTGACGGCCCGGGGCCCGTCCGTGCGCATAGCCTTCCTGTCGTTCGGCCACTGGGGCCCGGGACGCGGTTCCCGGGCCCGGACGGCCGGCGATTCCCTGCTGCAGGGAATCGACCTGGCCGTCGCCGCGGAGGAGCTCGGCGTCAACGGGGCCTTCTTCCGGGTCCACCACTTCGCCCGCCAACAGGCCTCCCCGTTCCCGCTGATGGCGGCCATCGCCGCGCGCACCAGCCGGATCGAGATCGGCACGGGCGTCATCGACATGCGGTACGAGAACCCGCTGTACATGGCCGAAACGGCCGCGGCCACCGACCTGATCAGCGGCGGCCGGCTACAGCTGGGCATCAGCCGCGGTTCGCCCGAACCGGCGCTGAACGGCGCCGCCGTGTTCGGCCACGTGCCGGCGGACGGCGAGAGCGACGCGGACATGGCCCGCCGGCACACCGAAATCTTCCGCCGCGCGATCTCCGGGGCCGGGGTGGCGCGTCCGGCGCCGCACATTCACCTGGGCGACGGCGCGGCGCTGCTGCCCGTGCACCCCCAATCGCCCGGGCTGGATCGGCGGATCTGGTGGGGGGCCGGTTCCCGCCAGACGGCCGTGTGGGCGGCCGGGAAGGGCATGAACCTGATGAGTTCGACGCTGCTCACCGAGGACACCGGCGTCCCGTTCGACCAGTTGCAGGCCGAGCAGATCGGCCTGTTCCGGGAGGCCTGGCGGGAGGCCGGGCACTCCTTTGAGCCCCGGGTTTCGGTCAGCCGCAGCGTGATCCCCCTCGTCGACGACGAGGACAGGATGTACTTCGGGCTCCGCGGCCAGGCGGACGCGCAGGACCAGGTGGGCGTGATCGACGGATTCGTGTCCCGCTTCGGCAAGAGCTACATCGGCGAACCGGACGTGCTGGCCCGCGAACTGGCCGCCGATGAGGCCGTCCGGGCCGCCGACACGCTCATGCTCACGGTGCCGAACCAGCTGGGCGTCGACTACAACGTGAAGATGCTGGCCAACATCGCCGCGCACATCGCCCCGGCGATCGGCTGGGAGCCGGCCACCGCCTAATGCAACTGTGCCCCGAAAAGCCGGGTGCCACCGTCGTACATCAAAGGTACGACGGCGGCACCCGGCCATGGACACCAAGCCCGTGTTCGCCGCCGGGACCCCGACAGCGTGAGTATCGTACTACGGCGCGAATTCTCGCAGTACTTCGTCTTGGATGCGCTTCATGTCCTCACCGTGCACGTCATTGTTGACCAAGTACGTGTTGTGCCGTGCAATAACTTTCTCTGTAAAGGTGCGGGCCCAGCGGCCATTGCTCCGTTCTGTCGCCGGCAGCGAATCGTAGGTGGCGACTGCTATCGCGGTGAAGAGTGGGCCATTGAATTGCCACTTCTTTGAGAGCACGGCAGCCGCAATCTCTGCAACCTCTGCAGAGGTGTAATCAGGAAATTCGATTTCAGCAGGGATGCGCGATTTCAGGCCCGGATCAGACTCGAAGAATTCATGCATTTGATCGGTATACCCGGCGAAGACTGCGACGAACTTGTCACGGTCATCCTCCAAGCGGGTGATCATCGCATCGACAACCTCTTGCCGCAAAGCGTTGTTGGTATGCTTCTTGGTTCGCAACTGGTGTGCCTCATCGATGAACAGAACACCGCCCATCGCGGCATCAAAGGCTTTGTTCGTATTGTGGGTTGAATGTCCCAGGTATTTGCCAATCAATTGGCTTGCACTGATGCTCTCCACGGCCGGCGTGGCGAGAATCCCGAGAGAATGGAAGATTTCGGCGATAATCCGCGCGACCGTGGTCTTGCCGGTACCGGGGTTTCCGGTAAACGCCACATGGTAGTTCGGGCGGTCCGTCGCACCGTCGAACTCGATCATGCGCTGGTTCACGGTGGCTTGGTCTGCGAGCGAACGTACCCACTCTTTCACCTTCGCGAGACCAATCATGGCATCGAGTTCGGCAAGGTTTTCAGCGAGTTTTGTCTCGCGTGACTCGGGGGCGCCCCCAGCGATCGCATGGAGATCCTCGACAAGAATGGAAATGAGGTTATCCCTGGTGGGGTCATCGATGAGGATCACCCGCTCGCCCTGCGTGGCACGCAGATCTTGATTGAAGTTCCTCACCCACCTGGCATTGCTGCGATCTGGGCTCTGCGCATAAGCGGTGCCGATGATGCGGCGGTACATTTCCTCACTCACTGTGTACTGGCCGCGGGCAAGTTCGTTCAACCCGATCTCTGCAATTTCTGCAGGCGAGTAGTCTTCGAAGTCAAAGCGGTGCTTGATGCGTGACTTCAACCCTTCATTCACCGCCAGCAGCTCATGCATTTTGTCGTTATAGCCCGCGAGAATAACCATTGTGTCTCCGCGGTGGTTCTCCATGAAGGCAAGGATCTCAGTCACCGCTTCCTCAGCGAACCCGGCCGAGTCTTCGCTCGCCAGAGAGTACGCCTCATCGATGAAGATCACGCCGCCGCGCCCACTCTCAAGCAACGTGCGGGTCTGCTTTGCGGTGCCACCAATATTCGCGCTGACAAGCTGGGCGCGCCCCGCCTCGACGAAACTGTCGTTCTCCACTACGCCAGCCTGATACATGGCTTTTCCGATCAGGCGGGCGACCGTGGTCTTGCCGGTGCCTGGGTTGCCAAGAAACATGCTGTGAAGCGTGAACTCGTCCTCCGCCGGGAGTCCAAGGTCTGCGCGCTTTTGCCGCAGTTTCACCGTGTTCACAAAACCCTGCACCTGCAGCTTGACTTTCCCGAGGCCAACAAGTGCGTTCAATTCAGCGAGGGGGGCGGGGCTGTCGCCGTCGGATGCGCCGGGGCGACTTGAACCAGACGTGAAAACGGGGTAGTCATTTGAGCCAGCGGATGACGGCTGCTGGAGTCCATCATCCCCCTGTTGCTGAGTGGTCTGGCCTCTTGCCGCCTCGTGCACCAGCACGAGATCACCGTTTTCATCATGCTCATACAGGTCGTATGCGCCCGGATCGATGCCGCCTACTTCGCCGTGAACCTTGTGTACAGTGAACGTTTCACCCTCAACGGAGCCGAAGTCTGCGAGGGTAATGGCACCGCCCTCAAGCCGGGCGCAAAGCCCGTTCGAAGAGGTGGTGAGATCTTGAATCTTGAGCACCCCACCGTTTCCTACCCACAACTCGTACTGATCACATTCATTGGCGAGTATGTGATGCCTGTCGATCGCGTTGATTGTCGCACCGGAGTCAGCGCTGAGCTTGTATGAAGTGCAGTCAGAGAGGGTGGTTTGTGCCCCACGTTCAGCATAGAACCAGCCGAGGTCACTTTTCTGGGCTTCAAATTGCGTATTGGCAACGACCCACACCTGGCCTAGGGTGCCAGCCCCACCAGACGAGGCAGCCACTTCGCATCCTTTCAGGCGCACTGCCCCGGCGGATGCGAAAAGTGCGGGAGCCTGCGAATTCGTGGCGGACTGTAGAGTGACGTTTTCGAGCGTTAGTTGAGCCCCGCTTTGGTCGGCGCGGACCGCATGCCGCTCAGCACCTGGCGCGCAAATCGTGAGGTTGCTCACTGTGGCTTTACCCGAAGCGATGCCGGCAATTGTGCCGTGGAGCCTTGTTAGGCGCTGCCCCTGACCCGTGAGATTTGCACCGAGGAACAGGCACTCGACGTCGTCCAGGGTGTAGTCACCTTCTTCCAGGACTATGGTGTCACCGGGATCTACCAACGGCGCAATCTTGGTGCTGAACTCGTGCGCCTGCTGAACCTGCCAGTGGATCGTCTTGGGGCCGGCCGGGGGTGCAGGTTCGCTTGGTTTTGCATCACGGTCAACAACGTCAACGGCCGAGCTTGCGGTGATGACCCGGGCACCATCTTTTGTCATCACGGAGAAGGATCCGTTGTCTTCTTGCGAGAGGTTATCGATGTGGATGATGCTGTCCTGCGCGAATCCTTCCTCGTACCCGCCACCAAGCACCAGCCGTGAGAAATGGGACACCGAGCGGCCTGAAACGCTAAACACTCTCATCCCTGGCAGGGAGAAGCCCCGATGCGCGCCAAAGGTACTGACGCGTGCGCCATCAGTGAGATGGAGGTAACTCGTCGCCGAGTCAATCAAGTCTGCTTTCGCAGCGTCAACACGCAACGTGCCCAGGTGTGAAGCAGTTGCATGCAGCTTCGCGTTTTCGGTGATTTGTATGGCGTACTGCTCAGGGTCAGACAGTGCGGTGACCTGATTGAGCACGAGCGTGCCGCCCTCGCACCAGATAGCCGGGTATTTGGCGCCAGGCTCCCCGTGCACGATGCAGCTTGAGAGCGTAGCCATGTCGTGGGGGGATTTGACGAAGAATGCATTCTTGTATGGCATCGCCCGAACCGTCAGATTCGTGAAGGTGCAGTGCCCGCTGATCGTAAAAGACCCCATGAGGGTTATTCAGAACGTCCAGAATCGAGATCAAGAATCGGTGGGTCTGAGTGCGGAATGGCGGCTTTCCTGGGATAATGG
>NZ_RWKQ01000057.1 GCF_003946885.1 Specibacter cremeus | reverse complement strand
GCCACCCACATTGTTCAGCACCGTCCTAGGTCTGGCGGCCAAGAACGGTCCGGGCATTTGTCCTATAACCACATAGTGAGGTAACCTCGGCGTGTCGGGTGCGAATCCCGCACCCCTTTCCACCCCCGGACGCACATCCCCGGAGGACAGGAGGAAAACGCCCATGGCAGAACCCCACCCCAGCACCGGCGGCGGTCGGGGCGGCCCCGGCCGCATCAATCCCGCCGACCGCGGCCAGTTGAAACGGCATCCCGTGCGCCTGCGCCGCATCGCGGCCCTCTTCGCCCCGCACAAGGCGACCATCGCCGTCGTTGTTCTCCTCATTAGCGCCGCCAGCGTCATCGGCCTGGCCCAGCCGTTCCTGGTCCGCGCCATCATCGACCGGGCGCTGCCCGAAAAGGACATCGGGCTGCTGCTCTGGCTGGCCGGCGGGCTCATCGCGGTGGCCGCCGCGACCGCGCTGCTCGGCGTCGTGCAAACGTGGCTGGCCACGGCCATGGGCCAACGCGTCATGCACGCCCTGCGCACCAGCATGTTCACCCACCTGCAACGGCAGTCGCTTGGATTCTTCACGCGCACCCGCAGCGGCGACGTGCAATCCCGGCTCACGCACGACATCTCCGGCATGCAGGCCGTCATCACGTCGACCGCCACATCCGTCGCGTCCAACCTGACCACGGCCGTGGCCACGGCGATCGCCATGGTGGCGCTCTCGCCGCGGCTGTCCGCGCTCTCGCTGCTCGTCATCCCGCCGGCCGTGTGGTTCTCCCGCCGCGTGGCCCTGCTCCGCCGCGACGTCACCAGCGCCCGGCAGGCCGGACTGGCCGGGCTGCACGGGCAGGTCGAGGAGGGGCTGAGCGTCTCCGGCATCCGGCTGGCCAAGACGCTCGGCACCACCGGCCGCAACGCCGGGAAGTTCACCGACAGCTCCGCGCGGCTCATCGACCTGGAACTGCGCTCGCAACTGGCGGGCCGCTGGCGCATGGCCACCATGACCATCATCTTCGCCGCCATCCCGGCGCTCATCTACCTGGCCGCGGGCCTCCCGGGCGCCGGCATGAGCATCGGCACGCTTGTGGCGTTCACGGCGCTGCAGGGCACCATCTTCCGCCCCGTCATGGGGTTGCTGGACGTGGGCGTCCAATGGGTCACGGCCATGGCCCTGTTCAGCCGCATCTTCGAATACCTCGACCTGGCCCCCGGCATCACGGCGCCGGCCAACCCCGTCCCGCTGGACCCGGCGCGGGTGCGCGGCGACGTCCGCTTCGAGGGTGTCGGATTCGCGTACGACGGCGGCCCTGAAGTCTTGCGCGGCATCGACCTTGCGCTCCCGGCCGGCAGCACGACAGCCATCGTGGGGCCCACCGGGTCCGGGAAGTCCACGCTCGGCTCGCTGCTGCCGCGCCTGCACGACGCGAGCAGCGGCCGGGTCACGATCGACGGCGTGGACGTCCGGGACATCGCCCCGGACGTGCTGGCCCGGATCGTGGGCGTCGTGTCCCAGGAGACGTACCTGGTGCACGCGTCCATCCGGGACAACCTGCGCCTCGCCGCCCCGGAAGCCACGGACGCGCAGTCGTGGGACGCACTGGCCGCGGCGCAGATCGCCGACCTGGTGGCCGGGCTGCCGGACGGCCTGGACACCGTCGTGGGGGCGCGCGGGTACCGGTTCTCCGGCGGTGAGCAGCAGCGCATCGCCATTGCCCGGACCGTGTTGCGCAACCCGCGCGTGCTCTTGTTGGACGAGGCCACGTCGGCGCTGGACAACACGACCGAGGCGGCCGTGCAGGCCGCGCTCGACCGGATCGCCGTCGGCCGCACCACGCTGACCATCGCCCACCGGCTCTCCACCGTCGAGGCGGCCGACCAGCTGGCCGTGCTGTCCGGTGGATCCATCGTGGAGGTTGGCACGCCCTCTTCGCTGCTGGCCGCCGGAGGTGCCTACGCGCGGCTCGTGGCGGCCGGGGGAGAGCTGCAGACGGCCTGACGCGGCCGTGCCAAGGAACGGCCGGTCGACGTCCGGCGGTGTGTCCTACGTCGTGAAGGCGTACGGTCCGAAGCGGCCCCACACGACCACGGCGGCCAGGACGAGCAGGACCACGTTGATGATGATCATCTGCGGCTCGCGGCGGCGGGCGTGCGTCACCGCCGCGCCAACCATGAGCGCGACGAGACCGACTGCGGCCAGCGGTACCAGTACGGGCGCGATGTGCAGGATGCCGGGCAGGATCAATCCGACCACGGCGAGCAACTCCAGCAGGCCGATGGCCTTGATCGCGGCGGGGGCGAAGTCCTGCGTCCAGCCCATGCCGGAGACGGCGAGCTTCGCCTTCGGCTGGAGGAGCTTCATGGCGCCGGCGCCCAGGAATGCGACGGCGAGCACGCTCGCGATGGTCCACAAGATGACGTTCACGGTGGCAACACCCCTTCATGGTTTTACTTCAATCGTGAAGTCAACACTATGGCAGATTGCTTCATGGTGCAAGTGATTTTCACAAGGAGGCGTTTCACGCATGAAGTGCTGCGCGCTACGCTTGGCCCCATGGAAACACCCGAGGAACCGCGTTGGCTCGACGAGGAGGAACGCCAGGCGTGGTTTGCCCTTGCCAGCGTCCTGATGCGGTTGCCGTCGGCCCTGGACGCCCAACTGCAACGCGACGCGGGAATCAGCCACTTCGAATACCAGGTGCTGGCCGGCCTCTCCGAGGCACCCGACCGCACCCTGCGGATGACCAAGCTGGCCAAGTTCGCCGAATCCGCGCTCCCGCGACTGTCCCAGGTCGTCGGCCGACTCGAGAAGCGCGGCTGGGTACGTCGCACCCCCGATCCCACGGACGGCCGCTACACGCTCGCCACCCTCACCGGGGACGGTTGGGCCAAGGTCGTCCAGACCGCGCCCGGCCACGTCGCAGCCGTCCGGAGCCTGGTCTTCGACCCCCTGACCAAGGCGCAGGCACGCCAGCTGACCGACATCGGCCGGCGCATCATGCGCACCATCGACCCCGACGACCGGTGCCTGGGCGGCCCCAACTGACGTGGACGCCTACGCCCGCCACGACACCGCAACGGTCGCGGACGCCAACAGCACGGCGGCAGCGAAGGCCACACCGTAGCCGGCCATGCCCGTCCCGAGCAGGGCCGCGAACAGGGCGCCGACCACGCTGAGCGCGGCCGCCGTCGTCAGCGTCTCGTTCAACGCCAGGGCCGAGGAATTGCGGCCCTGCTCGTGCGGGGCGGACTTCGCCAGCACCAGCACCGACTGCGTCGGGTACGCCAGGCCGATGCCCAGCCCGGCCGCGGCCCACCCGGCCCAGGCGATCCACACCGGCATGGCCGGCAGCAGCACGAGCGCGGCGATCAGGAGCCCCAGCAGCACGCCGAGCGCGCCCAGTCGCAGGCTCCAGGCCGGCGTGGGCGTCCCCCGGCCCGCCAGCCACGCGCCGATCGACCACGTCACCCCGCCCACCGTCAGGGACAGTCCGGCCAGCGACGCCGGCAGGTCCCGCTGGTCGATCATGAGCAGCGGCAGGTACACGTCGGCGATGCTGAACGCCGTGCCGAGCAGCCCGCGCATCAGCACCAGCGCCGGCAGCCCCCGCGCCGCCCGCCACGTGCCCGTCGGCAGCAGCCTGGGCACCGAGATGGCCAGCAGCACGACGGCGGCCGCCAGTTCCGGGGCCCACCACGGCTGCGTGCGCGCACTGGCGTCGCCCAAGGCCAGCACCGAGGCCGCCGCGACGGCCGCCCACAGGGGTTTCCGCCACGGGCTCCCACCCAGCCCGGCGCCCTTCCGCGCGGTCGGCGACGTCCCGTCGTCGTCCGTTGCTTCCGGCGGCGCGGTCCCGTTCATGCCGCCGCCGCGCGTGCCGGCATACACGACGACCGCGGCGACCGTGGCCAGCACCGGCACCGTGGCGAACACCCAACGCCAGCCGAAGTGGTCGGTGATGATGCCGGACAGGGCCGGGCCCACGATGGACGGCAGCACCCAGGCGGCGGCCAGCGCGCCGAACATCTTCGGGCGCAGCCGGGCCGGAAAGACGCGCGCAATCGCCACGTACAGGGCGACGCTGTCGAACCCGGTGCCGATGCCCTGCAGCGCGCGGGCGGCCACGAGTGCCTCCATGGTGGGTGCGGCCGCGGCCAGGGTCAGGCCGGCCACGTAGATGGCCACGCCGGTGAGCAGCGGTTTCTGCGGTCCCACCCGGTCGATCCAGGCGGCGGCGATTGTCATGGTCACCACGGACGTGGCCATGGTGACGGCGAACGCCAGTCCGTACAGGGGCAGTCCGTGCAGTTCGTCGGCGGCGCGCGGCATGGCCGTGGTGATGGCCGCCGACGAGTACGCCACCATGAAGGCCAGGCCGAAGAAGCCGATCGTTGCGCCGCGGTACCGCGCCCCCCAGATGGTCTGCCGCTCGATGGTGCCGGTCACCGGCGTCCGTGCAACGAAATCATGGGATTAGTCTAATGAGGGCCGGGCCGCCGGCCGTTGGAAGGAGAAGTGGCGTGGAGTTTGCAGCACGGTACGTGGCACTGGGGGATTCGTTCACGGAGGGCGTGGGCGATGTTGACCCGGCGCTGCCCAACCGGGTGCGCGGCTGGGCCGACCGGCTGGCCGGGCAGCTGGCCGCCACCCGGGACGGATTCGGGTACGCGAACCTGGCCGTGCGCGGCAAGAAGATGCGCCAGATCCTGGCCGAGCAGATCGAGCCGGCGCTGGCGCTGGAGCCGACGCTCGTGACCGTGTACGCCGGCGTGAACGACCTGCTCCGCCCGCGGGTCGACATCGACGCCATGGTCGCCGCGTACGACGACGCCGTGGCCCGGTTGGCTGCCACGGGCGCCACGGTGCTGCTGTTCACCGGCTTCGACGCGAGCGCCTCCAAGGTATTCCGGGGCGTGCGCGGGCGCACGGCCGTGTACAACGAGCTGGTGCGCGAGGTCGCCGACAGGCACGGCGCACAGCTGGTGGACTACTGGCGGTTCGACGAGTACAACGACTGGCGCATGTGGGACGTGGACCGCATGCACATGTCCACGCCGGGACACGTCAACATGGCCAACCGGGTGCTCGAGGCGCTCGGCGAAGAGGCCCGGCTGCCCCTGCCGCCACTTCCGGCGGCGCCCGCCAGGACGCGGCTGGACGGGTGGCGGGACAACGCCCGGTGGGCCCGCTCGTATGCCGGGCCGTGGGTGGGCCGTCGGCTGCGCGGCGTCTCCAGCGGCGACAACCTGGCCCCGCGCTGGCCGGACCTGCACGCGCCGGCCGGCCCCGGTCACTGAGGCCCCACCGAATCGCCGGGTAGGACCTCGGGGACCTGGACCGTCCGGGCAGATTCGCCTTAAACGGCGCTTGGCATCTAGACTGAATGGGCGCTAGGTGGCGCGGAGCGTGTGCAATTGCTCCGGTTTGCGGTGATCGTCCTCCCGCGGGCCGGTAGTTAGGGGCTCAAGTTGCGTGCATTCCTGTATTTGGCTTCGGTGCCGCAACATCCACTTCATCACTGGTTTGGGTTGCGGCGTGCCCTGGCCGGACGCCGTCGACGCGCACGGTCCGCATCCTGTGGATCGTCTACCTTTATAAGCAACTAGGAGTGATCATGGCAGCACACTGCCAGGTGACCGGAGCCGAGCCGGGCTTTGGGCATAGCATTTCGCACTCGCACCGCCGCAACAAGCGCCGGTTCGACCCGAACATCCAGAAGAAGCGCTACTGGGTTCCGTCCCTGCGCCGCAACGTGACCCTGCAGGTTTCCGCCAAGGGCATCAAGACCATCGACGTGCGCGGCATTGACGTGGTCGTTGCCGAGATCCTGGCTCGCGGGGTGAAGCTCTAATGGCAAAGGACAAGGACGTACGTCCGATCATCAAGCTCAAGAGCACCGCGGGCACCGGGTACACGTACGTGACCCGCAAGAACCGTCGTAACGACCCGGATCGCATGGTCCTGATGAAGTACGACCCCAAGATCCGCAAGCACGTCGAATTCCGAGAGGAGCGCTAAACCATGGCCAAGAAGTCTATGATCGCCAAGAACGAGAAGCGCAAGGTCATCGTTGAGCGTTACGCCGCGAAGCGCCTCGAGCTGAAGAAGACGCTGGTTGACCCCAACGCCACCGACGAGGCCCGCGAAGCGGCCCGCCTGGGCCTGCAGAAGCTGCCCCGCAACGCCTCGCCGGTGCGCGTGCGCAGCCGCGACGCCATCGACGGCCGCCCGCGCGGCAACTTCCAGAAGTTCGGCATTTCCCGTGTCCGCTTCCGCAAGATGGCGCACGCCGGCGAACTGCCTGGCATCAAGAAGTCCAGCTGGTAGGGGATCACCCACCGGAGTCGACGGGCCCCGGACCGAGTCACTCGGTCCGGGGCCCGGCGTGTTTCAGGCGTTCTCGCCGTAAAGCAGCCGGCGCAGCCAGCGGGCGCGGATTCGGTGGCCGCCCGGTGCGCGGTCCGGCACCGCACCCGACCCGACGGCCCCGCCGTCCGGCATCGGCTCCCGGGCGGGCCGCTGCCCGGCGCGGCGCTCCCGCCAGCGGGCCACCTGCGCGTCGGCGTCGCGGGTGGCCGTAACGACCGGAGGGCCGCCACGCAGCTGCATGCGGGCGTGCACCACCCGGTAGTTGAACTCCGCGACGGCCGCGCGCACGGACCGCTCGTCGGGCAGGGTGGCCAGTTCGTCGTCGAACCCGGCGTCCAGGCGGCGCAGCAACAGCGCCTCGGGACCTATGCCGGAGAGGTGCTCACGCTGGATCAGGCCCTTGAGCCACCAGTCGGGGTCGTGGGCCGCACCCCCGCCCGGCAGCGGTTTGCCCGCATAGGCAAGATTGTCGAAGTCCCCGCGCGCCATGGCCTCATCGATGAGGCCATCGGCCACCCGGGCCACGGAGCCGTGCTCGTGCAGTCGCGCGCGGATGTCCCGGACCGGGGCGCCGTGCGTGTCCTCAGCGGCCCTGGCCGCCTCGATCCGATCCAGTTCGGCGCTCTCGGCCTCGTACAGATAGCGCACGGCCCGCAACAGCGGGGTGTCGCCGTGTTCGTCCGTGCCGTCGGCGTTGCGCACCTGCCCACCTCCCAAACCGTCCGGGGATGGTCATCCATGCTAGTCGATGAAACCGGGATCCGGGTGGGACCGCCCCCGCAGCGGTCCGGGCGACGGCAGGCGCCGGCACCCGCGAATCCGCCCCGAACCACCCGCGCGGGCCCGCCGGCGGGCCGAAAAACCCGGATTTCCGGGGCAAAACGCCGAAAAATGGCCAAAAATTGCCGGAATCCCGGGGTTTTGCTGGTAGGTTCGCTACCAGTGGTTCGAACGCAACCGCGTGGAATCTCATTCGTAACTCGTCCAGGAGGACAAATATGGCTAAGAATCGTAGCGAACTCGTCGCTGAAGTTGCCGCCAAGGCTGAGACCAGCCAGACCGCAGTGAACGGCGTCCTGGACGCCCTGTTCCAGGTCTTCGAGAGCTCCGTCGCCGCCGGCGAGAAGATCACCATCCCAGGCTGGCTGTCCGTCGAGCGCACCGACCGTGCCGCCCGCACCGGCCGCAACCCGCAGACCGGCGAGACCATCCAGATCGCCGCCGGCCACAGCGTCAAGCTGTCCGCCGGTTCCAAGCTGAAGGCCGCCGTCGCGAAGAAGTAGTCCGCGCGACGCGTCCCTGCGGGGCGGCTGCCGGCCGGCAGCCGCCCCGCAGCATTTAACAAGCCACTCAAGCTGGGCGTTCGCTGATTCGCCCAACACCCGCCGTGTGCCAGACAATGGAAGGGTGTCACCGCTGAAGCCCGCCTCCACCACCCCGCCCCGCGCATCGGCCGACGCCGTGCCCGGGACCTTCGCGGACGGCATCCGGCCGCCGTGGTGGTGGCTGGGCCTGGCCGCCACGGTGGCCGGGCTGGTGGCCGCACTGCTGTTCACGGGGGCCGCCGGCGCCCGCCAACTGGCCGACCCGGGCGCGCTCACCCGTTGGGGGCTGCCCGTCGCGATTGCCGTCCAGAACGTCTCACTGGCCGCCGTCGTCGGGGCCCTGGTGTTCGCCGTCGTCATTCTCCCCAAGGATCTCAAGCCGCACCGGCCCGGCAAGAACAGGGACAGGGGCTGGGAGCATCACACCCCGCGCCCCGAGCACCCCGCGTTCAGCGCGGTGATGACGCTGGCCACGGCCGCCGGCGCCGTGTGGACGCTCGCCGCGGTCGCCGTGCTTGTGTTCTCGTATTCGGACGCCGCCGGCGTGCCCCTGAGCGGCACGGCCGACTACTCCAACCAGCTCGTGTTCTTCATGACGAACCTGCCGATCGGCCAGGCCTGGCTGTGCGTGACCATCGGCGCCGCCATCGTCACCACCCTGTGCTTCGGTCTGCGCTCGCTGGGCGGGCTGGCGGCCACGCTCGTCATCGCGCTGCTCGCGTTCGTCCCGCAGGCGCTGATCGGCCACTCCGCCGCCAGCGCCGACCACAACGGGGCCGTGAACTCGCTGCTGTTGCACATCGTGGGCGTCTCGCTGTGGCTGGGCGGCATCATCGCGCTGGTCGTCGTCTCCGGCAAACTGGGCCCGCTGACCGGCGTCGTGCTCAAGCGCTTCTCCGCACTGGCGCTGTACGCGTTCGCCGGCGTCGCTGCGTCCGGCGTCGTCAACGGCGCCATCCGTGTCACCACCTGGCACGACCTGTTCTACTCCACCTACGGCCAGCTGCTGCTCGCCAAGGCCGTCGCCACGATCCTGCTCGGCGTGATCGGCTACATGCACCGCAGCTGGATCATTCCCCGCCTGGGCAAGGAAAAGACCGGCACGACGGTGGCACGCACCCGCCGCCTGCTGTGGCAGTTGGTCTTCGGCGAACTGCTCATCATGGGTGTCACGAGCGGTTTCGCCGTCGCGTTGAGCCGTTCCGCCCCGCCGCAGACGGCGCAACTGGGCGAAAACCCGTCCCCGGCCGAAATCCTCACCGGCTATCCGCTGCCGCCGGAGCTGACGGCGTCGCGCTGGTTCACCGAATGGCGGCTCGACTGGTTGTGGCTGGCGGTGTGCCTCTTCCTGGGCGCCGCCTACATTGCGGGCCTGGTGAAGTTGCGCCGGCGCGGCGACACGTGGCCCGTGTTGCGCACCGTCTCCTGGCTGGCCGGCCTGCTGGCACTGATCTACATCACCTCCGGCGGGGCCGCCGTCTACGGTGCCGTGCTGTTCAGCGCGCACATGGTGGAGCACATGGCGCTCATGGTCGTCTCGCCGCTGCTGCTGGTGCTCGGCTGCCCCGTGACGCTGGCCCTGCACGCGCTCACGCCGCGCGGCGACGGCTCCCGCGGCCTGCGTGAATGGATCCTGGTGCTCGTCCACTCGCGGTTCTCCCAGGTGGTCACGCACCCCCTGTTCGCGGCCGCGAACTTCGCCGGCAGCCTCATCATCTTCTACTATTCCGGCCTGTTCGACTTCGCCATGCGCGACCACGTCGGCCACGAGCTGATGATCCTGCACTTCACGATCACCGGCTACATCTTCGTGCTGAGCATGATCGGCGCCGACCCGCTGCCGCGCCGGGCCCCGTACCCCATGCGCCTGTTGCTGCTGCTGGCCACCATGGCGTTCCACGCGTTCTTCGGCGTGTCCTTGATGATGTCCACGGCGTTGCTGGCCGGGGACTACTTCGGCAACATGGGCCGGGCCTGGGGCGGGTCCGCCATCGCCGACCAGCAGCTGGCCGGCGGCATCGCGTGGGGCGTGGGCGAATTCCCCACCCTGCTGATCGCCCTCGGCGTGGCCATCATGTGGTCGCGCGCCGACGCCCGGGAGACGAAACGCACGGACCGGGCCGCCGACCGGAATAACGACGCCGAGCTGGGCGCTTACAACGACATGTTCGCCCAGCTGGCCGCCCGCGACGCCACCGTGCCCCGGGGGCCCGGTGTGCCCGTCCGCCACCCGCACGAGACCACCCCAGGAGAGCAGAAGTAGTGGAAACAACAACACATGTCCGCGTGCGCGCCTCCGAGCTGGTGGGCCGCAACTGGCTGAACACCGGCGGTGTCGACCTGGATCTGGAGGCGTTGCGCGGGAAGATCGTTCTGCTCGACTTTTGGACGTTCTGCTGCATCAACTGCCTGCACGTGCTGGACGAGCTGCGCCCGCTCGAACAGGAATACAAGGACGTCTTGGTGACGGTGGGCGTGCACTCGCCCAAGTTCGAGCACGAGGCCGATCCGGTGGCTCTGGCCGCCGCCGTCGAACGCTACGAGATCACCCACCCGGTGCTGGACGATCCGGAACTGGCCACGTGGCAGGCGTACTCGGCCCGGGCCTGGCCGACGCTCGTCGTCGTCGACCCCGAAGGCTACATCGTGGCGCACCTGTCCGGCGAGGGGCATGCGGCCGGACTGGCCACGCTCATCCCCGAACTGGTCGCCGAACATGAGGCCAAGGGCACCCTGCACCGCGGCGACGGCCCGTACGTGGCGCCCGAGCCGACGGCCGGCGACCTGCGCTTCCCCGGCAAGGTGCTGCCACTGCCGGGCGGGACCTTCCTGGTCTCCGACACCGGCCACCACCGCCTGGTCGAGCTGGGCCCCGACCTCACCACGGTGGTGCGCGCCATCGGCTCCGGTGCCAAGGGATACGCCGACGGGTCCGCCGCCGACGCCCAATTCAACGAACCGCAGGGGCTGGCCCTGCTGCCCGGCGACATCGCCGCCCAAGCCGGGTACGACGTCGTCGTCGCCGATTCCGTCAACCACCGCCTGCGCGGGGTGTCCCTGGCGGACGGGACCGTGCGCACCGTGGCCGGCAACGGCGTGCAGCGGCTGCTGGACGCGGGTCCGGCGCTCGTGGACGACGACGGCGCCCGCGCCACCGGGGCCGCGCTCGGCCGGTTGCCGCTGGAGATCGCGTTGTCCTCGCCCTGGGACGTGGTGTACTCGCGGCGGCTGGAGCGCGTCGTGGTGGCGATGGCCGGCGTGCACCAGGTGTTCGGCTTCGACCCGGTCACCGGGGCGGTGTCGATCGTGGCCGGCAACGGCCTGGAGGGCTTGCTGGACGGCCCGGCGGACCGGGCCTGGTTCGCGCAGCCGTCCGGGCTGGCGGAGGACGCCGCCGGCGACATCTGGGTGGCCGATTCGGAGACGTCGGCGCTGCGCCGTGTCTCGTTCGGCGACGACGGCACTGCTTTCAAGGCCACTGCTTTCAAGACCACAGTGGAGACGGCGGTCGGCGAGGGCCTGTTCGACTTCGGCTTCCGTGACGGTCCCGCCGACCATGCCCGGCTGCAGCACCCGCTCGGGGTGGCCGTGCTGCCGGACGGGTCCGTGGCGGTCGCCGACACCTACAACGGCGCCGTGCGCCGCTACGATCCAGCCTCGAGGACGGTGTCCACGCTGGCGCGCGGGCTGGCCGAACCGTCCGACGTGTTCCTGGACGAGTCGGGGCAGACGCCGCTGCTGCTGGTGGTCGAGGCGAATCGGCACCAGCTGGTGCGCCTGCCGCTGCCCAAGGACGCCCTCCAGGTGGACGAGGGAGCCGCGCAGACGCAGCGGCCCAAGACGCCCGTGGCCGCCGGTGGACTGGGCCTCGTGGTTCGGTTCAGTGCCCCGACCGGGCAGAAGCTGGACGACCGGTGGGGCGACCCGACGCAGCTGAAGATCTCCTCCACGCCGCCGGAACTGCTGGTCTCCGGGGCGGGTACGTCGGTGGGCCTGACGCGTGCGCTGGTGCTCTCCGGGGAGGTCCCCGAGGGCGTCCTGCACATCACCGCCCGCGCCGCCGCCTGCGACGGGCCGGAGACGGCGGACGGGGAGATCCCGGACCACGCCGCCTGCCACCTGTACCAGCAGGACTGGGGCATCCCGGTGGTGCTGACGGCCGACGGCGCCGCGGACCTGGTGCTGGACCTGCGCGGGATGGACTGAGCCGGCACTATCGGTGGTCGAGCTTGTCGGGACGTCTACGCGCCGAGGTAGCGCCAAAGCGCCGACGGGGGCGGCACATGTTCCGCCACTTCGGCGCGATGACGCTACCTCGGCGAAATGACTCACCGAGACACTGCTCCACCCGGGCCCGGGCTACGTGGGCACAGGTGTTCGCGGCCGAACATGGCGGCGGCCTCACGCGCGGTGGGCATTGCCGGGCGTCCCGGCCGCATCTGAGCGCCACCAACGGCCGCGCGCCGGGGGTCATCGGTCACCGGAGTCCTTTGAAACATCCCGCCGCCGGTCCGCCGGTGGCTGCCTTGGGTGACGTCTTGGCCCACGCGCTGACGTGCCTGCCCACGATCGAGGCATTGGTCATGGTCGAGTCCGCCGTCGCCACCGGTCGCATCGCCGAGATGTATCTGCACGACAGGCTTCCGGGCAATCGCAACGGCCGGGCTCGTGCGGACGTGGGCCTGCTCCAACACGATGCAGGTTCGTTGATGGAGACGGTCGCCCGCGTCATCTTCCGCAAGACCGGGCTGCACGTGGAGACCCATGTCTACATTGACGGCGTGGGCCATGGACATGGTCATCGAGGGGTTCCTGGTGGTAGAACTCGATGGGTTGGCGTACCACCTCGATGCAAAAACCTTCAGGAAGGACCGGCGCCGGGACAATGCGGCGGTGGAGGCGGGCTACCTCGTGTTGCGCTACCTCTACGACGACGTCGTCCACCACCCTGAGCGGATGGTGGCGCAGGTCCTGGCCGTCGTCCGGGACCGCAACCCGCGGCACTTCTAGATTTCAAACAGCCCACTTTGCCGGTTCGCGGGGCCTGAAGAAGTCTTGCACCGGCGTGTCGAGCCCGAAGGTGGGCTGGATCCGTCCCGGACGGGGATTCACGTGAACAGCCCCTCGCCGAGGAACCCGTGCTTGTCCGCCACGCCCGGCAGACCGATGAAGTAGCCCCCGCCGAACGGTTCGATGTAGTCGGTCATGGGCTCATTGACCAGCCGCAGCTGGGTCGCCTCGAACTGGTCCTGGATGTTGCGCTGGTAGCTGGCGAAGATCAGGCCGGCCTGCAGGTTGCCGTTCAGGTCCACGCCGAGGTCGTAGTTGTAGCCGCGGCGCAGCAGGCGTGAGGCGTCCGTCGCCTTGGTGCGCGGATTGGCCAACCGGATGTGCGCGTCCAGTGGGATGGTCTGCCCGTCCGGGTCATGGGCGTAGTCCGGGACGTCCGTCTCGGTGGTGCCGCCCAGCGGCGCCCCGGTGGCCCGGTGCCGGCCGATCATGCCGTCCTGCTCGCCCAGCCCCACCCGGTCCCAGAACTCCACCAGCATGCGGATCAGCCGGACCACGATGAACGTGCCGCCGACCGCCCACGCGGGCTGGCCCGAGTCCTTCCCGATCCAGACCAGCTGGTCGTCCTGGGCCAGGTTGACGATGCCGTCCTTGTAGCCGAACAGGTTCCGCGGGCTGCCGGACGGGCGCGGGGCGGAGTGGAAGCCGTTGATCCTCCACTGCAGCGCCAGGACCCCGCGCGTGGCCTTCGTGATGTCACGCAGCGCGTAGTGGATCATGTCGGTCGAGTCGGCACATAGCTGCAACAGCAGGTCGCCGCCGGTCCAGGCCGGATCCGGCGTGTCATTGGGGAACACCGTCATCCCGGTCAGGCCCTTGGGTTTTTTCGCGGCCAGCCCGTACGCCGGATTGTCGAAGACGCTGGCTGCCAGCCCCACGGTCATGGTGAACGAATCCGGGGGCACGTCCTCGCCGAGCACGCCGGAATTCGGCGGCGGCCCGCCCGCGACGGCCGGCAGGTCCTCGGCCGGGACCGGGTCACTGATGCGCAGGCCGGTGGACAGGGTGGCGCCCTTGGCCGTGAGCGTCCGCAACAGCGTTTTCAGCTCCGCCCTGTCCTTGGCGAGGACCCGGAACGCGGCGAAGCAGGCCTGGCGTTGCTGGGCGGCGGGGCGGTACACGCCGGCCTGGTTCGCCCCGTGGAAGGCGACCGCGGGTGCCGGCGCCGGCGCCGCCGTCGTGCTTTCCGGCGGACGCGAGGCGGCCGTGATGCCGGTGGCGGCCAGCGCCGTGACCGCCGCGCCGGAGCCGGCGCCGATCAGGAATGAGCGGCGCCGGGGCAGGGCGCTGCCCGCGGCGTGGGGTTCGGCGCCGTCGGAAGCCGTGCCGGGCGCGTCGGGGCCGGGCGGGGGAGTGTGCTGGGTCATGGGTGTCCGTCCGGGTGCTAGTCGTCGGTGGAAAAGAGTGCGGGGACATAGGCGAGGACCTCGAGGGCCGCGCCAAGGGCGCCGGTCACGGGCTGGCGCCCGGAGAGTGGGACCGCCCGCCACACGGGCCACCGGCCGTTCGCCTTCGTGGCGGCCAGCGCCGTGTCGAGCCGGTCGAGGGTGGCGGAGACCCGGGCGGTGTAGCCGGGCTGCAGCCCGTCGATGAGCGTCGCCATGAGGGCCAGCACCACGCGGGTCCCGTGGAGGTCGGCGGCCGTGAGGGCCAGGGCCATGCCGCCGCCCTGGTCGTTGTTGCCGGACAGGTTGTCGCGCAGCGAATCCTCGAGGATCTCGTGGCAGCGGATCGGCAGGTCCGAGGCGGCGACCGTGAGCGAGGGCAGCTTGCCGCGCAGCGCGCCGATATCCGTGTACAGCGTCGCGGCGACCGGTGCCAGTTCGGCCGGGCCCTGCCCGTGGTGCAGGCCGTATTCGAGCCTGTGCAGCCCCGTGAAACCGGGGTCGGCCGTGCCCCGGGGCAGCCCGGACGGCAGCCCGTTGATGGCGTCACCCAGGTCGCCGAAGCTGCCGTAGGCCGCCCCGATCTCCTGCCAGGTCAGCTGGGCGTCCAGCCACTGCGGGCGCGCGGCGGCCAGATCGTTGTTGCCGATGGATGCCTTGAGTGTGAGCACCTGGCCGGTGAGCGTGTCGAGTTTGCCGGCGACGTAGCCGCGGTACGCGGTGAGCGCGGCATCCATGGTTTGTGCCGGGGCGGGCAGGGAATCGGTCATGCGGGTCCTTGGCGCTGATCGGTGCGGAGGGGCACACGTAGCTTATCGCAATAACGTCACATGAAGATTACCTAATTGGCGTTCACCGGTCAGTAGCTGACCTGCGGGGTGACCGTCACCGTGGTTCCGGAGATGGCCAGCTTGGCGCCGAAGGAGAAGTCCCTGGTGACGGCGGCGGGGTGCACGGCCCCGGTGAACAGGTTCTGCTCGTCGTAGGACACCTTGGCCCTGACGGTCAGCGGCGCGATGACCCACTGGCCGCCGTACGCGGAGATCGCGATGTCCGGGTACTGCACGATCGACCACTTCACCGGCGACACCACCCGGTTGTCCGTCACATTGCTCAGCGGGCAGTCGGCCGGCATGAGCACCTGCTGCTTCGCGCACCCGTCCAGGTAGCCCTGGATCTTCTGCCCCACCCCGGACAGCAGTTCCTTGCTTGGGCCGGTGGCCAGGACGACGGCGGGGACGGGCTTCGCGGGGTCCGTCACCGTGCGCGCGACGGGGGCGGCGGTGAACAGCGTCGACTTGTACTCGGCGCTGTACCGGCCCGGGTAGAACACGGCGAAACTGTTCTTGCCGCCGGGCATGTTGACATCGACGCCATTGAGGGTGGCGCGCTGGGTGTTCACGATCGATACGTCCAGGGTCGGCAGGGGGGCCGGGACGAACGCCCAGCTGTCGAAGAACAGCCAGCGGCGCGGGCCGCGCTGCAACGTGAACGTCGTCGATGCTTCCCGATCGTCCACGGTGTAGGTGACCGCGACGGCGGCCCGGTCGCCCGGCAGGGACGTGGCGTCGCCCACCGTGACGTTCTTCAACGCCGCCTGCGAGGCCGCCAGCCCCGGGCCGTCCAGCACGGCCGCGTTGGAGGCCGGCACTTGGGCCCGCAACAGGCCCAGCGCCTTGGCGCCGTCGCCGGCGGACAGGGCCGCCAGATAGTCCTGGACGGGCTTCTGCGGGCTGAAGTAGCTGGCGTTGAGCACCACGATGGTGACCACCGCGGCCGCGATCGCCAGCATCAAGACGAGCAGCCACGCGGCCGCAATCTTGATCAGTCGTGCCCCGTTCTTCATTGGATCCACCCTACCGGGTGAACCCCGCGGGGCCTGAAATCGGCCGGGCCCGCACTGCGCCCGGCCCGGAATCAGCGCCGCTTGCGCCGGGTTGTGGTGCCGAAGAGGTCGCGCATCAGGGACCGGCCCAGGCTGGAGCCCATGGACCGCACCATGCTGGTCACCCCCGCCCCCAGCGCCCCGCCCAACGTGCCCATGACCTGGGAGCCAATCCCGCCGTCGTGCGTGGGAGCCGGCAGCGGCACCGGCGGCGGGGGCACCTCCAGCGCCTTCGGCGGCGCCGGTGTGGCGGAGGCCGCCGCCGCCAGTTTCTCGTAGGCGGAGAGCGGGTCGACCTCGGTGCCGTACCTGGCCAGCAGTGGCGAGGCCGCCACCATGGCGGCGGTGACCTCGGGGGCGGCCGGGCCCATGACGGAAACCGGGGCGCGCATCCGCGTCCAGGCGACGGGCGTGGGGGCGCCGTTCTCGTTCATGACGGTGACGACGGCCTCGCCCGTGCCGGCCGTGGTGAGCACCTCCTCGAGGTTGTAGTCGCTGACCGGGAACGTGGACACAGTGGCCTTGAGCGCCTTGGCGTCGTCCGGGGTGAACGCGCGCAACGCGTGCTGGATGCGGTTGGCGAGCTGCCCGAGCACGTCGGCGGGCACGTCCTTGGGCGTCTGGGTGACGAAGAAGATGCCCACGCCCTTGGACCGGATGAGCCGGACGGTCTGGGTGATGGCGTTCAGGAACGCCTTGGACGCGCCCTTGAACAGCAGGTGCGCCTCGTCGAGGAAGAACACGAGCTTCGGCTTGTCCGCGTCACCCACCTCGGGCAGGTCGCGGAACAGGTCCGCCAACAGCCACATGAGGAACGTGGAGAATACCAGCGGCTGGTCCTGGATGCTCGGCAGCTCCAGGCACGTGATGACGCCGCGGCCGTCCGGGGCGCAGCGCAGCAGCTCGCCGGTGTCGAATTCGGGCATGCCGAAGAACTGGCCGGAGCCCAGCGTATCGAACGCGATGAGCTCGCGCAGGATCACCCCGGCCGTCGCCTTGGACAGCCCGCCCAGTTCCGCCAGATCCGCCTTGCCCTCGTCGGAGGTCAGGAATTGGATGACGGCGCGCAGATCCTTCAAATCGTACAGTTCCAGCTCGCGCGTGTCGGCGTAGTGGAACACGAGCTGCAGGCTGGACTCCTGCGTCTCGTTCAGGCCGAGCACGCGGGCCAGCAGGATGGGCCCGAACGACGTGATGGTGGCGCGCACCGGCACGCCGCTGCCGGCGCCGCCCAGAGCCAGGAACTCGACCGGGAAGCTGTTGGGCTGCCATTGCTGGCCGAGCGCGGCGGTGCGCTGGGTCAGCTTGTCGCTTCCGACGCCGGGACTCGCCAACCCGGACAGGTCGCCCTTGATGTCGGCCATGAAGACCGGGACGCCGGCGGCCGAGAGTTGCTCGGCCATGAGGTGCAGCGTGACGGTCTTGCCGGTGCCCGTGGCGCCGGCGACGAGGCCGTGCCGGTTCATCATGGCCAGCGGCAGCGCAACCTGCGCCTCGGGGTGGATCTCGCCGTCCACCATGGCCGCGCCGAGGACGATGGACGGCCCCCCGAACGTGTAGCCGGATTGCAGTTTCGCGATGTGATCTGCCGCACTCGTCATGCCGACAGGCTATCAACCGAGCAGCAGCGCCACCACGAACATCGCCGGAATGGCCAGGACCGTGGTGACCAGGACCGTGTCGCGCGCCGTCGCCACGGCCACGTTGTAGCGTTGCGCGGCCACGTACACGTTCTGTGCCGTGGGCAGGGCGGCGACGACGACGGCGGCGAACAGGGCGTGGCCGCCCATGCCCAGCACGTACTTCCCGAGCACGAACGCGATGCCGGGGTGCAGCACCAGCTTGAACGCGGCGGCCAGCAGGGCGTCCCGGCGGCGCCCGTCGGCCGCCAGCGGCTTCCCGTGCAGCGACATGCCGAACGCGAGCAGGATGGCCGGGATCGCGGCCCCGCCGATCAGGTGCAGCGGCTCGGCCACCATGTCCGGCAGCCGCCAGCCGGTGCCGGCGAGCACCAGCCCGGCCATGGCGCCGAGGATCATCGGGTTGCGCACGATCTGCAGCACCAGCGTGGCCGGGGTGGTGCGCCGTCCGCTGGTCGTGGCGTCCAGCAGCATGAGATAGGCGGGTGTGTAGAAGGCCAGCTGGAAGATCAGCACCGGGGCGATGTAGGACGCGTCGCCCAGCACATACGCGGCGATCGGGATGCCCAGGTTCGCGGCGTTCGCCAGCGACGACGACATGGCGGAGAGCAGTGCCTCGGCCATCGGGCGCTTGAGCGCCCGCCGGGACACGAGCAGGAACGCGCCGCCGGTCAGCAGGGCGCTGGCGCCGGCGACGAGCAGCGGCCGGCCGAACACGGCGTGCAGGTTGGACCGGGCCAGGGTTTCCACCAGCAGGGCCGGGCTGGCCACGAAGAACGACAACCGGCTGAGCACCTGCTGCGCGTTCGCGCCGAGCACGTCGCCCCGCCCCACGAACCAGCCGACGGCGATGATCAGCCAGACGACCGAGAAACCCTCAAGGACGGCGAGCATGGGGGGCTCCGGGCTTCACTCCGGTCTTCACTCCGGTCTTCACGGGGGGCACCCCACCACCCTATGCTGCAGAACATGACCGATGAGGACATCAGCACGGTCGCCGTCACGGGCGCGCACGGCAAGGCTGGCCGCGCCGCCGTGGCCGAGCTGCTCGCCCACGGGTACCGCGTGCTGGCCTGCGACCTGGCCGGGCCGGTCGGGCGCAATACGGACCTGGGCGCGCCCACAATGCGGGTTGACCTGACCGACTACGGGCAGGCGCTGCAGGCGCTCACCGGGGCCGACGCCGTCGTCCATCTGGCCAACATCCCGGAGCCGGGCATGTACCCGCCGGCCGAGACGCTCAACCGCAACAGCGCCATGAACCACAATGTGTTCCTGGCCGCGACGGCGCTGGGGCTGCGGCGGGTGGTGTGGGCGTCCAGCGAGACGACGCTCGGGTTGCCGTTCGGGGACGACGGCGGGACGTTGCGTTACGCGCCGGTGGACGAGGCGCACTTCCCGCACCCGTCCTCGACGTACGCGCTCTCGAAGGTGCTGGGGGAGGCGGCCGCGGCCCAGTTCGCGGCGTGGTCGGGCATCCCGTTCGTGGGGTTGCGGCTGACGAACATCTTCACCGCGGACGAGTACGCGCGGGTGCCGGCGTTCTGGGACGACCCGGGCTCACGGAAGTGGAACCTGTGGGGCTACGTGGACGCCCGCGACGTCGGCGCCGCGTGCCGCAACGCCGTGGAGGCGTCCTCGGTTGGCAGCGTGAACCTGGTCATCGCCGCGGCGGACACGATCATGCGCCAGCCGTCGGCCGAGCTGCTGGACGAATTCTTCCCGGGCCTGGAACGGCGGGGGAGCGTGGCCGGGCACCAGACGCTGCTGGCGATCGACGCGGCGCGCCAGGCGATCGGGTACGTCCCGGCGCATTCGTGGCGAGCCAGCATCCCCAGTTAGCGAGAGACGTCCAAATGCGTGGCTCCGTTGGCAACGGATCTCCACGTGTCGGTCGGGACGGCCGCATTCCCAGAAAGCGAGTATTCTGGGAATATAGGCAGGTTGGATGCCCAAGATCGGAGGATGCATGGATCAGCCGCGGCGATCAGGGGGTGCACCCGCTGCCGGTCAATGGGGCGGGCGATCGCATCCGCAGATCGATGTGTCCCTAACCGGCGATCCTTGGCCTGCGATCAGCTTCGAAGAACTCGGTTGGGATGTTGAACCTGATGTGAGCGCATCCCGTCGGCAGCGGCTGCGGGCCCGCGGCCCTTATCGGGCAGCCGTCGTGCCTTGTATCGCCTCCTGCCGGCCGATGATCGACGGCCGTGTGGCGGCCCTC
Source organism: Specibacter cremeus (assembly GCF_003946885.1). GTDB lineage: Bacteria > Actinomycetota > Actinomycetes > Actinomycetales > Micrococcaceae > Specibacter > Specibacter cremeus. Next base: position 8,372 of record NZ_RWKQ01000057.1, on the reverse strand, counting down.
GCGGAGGAAGCGACGATCGACATGGTTCGGTTCGACCGAGACCTTGGGGAGGACGCTGCCCCCTTTGCCGCTCTGCTGCTGCGCAGCGAGTCAGCCGCTAGTTCGGAAATCGAAAACCTGACCGCCGGCGCAAAGCGGATCGCGATGGCACAGTTGGGCGATCGCTCGAGCAGTAATGCTTCGCTGATCGCCTCCAACGTCACGGCCATGTGGGCGGCGATCGAACTATCGGACGACCTCAGCACAGCCAACATCCTCAAGATGCATGGGGCGTTGCTCGCCGGCTCTCACCCGGAGATCGCGGGAAAATATCGTGATGGGCCAGTGTGGGTCGGAGGCAACTCCCCACACGCCGCCCTGTTCGTCCCTCCGCGATACGAATCGGTGCCAGGGGCGCTGGAGGACCTGGTGGCGTTCATGCGGCGCGATGACATGCCGGTCCTGACACAGGTCGCGATAGCCCATGCGCAGTTCGAGACCATCCACCCCTTCCCGGACGGAAATGGGCGCACCGGACGGGCGCTGGTCGGCACCCTGCTCCGACGAAAGGGCATCACCGAAAAGGTCACGATCCCCGTCTCCTCGGGACTGCTGGCCAACACCAAGTCCTACTTCGAGGCATTGCACTCATACCAAAGCGGAAGCATCCAGCCCATTGTGGAGTTGTTCGCCGAGTCGTCGTTCGCCGCCACGGAGAACGGACGCCAACTGGCCAACGACATCCGCACGGTCCAAGAAAACATCTACTCGACCTTGGGAAGGCGCCCAAGCGGGACCCTCCGAAGGACGGTGAGTCTGATCGTCCGCGAACCGGCCATCACCGTCGAAACGCTCATTGAGCAGACCGGACAGTCGTCCAGCGCGGCCTACCGCAACATCGCAACGCTGGAGGCCGTCGGTGCAATCAAGGCAGGCAGTCATATCAAGGGGCGACAAGTCTGGGTGGCTCCGGCCGTCATTGAGGCCCTGGACGAATTCGCCCTACGCGCCGGCAAGCGAACACGCTGACAACACCAGCAGTGGAAGCCACCCAATGGCCGGGCGTTCGCCGCCCCGACCGGCTACCGGGCGGCCAGCGGCGGGCGGGACAGGCCCTCGGTGACGGCCTCGGCCGGGTCGGAGCCCAGCTGCACGATCGCGTTGGCGGCATCCACGTGGACGACGGTCGGCACGTAGTCGCGCGCCTCCGCCGTCGTCATTTGGGCATAGCTGATCAGGATGACCAGGTCCCCGACATCGACCAGGTGCGCGGCGGCGCCGTTGATCCCGATGACGCCCGAGCCGCGCTCGCCGGCGATCGTGTACGTCTCCAGCCGGGCGCCGTTGGTGATGTCGACGATGGCCACCAGCTCGCCGGGGAGGATGTCCGCGGCGTCCAGCAGGTCGGCGTCCACCGTGACCGAGCCGACATAGTGCAGGTCGGCGTGCGTGACGGTGGCGCGGTGGATCTTGGACTTAAACATGGTTCTGTTCATGGCGGGCCCATTCTACTGCCTGCGGCTGAGCGGGGTCAGTTTGCGGCCCATGATGGCCCGCGTGAGCGCGTCGACCACCTCCGTGTTGGCCAGCGGGTTGCGGATCAGCGTGAAGTCGACGTCGCCGACCGGCGGCAGGTCGAAGCGGCGCGTGATGATTTTCAGGTCCTCCGGGACCAGCGACGTCGGCATGGCGGCGATGCCCAGGCCGGCCCGGACCGCGGCCAGCACGCCGCTGATCTGCTTCGTGCTGCACGTGATGCGCCACGTCCGCCCGGCCGCCTCGAGCGCGTCGATGGCCAGCTTCCGGCTCAGGCTCGGGGCCGGGTACACGATGATCGGCACGGGCCGGCCGGGTTCCAGCACGGTCTGCTCCAGCCCGACCCACGCGAACGAGTCCTGTTTGACGACGTCGCCCTCCTGCGCGCCGGACACCCACTTGATGAACACCAGGTCCAGCTGGCCGGCCTTCAGCCGCCGGTGCAGCTGGTCGCTCTGGCTCACCGTCAGCTCAAGGTTGATTTGCGGGTAAAGCTGGCGGAACTCGCGCAGGATGCGGGGCAGGCCCGTGATGGCCAGGTCGTCCGCCGTGCCGAAACGCAGCCGCCCGCGCATGGCCGCACCCGAAAAGTAGCCCGACGCGGCGTCATTGGCGGCCAGGATGGTGCGTGCGAACCCGGCCATGGCGTCGCCGTTGTCCGTCAGGCGCACCTCACGGGTGTCCCGGGCGACCAGGAGCCGGCCCGCGGCCGCCTCCAGCTTGCGCACGTGTTGGCTGATGGTCGGCTGGCTCAGGCCCAGCCGTTCGGCGGCGCGGGTGAAGTTCCGGGTCTCGGCGACGGCCAGGAAACTCTTGAGCTGGATGGGGTCGAACACGTGCGCTCCGTTGCCTTGACTGCTTGCCTATCATTACATATCGCAATGGTACTTATAGGGTCAATGAGCTTTCGTTATATGGGCGCGCTCCCTAGCGTATTAAGCAGACCCCGACGGAACCAGCCCAGGACTCTCCCGTGACCGCGCACAGCCCGAACGCCGCCCGCACCGCCTCCTTCAACACCGCCCCCATGAGCACCGCCCCATTGAATACCGTCGCCGCGCGCCCGCCGTGGAGCCAGACGTTTTCCTCCCTCAAGATCCGCAACTACCGCATCTTCGCGTCCGCGAACCTGGTGGCCACCATCGCCTTGTGGATGCAGCGCGTGGCACAGGACTGGATCGTGCTCCAGCTCTCCGGCAGCGTCACCGCCGTCGGCGTCACGGTCTTCATGCAGTTTGCCCCATCCCTGGTGCTCATGCCGCTGGGCGGGATCCTGGCCGACCGGTACTCCAAGCGGCTGATCCTCATGCTCAGCCAGGGCGCCGCCGGCCTGCTCGCGGGCGCGCTTGCCGTGCTGGCCCTGACCGGGCACCTGCAGGTGTGGCACGTCTACACCGTCGCGTTCCTGCTGGGCCTGGTGACCGTGATGGACCAACCCGCCCGGCAGGTGTTCGTGAACGAACTGGTCGGACCCCGGCAGCTGCGCAACGCGATCAGCCTGAACTCGTCCATCTTCCAGCTCGGCGGCATGGTCGGCCCGGCCGTCAGTGGCGTGCTGGTCTCCGCCGTCGGCGGCGGCTGGGCGTTCGCGTTCAACGCCCTGGCGTGCACGTTCACCGTGGTGTCGCTGGCGTTTGTGCGCCGCTCCGAGCTGGTTGCCTCGGCGACGGTGGCGCGCGCCAAGGGACAGTTTGCCGAGGGAGTGAAATATGCGACCCGGAAGGCGACCATCGTCTGGCCCATCGTCATGGCCGGCGTGGTTGCCGTGTTCGGCCTGAGCCTGGCCGTGCTCATGGCCGCCTACGCGAACGGCGTGTTCCACTCCGGGGCGGCCGGCTACGGCCTGCTGAACACGCTCGTGGCGTTGGGCGCCCTGGCTGGGGCGCTCGCCTCGACCCGGATCGCCGTGCTGCGGCTGCGCACCGTCATTGGCGCGGCCGGCAGCTATGGGGTTGTGCTGGCCCTGGCCGCGCTGGCGCCGACCATGGCCACCTTCGGGGCCGTCATGGTGGTGGCCGGGTTCACATCGCTGCTGTTCCTCACGAGCAACAACCAACTGGTGCAGATGTCCACCAACGTGCAGATCCGGGGCCGTGTCATGAGCCTGTACGTCATGGTGCTCATCGGCGGCCAGGCATTGGGCGGCCCGCTCATGGGTGCGGTCGCCGAGCACGTGGGCGTGCACTGGGCCATGGTCCTGGCCGGCGGCGTGCCGGCCCTGGCCGCGCTCATCCTGGCCGTGATGCTGGCGCGGCGCGGCCAGTTGACGCTGCGCGTGAATCCGCGGAATGTGCGTCGGCCGGTGGCGATCGTGGCCCGTCCGGCGGTGTCCGGCACGGGGGCCACATCCGGCTGACGGCCGGTCACGGCAGGGGGTCGTGCGGATACGTCTCGGCGCGGCCCTGGAAGGCGAGGATGGCGGGATTGGCGATCACCCCGTCGCGTATCTCGATGGCGCGCCGGATGGTCTCGTTCGCCTCCCAGCCGTCCGGGCCGGCGGCGACGTCGGCCAGGAACGGCAGCAGCGCCTCGCTGATCTCCCAGCTGGCCGAGTTCCACAGGTAGGACGGGCTGTGGTCCACCGCGTAGTAGTCGACGTCCCCGCCGACGCGGACCATGGGATCGGCGAACGTCGTCGGCCGCGCCCAGCTGAACCCCATCCCCTCGTCGCAGGAGACGTCCACGATCAGGCTGCCGGGCCGGAAGGCCGGCAGGTCGTCGGCGGTCAGGAACGTCAGCGGCGCATTGGGATCCTGCAGGGTGCAGTTGACGACGATGTCGGACTCGGCCAGGTAGGGGCCCAACGGCACCCGGCCGCGCTCGGTGATGACGTGGCTGGCGAAGGGGGCCGTGGGGGAGTGGTCGATCTGCAGGATCCGCACCGAGTGGATCGGGGATCCGACGGCGGCCACGCCGCGGTTGGTGAGCACCCGCACGTTGTGGACGCCGTGCGCGTTCAGGGCCGTGACGGCGCCGCGGGCCGTGGCGCCGAAGCCGATGACGACGGCCGTCATGGGCCGGCCGTAGTCCCCGGTGCGCCCGGTCAGGGCCAGCGCATGGATGACCGAGCAATAGCCGGCCAGCTCGTTGTTCTTGTGGAAGACATGCAGGCCGAACCCGCCGTCGGCGGCCCAGTGATTCATGGCCTCGAAGGCGATCAGGGTCAGTTTCTTCTCGATCGCCAGCTGGGTCATGGCGCGGTCCTGGACGCAGTGCGGCCAGCCCCACAACACCTGGCCGTCGCGCAGCTGTTCCACGTCCGCCGGCTGCGGCTTGGGCAACAGGACGACGTCGGACCGGTCCACCAACTCGGCACGGTCGGCCAATGCCCCCACCAGGGGTTGGAGCCGGGCATCGGAGAGGCCGAACGGCTCACCGTAGCCGCGCTCGAGCACCATGGTCGCCCGCAGCTCCGGGTCGATCCGGGCCAGATGGTCGGGGTGCAGCGGGACGCGGCGCTCATCGGGTTTGCTGGAGGAGCCCACCACGCCCAGGACGAGGCCCGTCGGTGGCTGGCGTGATGTGCGGGCCATATCAGCTCCCTGCCGCGGAGCCACTGTCCGTGGCTCATTGGCACCGACACTACACCCCTGGAGGAAGGCGTTGAGGGAGCTCGCGTGCGCGCAGGATTGGGGATTCGGAGCGACTGACGGGAATCGAACCCGCGTATCAGGCTTGGGAAGCGCGCGCTCTACCATTGAGCTACAGTCGCACTGGGCGCCGCAGCGACCAACAGTGTGATGCTAGCAGTTCGACTCGGATGGCGGCAAAACGGCGGGGCTCCCGCCCGTCCCGGGTCCGGTCAACCGGTCGGTTGATCCGCCCGGCCCGGCCGCGGCCTAGGCTTTAACCATGAAACCGCTGATCGTTCTCGGCATCGACATCGACAGGCTCGCGGGCGGGCGCCACGGCCACTACGTGATCGACGACCCCATGCGGGAGCACCCGCGCACCAAGCGGGCATTCCGCGGGGTCCAGTGGATCCTGGCCGCGGAGGTCGTCGTCGGGCTGAGCGCCATCGTGATCGCCGCGGTCCTGCAGGCGAGCGGCACCCAGGTGGGGTTCGCTGGGTGGTTCCGCGGCGTCGTCGTGCTTCTCATGACGCTCACACTGTTCTTCTTCGCGTGGCGGGCGCAGCAGGGCTACTACTGGGGCTACCAGCGGCTGCGCCTGTTCAGCCAGATCTTCCCCATCATCACGCTCATCGTGGCGACCATCCCGGGCCTGTACCCGTACTGGCTGGTCATCGAGCAGATCGTGTTCGCCGTGCTCATGATCGGCATCGCCGACTTCCTCACCAGCGACCACATGCGCGACGCGTTCCCCAGCCCGAAGCGCAAGGCCGAGCTCGAGGCGCGCGGGCAGGATTAGACGGTCTCCGCCGGCAGGGGGGCCGGGCGGCGCCGGACAAGCTGCACCACGGGCTCCACATAGCGGGCCGCGACCGGGCCGAACACGGCCATGATCAGCACGTACGTCGTGGCCAGGGCGGCCAGTTCGGCGGGGACCCGGCCGGCGGCGACGGCCAGGCCGGCGATGACGATCGAGAACTCGCCGCGGGCGATCAACGCGGCGCCGGCGCGCGCCCGGCCGGGGACGGCGATGCCCTGCCGGCGGGCCGCCCACCAGCCCGTGGCCACCTTGGTCGCCGCCGAGACGACGGCCAGGATCAGCGCGACGCCGAGCACGGACGGGATGACGCGCGGGTCGGTGTTCAGGCCGAAGAGGACGAAGAACATGGCCGCGAACAGGTCCCGCAACGGCTCAAGCACGCGCTGCGCGTTCTGGGCCGTGCCGCCGGAGATGGCGATGCCCAGCAGGAACGCGCCCACGGCCGCCGAGACCTGCATGGCCGAGGCCAGGCCGGCCACGAGCAGCGCGGCGCCGAGGACCTTCAGCAGGAACGACTCCCGGTCGGGGCTGTCCAGCGCGGCCGAGACGATGTGGCCGAATTTCAGGGCGCCCAGCAGCACGACTGTCACCACGGCCAGCGAAATCGCGACGGCGGTCAGCCCGCCCAGCAGCGACACGCCGGCCAGCACGGCCGTCAGGATGGGCAGGTACCCGGCCATGGCCAGGTCCTCGATGACGAGGATCGCCAGCACGACCGGGGTCTCCCGGTTGCCCAGCCGGCCCAGGTCGCCGAGCACCTTGGCGATGATGCCCGACGATGAGCTGTACGTGATGCCGGCCATGACGAGCGCGCCCACCGGCCCCCACCCGAGGAGCAGCGCCACGGCCACACCCGGCAGCATGTTCAACACCAGGTCCACGAGCCCGGCCAGCCACGACTGGCGCAACCCGGTCACGAGTTCCTGCGCCGTGTATTCCAGGCCCAGCATGAGCAGCAGCAAGATGACGCCGATCTCCGCCGCTATGTGCCCGAACCCCTCGATGCCGCCCAAATCGACGAGGCCGCCGTGGCCGAACGCCAACCCTCCCAGCAGGTACAACGGCACGGGGGACATGCCGATGCGCCCCGCCAACCGGCCCAGGAAGCCGAGTCCGAAGAACACGACCCCGAGCTGCAGCAGGGAGAGGGTTGTGGGGTCCACGCCTGCCTTACGTTCGTGCCTGCAGGATCACGGCGGCCTCGGCCAGTCCCTCGTCGGTGCCGACGATCACGGCCATGTCGCCGGCCTCCAGCACCTGGTCCGGGCGGGGGGAGCCGATGACGTCGCCCTCGCGCAGCAACGCCACGATGGACGTGCCGGTCCGGGTGCGCATGTGCGTCTCGCCCAGCGTGCGGCCGGCGAACCGGGAGCCGGCGCGGACCAGGATCTGGTGCGTGGTCACCCCGGCGATGTTCTCCTGCTCGGCGGCCAGCTGGGAGATCAGCTGGGTCGCGCCGAGCAGCTGGCCCAGCGCGGCGGATTCCTCGGCGCTCAGCGGGATGGAGGCCGCACAGGCGTCCGGGTCATCGGCGCGCGAGACGATCAGCTCGGCCTGCCCGTCGCGGTGCGTGACAACGCCGACCCGGCGGCCGTTGCCCAGCAGGAGCTCCCTGCGGACACCGATGCCCGGAAGTGGAGTCTCTTCAATATTCATGTGGTTTACCTTAGTCGTGGGGCGGAGCATCCGCCGGAGTATTTAACAACCGGGCACCGCCAAAAAGTCCATTCGGCGGCCGGGCGTGCGCTAGCTTTAGAGGGTGCTGATCTCCGACCGCGACATACGTGCCGAAATTGACGCCAAGCGCATCGTCTTGGATCCCTACGACGCCGGGATGGTCCAACCGTCGAGTGTGGACGTGCGGATCGACAGGCTGTTTCGGCTGTTCGACAACCACAAATACGCGCACATCGACCCGGCCGTCGACCAGCCCGACCTCACCCGCCTGGTCGAGGTGTCCGACGACGAGCCGTTCATCCTGCACCCCGGCGAGTTCGTGCTCGGCTCCACGTACGAGACGGTCACGCTGCCGGACGACATCGCCGCCCGGCTGGAGGGCAAGTCCTCGCTGGGCCGGCTCGGCCTGCTCACCCACTCGACGGCCGGGTTCATCGACCCCGGATTCTCCGGCCACGTGACCCTGGAATTGTCGAACGTGGCGACGCTGCCGATCTTCCTGTGGCCGGGCATGAAGATCGGCCAGCTGTGCTTCTTCAGGCTCTCGTCGCCGGCCGAGCACGCGTACGGCAGCGGTGAGCTCGGCAACCGCTACCAGGGGCAGCGCGGGCCGACGGCGTCCCGCTCGTTCCAGAACTTCCACCGCACCCGGGTCTGACCCAACTGAGGCGCAGTAAGTGCTGAGAATCAGCGGACTTTCAGCACTTAGGACCCGCGTTGTTTTAACTTAGGATTTTGGTTGATGTCCTGCCCGGCCCGTGCTATGGCGTGGGTCGGACGGCCGGGCC
>NZ_RWKQ01000056.1 GCF_003946885.1 Specibacter cremeus | reverse complement strand
CACAACCCAACCAGGGCGCACTCAAGCACCCGTTTCCCCCGGTTTCGGTGCTCAACCGCGCCCCAGCCGGACCCCCGGACGGCCTCGACGACGGGCACGCATTCCCACAACGCCAAGCCGTCGCCGGAGGCCTTTGAACCGGAGGCTACCGCAGGATGATGTCCGTGCTCGTGGCCGGCGACCGGCCCGTGGACACGAAACCGGACACATTGGCCTGCGGGTGCTTGACGATGTCCGTGACCGAGCCCAGGTGCCGGGACAGGTCCACCTTGTCCTCGGGGGCGGCGAGCAGCAGCTGGAAGCCGAATTCCTGCAGCGCGTTGATGCCGGCGCCGGCGTATTCGGAGTTCGCCTGGATGAACGCCTCGTCGATCATGACCGTGCCATAGGTGCTGTAGCCCTGCGCGTCGATGCCCAGCTGGTACGCCAGCGCCGCGCCCATGATGAACGACGTGAACCGCTGCCCCTCGCCGCCGGACAGCGTGCCCGGCTCCAGCCCCAGTTCGATCTCCCCAGTGGGGCGGTGCTCGTTGCAGCTGATCGTCACATGCTGGCGCACGTCCAGCACGGTGTCCGCCCAGTGCTGGCGCGACGGGTCGTTCAGGGAATCGACCAGGCGCTCCAGCGCCTTGTAGCTGGACGCCATCGTCTCCTCGGTCGCCTTCGCGTACGCGTTGCCGAGCGCGTCCTTCAACTCCGTGCGGAACGCGCGCGCCTCCTCCGGGACGGTGGTCCTGACCTCCAGTTTGAGCCGGCTGCCCTTCTCGAACGGCACGTCCTCGAGGATCTGGTTCAGCGGCAGGATGCGTTCCTCGATGGCCCGGCGCTCCTCCTCGAGCAGCGCCAGCAGGTCGGAGAACCGCTCGTAGGAGCGGTTGTTGAAGTATTCGCGGAACTCGTCTTGGCGCTGCGGCAGGCCCTCGGACACGATCTGGTCGTACAGCTCCCGATACTGTTCCGCGGCCTCGGCACCCGTGCCCAGGCTCGCGCCCAGGCCCGGCCCCCACTCGCGCGCGAACGCCTTGAACGTGTCGGACAGCACGCCCTCGGTACGGAACAGCCGCTCCTTCAGCGCCGCCAGCCGCTCACCGAGCGCCACCGCGGCCTGGCCGAACACCGTGTCCAGCTCCGCCAGCGTCGTCGGCTCGGAGGCGGCCAGGGACGTGAACTCCTCCATCGCCCACGCCGCGGGCGGGTTGGCCGCGGCCGCCTCCGCCGTCGTCGTGGCGGACGTCTGGGTGGCGTGCAGTTCGCGGTCGATCGCGGCGAGGTCGTGGTTGAGCACGGCCAGCCGGCCCACGGCCGCCTCGAGCGACGCCTTCGCCTCGGCCAGCCCGTCGCGGATCTGCGCCAGCGTGGCGCTGCCCTCAACCGTGGCCCGCAAGGTGGCCTGCAGCGCCTCGAGGGTCGCGGCCGGCGCCGCGCTGTCCAGCTCCTCGAACGTCCGCTCGTCCCGGGCCACGCGCCGCAACGCGTCGAGCCGGCCGGCGACGGCATCCTTCGCGCGGCTGCGCTCGTCGGCCAGCGTCGTCGCGGCCGCGTGCTCCGCGGCGATCCGGTCGGCCTCCGCCTCCAGCTGGGCGATCTTGTCCGCGTTCGTGAAGCCCAGCAGGTAATCGCCCGGGTTCACCGTCCGCGTGTCTCGCTCGAACGTGTTCGCATTGACCTTCATGGTGCCGGCCAGCGAGATGGCCCGGTCCGCCCCGTGCAGCCCGGCGTCCGATTCCACGCACCGGAACGCGAAATCCCGGGTGACCTTGGCACGCAGCCAGGCGCCGGCGTCGGAATTCTGGAACTCCAGCTTCGTGACCAGATCGTCAGGCTGCGGTTCGGCCGGGCCCGGCTGCACGCCGATGTTGACCCAGCGCAGCCGCCCGTGCCCGTCCAGTCCGTCGATCGCCCGCGTGACGGCGCGGATGTCCGCGTCCCGGACCAGCAGCGTCGTGGCCAGCGTGCGCAGCGCCTTCTCCACGGCCGGCCGCCACGCCGCATGCTCGGCGGCGATGTCCACGAGCTCGCCGGCGAACGGCATGTCCGCCGGTGCGATCCCGGTCGCCGCGCAGATCTGCCGCCGTGCCGCGGCGCTGCGCCCGTCGATGTTGCTGCCGCGCCGGGCGTACGACGCGATCTCCGCGCGCAGCTTCCGCTCCGTGGCCTTCGTGTTGATGCTCGCGGCCACGGCCTCGTATTCGCGGGTGCGCGCCGCGTCCGCCTCGGTGCGTTGATGCTCGACGGCGGCTGCCGCGGCCAGGCGCGCGGCCGCCAGCCCGTCGGGCGCCCAGTCGTGCGCGAGCCCAGCCGCGGCGAGGTCGTCGCGTGCGGCGGCCTCGACCCGCCGGCGGCCCTCCAGCTCCCGGCGCGCGGTGCGGATGTCCTTCTCCAGCGCCTCGATGGCCCGGCCGCCGTGGTCGTGGTGCTGCACGTCGAGCCGCGCGACCGTCTCCGCCAGGACGTCCTTGGCCCGTGTGCCCGCGGCGATCTCGGCCCGCTTCCCGGCCTGGCGTTCCTGCAGGGCCACGCACTTGGCCGCCAGCAGCTCGGCCTGGAACTTCTGCCGGATGAGCGGCAGCTGCGCCGTTTTTAGCACGGTCGTGTTGTGAAGGGTTTCCTTGAGGTCCCGGTATTGCTCGTGCTGTTCGGGCACCTGGGCCAGGGCGTCACGCTGGCCGCGGGCGTCCTCGAGCTGGCGGTAGATGCCGCGCAGGTGGCTGAAGTCCTCCACCGCCGACTTCGCCGCCGCGATCGTCGACGGGATGTCCAGCACCTCGTAGCGGAAAAACCGGTTGACGCCCTTGTCCAGGCCCTTGCCGTTCTGCAGCGTGCGCAGCAGGCCGAACGCCTTGTCGTTGTCGATACCCAGCCGGCGGCGGAACCGTTCGGCGAACGTCTTGTGCACGTCGTACGCCTCGGCGCCGGGCAGCGCGGCCTGCAGCGACGACGGCGAGAAGCGGCGGCTGCCGTGGCCCTCCAGCGCCTCCGTGTCCAGCGGCTTGGCGCTGATCACGTAGTGCTTGCCGACCTGCCCCTCGAGCCCGTTCGCCGGCAGGTCGAACAGCGCCGCGATGGTCACGTTGCGGCCCAGCCCGTCCTCGTACACAAGCCCGACCGCCGACCAGGTGGCGCTGGGCCGCTGGTACGTGGTGCCGTTGGCCGTCTTGATCTTGCGCCCGCGCATGTAGCTGAACGTGGTGCGGCGGTCCTTGCGGTTGGACGCCTCGTGCGCGGACTCGTTCAGCCGCGGCAGGGCGTGGAAGATGTGCGCGATCCCGTCGAAAAGCGTCGACTTGCCCACGCCCGGGTGGCCGGTGAGCAGCGTCCCGGCCCGGTCCACGTACATGGCGTGGCGGCCATGGAACGTGCCCCAATTGATGACCTGGATCTGGCGGAGCCGGTACTGGCCGGGATTCAGTTCCCCGCCCATGGGCAGGGTCATGGCGATGCTCATCTACGCGTCCGCTCCGTCGTCCAAGGAGGAATCCGCGTCGCCGTCCGCATTCGCCAGCTCCGGCTCTCCGCCGCTGTCTGCAATGTCATTGTCGATCGCCGCCAGGTACGCCGGGATGGCGTCGATCGAGTCGAACGGCAGGGCCAGCGCCAGGGCGTTGGAGACCCGGTACTCGTGCGCCACATCGGTGGGCAACAGCAGCTTCAACGCCAGCAGCCGGGCCAGCGCCGCATCGGTCTGCTCCTCGAGCCGCAAGTCGTCGTGTGCGCCGGGTTGGCGGTGCTCGGCCAGGATCTCGCGCGCCCCGGACCGCGTGACGGTGGCGTCCGTTCCGGTTCCGGCGTGCCGGTCCAGGGCCATGCGCAGCCGCAGTGCCAGCAGCGTCTCCTCGCGGCGCAGCGGCTTGCGGGCCGTGATCGGCTGCGTGTGCGTGGCCTCGACCTCGGCCGGGGTCAGCAGCGCGATCTTCCGCTCCGCGTCGACCGTCAGCAGCAGGAAGATCTCGCTCAGGTGGCGTTGCAGCGCCGCGCGGTGGTCCAGGATGACCGTCCACACGCGGGCGTCGACCGTGCCGTCCACGTACGGTCCGCGCAGCAGCCGTACCAGCGCCTGGCGGATCTCCAAGGAGAACTGCCCCGTGTCCCCGGCGAACAGCGCCCGTTCCCCGCGGTAGGCGTCGGTGACCGGCGCGCCCAAAGGCGAGGGGCCGTCGTCGTACTTCGTCTCAGTCATGGCGGGAGTCCTTTGTGAAGGTGATCAACGGGACGTGCGCGGTGCGCGTCGAGCCGTCGATCTGGGTGAAGTGGACGGGCTGCAGCGCGGCGTCGTCGACGGCCGCGCCGCTGTGCCGGGCGGCGAGGATGAGACCGCGGATGGAGTTGAGGTGGCGCAGCTCCGCCGGCAGGTCGGTGAAGACGTCGGCGAGCGTGGCGCGGCCGTTGCGGCCGGCGCGGGCGCGGTCGACGGCGGCGTGCAGGGCGGGCATGTCCGGCGCGGGCGTGCTGGGCGTGCGGTGGATGTCGGCGTCGCTGAGCGCCGGCGGGGCCTCCAACGGCGGCGGCGGGACGTGGTCGGCGGGGTTGAACAGGCCCAGCTGCGCGAGCGTTTCGAAGGCGGGCGCGTAGAGGAGGGGTGCGACGACGGGGGTTCGGGGGCGCAGTGCCCGGGACGTGGCGACGGCCTGCGCGGCGGCGTGGATGGCTTTGCGGAGTTGGACGGATTCGCGGAACTCGTCGGACTGGACGTAGGCGTGCAGGTTCTCGGACAGGCGGCCGTAGACGGCGTGGACCTCCCCGGCCTGGCGGCGCATCTCGCGCACCAGGGTGACGAGGGTGCCGCGTTCCTCGGGGGTCAGCTGGTCGATGAACTCGCGTTCGAGCAGCTCGTTGACGGATTGGCGGAAGCGGGCCTGCCGGGTGGGGTCGTTCAGGAATTCGGTGAAGCCCTGGAACGTCTCGCCCTCGGCGGTGTTGCGCAGCGCGCGGTCACCCTCGAGGACCTGGCCGACGGCGACGCCCTTCGTGACCGAGGATTCCATGATTTCGGCGCGGATGGTGTGCAGCATGTCCGCCACGCCGTCGCGCATGCGCTTGAAATCGGCCGGCAGGCTGGCGGCCAGGTCGAGGATGCTGCGGGCGGCGGCGACGGCGGAATCCGTGGAGAGGACGGCCGGGTTGTCCGTTGTTCGCAGTTGCTCGATCTCCGATCGTCGTTCCGCGATCTCCGCCTGCAACTGGGCGATGCGGCTCTCCGGGTTCGGGTCCGTCTGGTAGGTCAGCGTCTCGATGCCCTGAAGGAGGCTGTGCAGGCGTGAGCTGTTGAGGTTCGTGGTGGTGGACGTCTCGGAGTCGACGAAGGTCAGCACCCGGGCCGTGGCGGCGGTGGGCTCGTACACGAACCGGCCGTCCACCATGGGGCGGGCCAGGAACTGGTTGCGCACCCAGGAATCGGCGTAGTTGGAGGCCTGCCACGCGTCGTTGAGATTCAGGTTCTCGAAGCGCAGCTCCTTGATGAACGCGGCCAGATCGGCGTGGAACTCCTCGAGCGGGATCCTGGAGTTTGCCGCCGTGAACTCGGCGCGCAGGAACGCGACCGTCCAGGGTGCGGCGGATAGGAGCCGCCACGCGGGGGAGAGGCGCCACTGCTTCTGCGCGTGCCATTTGGCGACGGCGTTCGCGGCGGTGGGGCGCATGGGGGTCCTTGCTCTTGGGGCGGTGCGGGTACGGGTCCGTGGGTTGCCGGGTGGGGCACGGCCCTCCATTTTATCGTCCCGGGCAGGTCTTGCCATTCTGCGCAGGATAGGAGGCAGTAGGTTGCGCAGTTGGCCCTGCGACGCAACCTACGGGGCGAACAGTGCGCACGACGGTGCATGCGGTCGTGACGACCACCCCGGGCGTTCCAGACTCGTGATTGCTATAATCGTATAGACCGGAAGGCTGGTTCACGATGCCGCAATTCAACATCCGCTTGGACGACGAAACGAAGGATCGCCTCGAACGTCTGGCCGTGGCGACGGGACGTTCCAAGACGTTCTATGCCACGGAGGCGATTATCCAGTATCTTGACGAGTACGAGGACTACTTCATCGCCAAGGACGCCTTGGCCGAGTTCACGCAGTCGAACGATGCCGCCGTGGACCTTGACGACATCGACTGGCCGGCGTGAGCCACGCGATCCGCTTCACACCCAAGGCTGCCAAACAGGTCAAGAAGCTCGATGCCGTGGCAGCCAGGCGCATCCGCGCGTTCTTGGAGCAGAAGCTGGCTCGGCTGGAGAATCCGCGCCAGCTCGGGAAGAAGTTGGTGAACGAGGAATTCTGGCGCTACCGGGTCGGTGGCTACCGCATCCTGACCGTCATCGACGACGACCAGGTACTTGTCCTCATCGTCGATATCGCGCACCGCCGCGACGTGTACAACAACCTGTAATCCGCGCGGCCCCTGCGCACCGTACGGGGTCGTACGGTGCGCAGAAACTTTCGGAGCAGTGGCCCCGTCTCCCGGCCCCGCTACAGGTGCAGGACGGTCTGGCCCAGCGCCGCGGCGGCGATGAACGACGCGCTGTACGTGATGAGGGCCACGATGACCACCTTCCAGCTGAGCGACTTCAACGCCGGGATGTCGCGCCCCACGGTCAAGCCGATGAGCGCCAGCGTGGGCACCCCGAGCAGGATGACGTCCAGATGGCCGGTCAGGGATGCGAACAATGCGGACGTGGGCAGGAACGGGGCGGAGAGGACGGTGGCGACGCCCAGCACCCAGACGCTCGACGGGACCGAGGGCAGCCACTTCGCCAGCCGGAAGGAGAGGGCCGTGAGCAGCAGCAGGATCAGCATGCCGACAACGTCGGACGGCCTGAACGCCTTGGTGCCCAGGACGTTCATCAGCAGGCCGGTCGCCCCCACGACGCCGTAGGCGAGCAGCTGCGTCCGCCACGAGAGGGGCACCTTCGGGTCCTCGATGGCCTGCGGCACGTCTGGCGCGGCAACGGCATCCTGTGTCGTCGCCACGGGACCCGGGCGAGGCAAGCGCCGAACCCGGCGGCCGTCGTCGTCCCTGCCGAACAACCGGCTCCAGAACGTGTACAGGCGGCGGCACAGTGGCAGCGACAGGAACACGCCGGCGTAGAAGCCCACGATGTTCGTGACCAGGTTGGACAGCGCCGCCAGCGCCATGATCTCCCCGGCCTGGTGGGGGTAGAGCAGGGACAGGGCGCCGGCGCCGCCCAGCATCATCGACGCCGAGCCGAGCCCAAGCCCCAGGGCCAGGGCGCGCGGGTCGAAGATCGACAGGCCGCCGAGGAAGCCGGCGAGCAGGGAGATGAACACGGCGCCGAACAGGCTGCCGAGCAGCCAGACGGAGAACACGCCGCGGTATTCGGGGGAGCGGACGCCGAAGCGCTGGATGGCGTAGGCCAGGAAGGATTCCCGGTCGATCGACCACGTGGCGCCGATGGCCACCCGCCCCAGGCCCAGGGCGACGGCGACGGGCAGGGCGATGATCACGGTGCCGAAGATGTGGCCCGCCTCCTGCAACACGATGGCCGGGCCGACGCCCCCGAGGTGGGCCAGTGTCGGGCCGATCTGCGTGCCCAGCCGGGCCAGGAACACGATGATGCCGATCTCCAGCAGCAACGTGGCCACCGACCGGGCCGCGGGGGAGATGGGACGCAGCCGCTGGGTGCCCAGGATGGCGCCGATGACGACGGCCCAGATGATGGGGAAGAGCACGACGGCGGCCGGGCCCAGTTGGATTTTCACCGTGCCGATGAGCACGGAGACGACGGCGACGGCCACGGATAGCAGGATGACGGTAGCCCAGTGGCCACGCGTGATCCGGGGAGTGTGGGCGTCGCGCCGTGTTCGGGTGGTGTTGGCCATGGAACTCACTGTCCTTGTCGATCTTGTATACCAAAATGAGAGTACCCAAGGATTGAGGAGATGTACATCACTTTGGAAAGATTGCCCAGGTGCAGTGTTGTGCACCTTGTTGGCGCGGCCGGGGGCGTGGTGGAGTACCGGGCATCTCGAGACTTGGAATACCAAATGCGCTATGGTGGTAGGGCGCGGCCACGTCGGGCGGCGCTTGATCTTCAGGAGGTCCCGTGCGCACATGTATCCGCGCCGACCATGTGCTTGGCCACGAGAACGGCCGTCACGTGCTGATTGCCGGTGGCCAGGTGGTGTATGAGGACGATTCGATCGTGTACGTCGGCCCGGCCCGTGACGGGTCCTTTGACGAGACCCTGGAGCTGGGCGCCTCGCTCATCACGCCCGGGCTGATCGACCTGGACGCGCTCACCGACATAGACCACCTCGTCCTTGACTCCTGGGCGCCCGCCGACCGGGCGGGCGGCCTCCAATGGTCCGAGGACTATTTCGAGCGCCGGCGCCGGGACGTGTTCACGCCCGAGGAGCGCCAGGTGGTGCGCGAGTACGCCCTTGTGCAGCTGGCGCTGCACGGCATCACGACCTACATGCCGATCGCGTCGGAGGTGCACAGCGCGTGGGCGGAGGGCTACGACGAGCTCGTCGGCATGACGGAGACCTCCCGCCGCCTCGGGCTGCGGGCCTACCTGGGCCCGGCGTACCGGTCCGGCGTGAACATCGTCCGGCCCGACGGCGAACGCGCGGTCGCGTTCGACGAGGAACGGGGGCGGGCCGGCCTGGCGGACGCCCTCCGGTTCCTCGACTACACCGCGGACCTGGCCGATCCACTGGTCACCGGCGCATTGCTGCCGTGCCGGATCGAGACCCTGAGCGAGGAGCTCATGGTGGCCACGGCTTCCGCCGCGCGCTCGCGCAACGTGATGGTGCGCCTGCACGCGTTGCAGGGGCTGCTGGAGCGCCGCCTTGTCCGGGAACGGTTCGGTGTGCCGCCGCTGCAACTGCTGGAGCGGACGGGACTGCTCGGCGACAACCTGCTGGTGCCGCACGGGCTCATCATCGACCGCAACCCGGCCGTGGACGGCGCCGACCACGGCGACCTGGCCACGCTGGCCGCCGCCGGGGTGTCCATCATCCACTGCCCGCAGACCTCCTTCCGGTACGGCAGCGCCCTGCACTCCTTCGGCACGTACCTGGCCGCCGGGGTGAACCTGTGCCTGGGCACGGACTCGTTCCCGCCGGACCTGGTGCGGGGCATGGACGTCGGCGTGCACCTGGCCAAGATCGTGGACGGCACGGCCGACGCCGCCCCCGCCGAACGGTACTTCGAGGCCGCCACGCTGGGTGGCGCCCGGGCGCTGCACCGCGCCGACCTCGGCAGGCTGGAAGCAGGCGCCCAGGCGGACCTGGTGGCGTTCTCGCTGGCCGACTTCCGCGACGGGGTGCTCGACGACCCGGTGCGGACGCTCCTGCTCAACGGCACCGCCCGGTCCGTCACGCACTCGGTGGTGGCCGGCCGGATGGTGGTGCGCGACGGCGAGGTGCCGGGCGTCGACCTGGCCGCGCTGCGTGCTCGGGCCCAGGCACTGTTCGCCCGCATGCGGGCGGCCTACTCCGAACGCGACACGTTGCGCCGCGGCGCCGACGAGCTCTTCCCGCCGACCTTTCCCGCCTTCGCTTCCCAAGGAACCCCGACATGACCCTGATCCTTTCCGCCTCCGACCTCGCCGCCCTCGCGGACATGAAGGCCACGATTGCCGCCGTCGAACTCGCCTTCGGTGACATTGCGCGCGGCACCGCGCACCAGCCCGCCCCGACGTCGCTGCACCTGCCCGGGTCCGACGCACGATTCCTGCCCATGACGGCGCTGGCCGACGCGCAGCAGCTGGCCTCCGTGAAGCTGCTGGCGGACATTCCCGCCAACCGCGACGCCGGTCTGCCCACCCAGCGCTCGACGATCCTGCTCGCGTCGCAGACCACCGGGGAGACGCTGGCCATCCTGGACGGGCGCGTGCCCACCCGGGTGCGCACGGCCGCGGCCAGCGCCGTGGCCAGCAGGCACCTGGCCCGGCCGGACAGCCGCGTGCTGGGCCTGGTGGGGGCCGGGGCCCTCGCCGTCGCCCATGTCGAGGCGATACTGGCCGTGCTGCCGCTGGAATCCGTAGTGGTTTGGTCGCGGTCGCGGACGACGACGGACGCGTTCCGTTCGTCGATCGCCCACTACGGGCTGTCCGTCACCGTGGCCTCCAGCGTTGAGAAGGTTTTCGCCGCTTCGGACGTGGTGTGCACGCTGACCCCGGCCACGACGCCCGTGGTTCGGGGCGCGTGGTTCCGGGAGGGGCAGCACATCAACGCCGTGGGTTCCCGGCCCCGCCCGGACCACCGGGAGATCGACACCGAGGGGATGGTGCGCTCGCGGGTCTTCGTGGACAGCCGGGCCACGGCCGTGGAGAAGTCCGGCGACCTGCTGATCCCGGTCCGCGAGGGCGCGTTGGCGCTCTCCGATGTCGTGGCGGAGCTCGGCGAGGTGGTGGCCGGCGTGGCGCCCGGACGGGTCTCCGACGACGACATCACGCTGTTCAACTCCGTGGGCATCGGCCTGTTGGACCTGGCGATCGGGCGCCTGCTGTACGACGGCGCGCTGGAGCGTGGGCTCGGGCTGCAGGTGGATTTGAGCGCGTAAGGCGGCGTGCGGTCCAAGCCGGAGTGAATTAGTATTCAAGTACTAGAGGGCTATGGACGGGGTCGTCATGTCATTGATACGAAGCGCCCGGAGGACGCTTGGGTGGACGCAGGAACAGCTGGCACGGAGGCTGGGTGTGGGCACCACCTCGGTGTCGACCTTGGAGATCAACGAGGAGCGAGGCACGGCCAAGATCAATAGCGTCGACAAGGCGCTGGAGGCCATGGGCAAGATGAGAGTCACGTTTGTGATCGACAAGATCCCTGACCATGACTTGGCGGCGATCAGGTCCAGGGCCCATGAGGATGCGGCCAAGATCGCGTGGACCATGGCGCTGGAGTCGCAGGCGCTGACGGATGAGGCAAGGGCCAGGCTCGAAGACCGGGCCTTCGCGCGGCTCCTCCTCGAAGCGTGACCCGGGACGGCGGTCCGAGGCGTCGCCTCGCGAACAACGGCGCCACGGTGCACACGACGCGGTATGGCCAAACGGCCGTGGACCCTGACGCGTATGAATTCCTGACGCCGCGCTACGGCCGAATTGAAACATTGGCCCAACTCAATGAGGCCGAGGCCCAGAATATCGGGAAGGCACTCGCCTGGCTGGAACGGCAGACCTTCGACCCTGCAGGTCTGTTGTCGCAGGCGACCCTCCGACGGATTCACGCCACGATGTTCGCCGACGTTTGGACATGGGCCGGTACATACCGGAATCGCGAAACCAACATCGGTGTGGACCCCGCCGAGATCCCGGGCCAACTCGAAGTCGTCCTTGGCAACGCACTGTGGCAGGTCGATAACGCTTCAATGGGCCAGCTGGAAATCGGCGCACGGCTGCATCGTTCACTCACGGCCATTCACGCATTTCCAAACGGGAACGGCCGGCATGCGCGGATCTTCACGGAGCAATTCGCGCGGTCGGTCGGGTTGCCGGCGGATACGTTCACGTGGGGATTCAAGACGTACACGGATCCCGCCACGGCTCGATCGGAGTACCTCAACGCGTTGCGGCACGCGGACATGACGGATGATCATGGACCGCTGATTCGAATCGCCACAGCGTAGCCGGTGTGCGGTCTCGCAGAGCCGAATGATGGTCCTGACGCGGCGCAGAACTGTCGCATGCGCTGACAGCACCCGGTAGCGTTGATCGGGAATCGAGGACGGAAGGCACCCATGGCGGCGAAGAAGAGCAAGCGCAAGCACACAACCCATTCGACGTCCCTGACCCGGACTCGCGCCGCACGCGCCGTGGACGCGCTCACACCGGATTTTGTCCACTGGTTTGACGAGGGCGAACCCGACGCCGCACTCATGGCCCTCACCTATCTGGACGTCATCAAGGAGTTCGCCGGGCGGTACTGCGAGATGACCGGCGCGTCGGGGATCACCGCGTTCGAGGCGGACGCCGTCGATGCGGTGATGGACGAGCTGATGCCTCAAGGCCTGAACGAGCTCATCGCCGACATGACCCTCGACAGCATCTTGACCTACATTGAGTTCCTCGGCGACACAGACCGCTGGACCGGCGACGCGGACGAGTTCGATGCAGTCCTGGACCTGTTCGAGGTCGATCAGCCGGACGACACCGCCCTTCCCACCGTCCACCTCACGGTGGTGGACGACGCCGAGGCGGCCGCGGTGTTCACCGCCCTGCCCGTCGTCGGGCAGGCCCGGGCGCTGCTGGAGTGGATCGGCCCCGGCAAGGAGGTCACGTCCACCGGTGTGCTGCGGCGCAAGGACATCCATGCGGCCGCAGCATGCGTGGGCGTGGCGGTGCGCGGGATGGCGGCGGCGCCAAAGCAGGACGACACGCTGCCCGGCATGGAGGCGTCGGACGTCCCCCAGGTGAAATCGATGGCCGACGTGCCGGCGCTGCGGCGGATCTGGGCGGCGCTGGACGCTGCGGGCCTGATCAGCATCACGGCCACCCGTGTCACCGTGACGCTGGTGGGCGCCACCTTCCTGTCCGGTGCGATGGATCCGTTGGAGGACTTCGTCACCGGTTTCCTGGCCGAGAGCGTGTTGGGGGACGCGGAGGACGATGCCTGGGTCGCGGAGGTGGCCGTGCTCGTCATCACAGCCCTGGCCCAGGGCACTTCACCGGAGCCGCTGGCAGTCGACAACGTGCAGGGGACGCCGGAGCACATGCCGGAGGAGATCCGGCCCATGGTCGAGTCGATGATGGTGGACGTCCAGCGCCGGCTGGCGGAACTGGCCGCGCTGGGGCTGGTCGAGATCACGGAGCACTATCGCGTGCCGCCGGTGCTGGCGCGATGCGTCGCCGACGCCTTCGACCTCGACACCACAGGAGCCGCCCCGCGACCGACCGCCGCCCGTGCACCCGGGGGCGTGACGGCGTCGTGCTTCCAACTGAAGATCGGCCTCAACGGCGCCACCCCGCCGATCTGGCGCCGCGTGCTGGTGCCGGCGGACATGCGGTTGGACGAATTGCACCGTGTCATCCAGGCGGTGTTCGGCTGGGAGGATGAGCACCTGCACGAATTCCGGGCCGGCGACACCCGGTTCGCGCCGCGGCGCCCGTCCGCCTTCGTCGACGACGCGGTGGATGAGGCGGCCGTGGCCCTGTGGCAGGTGTTCGGGGCCGCGAAGGACAGGATCGCCTACACGTACGACTTTGGCGACAGTTGGGAGCACACGCTCACGATGGAACGGGCAATGGACGACGACGGCGGCCGGCTTCCGCGCTGCACGGCCGGTCGCGGCGCGGGGCCGGAGGAGGACTGCGGAGGCGTGTGGGGGTGGGCCGAGTTGGTGCGGACCGAGGGCCTGGACGCCACGGCGTTCGACGTCGCCGATGCGGATGCGGCGCTGGCGAGGGCGTGGAGCGGGTAGTCTCGCGGCATGACCACCTGGACGGCGCGCTGGAGCGTGGGCTCGGGCTGCAGGTGGATTTGGGCGCGTAGGCGGTCCACAGGTCCGGGTCAACTCGCCGTAGGGTTCCTATCTCAGGGCAGGATGTGCTCGTGAGCGGCCCGTTCCAGCTCGGCGGCCTGGGCCTTGGCCAGTTCCGTCTCCGCGGCGACGTCGATGTGCCGGGTGAGCAGGTAGTACAGCCCGGCGGAGACCGGCAGGCCGATGAACAGCGAGATGTCCGCGCCGCCCATGGCCTGGGCGATGAACCCGACGAACAGGGCGCCGGCGGAGAAGAACGGGATCATGACCAGGAACCCGACCAGGTAGGAAATGATCCCCGGCCAGCCCCAGCGTCCGTAGATGCCATTGGGCTTGAAGATCTCGGCGATCGCGTAGTGCCCCTTGCGGACAATGAAGTAGTCGGTCAGATTGACCGCGGTCCAGGGGATGAAGAAGTAGAGCACCAGCAGCAGGAAGTCGCTGAAGTTGGTCAAGAAGTCGGCGGAGGCGACATTGGCCAGCACCAGGGAAATCACGGCGGTGATCGCGATGGTGATCACGCGCAGCCGCAGGGTGGGACGGATTTCGCGCAGGCTGTCGATGGAGGAGATCAGGGTCAGCGAGCCGCCGTACATGTTCAGGGCGGTCACCGAGATCAGGCCCAGGGCGGCGACGATCAGGGCGATGGAGCCGAATCCGGGGAAGAGCATGTCCGCCGTGGCCTTGATCGAGCCGATGGTGTCGAAGTTCTTGCCGGCCGACGCGGCGATGTAGGCGCCGAGGACCATCACCCAGATGCCGCCCAGGGCGCTGCCCCAGAACGTCCAGCGGAAGGTCCGCAGCCGGGTGCCTTCCGCCGGCAGGTATCGGGAGTAATCCGAAACGTAAATCGCCCACGAGATCTGGTATCCGGCCGCCACCCCCAGCTGGCCCAGGAACGGCACCGGGTGGAACCCGCCCAGGTTGAACGAGTCGGCCGGAACGCTCAAGTAGACCAGCGCGGTCACGGTCAGCACCGCCAGCATGGCGATGGTCAGGTAGGTCAGATACCGCTCGAAGGCGTGGATCAGGTCGTAACCGAACAGCGCGACGATGACGGCGATGATGGTGACCACCCAGAACCACAGGTTCGGCGCCCCGAGGTTCACCGATTTCTCGATCGCCTCGCCGGCGAGGATGGTGTTGAAGATGTTGAAGCCCGCGTATTGCAGATAGGCGAAAAGCCACACCAGCAGCGCCCCGAGGTAGCCGAATTGCGGCCGGGACTGGATCATCTGGGGCAGCCCCAGCTGCGGGCCCTGGGAGGAATGCGCGGCCATGAACAGCGTGCCGATCAGCACGCCGAGGACGATCGCGATCAGGGACCAGACCAGGTTGCCGCCGGTGGTGATGCTGATCAGCCCCACCGCCAGGGTGGCGATCTGGGCGTTGCTGACGAACCACAGCGGACCGATGTGGGAAACCTTGCCGTGCCGTTCATTCAGCGGCACATAGTCGATGGATCGAACTTCCAGCCTCCGGCTGGTCTTGGTGCCCGCGGTTCCGCCCATGGTGCAGCTCCTGTGATCGCGCTGCGACCAGTGCCCCCGTGGCCGCTTGGATACGGATTGTTTGTACCACATCGGCCCACCCGCGGAAAGGGCATCGGCCGATTTTTACGGGCGGCCTACTTGCGCTCCACCTCGATGAACACGATCTCGGTTGCGCCGTGGTTGGCGATGTTGTGTTCCGGGCCGGGCGCCCGGGTGTAGGACGCGCCGGCGGTCAGCTGGAACGTCGAGACGGCGTCGCGGGTGTTCAGCGTCAGCTCGCCGGTGCTCATGGGGACGACGACGTAGT
The DNA here is from genome assembly GCF_003946885.1 of Specibacter cremeus. Taxonomy (GTDB): domain Bacteria; phylum Actinomycetota; class Actinomycetes; order Actinomycetales; family Micrococcaceae; genus Specibacter; species Specibacter cremeus. Next base: position 13,995 of record NZ_RWKQ01000056.1, on the reverse strand, counting down.
CCAGCGCGTGGGCATGCCAGCCGGTCTCCGTGCCCGGGGCAAAGCGCCACTCGGTGACCCGGAAGTTCGCGTCGTCGAGCTGCACGGTGGACTGGGCCGGGCGAAGGGAAGTTGAAGGGGACGTCATGTGGCGATCCTCTCACGAAGCGTAGGCTGGCACCGGAACCCGGATCTGCGAAAGGACGCCGCCATGGACTTCGTCGAGGAAGCCAAGACACTCCTGCCCGGCTTGAAGGAGCTCCGACGGGCGCTGCACCGGGACCCGGAGATCGGCCTGGACCTGCCGCGCACCCAGCAGAAGGTCCTCGACGCCCTCAACGACCTGGGTCTCGACATCACGCTGGGCACGCGCACCACCTCGGTCACGGCCGTCCTCCGCGGCGCGACGGACGGCCCCACCGTCCTGCTGCGCGGCGACATGGACGCCCTGCCGGTCGTCGAGGAGAACGACCTGCCGTACAGGTCGACGAACGGCGCCATGCACGCCTGCGGCCACGACCTGCACACGGCCGGGCTCGTCGGCGCCGCCAAACTGCTCGCCGCCCACAAGGACGAGCTCAAGGGCACGGTCGTGTTCATGTTCCAGCCCGGCGAGGAGGGCCATGACGGCGCCAAGGTCATGATCGAGGAGGGCGTCCTCGACGCGGCCGGACACAAGCCCGATGCCGCCTACGGCATCCACGTCATGCCCGGCGCCCCCGGCGTGTTCACCACGAAGCCCGGCCCGGTCATGGCCGGCGCCAGCGAGCTGCGCGTCACCATCCACGGCGAGGGCGGCCACGGTTCGGCGCCCATGAACGCCAAGGACCCGGTCCCCGTCGTCGCCGCGCTCGCCGGGGAGCTGCCGTCCCTGGTCACCCGCCGCTTCTCCCCGTTCGAACCCCTCGTCGTGACCGTCACGCAGCTGCGCGGCAGCGACGCCGTCAACGTCATCCCCGGCTCGGCGTCGCTGGCCGCCACCGTGCGCAGCTTCGCCCCGGACGTGGTCGAGCGGCTGCGCACCGAGGTCGCCGCGCTCGCCGACGGCCTCGCCGCCGCCCACGGCTGCACGGCCGAGGTGGACCTGAAGGTCACGTTCCCGGTGACCATGAACGACGACGACGAGACGGCGGTCGCCTTGGGCGTGTTGGCCGGCGTCTTCGGTGCAGAGCGTGCCATCGAGGGTGCGGAGCCCGTGACGGCGTCCGAGGACTTCTCGCTGGTGTTGCAACAGGTGCCCGGCACGTTCCTGTTCCTGTCCGCCTCACCCGACGGACTGGAGAACCCGGCCTACAACCACTCGCCGAAGGTGCTGTTCAACGACGACGTGCTCGGCGACCAGGCCGCCGCGCTCGCCGAACTCGCGTGGGCCCGGCTGGAACGGTGATTGAGCCTGTCGAAATCCCGGGTCTCGACGGGCTCGACCACCGCGGTGATTGAGCCTGTCGAAATCCCGGGTCTCGACAGGCCCGACCACCGGGGGTCTCGACAGGCTCAACCACCGAGGTGTGCGTTGTGCATGGTTCCACCCAAGGAACCTGACACTTCGCCCATTCAGTGCGTCACGCCGGCTCCATATCGTTGAGGGTATCCATCCCCCCTGAGGAGCCCCGATATGAGCCAGCGAACAGCGGTACCGGCCACGTCCGGTGAGGCCAAGGCAGTCCCCGACGACTACGCCCTGGCGCGCGTCCCACAGAAAGCCCGCTACGGCTGGTTCCAGGTCGCCGTCCAACGGTTCGGCCAGATGTCGGCCCTGTCCCAGTTCATGCTGGGCGCCACGATGGGCTTCGGCATGACCTTCTGGCACGCCTTCTGGGCCATCACGCTCGGCGCCGTGATCCTGGAGTTCGTGACGATCCTGGTCGGTGTGATCGGCGTCCGCGAGGGCCTGAACACGTCCGTCCTGGCGCGCTGGACGGGCTTCGGCACGGGCGGCTCCGCGCTGCTCGGCCTGGCCATCGGCATCAGCCTCATCGGCTGGTTCGGCATCCAGTCGGGCGTCTCGGCCACCGGCCTGGCCGTCCTGCTGCCCATCATGCCGGCCTGGGGCTGGTCGCTGGTCTTCGGCCTGGTCGTCACGGCCATCGTGCTGCGCGGCTTCCATTCCATGCAGTGGGTCGCCAACATCACCGTCCCGCTGTTCCTCATCCTCGTCGGCTGGGCGTTCATCGTGGAGATGCAGAACCACTCCATCGCGGACCTGATGCGCTCGGTGCCGGCCGGCCCGCAGCTGGGCTTCGTCGCCGGCACCACGATCGTCGCCGGCGGGTTCATCGTCGGCGCCGTGATCACCCCGGACATGACCCGCTACAACCGCAGCGTCGCCGACGTCGTCAAGCAGACGGTGCTCGGGGTGACGCTCGGCGAATACGTCATCGGCCTGGCCGGCGTGCTGCTCGCGCACGCGTTGAAGTCCGCCGACATCACCCACATCTTCACCTCCACCGTCGGCTGGGTCGGCGTCCTGATCATCCTGCTCGGCACGTTCAAGATCAACGACTGGAACCTGTACAGCTCCGGGCTCGGCGTCGTGAACTTCATCAACACCGTGTTTGGCCGCAAGGTGAACCGCGCCGTCGTCACGCTCATCATCGGCGTCGTCGGCTCCGTGCTGGCCGCCGGCGGCATCCTCGACCGGTTCATCGGCTTCCTGTCCATCCTCGGCGTGGCCTTCCCGCCCGTGGCCGGCATCATGATCGCCGAGTACTTCGTCGTCAAGAAGTGGCGCCCGGCACTGCAGGCGGAGGCCACCGAGCTGCCGGCAACCGCCCCGGTCTGGGTGCCCGCCACGATCGTCATCTGGGTCGCCGCGGCCCTCATCGGCTACTTCGTCCCGGTCGGCATCCCCTCGATCAACTCGGTCGTCGCCGCCTTCCTGCTGTACGTGATCGCCGGAAGGCTCGGCCTGGTCCGCGGCGTCGGCACGCACAAGACGGAATCCCTCCCAACTGGTGGGCAGTAGCTGCTCGTTTTGGGCGGATTTCCAGCAGCTACGGTCCACTAGATTCACAACACGAAGAAAAGGAATCACCATGCGCATCGGCATCGACGTCGGCGGCACCAATACGGACGCCGTCCTGATGGAAGGGAACACGGTCGCCGCGGCGGTCAAGCGGTCCACGAGCGACGACGTGACCACCGGCATCGTCTCCGCCCTCGCGAGCCTGCAGGAGCAGCGCGCGTTCCACCCGGACGAGGTGGACGCCGTCATGATCGGCACCACCCACTTCATCAACGCCCTCGTCGAGGGCCGCAACCTGGCCCCGACGGCCGCCGTCCGCCTGGGCCTGCCGGCCACGGCCTCCCTGCCGCCCATGGTCGACTGGCCGCAGCGCCTGGTAAAGGCCATCTCCGGCGCCGCCTACCTGGCCCACGGCGGCCACGAGTTCGACGGCCGGCAGATCTCGCCCATCGACAGGGACGAGCTGCGCCGGCACGCCGAGGACATCCGCGCCCGCGGCATCAAATCCGTCGCCATCTCCTCCGTGTTCTCCCCGATCAACGCCGACTTCGAGAAGGAAGCCGCCGCGATCCTGCGCGAGGAGCTGGGCCCGGACGTGGCCCTCTCGCTCTCGCATGAGATCGGCCGCATCGGCCTGCTCGAACGCGAAAACGCCACCATCATCAACGCCTCGCTGCGCGACCTGGCCAACCACATCGTCGACGGCCTGGCCAAGTCCGTGGTCGGCGCCGGCATCGCCGCCCCGCTGTTCCTGAGCCAGAACGACGGCACGCTCATGGACGTCGAGTTCGCCCGCCAGTACCCGGTGGCCACGTTCGCCTCCGGCCCCACCAACTCGATGCGCGGTGCCGCCGTGCTCTCCGGCCTGGACACCTGCGCGGTCATCGACGTGGGCGGCACCACCAGCGACATCGGCGTGCTCAACGGCGGTTTCCCGCGCGAGGCCGGCGGCGAGGTCGCCATCGCCGGGATCCGCACGAACTTCCGCATGCCGGATGTGCTCTCGCTCGGCATCGGCGGCGGTTCCAAGGTGGACGACGCCGGCACGCAGGTCGGTCCCGAATCGGTGGGCTACCGCTTGACGCGGGAGGCGCTGGTGTTCGGCGGCTCGACGCTCACCGCGACCGACATCGCCGTGGCCGCCGGCCGCGCCGACGTGGGCGACAAGTCGCTCGTGGCGCACATCAACCCCGAGCTGGCCCGCACGGCCCTGAAGCAGATCGCCGAACGCGTCACCGACACGGTGGAGCGCATGCGCACCTCCGCCGAACCGCTGCCGGTGGTGGGCGTGGGCGGCGGCTCCATCCTGCTGCCCGACGAGCTGGCCGGCCTCGGCGCGGTCCGCCGCCCGGAGCACTACGCCGTGGCCAACGCCATCGGCGCCGCGATCGCCCAGGTCAGCGGCGAGGTGGACCGCGTGTACGCCGTCTCCGATGGCCAGCGGGACAGGGTCGTCGCCGAGGCCCGGCAGGAGGCCATGGACCGGGCCATCGCGGCCGGGGCGGACCCGTCCAGCGTGGCCATCATCGACTTCGACGAGGTCCCGATCCCGTACCTGCCCGGCAATGCCACCCGCATCCGCGCCAAGGCCGTCGGCGACCTGTCCCTGGGAGGACTGAAGTGAACACGACCCAACTGACCCAGATCGACGCCGACGTCGCCAACCTGGCCCGCGGCGCCGCGATCCTCGGCACCGGTGGCGGCGGCGACCCGTACATCGGCCGCCTTCTGGCCGAGGCGGCCATCCGCGAACACGGCCCCGTGCGGGTGGCGAGCGTGGAAGACCTGCCCGACGACGCCGTCGTTCTTCCCGTCGCCATGATGGGCGCGCCCACGGTCATGGTGGAGAAGCTGGCCTCCGGCGCGCAGTTCGCGCAGGCCGTCACATCGCTGGCGAGGTACCTGGGCGTCACTCCGACACACATCGCGTGCATCGAGGCCGGCGGCATCAATTCGACCATCCCGATCGTGGCCGCCGCCCAGCTGGGGCTGCCGCTGGTGGACGGCGACGGCATGGGCCGGGCGTTCCCGGAGATCCAGATGGTGCTGCCCACGATTTACGGGGTGCGTGCCACGCCCATGTCGATCTGCGACGAGAAGGGCAACTCCGGCGTGTTCGAGACCGTCGACAACAAGTGGGCGGAGCGGCTGGCCCGGCCGGCCACGGTGGAGATGGGCTGCTCGACGATAATCAGCACGTTCGCCATGAGCGGGGCGCAGGTGAAGCAGGCGTATGTGCGCGGCACGTTGTCGCTGTGCGAGCGGCTGGGCCGCGCCGTCGTGGACGCCCGCGAAGCGCACCGGGACCCGGTGCTGGCCGTGACGGACATCCTGGGCGGCCGGGTGGTGGCTGCCGGCAAGGTCACGGACGTGCAGCGTCGCACCACGACCGGGTTTGCCCGCGGGCAGGCCACCGTCGAGGGCATCGGCGTGAACGCGGGCTCCAGCATCGAGCTGGAGTTCCAGAACGAGCACCTGCTGGTGCGTGTGGACGGTGTGGCGCAGACCAGCACGCCGGACCTGATCATGGTGCTGGACGCCGAGACGGCCGAGCCGGTCACCACCGAGGCGCTGCGCTACGGCATGCGCGTGCGCGTCATCTCCGCCCCGGCGGACAGCCGCTGGCACCTGCCCGAGTCGCTGGCCATGGTGGGCCCGCGCTACTTCGGCTACGACATGGACCCGGTGCGCTTCGACGGGACCGTATCTTCCATGCCGGTGCCGTCCATGCCGGCGTCTTCCATGCCGGTGCCGGCATGAGTTGGCAGCTCGGCCCGGAGGACCTGGACGACCTGGCCCGCGGCGCCACGCTGCTGGGCACCGGCGGTGGCGGCGACCCGCACATCGGCAAGCTGCTGGTGAAGGCCGCCATGGCCGTGTCCGGGCCGATCACCATCCTGGACCCGCAGGAGCTGGCCGACGACGCGTTCGTCGTGCCGACCGCCCAGATGGGCGCCCCGACCGTCGTGGTGGAGCGCATCCCGGCCGGCAACGAGCCGGAACAGGCGTTGGCCGCCCTGGAGAAGCACCTGGGCCGCACGGCCGACGCCACCATGCCGATCGAATGCGGCGGCATCAACTCGATGATCCCGCTGCTGGTCGCGGCGCGCACCGGCCTGCCCGTCGTCGACGCCGACGGCATGGGCCGGGCGTTCCCGGAACTGCACATGGAGACGTTCTCCGTGTACGGCGTGCCCGGCTCGCCCATGGCCATCGCCGACGAGCGCGGCCACTCGGTGCTCATCGACACCGGCACGGACAACCGGCAGATGGAGTGGCTGGCCCGCGGCATCACGATCCGCCTGGGCGGGGTGGCGCACATCGCCGAATACCCGATGACGGGCCGGCAGGTGAAGGACACGGCCGTGCCCAACACCATCACGCTGGCGCTCGAGGTGGGCCGGGCCATCCGGCGGGCCCGCGAGGCGCACACGGACCCGATCGCGGAGCTGGCCGCGACGCTGTCCTCGACCCTGTATTCGCACTTGCGCGTGCTGTTCGAGGGCAAGGTCGTCGACGTGGAGCGGCGCACCACGGACGGGTTCGCGAAGGGCCAGGCCCGCATCCAGTCGGCCCCGGACGAGCCGGAGCTGGTGATCAGGTTCCAGAACGAGAACCTGGTGGCGACGCTCGGCGACACGGTGCTGGCCGTGGTGCCCGACCTGATCTGCGTGCTGGACGCTGAGACGGCCGAACCCATCACCACCGAACGGCTGCGCTACGGGCAGCGCGTGAGCGTGATCGGCATTTCCACGCCGGCCATGATGCGCACTCAGGAGGCGCTGGACACGTTCGGCCCGGCCTGCTTCGGGCTGGAGCACGCGTTCGTGCCGGTCGAGTCCGCGGTGGTCGAGCTTGTCGAGACCAGGTGATTTCGACGAGCTCAATCACCGGTGGTCGAGCTTGTCGAGACCAGGTGGTTTCGACGTAGCTTCGGTGGTTTCGACAAGCTCAACCACCGGCGGGCTCAATCACCGGGCCGGGGTGTCTGTCAAGATATAGGCATGCTCCCGCCTGCCTTCACGCTCACCACGGACGACGTCGATGCGCTCGCCCTGGGTGCCGCGCTGCTGGGCTGCGGCGGCGGCGGCCGGGTCGGCCAGCTGCGGACCCTGTTGGCGCACGCGACGGGAGACGCGCTGGCGACCGTTGTGCCGGCGTCGTCCGCGTCCGGCGTGGCCAACGTATACGCGGTGGGGTATATAGGCTCGATCACGGTCATGGAGGAGAAGCTGCCCGGCGGCGAGGAAATCGTGGACGCCGTGGCGGCCGCCGTGCGCTGGACCGGGGTGCCGGCCGACGCGCTCATGCCCGTGCAGATCGGCGGCGTGTGCGGGCTGTCCGCCGTCGCCGCCGCGCACCGGCTGGGCTGTCCCGTGGTCGACGCCGACTTCGAGGGCCGCGCGGTGCCCCGGCTGGACCAGTTCTCGCTGGCCGCGGCCGGGCACCCGGCCCCGCCGCTGGCGCTGACCGTGCCCGGCGGCATGACCCTGGTGCTGGACGGGACCACGAACCAGGAGGCCGTGATGCGCGCCGTCGTCGCGGAGAGTGGCGGGTGGGGCGCGCTGGCGCTGGGCCCGCTGGCCGTCGCTTCGCTGCCGGACATCGCCATCACCGGCACCATGAGCGCCGCGCTGTCGGTGGGCCGGGCGCTTCAGGAGTGCCTGGGCGTGGCTGCGGAACTCGTGGGGGAGGCACTGGGCGGGCGCACGCTGGCCCACGGCCGGGTAATCTCGGTGGCCAGGACGGCGCAGGAGGAGAGCTTTGTGCATGGCAGTTTCGCCGTGCTGGACGCCGAGACGGGCGCCGTGGTGCGGATCGAGGCCGGCAGCGAATACCTGCTGGTGGCGCTCGACGGCGACGTGGTGGTCACGTGCCCGGACATCATCTCCGTGCTGGACGCGCGCACACGAACACCCATCGACGCGGAGTTGCTCGGTCCCGAGCAGGAGGTCATCGTGGTTGCGTTGCCGGGGCCGGCGTGGTGGACCGCTTCGCCGTCGCGGCTGGCCCGGGTGAGCCCACGGTCTTACGGGATCGAGCTTGACTACGTGGCATTGCAACTCGTATGAGTGCGCCGCTTTCCTCACTGCTGGAGCACCCGTCCCTGGCGGACGTGCGCGTGGTGGCCGGTCCGCGCGACGTGCTGGTGCGCAGCGTGGCCGGGGTGCCGGGGCGGCTGGAGGACGTGTCCGTGGCGCTGTCCGGGCCCGCGTTTCAGGGCGGTGCGCGTTCGGGTGGCGCGCTGCTGGTGGTGTTGTCTCCCGTTTCCGCCCTGGGGTGGCAGTTCGACGCGGTGCTGCGCCGGTGCGCGGGCAAGGGCGTGTCCGCGGTGCTGCTGTCCTTTGCCGGGTCCTCCCCGGTGGCGTTGGACGCGGGCTCGGTGCTGTTGGCGCGGCGGCTGGGCGTCGCCGTGCTGGAGGCGCCGGACGCGTGGCGGGCGTCCGTGGCGTTCCATGAGGCGATCGGCAGTTCGGGCGCCGCGGCGGCCCGGTTGACGCTGCGGGCGGCGCGGATCGGCCTGAACGCCGGGCCGGACCTGGAGGAGACGCTGGGCATGCTGGAAGCGGAACTCGGCCGCGAGCTGCTGCTGATCGACCGGTCGGGGACCGTGCTGCGAGCGAAAGGCGAGCTGACCGCCGTCGAACATTCACTGCTGTTGAGGCTGGGCGAGCGGACGGGGCCGAGCACCATCGAGTTCGGGCCGGGGCGGGTGCTGCTGGCGGCGCCGGTGGGGACGGGGCTGGCGGCGCGGTCGTGGCTGGGCGCGGTGGCGCGGGCGGATCTGTACGGCGACCAGGCCGCGGTGCTGTCCGCGTTGGAGGTGGCGAGCGTGGCGGTGGGGCATCGGCTGGTGCTGACGCGGCTGGCGAGCGAGCGGGACGCGCGGCACCGGACGGCGCTGTTGGAGGAGATCCGGGACGCGGGGGCGGCGGTGCGGCCGTCGCTGCTCAAGCGCGCCATCGAGGCGGGGTGGCGGCTGGACGAGTGGCATGTGGGCATCCGGCTGATCGCCCGGGGCGCGGTGGACGCGGTGGCGCAGCGGTCGGAGGTGCTGGAGGCGTTCACGGCCGAGGGACTTGAGGTGGAGATCGTGGAGCAGGTGGACGGGTGGGTGCTGTGGACGTCGTCCGTGCAGGAGCCGTCGCCGGTGGAATTGGATCATGTGGCCACGCGGATCCGACGGGCGCAGGGGCGGCTGCGGGCGACGATCGAGACGTCGACGGGTGTGGGCCGGGCGCAGGCGGGGGCTGTCGGGCTGGTGTCATCGCTGGGGGAGGCGGGGGATGCTGCCCGGCTGGCCTCGTCGCGGCCGCAGACGGGGTACTTCCTGCACGTGGACCGGCTGGGGCTGGCGCAGCTGCTGCTGGCGTGGACGCAGACCGACACGTTCCAGCCGGCCGCTGAGCAGCTGCTCGCGCCGCTGGGCGACTTGCGGCTCACGTTGGCGGCGTATCTGGATGCGGAGTCATCTTTGGTGGAGGCCGCCGCGGTGCTGGGCGTGCACCGGAATACCGTGGCGGATCGGGTTTCTCGGATTGAGCGGCTGCTCGGGGTGGATCTCGGGGATCCGGATACCAGGCTGGCGCTGCACTTGGCGTGTCGGAGCGTGGGGGTGGAGGGGTAGGTTTCTGGGTTCATGATCGACGGCGGGCGGCTGGGCGGGGTGCCCGAATCCGGTTTTGTCCGGCGCGTCCACTACCCTGGGCAAGTGATCGATTTTGATGGGGATTTCGCCGAAGACCACTCGGGCATTGGCAATGACGCCACCGACGTAATCTCAGGCGTGGCTGAGGTTTTTCCGGGATTGTATGAGTCTCTTCATACGTCGGATTTGGCGGCACGGCTCACCGCCGTTCCGAATCTTCTACCTGAATATGTTGACGTTGAAGATGACGTTGCGGCGCAGGTGCTCGCACGGCACTTGGGCGATCTCGCCGAGCGTCGACTGAGCAAGGCGAAGGCAGCGGACCGTGTGGCCTTGGCCAATCAGATGCTCACGGCCATCACGGCAGCCGATTCTTTTGATTCGGCGCGCGCACTTGGCGAGTTGATTGAGCCCGGCCCCAGGGAGTTGATGTCCCTGTCGGAATCTGGCGTGCTTCGGAACCGGGACCTTCGCCGCCCGACCACCCGGCTCAGTGAGGCCGCGTTGTATACCAACGCGCGCGAAGACCCGAACTTGGCCGGAGAAATCCGACGTGAGCTGGATTCTGCTGATCGTGTTGATCTGCTGTGCGCTTTCATCCGGTGGTCCGGTTTGCGATTGCTGGACCGCGAACTGAAGGAGTTGTGCGAGCGGGGCGTAAAGCTGCGCGTTATCACGTCGACCTATATGGGCGCGACGGAGCGCAAGGCTATTGATCATCTCGTCAACCGGTATGGGGCCGAGGTCAAAATTAACTATGAGACGCAATCGACCCGATTGCACGCCAAAGCTTGGATGTTCACGCGGTCCTCGGGATTCGATACGGCCTACGTCGGTAGCTCGAATCTGAGCCAGGCGGCTATGCTGGACGGTCTGGAATGGAACGTGCGATTGTCGAGTGTTGGCACACCGGATTTGCTCCGCAAGTTCCAGGTGACGTTTGACAGTTACTGGGAGCAGCGGGCGTTCCAGTCGTACGATCCCGCTCGGGACGCCGAACAGTTGGATGAGGCGCTGGCTCGAAGTGGCGGCCGTCGCGTGACGGTGGACGAGACGGCGGACACGGGACTGGAGTTGCAGCCGCATCTGTACCAGCGCGAGATGCTCGAAGACCTTGAGTCGACTCGCGTTGTTCACGGACATCATAGGAACTTGTTGGTTGCCGCAACTGGGACCGGCAAGACTGTGATCGCGGCTCTCGATTACAAGCGTCTGTGCGAAGCTGCTGGATGCGATTTGTCATTGCTATTCGTCGCCCATCGTCAGGAGATCCTCAAGCAGTCACTGACGACGTATCGAACCGTAATGCAAAGCGGATCGTTCGGCGAGCTGTATGTCGGGACGGACAAACCCCGCCAGTGGCGTCACGTCTTTGCCAGCGTCCAGTCGTTGGCGCAACTCGGACTGAGCGAGATTGAGCAACACCATTTTGATGTTGTCGTGATTGACGAATTCCACCACGCCGCGGCTCGGACGTATCGGGACATCATTGATCACTTAAAACCGCGGGAATTGCTGGGCCTCACCGCCACCCCGGAACGCGGTGACGGTGTCAGCGTGGCCGACGCCTTCTTCGACGGACGCATCGCCAGCGAACTGCGTCTTTGGGATGCGCTCGACAATGACCTGTTGGTGCCGTTCCACTACTTCGGTGTTGCCGACGACGTGGATTTGAGCCAAGTCGAATGGAAGCGCGGGAATTATGACGTCGTCCAGCTGAGCAACCTGTACACGGGTAACGACGCTCGGGCAGCGAAGGTCATCCGTGAGCTTCGGGACAAAGTTCTGAGCACCGGTGAAATGCGGGCCCTCGGCTTCTGTGTGTCCGTGAAGCATGCTGAGTACATGGCCAAAGTCTTCAACGAGGCCGGCATTGAGTCCGTTGCGGTCTCGGGTGGCACGCCGGACGAGGAGCGCGCGGCCGCGTTGACCCGACTTCGGTCTCGCGAGATCAATTGCATCTTTACGGTGGACCTGTTCAACGAGGGCCTGGATTTGCCGGAGATCGACACAATTATGTTGCTCCGGCCTACGCAGAGCTCGACGATCTTCTTGCAGCAACTCGGACGCGGTCTGCGGCGGGCGGAAGGCAAGTCGGTTCTAACGGTGCTAGACCTAATTGGACAACAGCGGCGGGAGTTCAGGTTTGACCCCAAATTTCGAGCCCTGACCGGTTTGAATCGCAAGCCCTTGGAGAAGGCGATCGAAGACGAGTTCCCTCAGCTTCCGTCCGGATCGCAAGTGTCGCTAGACCGGGTGGCGCAGAAGATCGTATTGGACAGTATCAAGACGCAGCTCAAGCTAACGCGGCGCCGGTTGGTTGCCGAGGTGAAGAGTGTTGGCGAACAGCGTCTGCAGGACTTCCTGCGCGAATCGGGGCGCGAGCTTCGCAACGTATACCGCAAGACTGGCGATTCATGGTCGACCCTGATCTACGACGCTGGGCTGGGTTTCGCCGCCGAGCTTGCCGACGATGCGGCGCCCACCCTGCGCAAGATGTCCATTGCTGAGGTGAAAGCTGAAGAACTCCTGCTGCTTAAGCGCGTCGGTCAGTTCATCTGTGTCGACGACGGCGAACGGGCGGAGACATACTCGCGATTGCTCACACCGGGCTGTCCGGCATACGGCGAACTATCGTCGCGGGAGCAGATATTTGCAGCGATGCTCACCTTCGCTGTTTGGCCGGACGCCGCCGACTTTAGGACGTACGACGAGGCGCTGCGCCATCTGCGGTCATTCCCTCGAGTCTGCGCGGAGATCGAGGATCTTCTTAAGCTGGTTCTTGAACGGGCGCGTCCGACACCTCGCAGTTTGGGCATGGGATTGCAGCATATTCCGCTGAAATCTCATGCCACGTATCGTCGTGAGGAGGCACTGGCCGCCCTGGGGTACCTATCGATCGATGGCAATCGGGCAAGCCATCGTGAGGGAGTCGCGTGGTGCAAGGACGAGCGTACGGACGCATTCTTCGTAACCGTGGAGAAAGACGCGAAAGAGCGCGCTGCATCGATCATGTACAAGGACTACGCGATAAGCCAGGACTTGTTCCACTGGGAATCGCAGAACGCGACGACGCCCGAGAGCAAGGTTGGGCGCCGCTACCTTGGGCACAAGGAAATGGAGACCAACATTGTCTTGTTCACTCGTCAGGAGGCAAAGGATGACCTCGGCATGACTGCCCCGTTCACGTGTCTTGGGACCGTCGATTACGTTCAGCATTCGGGTTCGAAGCCGGTGTCTTTTGTGTGGAAGTTGCGCCGCCCCATGCCCGCAGACGTGTTCGCTCATGCTGCCGCGGTGGCACAGTAGATTGGCGGTGACCCACCAGTTGTCTCGTCTGGCATTGATGGCCGGCCGATGAGTACCTGTGGGGAGATTTAGGGCCATGATATTCGTTGATGCGCTGGAGAATGTGACTATAATAAGCGCAGTTCACTCATCTTCCGCCGAAGTGATTAGTGGCGGTCGACGAGTCACGCATTCAGATTTGCAGAACTGGCCCCGCTTCCATTGGACAAGGCGGCGCATGGTAGATTCGGAAACCTCATCGGTGCATAGTGCAGCGAACACTGACCATCGGAACGACGCGAAGCAGGGGTGCGATGCTGGATTGGAACATGCCCGTCAGCGCTTGGCAGGTGATCATTCCGCCCGTGGCAAGTGCAGTCGTCTCTCTGATCTCGGTGTGGGCTGCCTATCTCATCGGTAGAGGCTCCGAGGCCCGAAAGCAGTGTGACTTGATCTACGAGTCGAACCACAAAGCGATGAACGATCTCTTTGCCAGCGTCAACCAGCTGACTTCCGCCATGGACCGCCATATCGCTGCTCAGGAAGACCCCTCGAACCAGACCTTTGACAAAATGTGGGAACTCACAACGGGCGTTTCATGGGTGCCGGGACGACGTGATGGGAAGATTCTCAACGGCGTCCTTCAGCCTACTGACGAAGGCCTAATTGTGGACGTCTGGCTTCGCACGAACATTCACTTCACGTATTCCAGGCTTCAACAGCGCGACAAAGAGGACGAGTATCAAGATCATTTACTTAGATCCGAAATCAACAAGCTCCACACGCGCCTTCTGAAATGGTCCATTCGTGATCTGCCCGTCTCGTGGTTCGTCAAGGACCTAACAGACACTGGGATGCGCATATTCCACCCGCTGTACTATTCCAGGCAGTCCGCGCTGACGCCCCTGAACGTGAGTCCTGCGGCTCAGGAGTTCTTCAAAAAGGGCATGCTCGACGAGGATGACTGAGCAGTGAGCATCCACGTGAAGCAATCAACAGAGGCTTCCGCTAATACGGCCCCAATCTGAACTCATGGAGGGTTATTCAGAACGTCCAGAATCGAGATCAAGAATCGGTGGGTCTGAGTGCGGAATGGCGGCTTTCCTGGGATAAT
>NZ_RWKQ01000055.1 GCF_003946885.1 Specibacter cremeus | reverse complement strand
GTTACGACACCACGCCCGCGATCCAGACCGGGCCCTCACATGCCTGCTGACCTGCTGACACGCGACTTTTCCGGGACCCTGGAGGTTCCCCAGACGGGCACGAGAGGGCTATGCAGTCGACTTCGGTTATTTGTGCAGTCGACTTCGGAAAATGACAAATGGTGTGGGTTCGTCCGCGGCCGGCAATTCCCGTAACTATGTCTCGAAACCTTCTGGTTGAACCGGTGTATCTACCGATAGTTACGAGACACAGCGGAGTAGCCCATGACGAAACTGATCGGTTATGCACGCGTTTCGACGCGGCAGCAGTCCACCGACCGGCAGCAGGCGGACCTCCTGGCCGCCGGGGTCCGACGCGATGACCTCTACGTTGATCACGGCGTATCCGGGGCGCGAGCTCACGACCCGCGTTCGATCGGGCACTCGATGCGCTGATCGATGGCGACACCCTCGTCATCACGACGCTGGACCGGCTCGGACGATCCACCCAGAACATGCTCGCCTTCGCCGACGAACTCCGCGGCCGAGGCGCGGGCCTGCGCGTGTTGAACCTCGGCGGTGACGACGTCGACACCGCGACACCCAGGGGTCGATGTTGTTCACGATCATGGCCGCCCTCGCGCAAATGGAACACGAGATCAAACGCGAACGCGTGACCGATTCCATCAGCAAACGCCGAGAAGCTGGAAAGGACCTTGGCGGCCGACCCCGCCGGGTCACTGACAGTCAGATTCGAAGCGCTGTCCGTCTGGTCGAAGGCGGCGAGCCCGCTGCGCAGGTTGCCCGCGATCTCGGAATGTCCCGAGCAACGTTTTATAGACGGTCGCGAGCACTCACGAACTAGCCGCGTCGCACCCTCCCTGAAGGCGACACCAAGCGATCACAGAACGCCGCCAAAGAGCGATCAAATCCACAGGTCATGGAACACAACTCGCCGTTCTTGCGATCGAGCGCATCGAGTGTGTCATGGACGGTAGTCCATGAGACGCGAGCCCTGGCCGCCGGCCATCGTCGGATTGGCCGGGTCAACCCGATGAAGGTTGCGGCGAAGCTGTCCCGGATCTGCCGGCGCACGTGTTCGGCAGATTTAGGATTCCGCTGAGGCGCTGCCTCGTCCCTGGGCTCCAGGACAGCCCAGCAAGACGCCTCGGCAGTGGCCGGGATCCGTCACTTTCCTGCGGCATCCCGGTAGGTGGATTCAGGGTCTGCCCGGTTGGACGGTATCGGCCCAGTAGCGGCGCTTGCCGTTGCGGGTGTCCTCATAGATGCCGCCGTTCTTTTCGATGGTCGCCCGGGAGCCGGCGTTGTTCTCATCGCAGGTGATCAGAACTCGGGAGATTCCAAGATCCCGGGCCACCGGCAGCGCATCAGCCAGCGCCTTCGCTGCGTGGCCGCGGCGCCGCGCGGAGGGCCTCACGCTGTAGCCGATGTGCCCACCTCGTTGAGGAGGAAATCGGTCAACTCGTGCCTGATGGCCAGTGAGCCAAGGAACGTGTTCCCTTCCATGATCCACAAGTACGTGCAGGGCCCGTACCCCGGTTTCCGCGGGCTCTCCGGCAAAGCATCGTTGACGAGGGCGTCGACAAAGCGGCGGAATGACGGGAGGTCCCTGAGTTCTTCCAGGGGCCAGTCTTCACCACCGCCGCCGTCCCTGTGGGCGCCGTCGAATTCTTCGGACCCGTCCAGCCAGGAGGAGTGGTAACTTACGTCCGGAGCGATAAGGCGAACCATCACACGATCATATTCGAATGGCCCGGCTGACACGTGCCTGCACGCCAGACCGAGTGCACCACGAAACCCACTGGGCCCCGATGCGCAGCGAACACGTCGCGCACGCTGAGGGACCGGCTACCGGGCGATCCAGCGCACCGGCCACGCCCCCGTGAGCGTCACCGGGATATGAAGCGGCCATTTACCGCTGACCGAACACCGCCACACAGCGCTGCGATTCACACCGCCGCAGCCGCCCGGCCACGCCCCAAAACGTCACCGCCCCTCCGGCTTGTGAAGTCAAGGGAAAGCTACCAGCGGTAGATTCGTTGCAGGATCTCGTGCCGAGGTGCCTGTGCCGGCCCCGGATAGGTCACCATCACCGCAACATCGTCGGGACCCAATCCTTCAACCAAACTGAAACCCTCTGCGGCACGCCTGAAGACCTGGGCGGAGTGTGTCCGCAACACCCGCTCACAGCGGTCCAGGTCGTCTTCATCCGCGGCGGTCCAGATGAGGTACTGGACGCCAATATTGCCCTCGGGGTGCTGCGCCCGCGTTCCCATCGCGCGAAGGTACAACTGGTATCCCGCAGGCCCCACCAGCAGCGCCACGGAATCGTTGTGGAGCGTGACTTCCCATCGGAGGAATTCCCGGTAGAACGCCACGGAACGGTCGAGCTCGGCCACGAACATCACAGCCGAGGCCAGCACCAGGGGGCCTCGGATCCCGGTCGTCCGGGGTCTTCGAAGGAACATCCATCTTCCCGGAATCGGGTTCCCGTGATTCGTCAGATCCCATCTGAACAACCAACCTCTCCGGCCAATGGAACGCCGTTCCTGGACCTCACGCTATCTGGGGTGCGACGACGGCGCATAGGGGTATTCGGGACCCCGACCACGCTGCCGCAAGCCAGCTGAGATGAAGCGATCACCGCGAGACCGATGGTTTCCGCCGTTCTACCTCGAACGTCTGGGTGCCGGCCAGCCCGGCTCCGACCATCACGAACGGCTGCCCAATCGCGCGTGGGCTCTGCTCCTTTGAGACCGTACCGGTCGAGGGCCGCATTCTCCGTTATGGCGCATGTACGTGGCACCCTCCGTTCCGGTGCTGCCAGTGGGGCCCTGGTGACCAGGCTGTCGTCAGGCGGAAGTTCCTTCTCGATGAGCTTGCCGGTCGCCGAGTCGTCGTCCCGCATCAGGGCCACGATCTGCGGATCCGCGGCCGGGGTCGCAACGCGTTCCACCCCGCCAACACCTGAACACCGGCCTGTGCCAACTCGATGGAGGCGCGCAGACCGGCTCCTCCAGTGCCGATGACCAACACGGCGGTGGCCAGGTAGCGCTCCTCCACTTTCAGCATGGAGACCTTTCCCGCAGTCCGCGCCGGTCGCTTCGCGGCACGATTCACGGTATGCCATGACCGTACGGCTCGCCTGCCAGCGCGCCGAGCGGATGTTCCGAGCCGCCGTCGCCCGCTGGAGGTCTGGGGCGACTCCAGCGTCCGCATGCGCGTCTGGCCGACGGACGCGGATGTGAACCTGCACATCAACAACGGCGTGTACTTCTCGCTCATGGACCTGGGCCGGTTCGACCTGACGGTCCGCAGCGGCATCTGGCGCGTCCTGCGCGAACGCCGTCGGAACCCCGTGGCCGGCGCCGAGACCATCTCCTTCCGCAGGTCGCTGAGGCTGTGGCAGCGGTTCAGCATCGAATCGCGCATCATCGGGGTGGCCGAGAAGGCCGTGTTCGGCGCGCCGCCTATGGGATGGCGAGCGCCAGCTGGTCGGTGACCATCGGGCCGCCGCACTCCTGCGTGCCGCCCACCCGCGTCCAGTTCAACTCGTAGCGTTGCTGCGCCAGCACCCGGCCGGAGGAATCGAACGCGCGCAGGGTCACCGAGGTGGGGTCGGCCATGCCGACGTTGAGCACGAACTTGCCCCGGCCGTCATCGACCAACAGCCCGACGCCGTTCTTGGCGCGGTTGGCGAACGACGGCCCCTGCGGCACGCACCCCAGCCCCGCGCACGAGGTGACCGCCGCGACGTCGTCCAGGTTGCCGTGCGTGGCCACCTTCACGGCGTTGCTCCAGCCGGCCGCCGGGCAGGTGCCGTCGCGATGGAGCATGATGGCGCCGACGACGAACGCCATGGCGATGGCAGCCACAATGGGCACCAAGACCAGTTCCACGTGTCGCCGTGGCGTAACGCTATCCCGCATGGCGGCCATGCTAGCGAACGGTTCTGGATGTTTCCCGGGTCTTCGCTGACCAGTCCACGGACAACCCGCCCGGCCGCGACCACACGGTGCCGCCGCGATACGCTGAAACGCGTGGAAAAGAAGAACGACGCCGGCAGGCGGCTGACGCTGCACGTCCCGATGCGCTGGGGCGACATGGACGCCTACGGGCACGTCAACAACGTGGAGATCGTGCGCATCCTGGAGGAGGCCCGCATCCACGCGTTCGGGCCGCCGGCGGGGACCGGGCTGCCGGGCATCGAGGTGGACCTGCCCGTGTTCGCCGACCTGCCCGCAAGCACCCAGGCGCTGGTCGTGGAGCACCGGGTGAAGTACCTGAGCCCGCTGAACTACCGCAACATCCCGGCCCGCATCGAGGTGTGGATCAGCGCCGTCAAGGGGGCCAGCTTCACGGTGGCGTACGCGATTTTCGACCCGGTCACCGGTGCGCGGTGCGTCAACGCCGAGACCGTGCTGGCGTTCTTCCACGAGGACACGGGCACCCTCATGCGCGTCGCACCCGACAAGCGCGCCCTGCTGGCCCCGCTGACAGGCCCCTCCGACTTCCGGTGATTGAGGTCGTCGGTGATTGAGCTCGTCGAAATCATCGGTGAAGGGACGGCGTCTCCCTTGCCCCGCCGATGCGTTAGAAGATAAGATCAGTTACAGATCTACGCCAGAATAGAAGCAAGAGTCGATTGGATGGTGATCAAAAATGAGACGTCAGGTTTCCGGGGTCAACACGGTGCACCGTGAGACTGCCGAACTCGGCGCAGCTGACATCGTCCGCTACCTGTTCGACAATCTCGGACCTGCAATGACGGCAGCCCTTGCCCGCAAGAGTGTCCAATCGGTCCGGCGTTATGCCGATGGGTCGGTTTCCATGCCGGATGCCACCGAGAAGGCCATGCGGGACGCGCACTTCATTTTTCGATACTTGGCACAGGTGGATTCACCGCACACCGTCCGGGCATGGTTCATGGGGATGAATCCACAACTCGATGACCTGTCTCCGTTGGAGGTACTCATCGACGGCCGCCACAGCGATGTCCTCGCTGCGGCCAAGGCGTTTGTCACCGGCGGATAGCAGCCCAACAGATTGTGAGCAGCGCGGAACCGAAGACCTGCCTCCCGCCAACGACCATGTTGCGGGTCTCCCGCGCGATTGACCCGGCAGCGTTCTCGTGGATCGGAGCAGTCGAGGCGCGATTGGCCAAACAAGGTAACCGGTTCGACGTGCCCGGCGGAGGAGTCCTGTATGCCGCGTCCGACGCCGCAACATGCTTTCACGAAGTGTGTGCTCGGTTTCGGCCCAGCCCATTCGCCAAGGCCCTCGACTTCGCTGAGGAAAGCCACCTCATGCTCCCGGGAAATCTCCCGGCAGACTGGCGGGACATGCGGCGAATCTATTCGCTGGAGATCGATTCTTCACTGCCGTTTGTTGACATCGATAACCCCCAGACATGGCGCTGGCTGGAAGACCGACTGCTGGGTGACTTGGCCCGCCGGAGCATCGATCATCTCGATGCCGACGATGTCGTGGGCCATGACAGGGCGCTGACTCGCGCCATGGCCGCCGAGATATACACCGCCACGAGCGAGTCCGGTGCCCCGTGCTACGGCGGCATCCGGTATCGGTCCAGACTGAATCACGGTGAGTGTTGGGCCATCTTCGAGCACGTTGCCGTTCGGATAGCCGCAGAACGCACGATCGAGCGCACCGACAGGGATCTGGTCGCCTGGGCTCGCCAGTGGGACGTGACCATCCACTGACCCCGGCCCTACACCTCGACCAGGATCCCGTCGGCGTCGGAGTAGACCGTGGCGCCCGGGCGGACGTCGACGGAACCGATGCGGACCACCACATCGGCGTCCCCGGCACCCGTCTTGGTGCTCTTGGCCGGGTTCGTGCCCAGCGCCTTCACGCCCAGCGGCAGGTCGTCGATGGCGACGCTGTCCCGGATGGCGCCGTTGATGATCGCGCCGGCCCAGCCGTGGTCGACGGCCAGCTGCGCGATCAGGTCGCCCATCAACGCGGTCTCCAGCGAGCCGCCGCCGTCGACGACCAGCACGGCCCCGTCGCCGGGGGTCGACAGGATGGACTTCAGCAGCGCGTTGTCCTGGAAGCAGCGCACCGTCCGGGCGGGCCCGCTGAACGAGGACAGCGCGCCGAACGACCTGAATTGCAGGGAGATGGACGCCAGCTCGTCGCCGCGCGCGTCGTACAGGTCGGCGGTGGACACGGACATGGGAGCTCCAATCGGTCGGCCACAGGTGCTGTGGCCAGCATAGGCGTCGGGGCGCACGGCGGCGGCACGTGACCGACGCACAGGCGAGTATTTCGGCGTGCTACGCGTCGGCTTGTGGCCGGTGCGGGGACCGTGGTTAGGTGAAGGGCAGGCCGCGTCCCTCGCCGTGCCGCCGCCATCGCGGCCGGATGAGGACCATGCACGGAAGGACAGCCCATGAGCCACGACCATGACGTGTCCCCGGCCCGCATGCGCCACATCCTCGGGCACTTCGCCTCCGGCCTGACCGTCATCACGGCCGCCACCCCCGCCGGCCCGGTCGGCTTCACGTGCCAGTCGTTCACATCGCTGTCCCTGGAGCCGGCGCTCGTGTCGTTCAACCCGGCCAGGTCCTCCAGCAGCTGGCCGGCCCTGCGCGACGCCGGCCGGTTCACCGTCAACATCCTGCCCGCCGGGGCGCAGCGGCTGGCCAACCAGTTCGCCCGCTCCGGCACGGACAAGTTCGCCGGGGTGGAGTACGGGCAGTCGCCGCTCGGCAACCCGGTGCTGGGCCGCGCGCTGGCCTGGATCGATTGCGAGCTGCACGCCGAGTACGACGGCGGCGACCACACCATCGTCGTCGGTGCGGTCAGGGCCATGGCGGCCCGGGTGGACGCCGACCCGCTGCTGTTCTACAAGGGCGCGTACGCGAGCGTTGAATCCGGCACGATCGAATCGAGGGCCGGACGGCTGGTGTCCGTCGCATGATCGTCGTCGGTGTGGACGGCAGCCCCACTTACCTTACCGCGCGACGCACACGGCCGCCCTGCCCGTGACCGTCGACCTCGCCGCCACGTACGGGCGGGCGCTCGTGGAACTGGCGGCGGCCGTGCAGTCCTCGACGGCGCTGCGCCCGCTCACTCCGCTGGTCTGACACCCGGCCCGCTGGACGGGGCCCGGGCATCCGCTGACGTAGTGTGCACTACATGAGCTTCCCCGAGCTGGCCCTGATCGCGACGGTGGCGCTGTTGGGGCCCCTGCTGGCGCTGCCGCGCGGATGGCGGCTTCCCGTGGTGGTGGGCGAGCTGTTTGCCGGGATTCTTGTCGGCCGGACGGGTTTGAACCTTGTCAACGCCACCGATCCCACGTTCACGATGCTGGCGGACCTGGGCTTCGCGCTGGTCATGTTTGTCGCCGGCACGCACGTTCCGGTCCGCGACAGGCGGATCCGTTCCGCCGTGGGATCCGGCGCGCTCCGGATGGCCGCCGTCGCCGTGTTGGCCGCCGCCGCGGGCGTGGGGATCGCCGCCGTTTTCGGCAGCGCCCACGTACCCCTGTACGTGGTCTTGCTGGCCTCCTCATCCGCCGCCCTCGTCCTGCCCATCATTGGGTCGGTGGGGCTGGCCG
The DNA here is from genome assembly GCF_003946885.1 of Specibacter cremeus. GTDB lineage: Bacteria > Actinomycetota > Actinomycetes > Actinomycetales > Micrococcaceae > Specibacter > Specibacter cremeus. The sequence continues at coordinate 22,374 of NZ_RWKQ01000055.1, read as the reverse complement.
GGCCCGACGTCCTGTCCCTGACCGCCCAGGTCGCCATGGCCGACGTCCTGGCCATCGTGGCGCTTCCGTTGGCCGTGGACCCCGCCCATGCCGGGACCGCCGCGCTGGGCTCGCTGGCAGTCCTGGGCGGCGCCGGACTCATCTTCCTGCTCCTTCGGAGCGCCGAGCGCAGCGGCGTGCGGCGCCGAATCCATCGCGTCTCGGAATCCCGCAAATTCGCCCTCGAACTGCGGATCCAGTTGGCCATACTGTTTGCCCTGGCCGGCTTGGCGGTGTGGAGCCATGTCTCGATCATGCTGGCCGGCTTCGCCTTTGGCTTGGCCGTCTCCGCCGTGGGGGAACCGCGCCGACTGGCGCACCAACTCTTCGCGCTCACCGAGGGCTTCCTGGGGCCGCTGTTTTTCCTGTGGCTGGGCGCGTCACTGAATCTTCGGGAGCTGGCCGATCATCCGCGCATGATTGCCCTGGGCATTGCCCTCGGGGTGGGCGCCATCGTGGTCCACGGGGTGATGAGGCTGCTGGGGCTCCCGCTGTCCCTGGCGGTCCTCTCGGCCTCGCAATTGGGGGTTCCCGTCGCCGCGGCCACCATCGGTGTGCAACAACATCTGCTGCGCCCCGGCGAACCGGCGGCACTCCTTCTGGGGGCCCTCATCACGATTGTCGCCGCAACCGTCGCGGCCGGACGTGCCGTGGCCGGCACTCCTCGGCCTCGTTGATTCCGCGCCAAGTGCGGGTGTTGGAACGCAACACCCGCACTTGGCGAGGAATCAACGGGCGCGCCTCGCGCGGGCGACCCGGTATTAGGGCGACGCCAGCGCCGTGGCGGGGTCGAGGCGCGCCGCGCGCAGCGCCGGATACAGGCCCGCAAGGATGCCGACCACCGGTGCGGCCGCGGCCGCCGGCAACGTCGCGGACAGCGGCAGGACCGCCTGCTGGGACGTGGCCACGGCGTACCCGGCGGTTCCCGCGGCCCCCAGGAGGATGCCCGCAAGTCCGCCGAGGGCGGCCAACACCGCCGCCTCGACAATGAACTGCACGGCGATGTGCACCCGCTTCGCGCCCAGGGCCCGGCGCAGGCCGATCTCGCCGCGCCGCTCCAGGACCGAAACGACCATGACATTGGCGATCCCGACGGCGCCGACGAACAAGGCCACGGCCCCCAGGCCGACGAAGAGCCCCGTGAACTCGGTCTTGGCCTGGGCCCGTGCCGCCAGCAGGTCGGACGGGCGCCGCACCTGGACCGCTTCCGGACTGGCCGGATCGGCGGTGAACGGCAGCACGGCGGCGACCTGCCGCACCTGGTCGGGGACGCAGCGCAGATAGATCTGGGTGGGGCCCGCGGCCAAACCCAGCAGGGACGTCGCGGCCGGGAAGCCGACCAGGGCGGACTGGTCGATTTCCGGGGCGATCGAGACGGGGTCGAGGATTCCCACGACGCTGAAGTATCCGGTGCCGATGTACACCTGGGTGCCGGGCGGCACGGCGTCGATGCCGAGTGTTTGGGCGGCCGCGGCGCCGAGCACCACCGCAGGGTAGTGACTGGTAGCGGCATTGAGGAACGCACCCCGGGCCACCCTGCCGTCCACGGTGTTGAGCAGGTCCAATCCCGTGGCGGCAACCGAAATGCCACCCGTTTGGAGTGTCGGCACCGCCGCCGTGCGCCGCACGGTGGCGCCGGGCACCAGGGCCGTCGCGGTCACCCGCTGCACCGGCGGGATGCGCCCGATCATGCCGGCGGCCTGGGGCGGAAGCGGCGCCGGGGCGCCGCTCAGGGACCGGCCCGCCGCGACGGTCAACAGGTTGCCCTCCCGGCCCAGCTGGTCGAGGAGGTTGGCCTGCGACGAGGCGGAAATGCCCAGGACGGCCACCGCCGCGGCGATGCCGACGGCGATCCCCAGCGCCGACAACGCAGCCCGGAGCGGGCGGGATCGCAACCCGGTGAAACCAACGACCAGGGCGTCGGTCGGCGTGAGCCGGGACCGGCCGGGGCGCTGGTCCCGGCTCATGCCCGGACCGCCGTGGCATCCGCGACCACCAGGCCGTCGCGCAGTTCGATGCGTCGGGTCATCGCGGCAGCCACCGCCGCGTCATGGGTGACCACCACCAGGGTGGTGCCATCGACCGACAGGTCTGCCAGCAGCGACAGGATGCCGGCGCCCGTTCCGGAGTCCAGGTTCCCTGTCGGCTCATCGGCCAAGATCACGGCGGGACGGCCGACGACGGCCCGCGCCACGGCCACGCGCTGGCGTTCTCCGCCGGACAGCTCCGACGGCCTGTGCCGGAGCCTGCCGGCCAGGCCCACCCTGGTCAACGCCTCGACCGCCGCGGCCCGGCGCTCCCTTCGGCCCGTGCCGTCGTAGAGCAGTCCCTGCGCCACGTTGTCCACGGCGTCCAGGTAGTCCAGCAGGAAGAACTGCTGGAAGACGAAGCCGATCCGGTGCGCCCGGATCGCGGACAGGTCGGCGTCGGAGAGGCCGCCCACGTCGCGCCCCGCAAACCGCAGGGTGCCCGACGTCGGCCGATCGAGCAGGCCGAGGACGTTCAGGAGCGTCGTCTTGCCCGAGCCGGAGGACCCGACGATGGCGACCCGGTCGCCGCCCCCGATGCGCAGGTCAATGCCGCGCAGCGCGGCGACGGGGGCCCCGTTCCGGTACACCCTGGTCACCGCGCGGAGCTCGAGGACCGGCGCCTGCGCGGCACCGGCCGCGGCGTTCATGGCGCCGGCACCTGGACGGAATCGCCGGCGCGCAGGCCCCGGCCCCGGACCTGGACCTGTGTGGCCGTGAACAGGCCGGTACTCACGGCCACCAGATGGCTTGTTGGGCCTGTCACGACGGTCACGGCGTAGCCTCCGCCGGCCAGCGCCTGCAGGGCGTTGATCGGCACCGCCAGCACGCCGACCGCCCTGGCGCTTGTCACGTTGACCGAGACCGGCGCCTGGTCCAGGCCGGGTGCCGGGCCCTTGAGTGCGACGGTCACCAACACGGTGGGCTGGCCCGGCTGGCCGCTGGCGTCCCGGGACTGGCTGTCCGGTGCGGTCGCCACGGCCGCCACGGCCGTGACCGTGCCGCCCGTTGTGGATTTCCCGTCCGGCAGTGTGATCGTGACCGCGTCGCCCGGCCTGACCAGATACTCCTGGGCGACCGGCAGCGGTGCCTGGACCAGCTCGGTGGTTCCGGTGGCCTGGAGCACCGGTTGCCCCGGCTGGGCCGGCTGCCCGAGGCTGGCCGTGACGCCGGCAATGCGCAGTGGCCCGGGCGCCATCACGACGTCGCCGGGGGAGATGACGCCCGTGATGGCCACCCCGAGTGCCGCCTGCCAGCGTTCGACGGCGGCGGCGGTGGCCCACGTGAAGTCGCCGGCCGCTGCGGGGTCGGGCGGGTCCGCGAATCCGAGGGCCGCCAGGCTCGTCACGACCTCGGCCACGTCGGGGCCGGAGGCGACACCGATGCCCAGGTCGCGCCACAGCGGCCGGGGGCCGAAGAACAGGACGACGGGCCGGGCATCGACCTCGTACAGTTGCTGCCCTTCTCGGACGGTCTGGCCGGGCGCGGGCAGCGCCGTATACGCGGCACCCGCGGCCTGGTTGATCACCGGTTCGGCGGTGCCGTACCCGAGGGAACCGGCGAGCTGCACCGTGTCGGCCAGGTCCGTGCGCACGATCGGCGCCGTCGCCACGGCGGCCGACCCCGCCGGACGCCCGGACCCGTCGGTGGCCGACGGCCGGGAGAAGACCTGTCCGGCAAAACCGGCGGCCGCCAGGGCAAGGACGAGCACGGCCGCTGCGGCGGCCCGGCGTCCGCCACGGCCGGCCCGCGCGGGCTCGTCAGCCATGGCCCAGGTTGCCCAGCGTCGAGGCCAGGATCTCGGCGTCGAGCAGGGACCTGCACGCGTGGGCGGCGTTCTGCCAGATGGGGTCGGCCTTGCCGCCGGCGGGCATCTCGCTGCCGGTCGCGCTGAAACCGTGCCCCGGGACATAGCCGGTCTGTGCGGTCGGATCCGCGTAGTTGGCCAAGCCGTTGCCGCGCAGGCACTCGGCCGCCTTGACCCCTGCCGCCACCAGTGCGGGCGGGGCGGGGGGTTCGCTCAGCGGGTTGAAGCCGGCGGAGGCAGCCAGCCCGGCGCACGCCGACTGGACGGCATCCATCGTGGCCTGCGACGCGTCCTGGAGGCTGCGCAGGTCGGAGAAGACCAGCCCGTCGGCGGTAAGCACCGGATCCTGGTACCCGGGGACGCCGTGCTCGCGGATGCACTGGGCGGCGGCCCGGACGGCCGCCGCCCGCCCTGCGCCGGCCATCCCGGTGCTGCCGGCGCCCAGCGCGGGCACCGTCGGTGTGGAGGAACCGGCCGCCCCGCAGCCGGCCACCAGCCCGGTCACCAGACCGAGCAGCAGAATGGCGCCGACCGCGGTCCGTGGAAGTCTCATCATTCCTCCCGGTAAAGGTTGAAGGTACGGTCCGTTCTACCCGGCGGGAGGTGACAACAACGCAACAGGAACTTGTTATGTTCGCGTCATGTCCGCGGTGGCAGGATGACAGGCATGCGGATCCTTGTGGTCGAAGATCACCGGACCCTGGCCGAACGGATCGGCGAGGGCCTGCGCGATCAGGGGTGGGCGGTGGACGTGGTCTTCGATGGGGGCGCGGCCCTCGAGGTCGCCTCCTACTCGCCGTATGACGTGATCATCCTCGACCGGGACCTGCCCGTCGTCCACGGTGACGACGTGTGCACGGCGCTGGCCGGCGGGACGTCCACGGCACGCATCCTGATGTTGACGGCGGCCGCCCAGGTGGCCGATCGTGTCCAGGGCCTGGATCTCGGCGCCGATGACTACCTGGCGAAGCCGTTCGACTTCGCGGAGCTGGCGGCCCGGGTGCGGGCCCTGGCCCGGCGCGCCCCGTCGGGTGCGCCGGTACTGGAACGCGCCGGCCTGAAAGTGGACAGGGCCCGTCGCCGTGCGTGGCGTGACGGCGGGCCGCTGGCGCTCACGCGCAAGGAGTTCGGCGTCCTGGAGACGCTCATGGCGGCCGACGGGGTGGTGGTGAGCGCGGAGCAGTTGCTGGAGACCGTGTGGGACATCAATGCCGACCCCTTCAGCAACACGGTGTCCGTGACCCTGGCGCGGCTGCGGCGCAAGCTCGGTGACCCGCCCCTGATCGAGACCGTCGTGGGCAGCGGTTACCGGCTGTGAGCGGGCGCAACGGGCGGTTGCGCCGGGCCGCGGCGCGCCTGCTGGACCGGCGCACGGTCCGGCTCCGGCTCACGGCCCTGTACACGCTGCTCTTCGCCGTGGGCGGCATGGTGCTGGTCGGCGTCGTTTATGCCCTGGTCGCGCAGAACCTGCCCAGCACTCCGCCGGCGCCGGTCCCCAGCACGGCCGCCGCGTTCGCCGCGGACTGCCGCAACGCCACGGACAAGAACCTGATCCTCAAGTGCACGTTGGCGTACCAGAAGGGCGTGGCGGCGGGCACCGTTGACCAACGGGCCCGTGCCCTGGACCAGTTGCTGCAATATTCGTTGGTGGCCCTGGTACTCACGACAGTGCTCGCCGCGGTTCTCGGCTGGTTCCTGGCCGGCCGGGTGCTCCGCCCCGTGCGAGCCATCACCGAGACGGCACGCCGTGCGTCGCAGCAGAACCTGGGCCAGCGGGTGGCCCTGGCCGGCCCGCACGATGAACTGCGCGAGTTGGCGGACACCTTCGATTCTATGCTCGGCCGGCTGGACGCCGCCTTCGCCGCCCAGCGCCGCTTCATCGCCGATGCGTCGCACGAGCTGCGGACACCGTTGACGGTGATGCGCGCCGCCATCGACGTGACCCTGGCGAAGCCGCACCCGACTCGTGGCCAGCTGGAATCCATGGCCGCGGAAGTTCGCCAGGCCGCCGCGCACGCGGAGTCCCTGATCGAGGCCCTGTTGACGCTGGCCCGCAGCGACGCCGGCGAGATGGGCCGCGAACCGGTGGACCTGGCAGTCGTGGCGGAGGACGCCCTCGACGAACTGGCCGGGTGGATCGAGGCCGCCCGGCTCGCCGTGGATGTTGACCTGGGAACCGCCGGCACCGTCGGCGACACCGTGTTGATCGAGCGCATGATCGCCAACCTGGCGGCCAACGCGGTCATCCACAACGCTCCCGGCGGGTGGTTGCAGGTCCGGACCGGAACCCGCGGCGAAACCGCGTTCGTGACGGTGTCCAATGGGGGCCCGGCAATTGCCCCCGGGGAGGTGGCGGCACTGCTCGAACCGTTTCACCGTGGCGCCGGCCGGGTGGCCGATTCGTCGGGGGTGGGGCTGGGATTGGCGATCGTGCGGTCCATCGTCGCCGCACACGCCGGGCGATTGCACGCCGCGGCCCGCCCGGACGGCGGCCTGGACGTGACGGTCGAGCTGCCGGGCGGGGCCTGACCGGCCGGGCCCGCGCCCGTCGAGGGGCCACGCCGCGGGCCGCGGAGGTGGAACCCGTGCCGGGCAAGATGACATAGTTGCAATGACATGCAGGCGGCCCGCGCCATGAACGGCGCCGGTTGCCTTGGACTCGACCACAACATTCGACCACAACATAAGGATGCGCAAATGGCTGGAATCATCATCGTCGGTGTCGACGGCAACACCACGTCGCTGAAAGCGGCCCATACGGCCGCCGACCTGGCCAAGGCGCTGGGCGCCACGCTGAGCGTCATCACGGCCTACGACCAGGACCGCACCGAGAAGGTGGTGATCGGCAACGACGAATGGTTCCTCAACACGGCCGACGAGGCCGCCCGCGTCGCCGAACGCGTGGCCGTCGAACTGGGCAACAGCGGGGTGGCGACCACGTACTCGTCCGTCTTGGGCAAGCCGGCCGAGGCGCTGATGGCGGAGGCCGAGCGTGTCGGGGCAACGATGATCGTGGTCGGCAACGTGCGCATGCAGGGCATCGGCCGTGTCCTCGGTTCGGTCGCGAACACGGTGGCGCACAACGCGCCGTGCGACGTCCACATCGTCAAGACGACCGACTAGGCCCCGTCACCTCCCACCGAAGCGACCCCGCCGGAATCGGCGGGGTCGTGACTGGTCAAGGGTAGGTCAGGCGGCCTTCCTGGCCTCGTGCTCGTCGCCCTGCTTGTCCTCCTGCTTGTCGCCCGGCTTGTGCCCGGCCCGCTCGGCCAATTTGCCGGCCACGGCCGTCTTGGAGGCGCGGGCGGCCTTCGTGGCGTGCGCGGCGAGTCCGACGGCGGCACTGCCGGCATGTTCGCGGGCGGCGGTGAGCCCGTGGTTCAGCGATTCGCGGACCGCGGCGGGCACGAGCGGCTTGGCGTCCGCGGCCTTGCGCCCGGCCATGGCCTGACCGAGAAGTCCGGTCAGCGGCGAGGCCAGCAGCATGAGCCCGCGCACGGCGCCCACCACCGCCACGACGCCGAAAAAGGCGGTGAGGATCATCGCGAAGATCAGGAAGGCAATCAGGAGCACACCGCCGTACACCAGCAGTTCGTTGACCAAGACATCGTTTCCCACGGCGGGCTCCCCTGTTCTCTTCCGGACCATGCACCACCACCGACGTTACGGGGCGCCACCGAACCATCGGGTGCGGAACATGCGGGGTGCCGCAAACGCAATGAACTTGTGATGTGTGCGTGTCAAAATGATCTCAAGTGCGCCGGGCCGATGCACGTCCCGGACGGGTGAGCTTGGGCACAGGTGGCCGGGGCGCGGCACACGGGATTTCGACAGGCTCAATCACCGGTGGCGGACAGGCTCAATCACCGGTGGTCGAGCTTGTCGAGGCCCCGCGGGCGCCGGATTTCGACAGGCTCAATCACCGGTAGCGGCGGTGCTGGTTCTCGTGCTCGGAGGGGCCGGCCGTGGTGTCGGCGATCCACGGCCCGGTGCCCTCCGAGACGTCGATGATCCCTTCCTCAAGCCAGCCATGGTCGCCGGCCAGCACGGTCTGCGAAAGCCGCCTGTCGGCGTCGTCCGTGTTATGCCACAGGTCGCTGAACAGGGCCTCGATGCGCAGCCTCGACTGGCCGCAGAAGGCGTCCGCCAGCTCCTGCGCGGACCGGCCGCGGGCAGGGTCGGTATTCTGCAGGCGAAGCATCTCCGCGCGGCTGCAGCAGGCCGCCATGGCGAACAGCTCGGCGCCGATGTCGACGATGCGGGCCAGGAAGGCCTGCTTGTACTCGAGCTTTGCCTGCCACCGGCCCATGCCGTAGAACGTCTGCCGGGCCAGCCGGCGCGACTCGCGCTCGACGAAACGCAGGTGCTTGGCCAACGGGCCGAACTCGGTGTAGGAGCGCGGGTCGAGACCCTTGCCGACGACCAGCTGAGGCAGCCACTTGGCGTAGAACCCGCTCGCCGCGACGGCGGCCCTGCCCTTCTCCTGCAGCGTCGCCGTGGCCGAGGCCAGGTCGCCGGCCGCGGCCAGGTGCGCGTCCACGGCCTCGCGGGCGATCAGCAGGTGCATGATCTCCGTGGAGCCCTCGAAGATGCGGTTGATGCGCAGGTCCCGCATGAGCTGCTCCGCCGGGACGGCACGCTCGCCACGGGCCGCCAGCGACTCGGCCGTCTCGTAGCCGCGGCCGCCACGGATCTGCACCAGCTCGTCGGCGCACCGGTACGACATCTCCGAGGACCACAGCTTCGCCAACGCCGCCTCGATGCGCACATCCTTCATGCCGGCGTCGGCCAGCGCGGCGGACAGCTCGAACACGGCCTCCAGTGCGAACGTGGTGGCGGCCAGGAAGGCGATCTTCTTGCCGACGGCCTCGTGCTCGCCGACCGGGTGCCCCCACTGCACCCGCGCCTTCGACCATTCGCGGGCGATCTTCAGCGTCCACTTCCCGCCGCCGGCGGCCATGGCCGGGATGGACAGCCGGCCGGTGTTCAGCGTGGTCAGGGCGATCTTCAGGCCCTGCCCTTCGCGGCCGAGCCGGTTCGCGGCCGGCACCCGGACCTGGTGGAAACGGGTCACGCCGTTCTCGATGCCGCGCAGGCCCATGAACTTGTTGCGGTGCTCCACCGTGATGCCGGGAGAGTCGGCCTCGACGACGAATGCCGTGATGCCGCCGGTCTTGCGGCCGTTCGCGTCCGTGCCGTGTTCCGGGACCACGGCCATGACCACCACGAGTTCGGCGATGACGCCGTTCGTGGTCCACAGCTTCACGCCGTCCAGCACGTACTCGGAGCCGTCGGCGCTCGGCACGGCCTGGCACGCCATCCGGGCCGGGTCGGAGCCCACGTCCGGCTCGGTGAGCAGGAACGCCGTGATGGCGCCGGCCGCGCAGCGGGGCAGGTATTCCCGCTTTTGCTCCTCGGAGCCGAACACCTTCACAGGTTCCGGCACGCCGATGGACTGGTGCGCGGACACGAGCGCGCCGAACGACGGGTGCACCGTGCCCAGCAGTTCCAGCGCCCGGCCGTAGTACGTCAGGTTCAGCCCGAGCCCGCCATAGTCGCGCGGGATCTTCATGCCGAACACGCCCAGCTCGGCGAGCCCGGCCAGGTACTCGTCCGGGATCTGCGCGTCCCGCTCGATGCGCCCCGAGTCCAGGGTGCGCAGATATGCCTCCAGCTTGAGCAGGAACTCGTCGCCGCGCGCCACGTCCTCGTCCGCCGGCTGCGGGTGGGGGTGGATCAGGTCCACGTCGAAGTGGCCCAGGTACAGGCCCTTGGCGAAACTGGGCCGTTCCCACGTGGTCTCGCGGGCCTCCTCGGCCACCTTCCGGGCGTCCTCGGCCGTGACCGGCCTGCCCGTGGTCGTGTTCTCCGCTTGCGTGCTCATGACGGCCCCTTTCCCGCCGGCGCGCAGGGGCCGGACCAGATGGACGAACCCAATATGTGTCCCTGATGCTACTCGCCGGTAGGCGGCGCGGCTAGTGTCCGGGCATGCGGCGGGCCCCGTGCGGGTCGCTGGCCTATTGTGGTGCCATGGCAATCGACACCACATCCGGTCCAGTTTCCACGCGCGTTTCCACGGGCCTGGCAGCCGCCCCTTTCGAACCAGTGCGGGAGCTCTTTGACTCCATGCTCGACGCCGACCCCGGCTACAGCGCGCAGCTCGCCGTCTACCTGGACGGCACCAAGGTCATCGACCTGAACGGTGGCCCCGACGTGGCGGCCGATTCGGTGACGGGCGTGTTCTCCTGTTCGAAGGGTGTCTCGGCGCTCGCGTTCGGGTTGCTCGTGCAGGACGGGCTCATCGACCTGGACGCGGCCGTGGCCCGGTACTGGCCGGAATTCGGCCGGCACGGCAAGGACGTGCTCACGGTCCGCCGCCTGCTCTCGCACCAGGGCGGGCTGGTCGGCTTCCCGGGCGGCATCGACACGGAGGACTACAACGACCTGGCCGCGGTCGCGCGGCGGCTGGCCGATGCCACACCGATGTGGCGGCTCGACGCCGGCACGTTCGGCTACCACGCGCTGACCATGGGCGTGTTCGTGGAGGAACTGTGCCGGCGCGTCACCGGGGTCACGCTGCAGGAGATCTACAACTCGCGGATCCGCGACCCGTACGCCGTTGACATGTTCCTGGGCCTGCCCGAACCCGAGGAGCCGCGCTTCCGCCCCGTCCGCTACGCCGACATGCCGGACGCGCCATTCGTCGACCCGGCGTCGCTCGGCGGGATCGCGGCAAACGTGGCCGGTGGGAACCTCCTCGACCTGCCCAACCGGCGCAGCATCCGGGCCGGCGGCAGCTGCAGCGGCGCCGGTGTGGGCTCGGCGAACGGGTTGGCCCGCGTGTACGCGGCCGCGTCCACCGGCGTGGACGGGCTCGACCCGTTCTGGCGGCCGGACACCCTCGCGGCCATGGCACAGGAGCAGGTGTGGGGGTTGAACCGCGTCTCCGGCGAGACAGGCGCGTTTGCGGTGGTGTTCATGAAGTCGCACCCCCTCATGGACTTCGGCAGCGCGGCCGCGTTCGGGCACGACGGCGCCAACGGGGCCCTCGGCTATGCGGACCCGGCGTACGGGATCGGTTTCGGCTATGTGCCGGCCTGGGTGGAGGACGGCGGCACCGGCGGCCGCGGCATGCAGCTCAGTGCCGCCGTCCGGAAGGCGATCCTTGCCAACCGCTGAACCGGTCCGGCCGGGCGGGCCCGTGATCCGCGGCCCGCGGTTGGTGTTCCGGGAGTTCACGCTGGAGGACGCGCCCGCGGTCCACGCGTATGCGTCCGACCCGGAGGTGACGCGCTTCGCCAGCTGGGGCCCGAACACGGTCGCCGACACGCAAGCGTTCCTGGCCGACGCCGTCGCCGGCCAGACCCGTATGCCGCGCACCGGCTTCACGCTCGCCGCGGACTGACCGCCCGGGGATTGAGCCCGCCGAAATCCCGGGTCCCGGCAAGGCGGGTCTCGACAGGCTCGACCACCGGTGGTCGAGCTTGTCGAGACCTGCGCCCGTTAACGCTTTCTGCCACCGGTCTACCGGGGGCAGAAAGCGGAAGCGGTGGCAGTTTCGCCCGCGGAGCAGTCGCCGGGAACGCGCCTACTTCACGATCCCCTTGTCCTTGAGCCACTTGGCGGCGGCGTCCTTCGGGCTGGTCTTGGCGCTGCCGCCCATCTCCTGGTTGAGGGCGATCAGATCCGCGGTGGTCAGCAGCTTGGACACATTGTCCAGCGCTGTCTTGGCGGCGTCGCTGACGCGTGCGGTCTTCACCAGCGGCAGGACCTGCTGGGCCAGCCAGTTGTCCTTCGGGTCGGTGAGCACCACCAGGTGGTTGTCCGCGATGGCCGGCGTGGTGGTGAAGATGTCGGCCACCTGGATCTCGTTGTTCACCAGGGCCTTGACGGTCAACGGCCCGCTCGTGTCGCCGATGGGCGTGAACTTCGCCGGCACGCAGCCGTACTTGGCCTTGAGCCCCGGCAGGCCGTAGGTCCGGGTGCGGAATTCGGGCGGCGCGCCAAGCGTCAGCTTGTCGCATACCTTGGCCAGGTCCGCGATCGACTTCAGCGAGTACTTGTCGGCCGTGGCCTGGGTGACCACCATGGCGTCCTTGTCCTCGGCCTGGGCCGCGTCGAGCACGCCGAGCCCGGCCGGCATCTTGCCCGGCAGGTCGGCCAGCACCGAGGCGGCGTCCGTGGCCGTCGTGGCCGGGTCCAGGTAGCCGAGCAGGTTGCCGCTGTAGTCCGGCACCACGTCGATCGAACCGTCCTCGACGGCCTTGACGTACACCTCCCGGGCGCCGATGTTCAGTTTCGTCGAGGCCGTCACCCCGGCCGCGGTCAGGGCGCCGGCGTAAATCTCGGCGATGGCCGCGCTCTCCGGGAAGTTCGCCGAGCCCACCACGACGGAACCGGACCCGCCCGTCGTCGTCTGGGTGGCCAGCGGGCTGCCGCCGCACCCTGCCAGCGCCAGGGCGGCGGCGACCCCCACGGCCGCAAGTGCCAGCGGCCGGGCCGCGAGATGGCGTGATACGAGCTTCATGGTGTTCCTCCTCGTGCGCCGGCCGTGAGGTCTTCACGGGCCGCGTTCCCTGCCGGCGGGTGCCGGAGTTGCTGCAAACCGGGCGAGATGGCTCGCCGCTGGGCCAGCGCCAGGACGCCGTCCACCACGAGCGCCACCGCGGCGATGACCACGGCGCCGCCGAGCACCTGCCCGTAATCCTGCACCGACAGGCCGTCGATGATGAACCGCCCCAGCCCTCCCAGCCCAAGGTACGCGACGACGGCCACGGTCGCCACCACCTGCAGCACCGCCGACCGGAACCCGCCCAGCATGACGGCCAGGGCGTTGGGCACCTCCACCCGGAACAGCACCTGCCATTCGGTCATCCCCACCCCGCGGGCCGCGTCGACGGTTTCCGGGTCCACCGCGGCGATGCCCGCATACGTTCCGGTCATCAGCGGCGGCACGGCCAGCAGCACCAGCGCCCAGATCGGCGGCATGAGCGAGAGCGTGCTGGTGGCAAGCAGCGCGAACAGCGTCATCACGCCCAGCGTAGGCAAGGCACGCAGCAGCCCCGCCAGGGAAACGACGACGACGCGTCCCCGGCCGGTGTGCCCCACGAACAGTCCCACCGGGACGGCGATGGCGACGGCGATCAGCAGCGTCAGCCCCGAATACGCCAGGTGCTCCACCACGCGGTTGGGGATGCCATAGTCGCCCTGCCAGTTGGCCGGGTCGCGGAGCCACTCGACGCCCTGCGTCAACGGGTTCGCCGAATCGTAGCGGGTCATTCCGATCATGCGCGCACCACCTCGGCGGCCGGCGCGCGGGGCGTGCGCAGCCACGGCGTCAGCAGCCGCTGCAAGAGCACCAGCACGCCGTCCATGAGCACGGCCAGGATGAGCGTGCCGACGATCCCCACGATGATCTCGGTGGGGAAGTTGCGTTGCAGCCCGTCGGTGAAGAAGAAGCCCAGGCTGGGGATGCCCAGCAGCGCACCCACGGTCACCAGGGAGATGTTGCTGACCGAGATGACGCGCAGCCCGGCGAACAGCACCGGCAGCGACAACGGCAGGTCCACAGCGAGGAAGCGGTGCAGCGGCCGGAACCCCATGGCCACGGCGGCCTGCCGGATGCCGTCATCCACCGAGTTGAGCGCATCCAGGGTGGAGCGCACCAGCAGCGCCACGGCGTAGATGGTCAGGGCCACGATCACATTCGTGAAGTCCAGGATTCGGGTGCCCAGGACCACCGGCAGGATCACGAACAGGGCCAGCGAAGGCACCGTGTACAGTACCGAGCCGACTGACAGGAACGTCGCGGCCAGCGTCTTGTTGTGGCGCGCGATTTGGGCCAGCGGGACGGAGATGACCACGGCCAGCACCAGCGGGATGACGGCCTGGACCAGGTGGCTGCCGGCCAGCGAGAGCACCTGGGGGAGGTTCCCGAACAACCAGGTCATGGGCCGCCCTCGCGCGCCCGCCGTGCGGCGTCGATGGCGGCCAGCACCTCGGTGCCCTTCACCACGCCGGCGACCCGACCGTCGTCGTCCACGGCCACGCCCAGGCCCGACGGCGACGACAGCGCCGCGTCCAGCGCGCGCCGCAGCGAGTCGCCGAGACGGAACAGCGACCCGCCGGGCACCACGGCGGCACCGTCCCGGCGCCACCCGGCCGGCCCGCCGTCGTCGTCCAACACCAACTCCCAGCCGGCGCCGTGCGGCACCGGGTGCAGCGGCACGTCCGTGCCCGGGCTGAACGAGAGGTGGCGGAAGCCGCGGTCCCGGCCCACGAAACCGGCCACGAAGTCGTCCGCGGGGGCGCGCAGGATCTCCTCGGGGGCGGCGTACTGGGCCACCCGGCCGCCCGTGGCGAACACGGCCACCTTGTCGCCGAGCAGCGTGGCCTCGTCGATGTCGTGCGTGACGAACACGATGGTCTTGGCCAGGTCGCGCTGGAGCCGCAACAGCTCCTGCTGCAGCTCGGCGCGGACCACGGGGTCGACGGCGCTGAACGGCTCGTCCATGAGCAGCACGGGCGGGTCCGCGGCCAGGGCCCGGGCCACGCCCACGCGCTGCTGCTGCCCGCCGGAGAGCTGGTTGGGGTACCGCCGGCCCAGCTCGGACGACAAGCCGACCGTGTCCAGCAGCTCGGCCGCGCGACGACGTGCCTGCGCGCGCGGGACCCGGTTGAGCCGCAGCACCGTGGTGACGTTGTCTGTCACGGTGCGGTGGGGCAGCAGCCCGGCTGACTGCATGACGTAGCCCATGGAACGGCGCAGCGCCGGGGCGGGGCCGGTGGACACGTCCCGGCCGTCCACCGTGATGGTGCCGGCGGACGGCTCGACCATCCGGTTGATCATGCGCAGCGACGTCGTCTTGCCGCAGCCGGACGGGCCGACGAACACGGTGATGGCCCCGCCGTCGATGGTCAGGGTGAGATTGTCGACGGCGGGCCGGCCGGGCTGGTAGGTCTTCGTCACGTTGCGGAATTCGATTACCGACCCGGCGGCGGGCGTCGTGGCGAGGGGGGTGGAGGCGGTGGCAGCGTGGGGGACAACCATGCGGGTTCCTCCCTGGTGGCTGGCTTTCAGCTCATTGGTTCGATCATAGGCACCGGCTTTTTTGGCTGTAAAGCGTGCGCATGTCGGCGCCCCCAACTGTGACAGATGGAGTCCCGGGGCCTACGTTGGGCTCATGGAACAGAATACTGGCGCGGCCGCCGAAGTCAGCACAGAGGGCGCCTATGTGACCGGCGGGGAGTACACCCGCGACACGACGTACATTGAAACCCGCATCACCCGGGATGCGGTGGACGGCTACCCCGTCGAGGCGGGCCGGTACCGGCTGGTCGTGGCCCGCGCGTGCCCTTGGGCGCACCGGTCGACGATCGTGCGCCGGCTGCTGGGGCTGGAGGATGCCATCTCGATCGGCGTGTGCGGGCCCACCCACGATGCGCGGTCCTGGACGTTCGACCTGGACCCGGGCGGCGTGGATCCGGTGCTCGGCATCGAGCGGCTGCAGCAAGCGTACTTCCGGCGCACGCCGGACTACCCGCGCGGCATCACGGTCCCGGCCATCGTGGACGTCCCGACCGGGGCCGTGGTGACGAACAACTTCCCGCAGATAACACTCGACTTCTCCTCCGAATGGGTTGACTTCCACCGGGACGGTGCCCCGGCGCTGTACCCGGAGGACCTGCAGGCCGAGATCGACACCGTCGCCCAACGCGTGTACACGGAGGTCAACAACGGCGTGTACCGCTGCGGCTTCGCCGGCAGCCAGGAGGGCTACGACGCCGCCTACGACCGGCTGTTCACGGCCCTGGACTGGCTGGAGGAGCGGCTGGCCGGGCAGCGGTTCCTTGTCGGGGACACCATCACCGAGGCGGACGTGCGGCTGTTCACCACGCTGGTGCGCTTCGACGCCGTCTACCACGGCCACTTCAAGTGCAACCGGCAGAAGCTGACCGAGATGCCCGTGCTGTGGGCGTACGCGCGGGACCTGTTCCAGACGCCCGGCTTCGGCGACACCGTCAACTTCGACCAGATCAAGGCGCACTACTACATGGTGCACACCGACATCAACCCGACGAAGGTGGTGCCCAAGGGCCCCGATCCGTCCGGGTGGTTGACGCCGCATGGCCGCGAAAAGCTGGGTGGACGGCCGTTCGGCGCCGGCTGGGCCCCGACCCGGCCGGTCGACGCCTGACAGTCCGGCAACTGAGGCGCGGAAAGTGCACGGAATCTGGGAATTCCGTGCACTTTCCGCGCCTCAGTTGGGATGGGGACCGGGTCAGTCGATGATCTTCAGGCCGGTGTTCCAGTTGAACGTCTCGAACGCCGGGTTCGCCTGCAGGGTCATGACCAGGAACTGGAAGCCCTCGAGCTCGCGCGATCGCTTGAGCGCGCCGACGGCGAGGGGACGCATGCCACCGTCGGACACCAGCGAGGCGACCGCGGCGGTGGCGTCGGCGTCGTCACCGGCGATGAACACGTCCAGCGGTTGGCCGCCGGTCTCACCTGCGACCAGGGTGCCGGCGAACGTGGTGTTGAACGCCTTGACGACGGACGCCGGGGTCAGCGCGGCGATCTCCTCGGCGGCGGAGGAGCCGGGTGCCACGACCAGGGAGTCGAACGTCTCGAAGTTCACCGGGTTCGTGATGTCGACGACCGTCTTGCCGGCCAGGGCCTGCCCATAACCCGTGACAACCGACTTGGCGGCGTCGAACGGGAGGGCCAGCACGACGATGTCCCCGGCCGGGGCCTGCCCCGTGGTGCCGGAGGTGGCGCCGAGGTCGGCGGCCAGGGCCCGCGCGTTGGCCGCATCCCGGCCGAGGATCTCGACCGTGCGGCCGGCCGCGAGCGCCCGGGTGGCGATGCCGCGGGCCATGTTTCCGTTGCCAATGATGGTGATGGTGCTCATGTGCGTTCCTGCTTTCGAAGGGTTCGGCTGGAAGTCATTACTTGAAGCTACAACTAAATTACGCCACTTTGGTTGAAGTGTCAAGTAATTTCTGGCGCGACGTCATGGAAGGATTGTGCGCATGAGAGATTCGGTTCCGGGGCCCCGCTGGCTGAGCGCGGACGAGCGCGCCGCCTGGTTGGCCCTGCTGTCCACCACGACGCTGCTGCCCGGGGCCCTGGACGCGCCGCTGCAGAAGGCCGCGAAGCTCTCGCTGTTCGACTACAACGTGCTGGCCATGCTCTCCGAGGCCGGCAACCGCACGCTGCCCATGAGCGAGCTGGCCGCCCGGACCAGCGCGTCGCTCTCAAGGCTCTCGCACGTGGCCAAGAAACTGGAGGCGCGCGGGCTGGTGTCCCGGGACACCCACGCCTCCGACGCGCGCGTCACCGCCGCCAGCGTGACGGACGCCGGCATGGCGCTGATCGAGGAGCTGGCCCCGCTGCACGTCGCCTCCGTGCGCTCGCTCGTGTTCGACCAACTCGACGCCCGGGATGTCGCCGACCTGGCGCGGATCGGCCGCAAGCTCATGCGCGGCATGGACGCCGGGCACTGGATCCTGCGCGATCCGGCACCCTGACCGCATCCTGACCGGGCCTGCCAAATCAATGCTGGTGGATGGCGCGTGGTCGTGGTTACGATGACCGCGTGCACATCCGCACAATTCCTGCCCAACACTCGGGAGGCACCATGCCCACGATCCTCAACCCGTACCTTAGCTTCCGCGGCAATGCCCGCCAGGCCATGGAGTTCTACAAGTCCGTGTTCGGCGGGGACCTGACCGTCAGCACGTTCGCCGACTTCCATGCCAGCCAGGATCCGGCCGAAGCCGATCTGGTCATGCATGGCATGCTCACCTCGCCCAACGGCCTGGTCCTCATGGGCGCCGACACGCCCAAATCAATGGAGTTCACCCCCGGCGTCAACGCGTTCTCCGTTTCCCTCAGTGGCGATGACGAGGGCGAGCTGCGCGGATTCTGGGACAAGATCTCGGCCGGCGGCCAGGTCACCATGCCGTTGGACAAGGCTGCGTGGGGCGACACGTTCGGCATGTGCGTGGACCAATTCGGCATCTCCTGGCTGGTCAACATCGCCGGAGCCCCGGCCACCTAAANGCAGGTCCAGCAGGCGGGCCAGTTCGGCACGGTCGGCGTCGCCCAACCGGGCGAAATAGGCGCTGGCCGTGTCGCGCCGGCCGTCACGGCCGCGTGGAGTTCCCGCCCAGCGATCCCGCGCGTACCAGCCTCGCAAGCGCCCGCCACTGATGGGGCGTTGCGCCCCACGGTGCCAGCTGCTCCGCCCAGGCCCGGCGCAGCCCGCGAAACGCCGCATGGAACTTCTCGCCCAGTTCGGCCGCGTCGGATACCGTGCCGTCGGCGGGGGAGAAGAACCGGTGGGCGTGATTCCCGAATCGATTCTGCCCGCATGCTTGACAGTGACGTTACGTCACGCCGCACCATGGGTTCATGCGCATCAGCCAGTTGACCGAGCTAACCGGAACGACGCCCCGGACGGTCCGTTACTACCACCAAATCGGCCTGCTCCCCGTCCCGCCGTCGCCGCACGGATTCCGCGACTACGGTTTCGAGCACGTGGCCCGAATGCTGCACATCCGATGGGTCGCCGACGGCGGCGTCCCATTGGACCGGCTGCCTGACTTCATCGATGGAGGGCGCGGGACCCCGGTCAACGCGGCCGCGGACCTACGTGCGGCCCTGCACGCAGTCACGGCACGGATCGGCGACCTGACCGCCCAGCGCGAGCACGTAGAGCGACTGCTGCGGATCGTCGAGTCCGGCGCCGCGCTCACCCCCCTGCCGCCACCTCTCGTCCGGCTCTATGACATGATTGAGAGCCGCGCCGGAGATGATGCTGTCCGCCGGGGAATCCGCGGCGAACGAGACCTGCTGGAGATCGCAGCCTACCGGGGGATGCTCCCTGAAGCTGTGGTCTCATTTGCCACAAGCCTCGACGAGGCGACCATCGCCGAGGCTCTGGTGATCTTCGGCGAGCTTCAGCACTTGGGCGAGAGGACGACCGGACTCCCGGCGGGCGATGTCGAAGAGGCGGTCGACTCCCTGGCCGAGCGCACCGTTGACCTGATCGTCTGCTCCGCTGGCCCCGATCTGGTGGACGTCATCGCCCAGTTCGACGTGGACAGGCCCCCGGTCGTCGACGAACTCGTCTCGCTCATCTTCCCAGAGCCCGTGTACAGGCGCTTCCTGGCAGCAATCGTTGACCGTGCCAACAGGGCGCATACGGCCCTTCCCTCCGGTGGCAGGAGCCGAGCCGCTGTCAATCCGACAGCCCAGCAGGGGGTGAAACCATGACCGGTCTCCAGGGGGGCGCTTCCACGCACCCGGTCGAGTGCCGTGGGCTCGTCAAGGCGTTCGGTTCGTTCCGCGCCGTTGACGGGCTCGACCTCGCCGTGGAGCGGGGTGCGGTCCACGGCTTTCTCGGCCCCAACGGCGCGGGCAAGACCACGACCATCCGGGTCATCCTCGGGCTCTACGCACGCTCTGCGGGCGATGTTCGCGTCCTCGGCCTGGACCCGGGCGCCCACCCGGCCGAGGTCACCCGCAGGGTGTCCTATCTACCGGGGGACGTCGTGCTCTGGGGCAGCCTCACGGGCCAGGAAGTCCTGGACGTCCTGGCCCGGCTTCGCGGCGCATACGACGAAGCGGCCGAACGTGACCTTGTCGAGCGGTTCGCACTGGACCCCAGCAAGCGTGTGCGGGCCTACTCCAAGGGAAACCGGCAGAAGGTCATGCTCGTGGCCGCCTTGGCCGCCCGGACAGAACTGCTGGTCTTGGACGAGCCGACCGCCGGACTCGACCCGCTCATGGTCCGGGTCTTCGCTGATTGCGTCCGCGAGGCCGCGGCACAGGGCCGCACCACGCTCTTGTCGAGCCACGATCTCGCCGAAGTGGAGCAGTTGTGCGGGGATGTGACGATCATCAAGGACGGCCGGCTGATCGAGTCCGGCCCGCTCTCCCGGATGCGGCATCTCGCAGCATCGGCGGTCACCGCCCGCCTCGGCGGCCAGACGGGCCCGACGCTCGCCGAGCTCAGCGGCATCGGCCTGGACATGGCGGAGGGGACCGACGGGAGGATCGAGCTCAGCGTTCCACGCACGAGAGTCCCGGAGGTTCTCGGCATTCTCGCCCGAGCCCATGCCCAGGACATCACGTGCGTGCCCGCCAGCCTGGAGGACCTCTTCCTGCGCCACTACGAGGCGGGTTCGCGATGACCACCCTCGTCGTGTTCCTCCTGCGTCAGCAGCGGGCCCGGATCCTCGCCTGGGTCATCCCACTCGCCGGCCTCGTCGCGCTCACGGCACCTTCCTACGAGGCCACCTACCCGGCACTGTCCCAGCGGCAGGTCCTGATCGAGACCATGCGCGCCAACGTGGCCACAAATGTCTTCTATGGACCCATCCCCTCCCCGGGCACCCTCGGTCAGCTCCTGACTTGGGAGACCGGGGCCTACGTCATGATCCTCGGCTGCCTCATGGCGCTCCTCCTCGCAATCCGGGTTTCTCGCGGCGCCGAAGACGCCGGAACACTCGAGCTGGTGCGCTCCTGCGGGGTCGCCCCGGGCCGCTACGACACGGCCGTCGTTATCGTCCTCGCCCTTACCTCTGGGCTGCTTGGCATCCTGGTGGGACTCGTCCTCGCGCTGCAGGTCGGACACGTCGCCGAGTTGACGGCTGCCGGAGCCGTCTCCTTTGGCGCTGTCGTTGGCGTCGCCGCGTTCGCCATGGGCCTCATCGCGTTGATCTGTGGGCACCTCATGCCCGAGGCCATCACTTCCCGGTGGCTGGCGATGGCCATGCTCGGAACCAGCTTCGTTGTCCGGGCCCTGGCGGACACGGGCGGCCACCCCTGGCTGAACTGGATCACACCTCTCGGGTGGAAGACCGTCGTCGCCCCCTACGCCGGCGACCACCTGCTGGCGGCCGCGGCATTCCTTGGAGTTTGCGCCGTCCTCGTCGCCGTCGAACGGTTCCTCGGCGCCCATCGTGAGTTCGGTGCCGGCTACGTGCGGACACGCGGACGCAGCACCCGACGCGTCCGAGTCCGAAC
This sequence comes from Specibacter cremeus, assembly GCF_003946885.1. GTDB lineage: Bacteria > Actinomycetota > Actinomycetes > Actinomycetales > Micrococcaceae > Specibacter > Specibacter cremeus. The sequence goes on along the minus strand of NZ_RWKQ01000055.1, from coordinate 1,466 downwards.
TCCCTTCGGGTTCGCAACCAGGCTCTCCCGAGCCCAGCTCGTCGCGTGGTCCGTGGGCGTGGGGCTGCTCGGAGCCCTCTTCGGAGGCCTGGGCTCCGGGCTCGTCACCGTCATGAACAACGACCGGGCCACGACCGAGATGATGCAGAGCATGACTGGACAGGCCTCTCCTGTTGTCAGTTACTTCACCTTCGTCGGCCTCATCGTCGGGATCGCCGTCGCCTGCTACGTCGTCATCGCAGTCGGCCACGCCGCCCGGGACGAACGGGCCGGACTTGTGGCCCTCGTCCTCACCACTGGGCAGCGGCGCTCGGCAGTGCTCGCAGCCACCGCAGCCGTCACCGCACTCGGTTCTCTCATCCTGCTCGCGACCGCCGGCCTGGCCACCGCGGGGGTGGCCGCGTTCTTGCTGCATGAAGATCACGCAGACCTCCGCGCGTTTGGCTACATCCTCGGCCAGTGGCCCGCCTGCCTTGCCCTCGGCGGGATCGCCATTCTTGTCGTCGCGGTTGCCCCCCGCTGGCATGCCGTTGCCTGGGTGCCCTTGGTTGGGAGCGCGACCGTTGCGATGCTGGGCAAGCTCCTCCGAGTCCCTGGATGGGCGGAGCGTGTCGCTGTCTTCGGCCATGCCCCCGACCTTGCCGCGGCCGTGCCTACTTGGTCGGCCTCGGCATGGTTTACGGCCGTCGGCGTTGCCGCGGTCGCCTTGGCCGTCGCCGCGGTGGGACGCCGCGACATCACCTCGGGATGATCGCACAGCCATTAGAACCCGAGCGGTTGTCTGCTGCCGACGAATCCTGCAGGCAAACGAGGCATGCCGGCCGCGGCTGCGAGGGGGCGGGGAATCCATTCCCCCAGCCGAGGTCCGGGGCCGCCAGCCACCTCCGGGCATTTGTTTTGCGACCACATACCCGGGCCTCCCTAGCNGCAGGTCCAGCAGGCGGGCCAGTTCGGCACGGTCGGCGTCGCCCAACCGGGCGAAATAGGCGCTGGCCGTGTCGCGCCGGCCGGCCGTCACGGCCGCGTGGAGTTCCTGCCCGGCCTCCGTGACGACCACCAGCGTGGCGCGCCGGTCGGTCGGGTCCGGGTCCCGGCGCACCGCACCCTTCTCCTCGAGCTGGTCCACGACCTCCGTGGCCGAGCGAGGGGCGATCCGCAACCGCTCGGCCAGGTCCTTCAGGCGCAGGCCGTCCGGCGATCCGGCGCGCACCAGCGTCGCCAGCGCCCGCCACTGATGGGGCGTTGCGCCCCAGGGCGCCAGCTGCTCCGCCCAGGCCCGGCGCAGCCCGCGAAACGCCGCATGGAACTTCTCGCCCAGTTCGGCCGTGTCGGAGACGGCGCCGTCGGCGGGGGCGGGATCGCGGGGGGAAGCCATGCTCCCAGTCTAGGAGGGCGCTGAACAAGGGGCAATTCGGAGGGGCGGGGTTCGCTGTCGTACCCCGTCCGGGCCGTGGGCGGCCCGCTGG
>NZ_RWKQ01000054.1 GCF_003946885.1 Specibacter cremeus | reverse complement strand
CCGTGGTGCGACGCCCCCATCCGCGACTACGACCACATCACCCCATACGGCGACGGCGGCCACACCAGCATCGACAACGGCCAGGGCCTGTGCAAACGCTGCAACCTCACCAAGGAAGCCCCCGGCTGGACCACCACACCATTCCCGGCGCCGCCGATGCACCCTGCCCTCCCCGGCGCCACCGTCACCACCCCCACCGGCCACACCTACCAAGGCACCAGACCAAAACTCCCCGGCAGCTGAACTCACGTGGGAATGTCCAGGCCGGGCCCGGGAGGAAGTTCGCCGCGGACCACCATCTCCGTGAATGCTGCGGGTCTGCCTGGCCTACCGGATGGCACTGCGCCATTCTCGTAGTCGCGCCGGAGCACAATGTCGAACTCATGATGACGCCACACCGCCGGCATGTGGGCCGTGTTTCCGCCACCGACGTAAGGCACGTCTTGGGCGCGCGAGAAGCCCTCGAGGTCGGTCACCGTCCGTCGGAACAGCTCGAGAGATGGGTCGGCTCGCACTGTCGCTCGCCGATCCGCCCATGGCTGCTAGACGAAGCGGGCGGTCACGGCCGCCCCATGGGCCGGCAGGTTCTCCGCCTCGGCCAGCGCCACCACGTGCCCAGCCACCCGGGCCAGCGCGGCCTTGTCGTAGTTGATGACCTGGATGGCGCGCAGGAAGGTGGTGACGTTCAGCCCGGACGAGAACGCCGCCGTTCCGCTGGTCGGCAGCACATGGTTCGAGCCGGCGCAGTAGTCACCCAGGCTGACGGGGCTGTAGTCTCCCACGAAAATCGCGCCGGCGTTGCGGATCCGCGCGGCCACGGCCGGCGCGTCTGCCGTGTGGATTTCCAGGTGTTCGGCCGCATACGCGTCGCATGCGGCAATGCCCTGCGCCAGGTCGTCAACGAGGACCGCACCGGACTGGGTGCCGGACAGGGCCCGGCGCACGCGGTCGGCGTGCCGGGTGGCCCCGGCCTGCACGTCCAGTTCGATCGCAACCGCGTCAACGAGCGGCTCACTGTCGGTGATGAGCACGGACGCCGCACCCGGGTCGTGCTCGGCCTGGCTGATGAGGTCGGCCGCGACGAGCCGCGGGTTGGCCGTGGCGTCGGCCAGGATCGCGATCTCGGTGGCGCCGGCCTCCGAATCGATCCCGACCACGCCCTTGACGAGACGCTTGGCCGTGGCCACGAAGATGTTGCCCGGACCCGTGACCACATCGGCCGGTTCAATGGCGTCGCCGGCCGCGCCTTCGGGCACCCCGTACGCGAACGAGGCGATGGCCTGGGCGCCGCCGATCGCGTACACCTCGTCGACACCCAACAGGGCCGCCGCTGCCAGGATCGTCGGGTGCGGCAGGCCGCCGAACTCCTTTTGCGGCGGCGACGCCAGCGCCACGGACGACACGCCGGCCGCCAGCGCCGGCACCACGTTCATGATGACCGAGGACGGGTACACGGCCAGCCCGCCGGGAACATAGAGGCCCACGCGGCGCACCGGCACCCAGTGCTGCGAGACGACGGCGCCGTCGGCTATGGGCAGGTCGACGTCGGCGAGCCGCTGCGCCTGCGCGAACGCCCGGGCGCGGTCGATCGACTCCTCCAGCGCTGCCCGCACCGCGGGGTCCAGCACCTCCAGCGCCTGCCCAAGCGCCGCGGCGGGGACGCGCGGGTGGACCTGCGTGACGCCGTCGAACTTCTGCGCCAGCTCCGTGAGCGCCGCGAAACCGCGCTCGCGCACGTCGGCGATGATGCCGGCGACGGCGGTCTCGGCGCTGGCGACCCTCTCGCCGGCGGCACGCGGGACGGCCGCGCGCAACTGCGCCAGCGTCAGCTCCCGCCCGCGCAGGTCGATCCGGCGGAAATGCAGGGCCGGCCCGGCACCGGCGTCGGGGGCGGACGGGCTGGCGGTGGCGGGGGTGCTGTTCACCCGTCCAGCTTACCGGCCCGCCCTGCCCGGCAGCAGCTCGCCCACCATGGCGGCCAGGAACGTGACGAGGCAGCCGGCCAGGGGCCACAGCAGCAGGATGGAGGGCGACCGGAGCGAGAAGGCGATGCTTGGGCTCGGTGCGTCGGCCGGCTGCGGCGCGAACAGGCCGCCGAGGAACACCCCGAGCCGCCACGCGAGCAGCGAACCGAGCACCGCCCCGAGCGTGGCCACAACAACCTTGACCACCGCACCCGGACGGCCCATGGCCGGGACCAGGACCGCGGAGACGGCGACGCCGGCCACGACGCCGAGGCCGCCAAGCGCCAGATCGCGCGACACCCACAGGTTGATGTCCTTGCCGGAACCGAAGAATGCCCCGCCCGGGGCCAGCAGCCACCACAACACGCCGACAGGGATCCCGGCGGCGGCGGTGAGCAGGAACCAGCGCGCGAGCGACGCCGGCGGAGCCTTGGCCACGGCCACGGGCGGGGCGTAGGCCGCCGGCGGGTAGACGGCGTCGGGGGTCTCGGGCGTTTCGGTCATGGTCTCCAGCCTAGCCGCGACATGCCCGTCCCACCGCCATGTGAACCGACGGGGCCGCGGCCTCGTCTAACCGGCATCGTCTCAACAATTCGGCCCATCAACACCTCCAAATATCCGTGCCCGGCGAGCCCCGCCGGGATTCCCGCAAGGAGCTTCCCATGTTGGACAAACGGCTTGCCGTGGGCGCCACGGCGTTCGCGGCCGGCCTGTTGCTCGCCGCCTGCGGCGGGACACCCGCGCAGACCCCGCCCCAGCCCGTGGCCACCGTCACGGTGCACGCGGCGCCCACCCCGGCGCCCCATCCAAGGCCCACCCACGTGCGGCCCACGGTCAAACCGAAGCCGGCGCCCCCGCCCCCCGTGGCCGTCGTCCCGGCGCCACCGCCTCCACCGCCACCGCCTCCACCGCCACCCCCACCACCGCCACCACCTGTCGTGCAACCGCCACCGCCACCCGTCATGCATCCGCCGGACACGAGCAATGGCGGCGACCACGACGCGGACAACAACGGCGGCCCGGACGACGGTGACGGCATCAAGTAGTCCATCCAGAACAACACACACCCCACGGACCCGGGAGGTCCACATGTCATTATCGCTACTTCGCAGGTCACGGGCGGTGTGGGTCACGGCCCTCGCCGCCGGCGCCCTGGCCCTCGGCGGGCTGCCCGCAACGGCCAGCCCCGCCGGATTCATCGGACCGCTGACGCACAACGACACCGTCGCCAGCACCATCCCCGCCAACGGGGACGTCAACCCCTACGGCGTCGCCATCGTGCCGGCAAGCCGGGACAAGCTCATCAAGGGCGACGTGCTGGTCAGCAACTTCAACAACGCCCCGACGGCGAGCGCCCCCGGGGGCCTGCAGGGCACGGGCACAACCCTGGTTGAGATCTCGCCCTCGGGCCACCGCAGCCTGTTCGCCCGGATCTCCCCGGCGGCGGTCCCCGGCGGTGTGGGCCTGACCACGGCGCTGGTCGTGCTGCGCTCGGGCTGGGTCATCGTGGGCAGCCTGCCGACGACGGACGGCACGTCCGCCACGGCCCGGCGCGGATCGCTGATCGTGCTCGACAGCAACGGCATGGTGCGCGAAACGATCACCGGGCACGGCATCAACGGGCCCTGGGACGCCACCGCACTTGACCTGGGACACTTTGCCGAGCTGTTCGTCAGCAACGTCCTGACCGGCATTGTCAACGGCCAGCCCGCCGCCACCACCAACGGCGACGTCGTCCGGCTCGTCCTCGACCTGCGCGGATCCACCCCACGGGTCCTGGTCAGCACCGTGATAGCCAACGGCCTGCCGGTTCGCACCGACCCGGCCGCGCTCATCATCGGGCCCACCGGACTTGCGCTCGGCCCGGACGGAACGCTGTTCGTCGCCGACACCGTTGGGTCCCGGATCGCCCGAATCCCCGACGCGCTGTTCCGGCTCACGCCGGTCAACGCCGGGCTGCCGGCAGCCACCGTATCGGCCGATAAACACCTCAACGGCCCGCTCGGACTGGCGCTCGCACCCAACGGCGACCTGCTCAGCGTCAACGCCGGCGACAACTTCATCGTCGAACTGACACGCGACGGGACGTTTGTGGCCGCCCGGAACCTCGATCCCGCCGACCCGCCAGGCGGCGCCCTGTTCGGCCTGGCCACCACGCAGGGCCCCCCTGCCGTCTACTACGTGAACGACGACACCAACACCCTGAACATCCTGCACTGACACCATCTACGCGGGCGGCACCGGCTGCCGCCCGCACCCCAATCAACGGAATATCAATAGATCGGAAAGTCCGATGATCAATACCCCCTTGCCCGCTGACCCCGTCCACCGGCGACTGCTGCTGCGCGGCCTCACCGTCGTCGGACTCGCCGGGACGGCCCTGGTCCACCTGGACCAGCTGCCGGACACGCTGCACCAGACCCCACTGCTCGGCGCCATGTTCGCGGTGCTGGTCGCGGGGGCAACCGCCGCGGCCGTCGCCATGGCCCTCCTCGACTCCGACCTGGTGTGGCTCGCCGTGCTGCTGATGGCCGCCGGCACGATCGGCGGCTACATCATCACCCGCAGCATGGCCACACCCATCGACGACCAGGACCTTGGCAACTGGTTCGAACCCCTGGGCCTGGTCTCGCTGTTCGTGGAGGCCGCCCTGGTGGCCCTCTGCGTCGGCGCACTCAGGAAGCCGGCGCGGGCCAAAGCCCGCATCGACGAGTTCGCCGGATCCGCCGGTGGTGCGCTCCAATGACGGCCACCGGGCGCCGCCGGTCCCCGGCGGCGCTCCCCCTGGCCGCCGTCGCACTGGCCATCGGCCTGTCGGCCGTGGCCGGCTGCGCGGCGCCGGCTCCCCCCGCCGGGCACTCCGCCGGGCCGGCAGCCCTGCCAACCGCCTTCGCGTGGTTCACGGCGGCGCCGGCGCCGGCCGGCTGGAAAACCGCAGCCCTATCCGACGGGACGGGGGTCCTGTCGTATCCGCCCGACGCCGTCCCCCTGCAAACCGACCCGGGCACGGCGACGGTCGGGACGAGGGACACGGGCGGCCGGATCGCGCTCTACCTGAACACGACGCCACGGCAGGGCACCGAATCCTTGGCCAGCTGGACGCACTCGCGCCTGGCCCACCTGCTGGAGGACACCGCCGCGACCGCCACCCTGTCGGCGGCCGCGACCGGGCTGGCGTTCCGGGGCGGCACGGGCTCGTGCGTGATCGACGACTACGTGACCAAGATCGGCGCCCACCACTACCGCGAGATGGCCTGCCTCGTGGCCGGCGACCACGGCAGCAGCGTGCTGGTCGCGGCCGCGCCGGCTGCGGACTGGACCCGCTACCGCGACGTGCTCGAACGGGCCGTCGACGCCTACACGGCCCGCTGATCAGCCTTCCAGGCAGGCCGGCCCGAGCAGCACCTTCAGGTCGCCGAAGAGCGCCGGCGTCGGGTTCACGCGGTGGTGCAGGGGAAGCTTCATGACCACCACGTTCCGGGAGCCGCTCAAGAGCATCTTCACCTCGGTCGTGCCGGCATGGGTGGTGAGCACATCCTTGAGCGCCAGCAGCACCGGTTCGGTGGCCTTGTGCTCGGGCATGGAGATCACCAGCGGGCCGGCGAGTCCCTGGCTCAGGTCCGGCACGCTCAGCTCCATGGCGTTCAGCGTGATGGATCCGTCGTCGCGTTTCTGCACCCGGCCCTTGACCACGACGACGAGGTCCTCGGCCAACACCGTGGCGATCGGGCCGTACACCTGGCCGAAGAACATGACCTCGAGCGAACCGCCCAGGTCCTCGATCTCGCACCGCGCATACGGGTTGCCGCTGTTCTTGGCGATGCGGCGCTGCAGAGAGGTGATCATGCCGGCGATCGTGACGATGTGCCCGTCGGACGGGCCGTCGTCGGCGAGCACGTCCGTGATGGACAGGTCGGCGTTCTGGCGCAGCACGCCCTCCAGCCCCTGCAGCGGATGGTCCGAGACGTACAGGCCGAGCATGTCCCGCTCGAACGCCAGCTTGTCCTTCTTCTCCCATTCGGGCAGGTCCGGCACCTCGGTGGCCAGCGACGTCTCGGGCTCGTCGGCGTCCCCACCCAGCCCGGCGAACAGGTCGAACTGGCCGACGGCCTCGTTGCGCTTGAGCGCGATGACCGAGTCGACGGCCTCCTCATGGATCATGGCCAGGGCACGGCGTGGGTGCCCGAGCGAGTCGTAGGCGCCGGCCTTGATGAGCGATTCGATAGTGCGCTTGTTGCACACGACCGCGGGCACCTTGACCAGGAAGTCGGAGAAGTCCGTGAACACGCCCTTCTCCCGACGCGCCTCGACCATGGCGTTGACCACGTTCGCGCCGACGTTGCGGATCGCGCCCATGCCGAAGCGGATGTCGTTGCCGACCGGGGTGAAGTTCAGCGCCGATTCGTTGACATCCGGCGGCAGCACGGTGATGCCCATGTGGCGGCATTCGTTCAGGTACAGGGCCAGCTTGTCCTTGTCGTCGCCGACCGACGTGAGCAGCGCCGCCATGTACTCGGCCGGGTAATGCGCTTTCAGGTACGCCGTCCAGAACGACACGACGCCGTACGCGGCCGAGTGCGCCTTGTTGAAGGCGTAGTCGGAAAACGGCAGCAGGATGTCCCACAGCGTCTTGACGGCCTCATCCGAATAGCCGTTGTCGTTCATGCCCTTGGCGAAGCCGGCGTACTGCTTGTCCAGCTCCGCCTTCTTCTTCTTGCCCATGGCACGGCGCAGGATGTCGGCCTGGCCCAGCGAGTAGCCGGCCAGTTTCTGCGCGATCGACATGACCTGTTCCTGGTACACGATCAGGCCGTAGGTGCCACCGAGGATGTCCGCGAGCGGCTCCGCCAGCTCCGGGTGGATGGGCGTGATGTCCTGCAGCCCGTTCTTGCGCAGCGCATAGTTGGTGTGCGAGTTCGCCCCCATGGGTCCGGGCCGGTACAAGGCCAGCACGGCGGAGATGTCCTCGAAATTGTCCGGGCGCATCATCTTCAGCAGCCCGCGCATGGGCCCGCCGTCGAGCTGGAACACCCCGAGGGTGTCGCCGCGGGCCAGCAGCTCATAGGACGCCGGGTCGTCCAGGCCCAGATGTTCCAGGTCCAGGTCGAAGTCCCGGTTCGCCTTGATGTTCTCCAGGGCGTCAGAAATGATTGTCAGGTTCCGCAGGCCCAGGAAGTCCATCTTGATCAGGCCCAGGCCCTCACTGGTGGGGTAGTCGAACTGGGTGATCACCTGCCCGTCCTGGAAGCGGCGCATGATCGGGATGACGTCGATGATCGGGTCGGAGCTCATGATGACGCCGGCGGCGTGGACGCCCCACTGGCGTTTGAGCCCCTCGATGCCCTTGGCCGTCTCGAACACCTTCCCGGCCTCCGGGTCGGTGGCGATGAGCTGGCGGAAATCGGCGGCCTCCCCGTACCGCTTGGCGTCCGGGTTCTCGATGTCGGCCAGCGGGATGTCCTTGGCCATGACGGCCGGCGGCAGCGCCTTGGTCAGCGCCTCCCCCATGCTGAACGGGTGGCCGAGCACGCGGGACGAGTCCTTGAGCGCCTGTTTCGTCTTGATGCTGCCGTACGTGACGATCATGGCCACGCGCTCGTCGCCGTATTTCTCGGTGACGTACTTGATCACCTCGTGGCGGCGCCGGTCATCGAAGTCGACGTCGAAGTCGGGCATCGAGACGCGCTCCGGATTCAGGAACCGTTCGAAGATCAGCCCGTGCTTGAGCGGGTCAAGGTCGGTGATGCGCATCGCGTACGCGACCATGGAACCGGCGCCCGAACCACGGCCGGGCCCCACCCGGATGCCGTGGTCCTTGGACCAGTTGATGAAATCGGCCACGACCAGGAAGTAGCCGGGGAAGCCCATCTTGATGATGACCTCGAGCTCATAGTCGGCCTGTTTGCGCACGGCGTCGGGCACACCGGCCGGGTACCTGTAATCAAGGCCCTGCTCGACCTCCTTGACCAGCCACGACGTCTCGTCCTCCCCGGGCGGGCACGGGAACTTGGGCATATAGTTGGCGTCCGTGTTGAACGACACCTCGCAGCGTTCGGCGATCCGCAACGTGTTGTCGCACGCCTCGGGCAGCTCCGCGAACAGGGCCCGCATCTCGGCCGGCGACTTCAGGTAGTAGCCGCTGCCGCTGAACGCGAAGCGGGAGCCGCCCTCGTCGTAGGTCGGCTCGAGCAGGGTGGATCCGGACTGGATGGCCAGCAGTGCCTCGTGCGCCTTCGCGTCGTGCTCGTGCGTGTAGTGCAGATCGTTCGTGGCGACGAGCGGGATGGCCAGTTCCTTGGCCAGGCGCAGCAGGTCCTTCGTGACCCGGCGCTCGATCTCCAGGCCGTGGTCCATCAGCTCGCAGTAGTAGTTCTCCCGGCCGAAGAGGTCCTGGAACTCCCCGGCGGCCGCCTTCGCCTCCTCATACAGGCCCAGGCGCAGCTTCGTCTGTACCTCCCCGGACGGGCAGCCGGTCGTGGCGATCAGGCCCGGGCTGTACTGGGTGAGCAGTTCCCGGTCCAGCCGCGGCCACTTGCCGAACACGGAGTCCAGCGAGGCGATCGAGGAGGCCCGGAACAGGTTGCGCATGCCCTGGTTGTTGTAGCTGAGCAGCGTCATGTGCGTATACGCGCCGCCGCCGGAGACGTCGTCGCCCTTCTGGCTCTCGTCGGTGCGCCACTTCACCCGTGTCTTGTCCGTGCGCGCGGTTCCGGGCGTCACATACGCTTCCACGCCGATGATCGGCTTCACGCCGGCCGCCTTGGCCTTGCTCCAGAAGTCGAATGCCCCGAACAGGTAGCCATGGTCGGTCGTGGCCAGCGCGGGCATGCCGAGCCGTTCGGTCTCGGCGAACAACTCGGTCAGGCGCGCCGCGCCGTCGAGCATCGAGTATTNCCCCCCCCCGGAGGGAAGGCGCAGGGAAGGCACAGGGACGGCGCAGGGGAACGCTCAGTGGCCCCCGCGCAACGCCGTCAACGCGTAGTCCAGGTCGGCCGGGTACGGGCTGCGCGCGCGCACCCGGTCACCGCTGGCCGGGTGGTCGAACGCGAGTTCGTAGGCGTGCAGCCACTGCCGGGTCAGGCCCAGTTCGGCGGCCAGCCTCGGGTCGGCGCCGTAGGTCAGGTCGCCGGCGCAGGGGTGCCGCAGGGCGGAGAAGTGCACGCGGATCTGGTGCGTGCGCCCCGTTTCCAGGTGGACCTCCACGAGCGCGGCCCGGCCGAACGCCTCGAGCACCTCGTAGTGGGTCACCGACGGCCGGCCGTCCTCGATGACGGCGAAACGCCAGTCGTAGCCGGGGTGCCGGCCGATCGGCGCGTCGATCGTGCCGCGCAGCGGGTCCGGCAGGCCCTGGACGACCGCATGGTACACCTTGTCGACGGTCCGGTCCTTGAACGCGCGTTTGAGCTGCGTGTACGCGTGCTCGGTCTTGGCCACGACCATCGCCCCCGACGTCCCCACGTCCAGGCGGTGCACGATGCCGGCGCGTTCCGGCGCCCCCGACGTGGAGATCCGGTACCCGGCCGCGGCCAGCCCGCCCACCACGGTGGGACCCACCCAGCCCGGGGACGGGTGGGCGGCGACGCCGACGGGCTTGTCGACGACGACGAACTCGTCGTCGTCGAGCAGGATCGCCAGGCCCTCCACGGGCTCCACGACGACGGCCAGCGGGTCGACGCGCTCGGGCACGGTCACGGCGACGGCCGCGCCGGCCCGCAGCCTGTCGGACTTGGCCAGCACGGCCCCGTCCTGGCGCACATTGCCCTCGACACACAACAGCGCCGCGGCCGAGCGGGACACGCCCAGCAGCTTCGCCAGCGCCGCGTCGGCGCGTTCGCCGTCGACCGTCTCCGGGACGGTGAAGGTCTCAGTCATCGGCGCGTCCCTCCTGTGCGGCGGCGCGCCGCGGCCCGCCGCGCATCGGGACACCCAGCAAGGTCAGGATGCACACGGTGGCCACGCCGCCGACCACGGCCATGTCGGCCATGTTGAAGATGGCGAAGTTCGGGAAGGAGATGAAGTCGACCACGTGCCCCATGCCGAACGACGGTTCGCGGAACAGCCGGTCGGTCAGGTTGCCCAGGGCGCCGCCGAGCAGCAGGCCCAGGCCGATCCCCCACCAGGCGGAGCCGATGTGCCGGACCCGGGTGATGATGAACACGGCGACCGCAGCCATGACGAGCGAGAAGAACCAGGTGAAGTTCTCGCCGATGGAGAACGCGGCGCCGGAGTTGCGGATGTAGTACCAGCGCAGCAGGCCGGGGATGACCTCGGTGCTCTCGCCCTGGACCATGGTCGAGGTGACCCACCACTTCGTCAGCTGGTCGCACACGAAGGCGAGGGCGGCGAAGCCGACAACGAACCCGACGTAGTAGGAACGACGGCGGCGCGCACCGGTGCCCGTCGGCGACGGGGCCGCAGCGGGTTGGCCGGGCGCGGGCTGGTTGTCGGGGGCGGTGCCCGAGGGCTGGGGTTCGTCGGTCATGGCGCTTTCGTGTTCGGGCGGCAAAAAGCCGGCGGCCGGTGCCCCGGCCGCCGGCGATGCCGAAGGATGATTTCCTAGGATTCGGAGGCTTCCGTGGAGAAGTCCGGTGCCGCGACGGAGCCGCGGGAGTCGAGGTCGCGCAGCTGGCCCTCGATGTAGGTCTTCAGGCGGGCGCGGTAGTCACGCTCGAAGCCGCGCAGCTGCTCGACCTTGCGCTCGAGCACGGAACGCTGCTGTTCCAGGGCGCCGAGCGTCTTGCGGCTCTTCTCCTGGGCGTCGTTGACGAGGCTGCTGGCCTCGATCTGCGCCTCGGCGATGATCTTGTCGCGCTGCTCGACACCGGCGTTGACGTATTCGTCGTGCAGCTTCTGGGCCATCGCCAGCACGCCGGCGGCGGACTCGACGCCGGGCAGGCCCCCGTTGGGAGCGGCGGCGGGAGCGGGGGCCGGTTCGGCGGCCTTCGGGGCCTCCTTGACGACCGCGGGCGTCACGGGTGCCGCAGCCTTTTCCTCGACCTTCGGGGCCTCTTCCACGACGGGTGCGGCCTTCACGAGGGGGGCGCCGGAGGTGGCGGGAGCGCCGGAGCCGGCCTCGGCCAGCTTCTTGCGCAGGTCTTCGTTCTCCTGGTTCAGACGGCGCAGTTCGACGACGATCTCGTCAAGGAAGTCGTCAACCTCGTCCTGGTCGTAGCCTTCGCGGAACTTTGTCGGCTGGAACCTCTTGTTGACAACATCTTCTGGCGTGAGAGCCATTTAGTCACCTCATTGGTCTGGGTCAGTTCGGACGGCGCTGAGCCGCCATCACTACGGTACCGAATGCCGGCGCAGGGCCCGCACTGGGGGTTTATCGTTTTTTACACTATAACGAAAGGCCGCCGAAGAACTAACGCAATTACGCTAGGCGGCGAGAGATCGCGTGATACTCATCGCAATGCCGATGACCACCAGCAACAGCAGGAAACCGACGTCGAGGGCCGTGGCGCCGATGCGCAGCGGCGGGATGAGCCGGCGCAGCCGCTTGAGTGCGGGGTCCGTGATGGAATAGATCACCGACGCGGCGACCAGCGCGGCGCCGCGCGGACGCCAGCCGCGGGCGAACACCTGGACCCAGTCGTACACGAGCCGGATCATCAGGGCCAGGAAGTAAAGCAGCAGCAGCAGGTAGGCCAGACCGAAAACTATTGACACGAGAGCTTACACATTCCCTTTGTGGACGTCATGAACACACCATGGATAACGATGAACCCGGGCACTTTGTGCCCGGGCGCCATGCTCGTCCCAGTATCCCACGTTCGCCCGGGGGTCGAGCCTCCNGAGCCTGTCGAGACCGGATTTCGACGGGCTCAATCACCGAGACGGTGGTCGAGCCTGTCGAGACCGGATTTCGACGGGCTCAACGATTTCGACGGGCTCAATCACCGGCCCGTGGGGATCAGCTCTGGTTGAAGAAGGTCGCGGGGGTCTCGGAGGCCTTGCGGTCCTCGCCGAGCACCTCGATGTCGGCCGGGGACAGCAGGAACACCTTGTTCGTCACCCGGTCGATGGACCCGTGCAGGCCGAAGATCAGGCCGGCGGAGAAGTCGACGAGCCGCTTCGCGTCGGCCTCACCCATGTCGGTGAGGTTCATGATGACCGGGATGCCGTCGCGGAAGCTCGCACCGATGATCTTCGCGTCGTTGTAGGAGCGGGGATGGACAGTGGTGATCTGGCGCAAACTTGGAGCCTCTTCCCGACTTGATGCGGCACGCTTGATGGGGGTCACCGGCGCACGGTATTCGTCGTCGCCCGGCTGCTTCGTCACTTCCGAAACCGGTGCGGGGGCGGCGGCCGGCTCCCGACTGAAGTCGGTCTCGAAGGTCTCCGCGGCCCGCCCGGTCTGCTGGTGCTCGCCCTCGTACTGCTCCTCACCATCGGCGAGACCGAGGTAGATCATTGTCTTGCGCAGTGCGCCGGCCATGGAACGCTCCTTACGGCTTCGTGATTCTTCGGCAATACGATCGGCAATACGAGTTGTTTCCAACACGCAAAACGCTACCCCACGGCGGGCCGCGGGCCGAGGACATCCGAGCCGACACGCAGGTGTGTCGCCCCCCAGCGGACGGCCTGTTCCAGGTCTCCGCTCATGCCGGCGGACATGCCGGTGGCCGCGGGGTGCCAGGCCACGAGCGCCGCGGACACGCGGGCCAGGCGTTCGAAGGCCGCGTCCGGGTCGGCGCCGCGCGGCGCGACGGCCATGACGCCGGCCAACTCAAGCCCGGGCGTCCGGGCGACGGCGTCGGCCAGCGCCGGAACATCGGCCGGCAGCGCGCCGCCGCGCCCGGCGGCGTCCGGGTCGGCGTCGGGATCGAGGTTCACCTGCAGGAAGCACTCGAGGTCGGCGCGCCCGGTGGCGTCCTGCTCGGCGGCCATGGCCCGCCCGAGCGACGCGACCAGTTGCAGGCGATCCACGGAATGGACCGCATGGGCATACCGGGCCACGCTGCGGGCCTTGTTCGACTGCAGCTGGCCGATGAAGTGCCAGCGCACGGCGTCGCCGCCGGCGACGTCCACCGCCTTCTGGGCCGCCTCCTTGTCACGGTTCTCGCCCACGTCGCGCACGCCCAGGGCGACGAGCCGGCGCACATCGGCGGCCGGGTGGAACTTCGTGACGACGATCAGCGCCGGTGTCGCGGCGGCGATGCCGGCGGCCCGGGGCGCCGCGGCGGCGGCGGCGGCGATTCGTTCTCTCACACGGGCAAGGTTCCCGGCCAGTACGTCGGCGCGCGGATCCACGGGGGTCATTCGGCGAAAGTCCTTGGTCAGAATTCGGGTTCGGCGGTTGCCTGGTCAATGTGCGTGGTCAAAGGGCCTGGTCGAAGAAGGCGACGAACCCGGCGAAGCGGCCCTCGGGTTCGCCGTCGCGCAGGGCGCGCCGGTGCGAGTACAGCGCCGGGGTTTCCAGCGTGCAGCCGGCCACGTGCCCGACGCTCGCGCCGGCGTCGCGCAACTGGCGTTCGACGGCGGCGGGCAGGTCGAGCGCGGGAGTCCCCCATGAGGTGGTGGCGTACGCCTCGGGCACGACGGCGGCCACGTCGGCCCGCATGGCCGCGGGCACCTCGTAGCAGCGCCCGCACACACTCGGCCCGATCCACGCGTGCACGGAAACGGCGCCCTCGGCCCGGAGCCGCGCCATGGTGGCGGCGATGACGCCGGCCTGCACGCCGGGCCGGCCGGCGTGCGCCACGCCCAGCACGGGTGAGCCGTGCGCATCGCTGCCGACGAGCACCACCGGCACGCAGTCGGCGACCATCACGGCCAGGCTTGCCGTGCGCGTCACCATCGCGTCCGCCGTCGGGCCCTGACCCGGCGCCACCGGATCGGAGGCCGAGACGACGGCGACGTCGGCGCCGTGCACTTGGCTCATGTAGCGCAGCCCGGCCCCGGACACGCCCCCGGCGTAGCCCGCCAGAGATCGGTCGAACCGGCTCCGGTTGGCGGTGACGCGGGCGGCGTCGTCACCGACATGGAAGGCAAGGTTTCCTTCCCGCGAATCGGTGAAGCCCACCCGCAGGCCCGGGCGGATCGCGCCGCTGGTCCAGAACACCCCCGGCGCTACTTGAGAAAGTCCGGCACGTCCAGGTCGTCGACACGGTGGCCGGTCAGGTCGGGCTCGACGATCGCGGGCAGCTCGACGTCGAATCCGCCGTCGGCGGGCACATGCGATGCCGAATGCTGGCCCCACTGGCTCAGGCTCGTCACGGACGCCGGGGCGGCCTGCGGCGCCGGCGGCACCTCGACGGCGGCCGGGGCGCTCTCGCGGGCCTCGGCGTCCACCTGGTCGAAGCCGGCCGCAATGACGGTCACGCGGGCCTCGTCGCCCAGGGCATCGTCGATGACGGCGCCGAAGATGATGTTGGCCTCCGGGTGCGCCACCTCCTGGACGAGGCGCGCGGCCTCGTTGATCTCGAACAGGCCCAGGTCGGACCCGCCCTGGATGGACAGCAGCACGCCGTGGGCGCCGTCGATCGAGGCCTCCAGCAGCGGGGAGGCGATGGCCAGCTCGGCGGCCTTGACGGCGCGGTCGTCGCCGCGGGCCGAGCCGATGCCCATGAGCGCCGAGCCGGCGCCCTGCATGACGGACTTGACGTCGGCGAAGTCGAGGTTGATCAGGCCCGGGGTGGTGATGAGGTCGGTGATGCCCTGCACGCCGGACAGCAGCACCTGGTCGGCCTGGCGGAACGCGTCCAGCACGGAGACGTTGCGGTCGCTGATGGACAGCAGGCGGTCGTTCGGGATGACGATCAGGGTGTCGACCTCGTCGCGCAGCGAGTCGATGCCGTTGTCGGCGCTCGTGGCCCGGCGCCGGCCCTCGAACGTGAACGGGCGGGTGACGACGCCGATCGTCAGGGCGCCCAGGGACCGGGCGATGCGGGCCACGACGGGCGCGCCGCCGGTGCCGGTGCCGCCGCCCTCACCGGCCGTCACGAACACCATGTCGGCCCCGCGCAGGACCTCCTCGATCTCCTCCGCGTGGTCCTCGGCGGCCTGCCGGCCCACCTCCGGGTTGGCGCCGGCGCCGAGGCCGCGCGTCAGCTCCCGGCCGACGTCCAGCTTCACGTCGGCGTCGCTCATGAGCAGCGCCTGGGCATCGGTGTTGATGGCGATGAACTCAACGCCGCGCAGGCCCACGTCGATCATGCGGTTGACTGCGTTGACGCCGCCGCCGCCGATGCCGACGACCTTGATGACGGCCAGGTAATTCTGGGGTGCTGCCACGTTCCGTGTCCCTTGTTCGTTGTGTTGCGCTGGAAAGGTGCGTCTCCCACAAGGGTATCGTCCGCCGCGGCCGTGCCGCTTCGCAGGTTCCACCCCAGGTTGAAGCTTTGAACCATAACCCTCGACTTGAAGGTCATGGTTATGTCAGGTAATGCTTGTCAGTGACGGTATGGGGCTTGGCCGCCGCATGCAATGACCGGGCCCGCGTGTCGCGTCATTGCCGCCGAAATAATGCCACGCGTCCGAACCCACTACCGGGTCACCGGGTAGCGGGGGGCACTGACGTCGTACACCTGCACGGGTGCGGGGTCCGGGGCGCCCGGCGTGGGCGTCGGCGCCGGGGCGTTCACGAGCGCCGTAAGCACCTTGGCCTTGAGCGCCATCTCGGAGGCGTTGCCCCAGATGACCGTCTTGCCGTCGTTGAGCAACAACAGCACGGCGTCCGGCGACTTGGCCGACGCGCTGGCCAGCTGGCCCAGCACGGACTGCGGCAGCGAGGCGAGCACGGCCGTCATGGCCGCGAACGTGTCCTTGCCGATGTTGGCCGTGCCGCCGTCGATCAGCGGCAACGCGACCTTCGCCTGGTCCTTCGTGCTGCCCAGTTCCACGCCGTCCGGGTCGACCAGGATGAAGTGGTCGCCCTTCTTCAACAGGGCCACGGGCTCGCGTTCGACGATGTGCACCACCAGTGTTGACGGCGGCCGGGCCTGCACGTCGACGCTCTTGACCTGCGGCACGGCCGCCAGCAGCCGCTCCACGTCCGCGCTGCGGACCTGGGGCAACGGCTTGCCACGCAGGGGCCCCAGCACCGTCTGCAGCAACTTTCCGGTGGCCAGCTTGTTCCCGCTGACCTCGATGGTTCGCACCCCCAGCAGCGGGGAGAACACGGTCGTGGCCATGATGACGACGACGACGGCAGCCACGGCGGCCACGGCCAGCCAGGCCCGGCGGCGCCGACGTGGGCGGGCCGGCCCCGGGAACGCCAGGACCGTCGCGCCGGCCGGCTCGTCCAGTGGCAGCACCGTCACCTTCGCCCCGCCGGCCACCGTGACCTTCGGTGCGCGCCCGCCGCCCTCACCCACGGCCGTCTCCGGGCCGCGTCAACGCCTCGAGCAGGTCGGCGCCGAACGCCGTGACGTCACCGGCCCCGACGGTCAGGATGATGTCGCCGGATACGGCGCCGTCGGCCAGCGCCCGGACGGCGGCGGCCGCGTCCGGCGCATACCCGAGGGGAACCGTCAGGGCGTCCGTGACCAGTTCGCTGGTCACCCCGGGGATGGGGTCTTCGCGGGCGGGATAGATGTCCAGCACGGCGACGACGTCGGCCAGGTCCAGGGCGGCGGCGAACTCGGCGGCGAACTCGCGGGTCCGGGAGAACAGGTGCGGCTGGAACAGCACGTGCACGCGGTGCCCGGCGGCCACCTCGCGGGCGGCCCGCAAGGCGGCGGCGACCTCGGTCGGGTGGTGCGCGTAGTCGTCATAGACGCGCACGCCGCGGCGTTCGCCCTTGGCCTCGAAGCGCCGCGCGGCGCCCGTGAACGCGCCCAGCGCCGCGGCCGCGTCGGCGGCGGGCACACCGAGTTCGACGGCGACGGCGACGGCCGCGGCCGCGTTGCGGACATTGTGCTCGCCGGGGACGTGCAGGTCGAGCGCGACCGACGGCGAGCCGGCTTCCCGGGTGAAGGTGAGCGTGGCGTGTGCGGCCGGGTCTCCCGCCCGGGCACTGGCGGCCGCGCCGGCACTGATGCGCACGTCGGCGTCCGCCGCGTAGCCGTACGTGCGGGTGCGGATCCCGGCGGCGGACGCCGTCCCGGCCAGCGCGAGCGCGCCCGGGTCGTCGGCACAGGCCACGAGCAGCCCGCCGGCCGGCAGCAGCGTCACGAACTCGTCGAACGCCCGGTACACGGCCTCGGCCGTGCCGTAGTGGTCCAGGTGGTCGGGTTCGACGTTCGTGACGACGGCGATGCGGGGCCGGTAGTTCAGGAACGATGCGTCCGACTCGTCGGCCTCGGCCACGAACACGTCGGCCGAACCGGCCCGCCCGTTCACGCCGAGCGCCCGGACCGTGCCGCCGACCGCGAACGAGGCGTCGATGCCGGCCTCGCGCAGCAGCACGGTGATCATCGACGTCGTGGTCGTCTTGCCGTGCGTGCCGGCCACGGCCACCACGCGGTCGTCCGCCATGGCGGCGGCCAGCGCCTGCGACCGGTGCAGCACGCGCAGCCCGGCCGCCCGCGCCGCGGCGAGCTCCGGGTTCGTCTCACGGATGGCCGTGGACACCACCACGGTGTCGGCCCCGGCCACATGGGCGGCGTCGTGGCCGGCGTGGATGCGCGCCCCGAGCCCGGCCAACTCGTCCAGGATGGGCGAGGCCTTCGCGTCCGAGCCGCTGACCGGCACGCCCCGGGCGGCCAGGATGCGCGCGATCGCGGACATGCCGGCCCCGCCGATGCCGATGAAGTGCACCCGGCCGAGTTCGGCGAGGCCGGGCGGCTCATAGGGTGTGCGTGCGCTCATGGGTGTTCCCTTCCTGCCGTCGTGGGGGCCGCGGCCGCGAAAACCATGTCCGCCATGCGTTCGGCCGCGTCGCGGATGCCGTGCCCGGCCGCGGCGGCGGCCATGGCCGCCAACCGTGCCGGATCCGTGCACAGGGGGGCCACGGTCGCCTCGATCCACTCCCCCGTGAGCAACGCGTCGTCGACCAGCAGCGCCGCGCCGGCGTCGACGAGCTCCGCCGCGTTCCGGGCCTGCTCCCCGTTGCCGATCGGCAGCGGGACGAACACGGCCGGCAGCCCGACGGCGGCGACCTCCGACACGGTCGCGGCGCCGGCCCGGCACAACAGGACGTCGGCGGCCGCGTAGGCGTGCTCCATGGCATCGACGTACTCGACCTGCCGGTACAGCGGCGCGGTGAGCAGGCCGCCGTCGTCCGCCGCGACCTGCTTGCCGCGGCCGGTGACATGCAGCGTCTGGACGCCGGCCGCCGCGAGGGCGGGCAGCGCGGCGACGAGGGCCCGGTTGAGGCGCAGCGCACCGAGCGAGCCGCCCGTGACGATGAGCGTGGGGCGGCCCGCCTCCAGCCCGAGCGCGGTCCGGGCCGCGGGCCGCGCGGCGGCGGCGTCGAGGCGGGCGACGGCGGCGCGCATGGGCATGCCGACCAGCGTGCCGTGCTCGATCCGGGTGGCGGCGAACGCCGTGCCGACGTCCGTGGTGTACCGGGCGCCGATCCGGTTCGCGAGCCCCGCCTTGGAATTGGCCTCATGGATGACGATCGGAATGCCGAGCTTGTGCGCGGCCAGGTACATGGGCGTGCACACATAGCCGCCGACGCCGACCAGCACGTCCGCGTGCGCCTTCTTGAGGATCTCGCGGGCCCGGGCCACGGCCCGGCGCAGCCGGCCCGGCAGCTTGACCAGGTCCACGGACGGCTTGCGGGGCAGCGGCACCCGGTCGATCAGTTCCAGGTCGTAGCCGGCGGCCGGCACGAGCCGGGTCTCCATGCCCTCGGCGGTGCCGACGGCGGTGATGCGGGTGCCGGGGCGGGCGGCCGTGAGGGCGTCGGCGATGGCCAGCAGCGGGCTGACGTGGCCGGCGGAACCGCCGCCGGCCAGGACCACGTTCAAGGGGCGTGCAGGGGTGGTGCTCATGGGGTGGCCGGTTTACTTTCTGGCTGGGGGCTTTCTGGCTGGGTGCGGGCGAACGAGAGCACGACGCCGATCGCGGCCAGGACCACGACCAGGGCGGTGCCGCCGTAGGAGATCAGGGGCAGCGGGACGCCGATGACCGGCAGCAGGCCGGTGACCATGGCGATGTTGACGAACGCCTGGCCGACGATCCACGTCATGATGCAGCCGCACACGACGCGGGCGAAGGTGTCGTTGTGGCGCATGATGACCCGGAAGATGGCGATGGCCAGCACGGCGTACAGGGCGATGATGACGATGGTGCCGAGCAATCCGAACTCCTCGCCGAGAATGGCGAAGATGAAGTCGTTGTGCGCCTCGGGGATCCAACTCCACTTTTGCCGGCTCTGCCCGAGGCCCACGCCGAACCAGCCGCCGGAGGCCAGCGCGTACAGGCCGTTGCGGGCCTGGTCGCACAGGCCCGAATCGCATTGGCCCATCCAACCGGCCAGCCGGGACGTGCGGTTGCCGCTGAGCGCGGCCATCAGGACGACGAGCCCCATGGCGGCCGCGCCGGACGGGACGAGCAGTTTCAGGGACACGCCGCCGAAGAACAGGCCGGCCGCGATGATCGCCATGACGATGACGGACGTGCCGAGGTCGTGCTCGAGCAGGACGAGCCCGGCGATGAGGCCGCCGAGCGGGACCGCCGGCACCAGGGCGTGCTTCCACTGGGTGATCAGGTGTCCCTTGCGTGCCAGGACAAGCCCCAGCCACAGGGCCAGGGCCAGTTTCGCGGCCTCGGACGGCTGGAAGCTGAACGCGTCGCCGAGGTTCAGCCAGTTGCGGTTGCCGCCGACCTCCTTGCCGAGCGGGGTGAACACGAGCAGCAGCAGCAGGAACGCCAGGAAATAGGCCGGCCACGCCAGCTTCATCAGGATTCGCCGGGACGTGAAGGACAGCACGACCATGATCGCCAGCCCGACGGCGGCGAACATCGCCTCGCGCAGGAACAGCTGGTATGGGTCCTGCCCCTGTGAGATGGACTCGGCCGCGGAGGCCGAGAGCACCGTCATGAGCCCGATGCAGGTCAGCGCCACGGTGGTGCCGATGATCAGGTAGTAGCTGGACAGCGAGGCCGGCCCGCGGGCGCCGCCAAGCCGGTCCAGCAGGGTGCGCACCGGTGCGGTTTTCACGGCCACTATGACTCCTTCGCGGTCTCCGCCTGCCCCTCCAGCAGCCCCCGCACGGCGTTGATGAACGACTGGCCGCGATCGGCGTAGGAAGAGAACTGGTCCATGGACGCCGATGCCGGTGCCATCAGCACGGTGTCGCCCTCGCCGGCCAGGGCGGCCGCCCTGGCCACGGCCGCGGCCATGACGGTGGCCCCCGTGACTTCTTCCCCTCCAGTGTCGCCCGGGACGGCCGCGAACACGGGGACGTCGGGGGCGTGTCGTGCCAGCGCCCCGGCCAGCGTGCCGCTGTCCGTGCCGATCAGCACCACTGCCTTCAGGCGGCCGGCGTGGGCGCGGACGAGGTCGTCGTACTCGACGCCCTTGGACAGGCCGCCGGCGATCCAGATGACGGAACCGAACGCGGCCAGCGACGCGGCGGCCGCGTGCGGGTTCGTGGCCTTCGAGTCGTTCACCCACAGCACCCCGGCGGCGCTGGCGACGGGCTGGATGCGGTGGGCGCCGACGTCGTACGCCCGCAGGCCCGCGCGCACGTGCTCGGGGGTGAGCCCGTAGGCGCGCGCCAGCGTGGCCGCGGCGGCCGCATTGGCGACCAGGTGCCGGGGCACCATGTCGGCGATGTCGGCGAGCTTGGCGAGTTCGACGGCGGAGTCCCGCCGTTCGGGGAGGAACGCCCGGTCCACGAGCAGGTCCTCCACGACGCCGACCATGCTGACGGCCGGCATGCCCGTGGTGAAGCCGATGGCACGGGCCCCCTCCTGCACGTCGGCGGCCTCGACCATGCGCTCGGTCGCCGCGTCCTCGGCGTTGTACACGCAGGCGACCCGCGTGTTCGCGTACACCTTGGCCTTGTCTGCGGCGTAGGCGTCGAACCCGCCGTGCCAGTCGACATGGTCCTCGGCCAGGTTCAGGCACACGCTGGCCAGCGGCGCCATGGATTCGGTCCAGTGCAGCTGGAACGAGGACAGTTCAACGGCCAGGGCGTCGTAGCCCTCCGGGTCACGCACGGCGTCGAGGATGGGAGTGCCGATGTTCCCCGCGGCGATGGCGCGCAGCCCGGCGGCCTGCAGCATGGACTCCACCATCGTGGTGGTCGTCGTCTTGCCGTTCGTGCCGGTGATGGCGATCCATTCGGCCGTGCGGCGTCCCTCACGCCGGCGCACCCGCCAGGCCAGCTCGACGTCGCCCCAGATCGGGATGCCCGTCGCGGCGGCGGCCGCCAGCAGCGGGTGGTCCGGGGGCAGGCCGGGGCTCGTGACGACAAGTTCGGCCGGTTGGCCGTCGACCGGTGGCAGGATGGTGGACGTGGCGGCGCCGAGGACGACGTCGGCCACGCCGACGATGCGCAGGGTCTCGGCGTGCCGGCGCGCCTGCCCGTCGTCGGAGGCGGCCACGACGACGACGCGGGCGCCGAGTTCGGCCAGCGTGTCGGCGGCGGAGAAACCGGTCTTGCCGATGCCGGCGACGACGACGCGCAGGCCGCGCCAGTCGGCGTTCCAGCTGGTCAACGCGTCCAGGCGGGAAGGGCTCACAGTCGTACGATCCATTCAGCGTAGAAGGCGCCCAGGCCGGCGGCCACGAGCAGCCCGGCCAGGATCCAGAAGCGGACCACGACGGTCACCTCGGCCCAGCCCTTGAGTTCGAAGTGGTGCTGCAGCGGCGCCATGCGGAACACGCGCTTGCCGCCGGAGAGCTTGAAGAAGCCGACCTGGATGATGACGGACAGCGTGATCATGACGAACAGGCCGCCGATGATGGCCAGCAGCAGCTCGGTGCGGGACAGGATGGCGAAGCCGGCGATGGCACCGCCGATGGCCAGCGAGCCCGTGTCCCCCATGAAGATCTTCGCCGGCGACGTGTTCCACCACAGGAAGCCGATGAGTGCGGAGAACATGATGACGGCCAGCATCGACAGGTCGAGCGGGTCGCGGACGTCGTAGCAGACGGAGTCCGGGGCCAGCCGGCGGCCGCCGCACTGCTGGCTGGTCTGCCAGATGCCAATGAGCGTGTAGGCGCCGAACACGAGGATGGCCGCACCGGTGGCGAGCCCGTCGAGCCCGTCGGTCAGGTTCACCCCGTTGGTGGCGGCCGTGATGATCAGGTTCGACCAGACGATGAACAGGATCAGCCCCAGGGCGGCGCCGCCGAACGCCAGGTTCAGCCCGGGCAGGTCGCGGGCGAACGAGATGTACGTGCTGGCCGGGGTGCGCCCGTGCCGGTCCGGGAAGCCGAGCGCCAGGACCGCGAACGCGATGCCGATGACGGCCTGGCCGACCAGTTTCGCCTTGGCGTCCAGGCCGAGGCTGCGCTGCTTGGAGATCTTGATGAAGTCGTCCAGGAACCCGACCAGGCCCATGCCGACCATGAGGAACAGCATCAGCCAGCCCGACGCGCTGGGCCCGGGCGAGGCCGGGTTGATCAGCCACAGGACAAGGTGCGTGATGAGGTAGGCGGCCACGACGGCGCCCACGACGACGGTGCCGCCCATGGTGGGCGTGCCGCGCTTCATGTGGTGCGAGGTGGGGCCGTCGTCGCGGATGAACTGGCCGTAGCCCTTGCGGACGAGCAACTTGATGAACAGCGGCGTGCCGATCATGGAGAAGGCCAGCGCCAGTCCCGCGCCCATGAGCAGTGCGATCATTGGTGCGTCCTTTCAGCGGCTGGGCCCCATGCTATCCGATCGCCCAGATGCCGCAGCCCGGCGCCGTTGGAGGACTTGAACAGCACCACGTCGCCGGGGCGCAGCTGCCCGCGCAGCAGCGCCTCGGCGGCGTCCGCGTCGGCCACGAACACGGATTCGTCGCCCCAGGAGCCCTCCATGACCGCGCCCACGTGCATGGCGCGCGCGCCGGCGCCGACCACGACGAGCCTGGAGATGTTCAGCCGCACGGCGACCCGGCCGATCGCGTCGTGCTCCAGCACGGAGGCGTCGCCGAGTTCCAGCATCTCGCCGAGCACCGCCCAGGTGCGCCGGCCGCCCTTCGCGCCCAGTTCGGCCAGCGTGCGCAGGGCGGCGCGCATGGATTCCGGGTTGGCGTTGTAGGCATCGTTGATGATGCTCACGCCGTCGGCGCGGTCCACGCGTTCCATGCGCCAGCGGCTCGCCGCCCCCCGCCGCCCGAGCACGGCGACGATCGTGTCCGCGTCCACGCCCGCGGCGTGCGCGGCGGCCGCGGCGGCCAGCAGGTTCGTGGTGTGGTGCAGGCCCAGCAGGCGGCCGGCGACGTGCCGGCTGCCGGGCGCGCCCTCTCCCGGGAATGTCTCGCCCGGAAGCAACAAGTCGAAGCCGGGGCGCCCCTCGTCGTCGGTGGCCACGTTCACGGCCCGCAGCATGGCCGGGTCGGCGCCGGGCGCCTCGGCGCTCGTGAAGTACAGGACCGGCGCCGGGCCGCGGCCGGCCATGGCGCGCACGCGCAGGTCGTCGTGGTTCAGGATGGCCGTTCCCGCGGCGCCCAGCGCCTCGACGAGTTCGCCCTTGGCGACGGCGATGTTCTCGACCGAGCCGAACTCCCCCGCGTGGGCGGTTCCGACGCCGAGGACGACGCCGATGTCGGGGTGAACCAGCCCGGCCAGGTAGGTGATGTGGCCGATGCCGGTCGCGCCCATCTCGATGACCAGGTACCGGGTCGTCTCGTCGGCGCGGAACACGGTCAACGGCACGCCGACCTCCCCGTTGTACGAGCCCTGCGGCGCCACCGTGGGGCCGGCCTCGGCCAGGATGGCGGCCAGCAGGTCCTTCGTGGTCGTCTTGCCGGCGGAGCCGGTGATGCCGATGACCGTCAGCGGCGAATGCGCGCGGATGCGCCGCACCACCTCGGCGGCCAACGCGCCCATGGCCAGCACCGCGTCGGCGACGATGACGGCCGGGACGGGGGCGCCCTCGCCGTCCGTGGTCTCGCGCTCCGCCAGCACCAGCACGGCGCCGTTGGCCAGGGCCGCCTGGATGAAATCATGCCCGTCGGCGAACTCTCCCGGCTTGGCCACGTACAGACTTCCGGGGACGGCTTGGCGGGAGTCGGTGACGATGCCGCCAATGGCTATTCGGGTGTCCGGATCGGTGCCCGGGGACAGTCGGCCATTGGTTAGTGCGGCAATGGCGGCCGCGGAAAAATGCATCATCTCAATCTAGGACTCTATCGCGCCGGCATCGAGGGAGGGGAATCCGAACCGGGCCAGCGCGGCCCGCAATTCGACCCGGTCGTCGAGCGCCACATTGACGCCGGCGACCTCCTGGAACACCTCGTGGCCGCGCCCCGCCACCAGGATCACGTCGGCCGGGCCGGCCAGTTCCACGGCGCGGTTGATGGCCGCGGCACGGTCGCCGACCTCCTCGATGACCCGGCCCAGCGCACCGTTCGCGTCGGCCTCCCGGGCACCTGCCAGCACGCCGGCGCGGATGCCGGCGGGTTCCTCGCCGTGCGGGTCGTCGTCCGTGACGATGACCACATCCGCGCCCTCGGCGGCGACGGCCCCCATGATCGGGCGTTTCGTCACGTCCCGCTCGCCCGTGGCGCCGAACACGATGATGGTCCGGCCCGCCCCGGGCGCCGGGCGCACCGCATCCAGGACCCGCACCAGCGCGTCGGGGTTGTGCGCGAAGTCGACGATGGCGGCCGGTGCCGTGCCGACCAGTTGCATGCGTCCGGGCACGGCCACGCCGAACGGCGCGTGCGCGTCCAACGCCCGCTGCACGAGGGTGACGGCATCGGCAACGCCCGCGCCGCGCAGGTGCTCGACGACCATGACGGTGGCCAGCGCCGCGTTGGCCACGTTGAAGCCGCCGGGCAGGCCGCTGTGCACGTCCAGGCTCGCCCCGTCCGGGCCGGCCAGCGTGAACCGGGTGCCTGTGCCCTCCCGCCGCGGGCTGCTCACGCGCCAGTCGGCGGCCGCACCGTGTGCGCCGGTTGCCAGCGTCGCGGTGGGCACGGCGCTGGCCCCCGCCATCCGGGCGCCCCACGCGTCATCGACCGTCACGACGGCCCGGCGGGCGCGCTCCGGCGTGAACAGCTGCGCCTTCGTGGCGAAGTAGTCGTCCATGCTGCCGTGCAGGTCCAGGTGGTCCTGCGTCAGGTTGGTGAAGCCGGCCACGTCGAAGCGGACCCCGTCGACCCGGCCGAACGCCAGCGCGTGCGAGGACACCTCCATGGACGCCGCGTCGAGGCCGCGCTCCACCATGAGGGCCAGCAGCGCATGCACGTCCGTCGACTCGGGCGTGGTCAGCTTGCTGGGGATCGCCTCGTCGCCGGCCAGGATCTCGATGGTGCCGATCAGCCCGGTGCGCCGGCCCAGGGCGCGCAGCAGCGAGTTGATGAAGTACGTGGTCGTGGTCTTGCCGTTCGTGCCCGTCACGGCGAACACCGGCAACGACGACGCTTCCTTGCCGTAGATGCGTGCGGCCACCCGGCCCAGCACGGCCCGCGGCGACGGGACGACCAGCACGGGCACCGGACCCGTGCCGACCGCCCTGGCAACCAGCCTGGCGCCGTCGTCATCCGTGAGGATCGCGGCGGCACCGGCGGCGACGGCCTGCGCGGCGAACTCGGCGCCGTGCCGGTGCGCGCCGGGCACCGCCACGTACAGGTCGCCGGCGGCGACGGCCCGCGAGTCCAGGCTCACCCCGGTCACGGCCGGCGCGCCGTCGGCGGGCGGGCGGGCGCCGGCGACGGCGGCCACCTCGGCCAGGGCGACGGGGGTGCCGTGGCGTGGCCGGAAGGGCAGGCCGGCGTGGGCGGGCGGGGAATCTGGTGTCACGATTGCGGTGCCTCTTACTTATAGAACTGCGGAAGCTTGACGGGAGGGGTGGTCGACGGCGGCACGTCGAAGGTGCGCAGCACCTGCCCCATGACGTCGTTGAACGTGTAGCCCTGGGTGACGCCGTAGATGAGGCCCTGCGGGCGCTGGACGGTGATGGCCACGACGTACCGGGGATCGTCCATGGGCGCCATGCCGATGAACGAGGACGTGTAGCCGCTCAGCCCGCCCTCGGCGGGCGCCTCGGCCGTGCCGGTTTTGCCGCCCACCCGGTAGCCGGGGATCTTCACGTCGGGCGCGTCGCCCATGGTGGCGACGCTTTCGAGCATATCGCGGTCCTGCTGCGCCGCCTGCGGGCTGATCACCTTGATGCCGGGCTCCTGCCTGGGCGTGTCCACCGTGCCGTCGGCGGACGTGTACGAGTCGACCAGCCGGGGCTTGAGCCGGACGCCGCCATTGGCGATGGTCTGGTACACCATGGCCGTCTGCAGCGGCGTCTGCGCCACGCCCTGGCCGAACAGGATGGTGTACTGCTGGCGGCCGTCCCATTGGTCCGGCGTGGCGAAGATGCCGGGGCTCTCGCCGGGCAGCGGGATGCCCGTTTTCTGCCCGACGCCGAACTTGCGGAAATAGTCGTAGCGTTCCTGCGGGGTCAGCTTCTGGCCCGACATGACCGTGCCGGTGTTCAGTGATTCGCCGATGATGCCGGCCAGCGTGCGCTGCTCGGTGCCGTGGGGGAACGCGTCGGTGAACGTCTGCCCGTCCACGGTGTACTCCGGCGGCACGAGCACGTGCGACAACGGCGTCATGAGGCCCTTGTCCATGACGGCGGAGGCCGTGATGATCTTGTCGGTGGAGCCGGGTTCGACGACGGCGCTCACCGACCGCGCGCCGCGATCGGCCGCGGCGGACTTGCCGGGGTCGTTGGGGTCCACCGGACTGGTGTCGGCCAGGGCCACGAGCTTGCCGGTCTTGGCCTCGACGACGACGATGGTGGCCCACTGCGCCGTGTAGTGCTTCTTCTGCTGTTCGGCGGCCTGCTGGGCGTAGTACTGGATGTCCTGGTTGATGGTCAGCTTGACGGTTTGCCCGTCCACCGGCGGCACCGTCTCGACCGGGGCCGTGGGGATGATGATGCCGTTCGCACCGGCCTGGAACGTGCGGGAGCCGGGCGTGCCCTTGAGCTTGTCGTTGAGGGTCAGTTCAAGCCCGGCCAGCGGCGTGCCGTCCTGGCCGAGGAATCCGACGATGTTGCCGCCCACGGCCCCCATCGGGTAGACGCGCCGGCTCACGGCCTCCGAGTAGATGCCCGGCACGCCCAGCGCCATGACCTTCGCCTCGACGGCGGGGCTGACGTTCTTGGTGATGTACGCGAAGTTGCCGGTGCCCGTGGCCGCCTTCTTCACGGCGTCGAACGGCAGGCCCAGCGCGCCGGAGAGCTGGCGCAGGCCGTCGTCCCGGGCGACCTCGTCCCATTTTTGCGTCGTGGCGTTCCAGTGCTGGTACGTGTCGGCGTCGGTGTTGTTCACCGGGGAGACGGTGATGTTGTACCTGACGATGCTTTCGGCCAGGACGCGACCCTCGGAGTCGACGATTTTCCCGCGCACGGCCGGCAGTGTCTGGACCACGGTGCGCTGTTTCTCGGCGGCCTGGGCGAGCCCGCCGGCGTCGAGCCCCTGGATCAGGAAGAGCTTGCCGGCGATGATGAGCAGCAGCACCAGCATGGCGCACAGGCCCAGCCGGATCCGGTTGCGCCCCATGGCCTGGAGCGTGCCGGAGCGGGAGCGCGCGGGCTTCTTGGGGGTTTGTGCCACGTCCGTCTTGTCCTTGCGTTCTCGCCGGGGTGTTTGCCGGCCGGGCTGTGCCGCCCGGTCCGGCCCCTGCCTACGACCTTAGCTGGCTTTCTGGCTGGGGGCGGGGATGCTGCCGCCGTGCAGGTCGGGTGTCACGGCCGCCGGGGCCGCCGGAATCTTGCGGGCCGGAATCTTCCGGGCCGCCTCCTTCGCGGCCGTGTCCCTCACGGCCTCCCTCGTGGCGGCGGCGTTGTCCGAGACATCGTTTCCGGCCGCCGCGGCGGCCGCGTCGACGTTGCTGGGCGCCATTTCCGCGGGCGTGTCGATGGCGGCCGGCGGGATGACGGCCAGGCCCTCGGTCCCGGCCTTCGCCGGCTGCGGGTTCCCGGAGACCGTCCCCGTGTCGGCGTTGATCTGCCCCATGGACGTGGCCGGGACCATGCCGAGGCCCTTGGCCCGTTCCACCAGGTTCTGGGGTGCGGTGGCGGCGCCGAGCTTCTGCTCCAGGTCCTGGTTCGACTTCGCCAGGTCATCCTGGTGGGCCTTGAGCGCCACCAGCTCGTATTGTCCCTGCGAGACGGAGACGTTGATGACCAGGACGGCGGCCAGGGCGAGCACCAGCAGGCCGAACAGGAACACGACGACGGGCGTCTTGCCGCGGCGCGCCGGGGCGGGCACCACGGCCAGCGGGGTGCGCCGGCGCGGGGCCGGCCCGCTGGCGTGGTCCGGGAAGTGGTCCGGGGCACTCACGGGTGCCAGCGCATTGCTGCCGGCAACCGCGGTGGCGGGGAGGTTCGCGGGGCGTCGTGCTGCCTGGCTCATCGGGCACTCCTGACTCGGATCTTCTCGACCGCGCGCAACCGGGCCGAGGCGGCGCGCGGGTTTTCGGTTATTTCGGCGTCCGTGGGGATTTCGGTCCCCTTCGTCAGCCGTTTCAGGGTGGGTTTGTGCTCCTCGAGCTCCACCGGGAACCCGGCCGGGGCGGAGGAACGCGAACCGGCCGCGAACACGGCCTTGACGATCTTGTCCTCGAGCGAGTGGTAGGACATGACGACGGCGCGCCCGTGCAGGGCCAGGGCGTCGACGGCCGCCGGCACGGCCGCCTCGAGCACGTCGAGTTCCTCGTTGACCTCGATGCGCAGGGCCTGGAACGTGCGCTTGGCCGGGTGGCCGCCGGTGCGCGCGGCCGCCGCCGGGACGACGTTGCGGATGATCTCGACCAGCTCGCCGGTCGTGTGCAGCGGGGCCGTGTTGCGGGCGGCGACGATCCGGTTCGCGATCCGGCCGGCGAACTTCTCCTCGCCCCAGGTGCGGATGATGCGGACCAGGTCCTCCACCGCGTAGGTGTTCACGACGTCGGCGGCCGTGGGCCCGCGGCTGGTGTCCATGCGCATGTCCAGCGGCGCGTCATAGGAGTAGGCGAAGCCGCGTTCGCGCTCATCGAGCTGCAGGGAGGAGACGCCCAGGTCCATCAGGACGCCGTCGACGGTGTCGAGGCCGAGATCGGCCAGCACGTCGGGGATCTCGTTGTAGACGGCGTGGACCAGATCGGTGCGGGCCTCGAACGGGGCCAGCCGCGCCCCGGCCAGGCCGAGCGCCTCGGCGTCCCGGTCGATGCCGACCAGGTGGAGCGTGTCGAAGCGCTGGAGCATGGCCTCGCTGTGCCCGCCCATGCCGAGCGTGGCATCGATGACGACGGGGGTGCGGCCCTCGGCGACGGCCCGCTCGAAGGCGGGGGCCAGGAGGTTGATGCAACGGTCCTTGAGGACGGGGGTGTGGCGTTCGGAGGTGGGTGGCGTGGGGGTATCCGACGTCATCACGCCTCCTTGCCCTTGATCTGTCCCGGCCGATGGACCCTGCTGCATTTGGATGCCGGCTGCGGGACTTCTGCCGCCAGGTCCCCCTCCGCACCGGACAGCGTCCCTGCCTGGCTCCGGGGAAGGTGAGCCAGGAAAGGTCGTGTCGGGCGGCTGGAGACCTGGCGTCAGATCCCCCACTCGCACGTGTCGTGCCTGTTGGATACCTACCGTTAGATGAGGCCGGGTATGGCCACGTCATCCGTTTCGGAGAAGGATTTCTCCTGCTCCGCCAGGTAGTCCGCCCAAGCAGTCGCATCCCAGATCTCGGCCCGGTTGCCGGCGCCGATGACGGCCAGCTCGCGGTCGAGTCCTGCGTAGGCGCGCAGCGTGGCCGGAATGGTCACGCGACCCTGCTTGTCAGGCACTTCGTCAGAGGCTCCAGAGAGGAAAACCCGAATGTAGTCCCGCGCCTGGCGGTTGGAGATGGGTGCCGACCGCATCTGCTCGTGGACCTTTTCGAATTCCCTGGCACTGAAGATGTAAATGCAGTGTTCCTGCCCTCGTGTGAGCACAAGTCCACCGGCCAGTTCCTCGCGGAACTTGGCGGGAAGGATGATCCGGCCCTTCTCATCGAGGCGTGGCGAATGTGTCCCAAGGAACATCCCCCACCGCCTTCGAATCAGGGGTCCAACCGATCCCCGCTTCTCCATTTCCCTCTTACAAGCCCCACCCTACTCCACTTCACTCCACCGTCAACGATGTGGTGTGTCCGTGGGCGGCGTGTTGCGAAACATGGCGGCGGGCGCGGCCCGCCACGAGGCGGATTGCGGCCCGCGCCACGGCCGTGGAGGGAGGTGGAGGGAAAGGGGCGCCCAAACGATGACTTAAACAACGAAAGGGACCCGAATCTCGGGTCCCCACGGTTCTGGATGGACTCTGCGCTGCCTGGACGGCGTCCCCGGGGCGTCTTGCCGGCCGTTATCAGGGCGCCGGGGAGCGAAGTGGAGGGCGGTACGGGCCGGTCACTGCTGCTCGCGGTGCCGTTCGTCCCACTTCTCTTCGAGGCTGGACATGAAACCGCTCTTTGACTTGCCGCCGGCGCGCGGCGCGC
>NZ_RWKQ01000053.1 GCF_003946885.1 Specibacter cremeus | reverse complement strand
CGCCACGCCCACCACAACCCGCGCAGAAGAGCCCCGCACCACACGGTCCCGGGGCTCTTCGTCGTCCGGGACCCGCCCACGCCACGGGCCGCGGCGGCCGGGTGGCCGGTCATGGCGCTGTTGCTGATCCTGCGGCGCTACGTCGCCTGCGGCCTGATTCAGGGTAGCGTGAAGGGGTGAGCCTGGAACCGCACCACGATGGGTCGCCGCTGCATGTGGGAAGCGCGACGACGGCACCCGACCGGCCGAGGTCCGGCCAGGATCAGCCGCAGGTCGACGCCACAAGGCGGGTGCGCGCCGCGGGCGAGCGAGCGTTGGTCCTCGGTGGTGGCGGATCGGCAGGCAATGCGTGGCTGATCAGCGTCATCGCCGGCCTCTTCGATGCCGGGTTGGATGTGACCGAGGCCGATCTGATCATCGGCACGTCGGCCGGATCGACGGCCGCGGCCCAGATAACCGGCGCGAGCCCGACCCAACTGCTTGCCGAAATCCTTTTCGCTGCGCCCCAGCAACGGACTGGTCCGATCGGATCCGACCGTGGACGCGTTCCCATTGGGCCGGTGGCCGACCATATGCGGAGGACGAGCGAGATCATCGCCGCCGCTGAGGATGCGGCCGATATGCGCCGCAGACTGGGTGCGGCGGCGCTCGAAATGGATGCGGCGTCGGACGGCTCCGGGCAAACGCAGTGGCGCGCTACCGTCGCCGCCCGGCTGCCCAGCCAGCACTGGCCGCAACGAACGGTGCTCATCACGGCGGTCGATGCGCATACCGGTGAACCCGTCGTGTTCGACCGCCACAGCGGAGTCGACCTGGTGGACGCCGTCGCCGCCAGCACTGCCAATGGCTTCGGTGTCCCTCCCTACGGTATCGGCGACAGCCGATACATCGACGGCGGCTACCGACGATCCAGCGAGAATGCCGATCTGGCAGCCGGATACGGGCGGGTGCTGGTGCTGTCACCACTTGGCGGCAGATCACGGGCGCCGCTGGAGTGGGGCATGCATCTTGCAGCGCAGGTCGACGAACTCCGCGCCCGCGGCAGCAGAGTCGAAACCATCTTGCCGGATAGCAACTCCCGCAACGCATTCGGCACCAATCTGATGGATCTGTCGACGCGTCCGCCCGCCGCTCGAGCCGGTTACGACCAAGGCAGAGCCCTTGCCGAGCAGCTCACCGAATTCTGGCGCTGACGCCCACGAACCCAATCGACTCGGTAGGCGTGACGACACCTGCTCATGTCTCGGAGGCCGATGGGCGCGACATGCCTCACGCTACCTTCCTGCCCCCCGACCTGGGCTCGTTCTGCCGTCTTGACGAACTCGGCCTGTGCACCCTGCGGGCCGCCCGGCGGCAGCGCAGCGCACCGCACCAGGTCAAACGCAAGATGACGCACTGGGCCGTCAAGCGGGTTCCCAAGCCCTCGCCAAAGTAAACGGCATTGCGCTTAACCACCACCGCCGGTCGAGCCCGTCGAGATCACCGACCCCCGGGGTCTCGACAAGCTCGACCACCGCCGATCGAGCCCGTCGAGATCACCGACCCCCGGGGTCTCGACAAGCTCGACCAACGTAGCCCGCGCAGAAGAGCCCCGCACCACACGGTCCGGGGCTCTTCGTTGTCCGGGACCGGCGCTAGGCGCGGGCCACCCCACCACGCAAATACACCGTGGTCGTGTGCGTGTAAAACTCCCGCGCCGACAGGCCCTGCTCCTTGGGCCCGTAACCGCTCTTCTTCGCCCCGCCGAACGGGACATGCGGATCCGCGCCGGCCGACTCGGAATTCACATGCAGGATGCCGACGTCCAGGTCATCGATGGCTTCCAGCGCCTGGGTCACGTCCTGAGTGAACAGCGCGCAGGAGAGGCCGAATTCGCTGTCGTTGGCCAGGTCGAACGCCTCGGCGGTGGACTCGGCCCGGCGCACGGCCAGGACCGGGCCGAACAGTTCGTCACGCCAGAGGTCATAGTCCGCGTCGCCGGTCAGCTCCAGGATGGTCGGCGCGAGGTAGTGCCCCTCCCCGAACGGGTTGCCGTCCGTGCCGTTCTCTCCCGTGACCAGCCGGGCGCCCTGCGAAATCGCCGTGGCGATGCCGGTGCGAATATCGGCGCGAGCCTTCGCCGTGATGACGGGCCCCATCTGCGTCTGGGCCGTGGTCGGGTCTCCCACGCACAGTGCGGCGGCCTGGCGGGACAGCTCGGCGAGGAACTCGTCGGCCACCTGTTCGGCCACGATCAGGCGGGACGTCGCCGTGCACTTCTGCCCGGTGGAGCGGAACGCACCCAGCATGACCTGCTCGGCCGCGAGGGCCAGGTCGGCGTCGGCCAGGACGACGGCGGCGTTTTTGCCGCCCATCTCCGCCTGGACGGGCACGCCGCGACCCGCGGCCGCTGCCGCCAGCGTGCGGCCCACGCCCGTGGACCCGGTGAAGGACAGCCCGGCAAGCTCCGGGTGTTCCACCAGGGCGGTCCCCAACGCGCCGGGCCCGATGAGCAGGTTCACCACCCCTGCCGGAACACCGGCCTC
The DNA here is from genome assembly GCF_003946885.1 of Specibacter cremeus. GTDB lineage: Bacteria > Actinomycetota > Actinomycetes > Actinomycetales > Micrococcaceae > Specibacter > Specibacter cremeus. Next base: position 29,155 of record NZ_RWKQ01000053.1, on the reverse strand, counting down.
GTCGAGGGCCTGGGCGAGCCGCATGGCGAGCAGCGGCACCGTGCTGGCGGGCTTCCACACGACGGTGTTGCCGTAGGCCAGCGCCGGGGCGATCTTCCACGCCGGGATGGCGATCGGGAAGTTGAACGGCGTCACGAGGCCCACCACGCCCAACGGCTTCCGGGTGACCAGGATCTTCTCGCCGCGCCGCGGGGAGGCGAACATGGCACCGGACTCGCGGTCGCCGTCGTTCCCGTAGTACCGGAAGATCTGGGCGGCGCGCAGGACCTCGCCCCGCGCCTCGGCCAGCGTCTTGCCCTCCTCGCGGGCCAACTCCTCACCCCAGGCCGGGGCGTTGGACTCCAGGATGGCGGCCGTGCGCAGCAGGTGCGCGCCGCGCTCGTGCGCGGGCGTACGCGCCCACTCCCGGGCGGCCTTGCCGGCGGCGGCCATGGCGGTGTCGACGTCGGCCGTGACCGCCTGCGCGCCGCGGGCCACGACCTCGGACGGGTGTGACGGATTGACTGATTCCAGGATGGGGCCGGTGCCCGGCCGCCACGACCCGGCGATGAACTGTTCGAGTTCCACGGTGTTGTTCATGGTCGTCCCTCCTACCGGAATGCCTGGATGCCGGTGATGTGGTTGCCCAGGATGAGCGTGTGGACTTCGTCGGTGCCCTCGTAGGTGCGCACGGACTCCAGGTTGTTGGCGTGCCGCAGCGGCGAGTAGTCCAGCGTGATGCCGTTGCCACCGAGCATGGCGCGCGCGTCGCGGCAGATCGCGATGGCTTCGCGCACGTTGTTGAGCTTGCCGACCGAGATGTGGTGTGGTTTCAACTGGCCGGCATCCTTGAGCCGGCCGATCTGCAGGGCCAGCAGCATGCCCTTGTTGATTTCCAACGCCATATTGACCAGCTTCTCCTGCGTCAGCTGGAATCCGGCCAGCGGCTTGTCGAACTGGTGCCGTTCCAGCGAGTAGGCCAGCGCCGCCTCGAACGAGTCACGCGCGGCGCCCATGGCACCCCAGGCGATGCCGTAGCGGGCCTCGTTGAGGCACTCGAACGGCCCGCGCAGCCCCTTCGCCTTGGGCAGCAGCGCCGTCGCGGGCAGGCGCACGTCGCTCAGTTCGATCTCGCACTGCACCGAGGCGCGCATCGAGAGTTTCGGCTCGATGTTCTGGGCCTTGAACCCCGGTGTGCCGGTCGGCACGATGAAGCCGCGGACGCCGTCGTCGGTCATGGCCCAGATGATGGCGACCTGTGCCAACGTGGCCAACCCGATCCAGCGCTTGGAGCCGTTGATGACCCAGCCGGCGTCCGGGCCGGAGCCGTCCCGGCGGGCGAACGTCTTCATGGATCCCGGGTCGGAGCCGGCGCTGGGCTCCGTCAACCCGAAGCAGCCGATCACCTCGCCCGTGGCCATCCGCGGCAGCCATTCGTTCTTCTGATCCTCGGAACCGTGCTTGTAGATGGCGCTCATGGCCAGCGAGCCCTGGACGCTGACGAACGTGCGCAGGCCGGAATCGCCGGCCTCCAGTTCCAGCGCGGCCAAGCCGTATTCGACGGCCGAACGCCCCGGGCAGCCGTAACCCGACAGGTGCATGCCGAGCAGGCCGAGCGCGCCCATCTCCTTGACGATGTCGGTCGGGAAGATGGCGTTCTCGTACCAGTGGGCGATGTTCGGGCGAATCGCGTCGTCGACGAACGCGCGCACCGCATCGCGCGTGGCCAGCTCATCGGGCGTGAACAGCGCGTCGATGTTCAGCAGGTCGGATGTTTCAGTCATGGGGTTCTCCGTTGGGTGGTCGGTGGGCTCAGTGGGCGGCGGCGAGGGCGCCGTCGGGGTCGGTGGCAACGGCAGTGTGAGGTTCGACGCCGGTGCCCGGGTTCGTCGCGGACACGATCGCCGCGCGCAGCACGGCCAGCCCGTCGCGCAGCAGGTCGGCGCCGATGACGAGCGGGGGCAGCAGCCGGATGACGTTGCCGTGCGTGCCGCAGACGAGGACCAGCACACCCTGCGCGTGGCAGGCCGCGGCGACGGCGGCGGCCACGTCGGCGCGCGGCGCGAACGTCTCCGGGTCGGCGAACTCGACCGCGAGCATGGCGCCGCGGCCGCGGACGTCGACCACGGTGTCGACCTCGGCCAGCAGCGGCTCGAGGACCGCACGGGCCGCCGCCTCGATCTGCAGGGCGTTGGCCAGCAATGTGCCGTCCTCGAACGCCTCGAACACGCCCAGGGCGGCGGCGCAGGCCACCGGGTTGCCGGCGTAGGTGCCGCCGAGGCCGCCGGTGTGGACGGCATTCATGAGCTCGGCGCGGCCGGTGACGGCGCTCAGCGGCAGGCCGCCGCCCAGGGCCTTGGCCGTCAGGGTCAGGTCGCCGGCGACGGCTTCGTACTCGCTGGCGAACAGCTTGCCGGTGCGCCCCATGCCGGCCTGGATCTCGTCGATGACGAGCACGATTCCGTGACGGTCGGCGATCTCGCGGAGCCCGGACAGGAAGCCGGGCGCGGGGACCAGGAAGCCGCCCTCGCCCTGGATGGGCTCGATCACCATGGCGGCGAACGTCTCGGGACCGTGGTCCTGCAGCAGCGCCTCGACACCGCGCAGCGCGGTGACGGCGGCGTCGGTGTCACCGCGCCGGTTCCACAGCCGCCCGGCCGTCGGCGCCCGGAACACCCCGCCCGGGAAGGGGCCGAAGTTCAGCTTGTACGGGTTTTCCTTGGCCGTCATGGCCATGGTCAGCAGTGACCGGCCGTGGTAGGCGTCGTCGAAGACGAGCACCCGCTCGCGGCCGGTGGCGGAGCGGGCGATCTTGATGGCGTTTTCCACGGCCTCGGCGCCGGTGGAGAACAGGGCAGTGCGTTTCTCGAAGTCGCCGGGAACGCGGGCGTTCAGCCACGCGGCGACCTTCGTGAAGGAGTCGTATTCGGTGACCATGAAGCAGGTGTGCGTGAACCGTTCCATCTGCGCGGCCACCTGCGCCTGGACATGCTTGTTGGCCGCGCCGACGCTCGTCACGGCGATGCCGGAGGCCAGGTCGACCAGCCGGTTGCCGTCGACGTCCTCCAGGATGCCGCCCTCCGCCCGGTTCACGAATACCGGGATCGTGACGCCGAAGCCGCTGCTCACGTGCGCCTCACGCTCGCGGTGCAGTTCGGTGGAGCGGGGTCCGGGGATGGCGGTGGCCAGATGCCGCGACTGCGGCAGGGCGGGGGATTCAAGTGTCATGCGGTCCACGCTAGTGGCCTGTGACATGGCTCGCATTGTATGGTTTATCCATGAATGGGGCCTGCACGGACAAATTGTACAAAGGTTGCTCGCGCCCGCCGGGCCACCCGGGAGGACAACCATCATGATCAGCCTGGCGCAGATGCAGCACCTGCTCGGCAGCGACCTGCGACCCGCCTCGGGCAAGGCGGTGGCACACCGGACCGTCTCCGGCGTCCACATCTCCGAGCTGGCGGACCCGACCCCCTACCTGGAGGGTGGGGAGCTGCTGTTGACCACCGGCATCCCGGTCGCGGGGCCGCCCACGGCCATGGCCGCCTATGTCCAGCGGCTCGCGGACCGCGGCGTGTCAGGCCTGGGGCTCGGGCTGGGAGCCGGTGTGGACGAGGTGCCGGACGGGCTTGTCGAGTTGTGCCGCGCCGCGGGACTGGAACTGCTCATCGTCCCGGACGGCACGCCGTTCATGAATGTCTCGCGGGCGTATTGGGACCTGATGGCGAAGGAGGGCCAGGCCGACCTGGCGGCCAGCCTGGGCACGCAAACGGCGTTGGCGCGTGCGGCAACCCGCCCGGACGCGTTGTCGCAGGTGGTCAGGGCGCTCGCGCAGGCGCTGGGCGGCTGGGTCGCCTACCTGCCCGCCGACAACGGCCCGGAAACGTTGTGGCCCACCGGCAACACGGCGATCGCGGCCGCGCTGCGCGCGGAGACCGCGCGCCTGAACCTGGTGGGCACGTACTCGGCGTCGACGTTCCAGATCCACGGGACCAGTGTGGTGGAATACCCGGTGATGGTGGGCCGGCAAACGGTCGGCTTCCTGGCCATCGGTGCCGGGCGCAAGCTCACGCCCGCGGACCGGCAGGTCATCCTGACGGTGTGCGTGCTGTTGTCGTTGAAGGCCGCCCAGCAGCAGGAGATCGCGGCCACGTCCGCGGCGCTGGGCCGGGCGGCGGCGAAGCTGTTCCTGAACGCGCATGTGGAGGCCGGCCGCCTGGTGGCGGCGGATCTGGACATCACCGTCCCGGCCGGCCATGTCCGATTGCTCGTCGCGCGCGACGAACGCGATGCGGCGGCCACCAGGGCGTGGTTGTCCGCCCAACCGGGGGAAGCCGAAACCGGCCCCCTGGCAGCGGCGCTGGCCGACTGCGACCTGCGCTACGAGGCCGGGGACCTGGTGTACTACATCCTGGATGCGACCACGCCGGCGAATGCCGCCACCCTGCAGGCCGGGCCCGTGTCCGCCGCGGAGGCACCCGCGTTCGCTGCCGCCGTCGTCGGTGACCCGATCCCGATGCATGCGGTGAGCGCGGAGAGCGGCAAGCTCGCGGCGCTGGTGCGCACGTTCGACGACGGCCGGCTCGCCAGGGCGGGGGCGGGCGACCTCGACCCGCGCGCGCGGGGCTGGGTGGACGCGCTGCGGGGGTACCCGCGCGCCGACCTGGTGGGCACCGTGCGCAGCTACCTGCGCCATCGCGGCCAGTGGGAAGGTGCGGCCCGGGAGCTGGGCGTGCACCGGAATTCACTGCGGCACCGGATGGGCATCGCCGCCCAGCTGCTGCAGGCGGACCCGGACGATCCGGACGTGGCCGCGAACCTGTGGCTGGCCCTGCGCGGGGCCTGACCTGCGCAGGTGGTCGAGCCTGTCGGTGGTCGAGATGCGGTGGTCGAGCTTGTCGAGACCCGGTTTCGGCGGGCTCAACCACCGGTTTCGGCGGGCTCAACCACCGGTTTCGACGGGCTCAACCACCGGCGAGCCAGGCTCGCACGGCGTCGTTGTGCTCGCCCAGCCGCGGTGGTGCCACGGTGCGCGGCGGGATGGCCGGCGACCACGTGATCGGGTGCCGGATCTGGCGTCCCACGGTGGCGCCGGTGGCGTCCTGCACCTCGATGACCGGCTCGAGCCCCAGTGATTCGGCGTAGTCGAGGCCCTGGTCGATCGTCGCCACGCGGCCGGCCGGGACGCCGACGCCGGTGAACTTTTCCTGCCACACCTGCGCGTCGGCCGCGGCCAACGCGTCCTCGAGCAGCGGGACGAGCTCGGTGCGGTGGGCCACGCGCTGGTTGTTCGTGGCGAAGCGCGGATCGGCGGCCAGATGCTCGATGCCCAGCGTCTGGGTGAGCTTGGCGAACTGGGCGTCGTTGCCGCACGCGACGGCCAATGGCGTGTCCGCGCACCGCAACAGCTGGTAGGGCACGATCGACGGGTGGTCGTTGCCCATCCGGCCGGGGATCTTGCCGGCGCCCAGATACGCCTGGCCCTGGTTGGCCAGCGCACCCTGCAGGCTGGAGAGCAGGTTGACCTCGATCCGGCTGCCGCGCCCGCTCGCGGCGCGGGCGTTGAGCGCGGCCAGCACGCCGATCGTCGTGTCCTTCGCCGTCAGCACGTCGACGAGCGCAACGCCGGCCTTGTACGGCGTGCCGGCGGCGTCGCCGGTGATGCTCATGAGCCCGCCGAGCGCCTGGACGATGAAGTCGTAGCCGCTCAGCGACGCCCCGCCGACGCTGCCGAAGCCCGTGATGGAGGCGTAGATGAGCCGCGGGTTCAGGGCGGACAACTCCTCGTAGCCGAGCCCCAGCTTGGCCATGCCGCCGGGCCGGAAGTTCTCCACGAGCACGTCGGCGCGCGCCGCCAGGTCGCGGGCCGTGGCCCGGTCCGCCGGGTCGGCGAGGTCCAGCGTGATGGACTCCTTGTTCCGGTTCACGGATTCGAAATAGGTGGCGCCCGTGGGGGAGTAGGGCGGGCCCCAGCTGCGCGTGTCGTCGCCGGCGCCCGGGCGTTCGACCTTGATCACCCGTGCCCCCAGGTCGGCGAGCGTCATGGTGGCCAGCGGGCCGGCCAGGACGCGGGAGAAATCGGCCACGACGATGCCGTCCAGCGGGCCGGCCGCTTCGGAGGCGAGGTGGTGCTGTGTGGGCATTGATGGTCCCTTCGCGTGACGCACGGCTGTGACGTGGAGCACCTGCTCCCGGTGCGCCCTAGCAGCGTAGCAACGCCCACGACCCCCATCATTGGATGAACTAACCCATGTTTGGGCAAAATGCATCGCCGTCCATGTCGTCCCGTTGGGTGGTTCGGGTGGCTAAAGTGTGTTGCATGAAAGTCACAGCGCCCGAAGCGCCCGTGCGCGGTCGCGGTGCGCGGGCGGCCGTGTTCGCCCAGCTGGACGGGGCCGGCCGTTCCGAACAGGTTGCCCAGCGGCTGACCGACGCCATCCTGCTCGGCGTGCTGCAGGCCGGGGAGAAGTTGCCGAGCGAGGCCGAGATGGCCCGGCGCTTCGGCGTCGCCGTGGTGACGGCCCGTGAGGGGTTGAGCGCCATCCGCGACGCCGGTCTGGTCGAGACTCGGCGCGGCCGCGAGGGCGGCAGCTTCGTGCTTGCCTCCCACCGGACGCCGGAGGTCATCCTGCGGGCGCGCCTGCATGGCCTGTCGCAGGTGGAGATCGCCGACGTCGGCGCCTATTTCGGCGCCGTGACCGCCGGCAGCGTCGAGCGCGCCGCCGAATTGGCCTCCGACGACGAGGCGCAGCGGCTGGCGGCCTGGCTCGCCGGCGCCGATTTCATCTCCGAACACAATGCCGGCCGCAACCAGGGCGGGTTCTTCCTGGAGCTTGCCGTCATCAGTCAGTCACCGCGCCTGGTCCGCGAGCAGATCCGGTTGCAGGCCGAGTTCGGCCAGTTGCTGTGGCTGGGCATGTCCGACGCCGCAGTGCGGGACCGGGTCGCCGTGCTCAACCGGCGGGTCGTCGATGCCGTGGCGTCCCGGGACGGGCAGACGGCACGGACGCTCGTGCGGACCGAGGTGGGCGAGCTGGCCGGCTGGCTGCTGGCCGCCAAGGAGCACATCGAACTGCGGAGGCCACGCCCATGAAACCCGCTTCCGGCGCCGGCCCGGCCGCCGACCTGCTCGCCCGCGGCGAGGACTGCGCCGGCGCCATCGGCGCCCTGTTTGAAACAGTCTTCACCAACCTGGCGCAGTGGCGGACCGTGCTGGTGGATTTGCTGGCGGTTCAACCCGTGCGGGGCCTGGACCAGGGGGTCCTGGCGCTCGTCGGCGGGGAGCTCACGCGCCCCGACCCGCTGCTGGTCGGGGCCGGGTTCATCGCCGCCCCGGGCATCGTCGAGCCGACCGGCCCGCACTTCGCCTGGTGGCTGGGCCCGCAGGAGGACAACCCGCTGCTGGGCACCACCACCGAGCCCAGCCAGCTGGATCTGGCCTCGCGCGAATATGCGGACTACCTGCGCGACTTCACCGCGCTCGAGTGGTACCGCGTTCCCGAGACCACGCTCACCCGGCACATCACCGGCCCGTACGTGGACCACCTGTGCACGTGCGACTACATCCTGACCATGACCCAGGAGGTGTCCGTGGGGGGCAATGTGGTGGGGGTGGTCGGGGCGGACGTGCTGGTCCGCCGGCTCGAATCGGATGTCCTGCCGCTGCTGCGCCGCATCGGCGCCCCGGCCGCGCTGGTCGGGGACGGCGGCCGGGTCGTGCTCTCGACCATGCCGGCCGCGCCGGTCGGGACTCTGGCCGGGCGCGGGCGTCCCGGTCGAGAGCACGACCCGGGCGTGGAAATCGGCTGTCCGGGAACCAGCCTGAGGGTCATCGTGGCGGCCGCGGAAAAATAAACATTCTATTTAAGATGAATAGGGTGTAGTGTCTCCCTGTGCCTGTGAACCGGGTCACGGGGCCGGCGCGGCGCAGCAGCGGGCGGCCCACCGTCTGCCGCCACCGTCGCCGGAAGGTCACCATGAACCAGCAACAGCCAAGCCCGCCCCAACACCTTGGGGACGGCGATCACCTCGCCGTCCTCGGATACACGGAATCGTTCGACCGGTCCATGTCGCTGTGGGCCAACTTCGCGCTCGGATTCACGTACCTGTCGCCGTTGGTCGGCGTGTACTCGCTGTTCGCCGTGGCCATGGCGACCGGTGGGCCGCCGTCGATCTTCTGGATCCTCATCGTCGGGCTGGGCCAGTTCACCGTCTCCCTGGTCTTCGGCGAGGTCGTCTCGCAGTACCCGATCCACGGCGGCATCTACCCGTGGACGCGCCGCTTGTGGGGGCGGCGCTACGCGTGGATGGCGGCCTGGATCTACATCTGGGCCATGATCGTCACCATCACGGCCGTCGCCCAGTTCGGCTCCGGCTTCCTGGCCAGCCTGTTCGGCATCGAGCTGACGCGCGGCACCACGCTCGGCCTGTCCGTGCTGCTGCTGCTCGTGGCCCTGGTCCTGAACTTCACCGGCACCAGGACGCTGGCCCGGGTGGCCCGCATCGGTCTGGCGGCCGAGCTGGTCGGCGTGATCGCCGTCGGGCTCTACCTGCTCATCTTCGCCCGCAAGCAGCCGTTCTCCGTGTTCTTCGACTCCATGGGGGTCCAAGGCGATGGCTCCTACGCGGCCGCGTTCATGGGCGCCGCGCTCGCCGGCCTGTTCCTGTTCTACGGGTTCGAGGCGTGCGGCGACGTGGCCGAGGAGGTCGCCAGCCCGGCCCGGCGCATCCCCAAGGCCATGATGATGACCATCCTGGTCGGCGGCGTGTCCGCGCTGATGTCCTTCGGCGGCTACGTGCTGGCCGCCCCGGACCTGCAGAAGGTCGTCAACGGCCAGGACATCGACCCGATCCCGGCCATCCTGGAATCCGCCCTCGGAGCCGTCGGGGCGAAGATCTTCCTGGTCGTGGCCCTGACCGCGTTCCTGTCCTGCGTGCTGAGCCTGCAGGCCGCCGCCAGCCGGCTCATCTTCTCGTTCGCCCGCGACGGCATGATCCCCGGCCATCGGTGGCTGGCCAGGGTCAGCGGCACGGCCAAGGTGCCCGCGAACGCGCTCATCGTCGCCTGCAGCATCCCGGTGCTGATCTGTGTCATCATCTTCTTCGGCTCGGACCAGCTGCTGACCGCCGTGACGTCGTTCGCCGTGCTCGGCATCTACGTCGCCTTCCAGTCGGTGGTGCTGGCGTCGCTGCGCCAGCGGCTGCGCGGCTGGCGCCCGGCCGGCCCGTTCAGCCTCGGCAGGGCCGGCGTCGTCATCAACGTCATCGCCCTGGCGTACGGCCTCTTCGCCATGGTGCTGCTGGCCCTGCCCGGCCACAGCGGCGACGTGGTCTCAGACTGGATCGTGCTGATCGGCCTGGGCGTCGTGGCCGGGACCGGCCTGCTGTACCTGTTCATCGCCCGCCCGGACAGCAAGTCCACCGCCCCGACCGGTGACGCCCTCGAGGTCGCCGCCAAGCTGCGCGAATCCCGGACCGCAGCCGTTTCCTGACAACTTCCTGACACCCCGCGGCGGGCCGGTACGCGTGCGGCGCGTGCCGCCGCACCCTTCCGCGCACTCCTAGCGAAAGCGAGCCAGCAATGGCGCAACAAAAAACCACCCTGAAACGGAACCTGGGACTATGGGCCATCGTCGGCCTCGGCCTGGGCTACATGACCCCCACGGTCGTGTTCGACACGTTCGGCATCGTCACCCAGGAGACCAACGGCGCCGTGCCGCTGGCGTACCTGGTGGCGCTGGCCGTCATGTTCTTCACGGCGCTCAGCTACGGGAAGATGGTCCGCGTGTTCCCCAGCGCCGGCTCGGCGTACACGTACACCCGCGAGACCATGCACCCGGGGCTCGGCTTCTTCGTGGGCTGGGCGGCGCTGCTGGACTACCTGCTGCTGCCCATGGTCAATGCCCTGATCATCCGCATCTACATGGAGGCCATGGTGCCCGACGTGCCGGGCTGGATCTGGGTGGTGTTGTACGTCATCGTGATCACCGGCCTGAACCTGTGGAGCATGAAGTCGACGTCGTGGATGAACTCCGTGCTCGTCATCTTCGCCGTGGTCATGATCGCCGTGTTCATCGTGCTCGCGTCCGTGAAATTGTCCGAGGGCATGGGCAACGGCACGATCTTCTCCATGACGCCGCTGTTCCATTCGGGCGTGTCGTCCACGGCCGTGCTGACCGGCGCCACCGTGGTGTGCTTCTCGTTCATCGGGTTCGACGCGATCACCATGTACGCCGAGGAGACCTCGGATCCCAAGGTGCTGCCGCGGGCCATCGTGCTGACCCTCGTCATCGGCGGGGCGATCTTCTTCATCGCCGGCTGGTTCGGCCAGTCCGTGTTCCCGAACGTGGACCACTTCCAGGTCACCGACGACACCTTGCCGGAGATGGCGCTGTACGTGGGCGGCCAGGTGTTCCAGATGATCTTCGTGGCCGGCGCGTTCGCGGCCACGGTCGCCTCCGGCCTGTCCTCGCATGCCAGCGTGTCCCGCCTGCTGTTCGTCATGGGCCGCAACGGGGTGCTGAAGCCGAAGAAGCTGTTCGCCTACGTCCACCCGCGTTTCCGCACCCCGGCGTTCACCGTCCTGGTGGTGGGTGCCGTCTCGCTGCTGGCCATCACGCCGTCGCTGGAGCTGGTGTCGTCGATGATCAACTTCGGCGCCCTGATCGCGTTCACGTTTGTGAACCTGTCCGTGATTGCGTACTTCGTGTTCCGGCAGAAGCGCTACAAGACCGGCAAGGACATCTTCTCCTACCTGGTGCTGCCCGTCATCGGCGCCGGCCTGACCGGGGTGCTGTGGGCGTTCCTGCACGCCGACGCGCTCATCTCGGGCGCGGTCTGGCTGGCCGTCGGCGTGATCTACGTGGCGTTCCTGACGAAGGGGTTCCGCCGCAAGATCGGCGACTTCGCGCTGGAGGAGACGGACGCGGACGACGCCGATGCCGCATTGGCCGGTTCCGGCACCGACGCGGTGCTCGAGGGGGCCGGGGAACGCTAGGGCCCACCCAACCGCCGGACACCCCCGGCCCGGACACACCCTCGTGTCCGGGCCGGGGGTGTCGTTGGCTTTAAACGTGCCGCCCGGCATGGGTGGGAGGGGTGCCGCGCCGCCGATTTTATACGTCAGTAATGAATCTTTACGTTGAGAACCGGGCTTTGGAGGCGTCCGCGCGTGGGTGAAGCCGCGCCCACGGTGGCCATACTTCCCTGCAATCAGGCGGATTAGAGTGTGTGGTGAGAAATTTTGGGCACACCCCTTGCCAGCTAATACTTTCAGTATTAGTGTTTTAAGAGCGTGAAGCGCATCACAGTCTGGTTTGCGATCCGTCGTATCTCGGCAGATCCATGTGGTACCCCCCATTGACCATAGGAGTTCCATGTCCACCCACGTGCCGCCCCAGCAAGAGCTGGATGAGGACGCCGCCCATCTGGCGCGCCTCGGCTATTCGTACGAGAAGCAGTTCAAGCGGGAAATGTCGTTCTGGGGGAACGTCTCGCTCGGCTTCACGTATCTCTCGCCCGTCGTCGGCGTCTACACGCTGTTCAGCGCCTCACTCGGACTGGGCGGCCCGCCCATGCTCTGGTCGTTCCTCATCGTCGGGGTCGGCCAGTTGTTCGTGGCCCTGGTGTTCGGCGAGATCGTCTCGAACTACCCGGTGGCCGGCGGAATCTACCCCTGGGCCCGCCGGCTGTGGGGCCGCAAGTGGGGATGGATGAGCGGATGGGTGTACCTCATCGCGATGCTCGTGACCATCGCCAGCGTCGCCTACGGCGCCGGGTCCTACATCGGCGCGGTGTCCGGGATCCATGTCGACACGCAAACCACCGTCATCTGCGCCGTCGTGCTGATTGCGTGTGCCACGGCCATCAATTTCGGCGGGACGAAACTCTTGAGCAAGGTCGCCATGCTGGGGCTCGTCGCCGAATTGTCGGGGGCACTCGTGGTCGGTGTGTGGCTGCTCGGCACGACCCGCCACCACGACCTCGGCGTCCTGTTCAAGAGCTTCGGCGCCGGCGACGGCGGCAACTACTTCACCGCGTTCGCCGCCGCCGCCCTCATCGGCATCTTCCAGTACTACGGTTTCGAGGCATGCGGCGACGTGGCCGAGGAGGTCCCGAATCCGGGCCGCCGGATCCCGAAGACCATGCGCATGACGATCTACATTGGCGGATTCGCGGCCACATTCGTCTGCCTGGCATTCATTCTTGCGGTCCCGGATTTCGGTGCCGTGATCACGGGAGCGGACGCCGACCCCGTCACGTCCGTGCTCATGAGCGGCTTCGGCCCGATCGGCTACAAGATCGTGCTCGGCGTCGTCCTCATCTCCTTCCTGTCCTGCGTCATGAGCCTGCAGGCCGCCGCCAGCCGCCTGGGCTACTCGCTGGCCCGCGACAAGATGCTGCCGGGCAGCAAGATCCTGGCCCGCTTCGACGAGTCGCGGCATGTGCCGCCGTATGCGCTGCTGCTCGCCGGCATTGTCCCGGCGCTGATCGTGCTGGTGTCCCAGGTCCAGGAAAACGCGTTGATGGTCATCGTCTCCTTCGGCGCGCTGGGCATCTACATCGGATTCCAAATGGTCGTCCTGGCCGCCCTGCGCGCACGCCTCAAGGGCTGGAAACCCGCCGGCTCGTTCCGGCTCGGCGCGTGGGGGTTGCCGGTGAACATCGCCGCGCTGACCTGGGGCGTGCTGGGCATCGTCAACATGGCCTGGCCGCGCACCCCCGACGCGCCCTGGTACGTGAACTACGTGGTGTTGCTGTCGGCGGCCGCCGTCGTCGGGATCGGCGTCGTGTACATGGTCTGGCGCAAGCCCTACCGTCACAGCGACGCCCCGGCCGCCGATGCCATCCCCGGCAGCCTTCGGCACACGCCGGCACCCGTCGTCTAACCCCGACAGCCAAAGCGGCCGGCATCGGCCGCACACCCGAACAGAAAGACATCGTCATGAGCAACACGACCCTGGACGCACCATACCTGGACCTCGCCGACCCGGGATTCGCCATGCAGTCCGAGCAACTGCGCAGTGCAAGGGAACGGAGCTGGTACGCCCGGACGAACTTTGGCCTTGCCGTGTTGCGGTACGACGAAGTCAGCAAGCTGCTCAAGAGCCCCAAGCTGTCGCAGGGCAGTGCGAAATGGCCCGAACACAACGGAGTCCACGGCGGACTCTTCTTCGACTGGTGGACGAAGAACCTGCTGGTCCTCGAGGGGGAGGACCACCACCGGATCCGGCGCCTGCTCAACCCGGCGTTCTCACCCCGGTTGATCAAGGATCTGGTGCCGCGCTTCCAGGCGCTCGCCAACGAGCTCATCGATGACTTCATCGACAACGGGGAATGCGAGTTCATCCGCGATTTCGCCGAACCGTACGCCACCCGGGTGCTCACCATCCTCCTTGGCATCCCGGAAAGCGAGTGGCCCACGATCGCACGCCTGGCCTCCACCATCGGGCTGGCCCTGGGGGTGACGTTCAAGCGAGACCTGGAAAAGGTCGACGCCGCCGTCGCCGAGCTCTACGCCTATGCCGAGGACCTCATCAGGGACCGGCAGGCCACCCCCGGCGAGGACTTCGTCAGCCGCCTGGTGCTGGCGAACCGCGACGGTGACCGGCTCTCCGACGAGGAGTTGCGCAACGCCCTGGTGCTGCTGATCTTCGGCGGCATGGACACCACCCGCAACCAGCTGGGACTCGCCCTGCAGTCGTTCATGCGCAACCCGGACCAGTGGGAGCTGCTGGCCGAACGCCCCGACCTGGGCGGCAAGGCCGTCGAAGAGGTCATGCGGACCAACCCGACGGTCACCTGGGTCACGCGCGAAGCGGTCGAGGATTTCACCTACCAGGGCCTGGACATCGCGAGGGGCACGACCGTCCACCTGTTCACGCAATCCTCCGGCACCGACCCCATGGCATTCCCCGACCCGGACATGGACCTGCTCGCCGAGCACGCGCCGCACTACGGCTTCGGCGGCGGCGTGCACCACTGCCTGGGGCACTTCGTGGCCCGCGCCGACATGAGCGAGGCGCTGCCGTTGCTGGCCCGCCGGCTGGCCGGCCCGCATCTCACCGGGGGCGACGAATGGCTGCCCGACTCCGGCAATACGGGGCCGATCCGGCTTCCCATCGGATTCACCAAACGTTCCTGACCCGCAGCCTCCACACCGCGCGAAGTATCGAAAGAAGGACCATCATGGCTCAGCAAATCACCGTCGACCGCCAACTGTGCGACAACCACGGCCAGTGCGCCATCGCCGCGCCCGCCGTCTTCCGGATGAACGACGACGGCATCCTCGAGTACGAGGACAGCGTCGACGACGCACTCCTCGACGAGGTTGAGGAGGCCGTGGACGTGTGCCCCGTGCAGGCGATCTTCTTCAGGGACTAGCCATGGAACCGCGCATAGTCGTTGTTGGCGCATCCCTGGGCGGATTGCGGGCCGCGGAGCAGCTGCGGTCGGCCGGCTGGTCCGGGCAGATCGTCGTCATCGGCGACGAGCCACACCCGCCGTACAACCGGCCACCGTTGTCGAAGGCGACGTTGGCGGCGCCGGGGACCGTCCGGGAGTCACTGGCCGCGCTCACCTTCCGGCCGAAGCGGTCCGCCACCGATGTCACCTGGAAGCTCGGTACGGCCGTCACGGCCGCGGACCTGGCCGCCGGAGTCCTCGAGCTCGACGACGGTGAGCGGATCACGTTCACCGGATTGGTGGTCGCGTCCGGCCTGCGTCCGGCCAGGGTGCCGGCCCCCGGCCCGCTGGCCGGCCGGCATGTGGTTCGCCGGCTTGAGGACAGCCTGGCGTTGCACGCCGAACTTGCCCCCGGCGCCCGGGTCGTCGTCGTCGGATCCGGCTTCATCGGCTGCGAAGTGGCGGCGACGGCGGCGACGCTCGGCGCCCGGGTGACTCTCATCGAGGGCGGATTGGGACCGATGGAACGGACCCTCGGACCGGCACTCTCCGCCGGTGTCCGCGGGCTGCTGGAACGCCATGGCGTCCACGTCATCCCCGGTGCCCGCGTCATCGGATTCCGTGGTGCCGGGCGCTGCACCGGCGTGGCGCTCGCCGACGGTACCGAGGTGGGTGCCGACGTCGTCGTCGAGGCCGTCGGCTCCGTGCCCAACACCGCGTGGCTGGCCGGCAACGGCCTGGACCTGGCCGACGGCGTCGAGTGTGACGCCCGCCTCCGGGTCGTCGATGCGGCCGGGACGGCGTTGCCCAATGTCGTGGCCGTCGGCGACGTGGCCCGCTACCCGGACGGCCGGACGGCCGGTCCCGCCAGGCGGGTCGAGCACTGGGCCACGCCGACCGACACGGCAAAAATTGCCGCCCCCACACTGGTCGCGGCGCTGGCGGGGGAGCAAACGCCGGCGCCCGAACCGCCCCTGCCGTCCTTTTGGACGGACCTGTTCAACGTTCGCATCCAGGGGGTCGGCAGCCCGGCACGGGCCGATCGCATCGAGGTTTTCGAAGGCGACCCGGCCGCCCCCGCCACCGGGGCCGCCGTCGGGTATTACCTTGGCGATCGCCTCATCGGCGCCGTGACCGCAGGACTGCCGGCCCCGCGGCAGCTTTATTACCGCCAGCAGGTCCTGGACGCGAGCGCGCCGGCCACGCTGGCCACCGTCTGAGACCACGAAAGAAACGAGATGATCCCCATGACAGTTCAGGCAATCCACGCCGGCATGGACCAACTGCTTGACCGCGACGCCTTCGCCGCCCATCGGCAACGCAACCTGGCGCCCGACGTCGTGCGTGAAATGGGCCGCAAGATCGAGGCAAGCGGTGTCGAATACATTTACTACGCCCTGCCCACGATCGGTTCCCGCATGGTTGCCAAGATGGTCCCGGCCAACCATTTCCGCCGGAACCTGGAGAAGGGCATCTGCTTCCACCGCACGGCCCTGTCGGACCTGCAGAACGACCGCCACGGGAACCTGATCGGCGGCGGCATCGAGGCCCGGGAGTTCTGGGCGCTCCCGGAACCGGACACGTTCGTGGTGCTGCCGTGGGACACCAGCGTGGCCCGCGTCTTCTGCAGCGCCTACGAGCCGCCGCACCTGCCCGAGGTGGGTGGCCGCCCCCTGGCCATCGACACCCGGTCGTTGCTCATCCGCACGCACGCCGAGTTCACCGGGCGGACCGGGCTCGAGGTCCGCTCGGGCACGGAACCGGAGATGACCTGGGAGGGGCCGGGCCTGGACGTCGTCAAGAAGCCCGGTTCGAGCCCGGCGTACCAGGTCGAGAACCTGGAACGCATGCGGCCCATCTATAAAAAGCTGGTCACGTACGCCAAGGCCATGGGCCTGGACATGATCGAGGGCGACTACGAGGACGACGGCCAGCTGGAACTGAACTGGATGTACGACCGGGTGGAGGACACCGCCGACAGGCTCGTCACGTACCGGCAGATCTGCAAGCAGGTCGCCCGCGAATTCGGCGTGACGGCGTCGTTCATGCCCAAGCCGTACAACGGGCAGATGGGCAACGGCTGCCACCACAACGTCAGCCTGTGGGACGGTGCCACGAACGTCATCGAGGACGCCGGCCGCGTCGAACTGCACGTCTCCGACACCGCGCGGCACGCGATCGGCGGGCTCCTGGCCCACGCGCCCGGGTCGATGGCCGTCATGGCCTCGACGGTCAACTCCTACAAGCGGTTCTGGGATGCCGGCCAGTTCGCCCCCTCGACGGCCAACTGGGGCCTCGACTCGCGCGGCTGCCTGGTCCGCATCTCATCCAATGGGCGGATGGAGTACCGGGTTCCGGACGCCGCCGTCAACCCCTACCTGTCGCACTCCCTGCTCATCGCCGCCATGGACGACGGCATCAACCGCCAGCTGGACGCCGGGGCGCCGGACAACGGCGACGCCACCGTGCCGGCCATCGGACGCCGGCTGCCACTCACGCTGGGTGAGGCGATCGAGGCGTTCGTCGCCGACACATACCTGACGAGCCGGCTGCCCGCGGACCTGGTCTCCATCTACACGCAGTTGAAGCAGGAGGAATGGGCGCGGTATTGCGGGGCCATCACGGAATGGGATCGCGAAATGTACTGGGAGACGATTCCCTGATGCGCACCCTCACACTCGCCTGCATCGACTCGGACGCGCCACCCCTCTTCGGCCTGCAGGGCCCGGACGGCTCCCGGCACGGCTACGAACCGGCCGCCGCCGAACTCGTCCTGGCCCGCATGGGGTGCCGGCCGGCATGGCAGGTGCTGGCCTGGGATGACATGCTCCCCGCGGTCCGGGAGCACCGCGTCGACGCCGTCTGGTGCGGCCAGGGCATCATTGCCGAGCGTGCGGCCGTCGTCGACTTCACCGACCCCTACGCCGTGTTCGACGAGACCGTCCTTGTCCGCAAGGGCGATCCGGCCCGCCGCGCCGAGGACCTCACCGGCTACCGGGTGGCGGCGATCGACGGCAGCGCGAACATGAAACTGGCGAAGACGTTCCCGGGCATCGTCCCGGTCCCGTTCACCGGTGACGACGTGTTCGGCGACATGTTGACGGCCCTGCGCGACGGCACGGTGGACGCCATGGTCGACGACGACGTCGTCACCGTGCCGCTGGGCGCACACCCGGCGTACGATGTCGCCTTCACCCACCCGACCGGCAACCGGTGGGGGATCGGGGTGGCCAAGGACAACCCGGGCCTGCTCGCGGAGTTCAACACCGCGCTCGCGGGCGTGGTTGCCGACGGCAGCCTCGAGGCCGCATGGACGGCGTGGATGCCCACGCTGCCCTTCCCGCTCGGCGAAACGGGCCGGCACGCGGTCGGGGCGCCGGCATGAGCCGGGCCGCGACCCGGCCACGGCGGCCGCTCATCGGCGTCCCGGGCATGTGGTCGAACACGGTGCGCGGCATGCGTTTTTCCGGGGTCGCCGTCGCCGCCCAGGTGCTGGGGTCGATCGACCGCGCCGGCGGCGAACCCGTCATCCTGTTCCCCGGCAGCGGCGAGGGCCCGGCCGCGCAACGGGCCAGGGTCGACGGCGTCGTGCTTCCGGGGGGAGCCGACGTCGGCCCCGCCGCCTACGGCGCCGCTCCGGACGAATATCACTGGCCGGCCGACCACCCGGGGCAGGATGACTACGAGGCGGGATTGCTGGCCGCCTGCCTCGACGGCGGGACCCCGGTCCTGGCGATCTGCCGCGGCCTGCAGCTGCTCAACGTGGTACGTGGCGGCAGCCTGATCGGCCATCTCCAGCCGGGGACGGTCGAGCACAAGGACGCCACACACCGGGTGGAGGTGGCGCCCGGATCGCTGCTGGCGGCCGTCCTGGGCGTGGCGAGCGCCGGCGTCTCCTCCTACCACCACCAGGCCGTCGACAGGCTCGGCACCGACCTGGTGGTGACGGCCAGGGCCGAGGACGGCGTCGTCGAGGCCCTCGAGATCCCGGGACGGCCGGTGCTGGCCGTCCAATGGCACCCCGAAGACCAGGCCGAGACCACGGCGGCCGACCACGCGTTGTTCCAGTGGCTGGTCGACGCGGCCGCATGAGCAACGCAGACATGGCCCTCACGGCCACCGACGTCGTGCCGCCGGGTTTCGCGGACCTGCCGCCCGACGCGCCGGTCGTCGCCGTCGTCGTCTCCCTGACGTTTCCCGGCATGGCCAAGGAGAGCCACGAGATCATGAGGGCGTTCACGCGCAGCGCCTTCGACGAACTGCTCGAACTGGGGGCCCGGGCGGTGCTCGTGGACAGTGCGGCCGCGGATCCGGGGTTCGCGCCGGTGGTGGCGGCGGCCGACGCCGTCCTGTTCCTTGGCGGCGGCGACGTCGACGCCGCGTTGTACGGACACACCGGGCCGGTGCCCAACGAGTACGGCACCGACCGGCGCGCCGACGACTACTGCGTGGACCTGATCCGGCGCGCGGTGGCACGGGACCAGCCGGTCCTGGCGATCTGCCGCGGCTCGCAACTGCTCAACGTGGCCCTCGGCGGCACACTGGTCCCGGACCTGCAACCGGCCCGGTTGCACAAGGGGGCCGCCGGGCAGCCCCTGTTCCTTGATGAACGTCTGACGCTGGAGCCCGCCTCCAAGGTGGCCGCCATCTACGGCCGAGAGCGGATCGTCGTCCGGTCCGGGCACCACCAGGCCGTCGGCACCGTGGCGCCGGGGCTCGTGGTGAGCGCCCGGGCCGACGACGGCGTCATCGAGGGCACCGAGCATCCCGGCCGCCGGTGGGTGATCGGCATCCAATGGCATCCGGAGGACCGGCAGGGGTCCGCGGTCGACCGGCGCCGGCTGTTCACCGACCTCGTCCGGCAGGCCCGGCACGCGGTGCTGCCGGCGGGGCCGCCCGCGCGCACGCCCGCCTGAGCCGCGGCGCCTACGGGGTATGCAGCAGCGTCAGGCCGAGGTGCGGGACGTCCAGGGCGATGCGTGCACCCTGCCCCGGTTTGACGCGCTCGCCGGTCAAATATGTTCCGGAGTTCCCGAGGATCACCCGGTCGCTGCCATTGAGCAGCGCCGCGTTCCCGGGCACGCGGCGCAGGATGGGGATGAAGATCCGCTCGACGTCCCTGAGCCGAAGGTCGCAGCCGGCCACCCCGGCAAACCGGCCGTGGACGCTGAACGGCGTCGTGAACGTCAGGATGTAGTCCTCGAAGCCCAGGTAGTCGACGTAGGGACCCCACAGCGTCTGGTGGCCGGTGGACGCGGCAATGGAGAAGAAGGGCAGCTTCTCGTAGTCGTAGTAGCGGTCGCTGCCCGGGGTCAGGTCGAACAACAGTTTTTCGACCACGCCCGTCTCGTTGCGGGACCACCACTCCAGGGCGCGCCCGCCCGTCTCGGTCGACTGCTCCGCGAAGATCGCCCCGGCGCCCACGGCAAAGTCGTGGGCCGCCAGGAACTCGCGCGAGAAGGGCTCGAGGCCGGACAATGTCGTGCCGGGCCGGCGCGGCGTCAGCGCCAGGTTGTCCCCCACCCGCTCGCCCACGGCCCTGGCCAGCCCGGACACGTCAACCGACACACCGCCGAACCATGCGGCCAGCGACGCGGCCGCACGGAACGCTTCATCTTCAGGGGTCATTCGTGCTCCTGCGTCGACTCGGCATAACCGAGGGTCAATTTGGTTTCGATCAGGTGATGGATGTTGCGCCTGATGTGCGCCAGGATCAGTTTCTGCGCCTCATCGGGCCGGGCCTGCGACACCGCGCGCACCAGGCGCAGGTGCTCCGCCGTCGCCGGTTCGGCGTCGAGGGCGCCCGCCAGCGGCGTCCAGAGCTGGCGCACGGTTTCACCCTGGAGCCGCACCTCGGCATTGGCCAGGCGCGGCGACTGGGCGGCGACCGCCAGCTCTATGTGGAAGCGGCTGTCGGCCCGGGCCTGCGCCGCCGGGGTCGAGGCCAGGGCCAGGCCGGTGGCCAGTTCCTGCAGCCGGTCCACGTCGTGCGGTTCGGCACGTTCGCACGCGAGCCGCACGGTGGCGGCGGAAATCGCCGCATGCTCATCGCCGATGTCGCGGATCTCGGCGACGGACGTCGAGAGGAACCACGCATGGATCGCGTCCGTCGGCGTGGGGGGTTGCCTGACGATGAAGGACCCGCCGTTCCTGCCGCGGCGGGTTTCCACGACACCCTGGTCGCGGAGTGCGGCCAACGCCTCCCGCAGTGTCGCCCCGGCAACGCCGAACATGTCCGAGAGCGCGATTTCCGTGGGCAGCCGTTCCCCCACGCGCAGCAGGCCCAGCGAAATGGCATTTGAAATCCGGTTGACGATGGCGTCGGCCCGCTCGGTTTCCGGCAGCGACTGGTAGATCTGCGACTGGAATGGTGTCGGGGATGCCACGGGTCTGCGCTCCAGGAAGGGACGGTCGGATCGGCCATGGCCATTCGATCCAGGGTTGCGGTGCCCGGGGCCATCAGTTCGAGTATATGAAGATTAATCCTTCAATACCAGATTCTTTCCCGCGGAGTGGTGGTTGGAGCTGTTGCTTCGAGTCCCGGGCGCCGGCGCCGTGGGGGCGGCTACGCCTTCAGGGCCGTGCGGATCCCGGTGACCCGCCGCATGCCGGCGTAGAGGGCCGCGGCCAGGACGGCCGTGATGATGGGGCCCAGCCCGGTGCCCCAACCGGCGTGCGACTGCAGGATGGCCAGGCCGACGACGGCGGACCCCACCCAGGCGAGAACGCCGGGCACGTTCACGGCACCAAACCGGTCGTCCGGCAACCAGCCGGGCTCCGCCGTCGCACGACCACGTTTGTCCAGGAAGACCTGGGTGAGCGCAATCGCCACCCACCCGGTCACCAGCACGCCCTGCCAGGCCAGCGCCGTCAACAGGTACTGCACCACCGGGAGCAGCATGAGCGCGAAGATGATGAGCGCGCCGATGACGGTCCAGGCCAGGTAGGGCAGCCTGATGCGCAGCGCGCGCTCGCCGAACTCACGCAGGTTGGCGATGCCGAGCGCATAGTTGGCGGTGTTGATGCGTGTTTGCGAGGCGAACACGACGAGCAGGCCGAGGATGCCCATCAGCTGGACCAGCCCGCCGGCCACGCCCGTCTCCGTCGCGCTGACGCCGGGGAGCGTGAAGGTCAGGAAGATGCCGATCAACGCGTTGACGCCGAACGCCAGGGTGTAGAACAGCCAGCCGAAGGTGATGTTCTTGTGGAATTTCGTGTCCTTCCGCTTGCCCAGGGCGGCAAAGTCCATGGTGTACATCATGAGGATCCACACGCCCATGTAGGAGGCGAACGCCGCCAGCCAGCCGGGCCCGCCGTCCAGGAGCGAAAGTGCGGGCACCGAGTGCGTCAGCCAGGCGCCATTGAAGCCGTGCACGGCGCCGGCCCAGATGACGGCGGCGATCAACCCGCCCCAGTAGACCGGCAGCAGCCAGCCGTTGACCTTGTCGAGGAATTTGCGCACGCCGCCGGCCACCAGCGGTGTGGAGTAGAGGACGACGACGGCACACCAGAGCGCGCGTGGCCCGCCGAATTGCGCCTGGAAGGCGAAGGCGACGATCGAACCCTCGAAGACGGCGTAGTAGACGGCCGTCGCGGCGAATATGAGCGTGGCCAGGATGGCGCCCGTGCGGCCCAGCAGGGTCCGGGAGAACTGCGCCACGGTCAGCCCGTTCTTGAGCGCGTACCCGGCCAGCACCCGGTTGATGGCGCCGTAGACGACGATGGTCAGGGCCAGGCCGATGAGCGCGTTGACGGTGCCGTATGCGACGGCCAGGGCCGCGCCGATGTAGACGAAGAACATGGCGCTGACGAGCCCGTACCAGGCCATGGCGAGCGAGCCACGGCCCATCAGTGCGTCGTCGCGGTTGGCCGGTGGGGAGGAGAGGGTGGTGCTGGATTGCTGTGACATGCGTGTACTCCTGAAAACGGGGCAGGGCACGGGGGGATGACCCCCAGTGCCCTGCTGGCTAAATGTGGCGAATGCCTGTTAGACGGTTGGTGCTCTCAGATGGCGCAGAGACAAGTCCTGCTTTACTTCCAGTGCGCCGCGGAACGACGCGCCATGGTTTCGCGGTACTGGCTTGTTGTCGTCGGGAACAGTTCGCCCGAACCCCAGTCGAGGATGACGCCGTAGCGGCGGATCACATCCAGCATGCCGAGGTCACCGCTGCGGTAGCGCGCGGCGACGTCGGAGGCGTCCTCCTCCAGCCAGCCGCGCCGGTGGGCGCGGATCTCGCCGCGAAGCGTTTCGGTGGCCGCCGCGTCGATGCGGAAATCGTCGAGCTCGGCGTCGACCTCCTCGATCACGACGCCATAGTCGGCGGCGGCGCGCGCCACGGAGACGTACCCGTCGATGACGTCCTCCAGGACCTCCTCGGCGGCGCGCTCCAGGGGGTCGCCGTACCCGCCGCCGCCGGCGGATGGACGGGTGAACGAGTCGCCGGATTCCAGCGGGACGGAGGAGAAATTCGAGCCGAGGAACTTCTCCTCCGCGGTGCCCTTGTTCATCCACACGCCGTGCGGGATGGACGGCAGGCCGCCCTCGATGCCCCAGGTGATGGACCGGGCGCGGTCGCAGCAGTAACTCATGACCGTGTTCGTCGCATCGGTCAGGATGCCGCCCTTTTCAATGCCGCATCCGCCGCGGAAGCGGCCCGGGCCGCCGGAGTCGATGGCGATCTCGTGCCGGGTGGTGAGCACGGGGGACAGGCGCTCCTGGCCCTCCACCGGCTGCACGGCCAGGCCCGGGCCGAAGACGGGGGCCGTGGCGCTCGCGCCGTCCTTGCTGGCCCGTCCGCCCCAGCCGCCGGCCATCCAGTCGTACCACATGAAGTACGGGGCGGCGGCGGTGCGCTTGTCCTTGCCGCCAACGAGCAGGTACTCGAGATTGAACGCGCAGGCCATGGCCCGCTCCGGCATGATCTTGCTCCACAATTCGAAGATCCCGTTCATGAGCTTCTCGTACGGACCGGAACAGAATCCCGTCACCGCGTAGGGCCAGCCGGCGTTGACCACCGTGCCTTCCGGACCGATCTCCGCCCGAACCGCGGCATAGAAGCCGGAGTTCAGCGGAATGTCGGGGAAGAACGTCTTGGTGCCCGCATAGATGGCGGAGAACGTGGTGCCGTAGCCCGAATTCAGGAACGTCTCCACTGCCGGCGCGGAACCGGTCAGGTCGTAGTGGATGCCCGTGCCGTCAAGGGTGAGCTTGATCTTGATCGGCACCAGGCCCTCGCCCTTGCCCGGGTCGAAGTCGATGAAGTCGGTCGTCTCCCACGTGCCCCGGGGCAAGGTCTCCAGCCGGCGGCGGACAATCCGCTCCACATAGTCCTGGGTTTCCTGCATGGCGGCCACGACAGTGCCCTTCGAGTACTTGTCGACCAGGCGCAGGACCTCGCGCTCGCAGACGGCCGTTGCCTCGGATTGCGCGTGCAGGTCGCCCATGGCCTGCTCCGGAGCGCGGGTGTTGGAGACCAGCAGCTGGGCGACGTCGTGCAGGAACTTGCCCTTGGACCAGATGCGCACCGGGGTGATGCGCAGCCCCTCGCCGAAGTGTTCCTTGGCATTGACGTCGAATGAACCGGGCACATTGCCGCCGATATCGGCCCAGTGGCCCTTGTTCTGCGCGAACGCGATGATCTCCCCTTCGGCGAAGACCGGCCGGATGAAGCTCACGTCGTTGAAGTGCGTGCCGCCGCGGTAGGGGTCGTTGATGGCGAATACGTCGCCCGGGTGGATGTCCGTGCCGAATTCCTCCAGCACGGCCTTGCATTGGAAGTGGAGCGTGCCGACGTGGACGGCGATGTCACCCGATCCCTGCATGACGGTGTTGCCCGCCGCGTCGCACAACGCCGAGGAAAAGTCCCGGGAGTAGATGACGAAGGAGTAGCACGTACGCAGGATCTGCTCGCTCATCAGGTCCACGCTCGTTGCGAATGCGTTCTTGAGCACCTCGAACGTGACCGGGTCCAGCCCGTGCTGGGCGCGGGCGCCCCGGTGGGCGACGTGGCCGCTCTCCGCGGCGATTACTGTGTCGGTCATGTCAGTCCTCCAGGCTTGTCGTGGCGTTGTCCAGGTGGATGCGGATGTTCATCCACTCGTCGATCTCCGCCGTGGTGTGCGGCGGGACGACTGTCGTTGAGTCGAGCTGGTCGATGATGGCGGGACCGGCGAACGCCGTGCCGGCCGGCAGCCTGCCGCGGTCGTAGACGGGCGTGTCGATCCAGCCGTCGGGGCCGAAGAACACCTGGCGGCGGGTGGCGGGTTCGCCCGGCGCCTGCGGCACCACGGGCGCCGGAACGAAGGCCGGTTTCGGGGTCTTGCCCACCGCCGACAGGGCCAGCTGGTAGATCTCCACCGGTTGGGAATCCTGCCGGAACGCGAACTCACGCTCGTGTTCCTGATGGAAGGTCTGGACCGCATCGGCGAGGGCGCCCCTGCCGGAACCGATCGGCACGGCGAGCGACCGCCACTGACCGTGGTAGCGCATGGAGATGGTGCGCTGCAGGACGGCGTTCTCGTCCGAGACGCCCTCGTGCCGCAGCCGGGCGCTCGCCTCGGTCTCCAACTCGTGGAACCGGGCCTGCAGGTCGTCCTCGTCGGCCGTGGCCGCCAGTGCCGTGTACATGGCCGACAG
This sequence comes from Specibacter cremeus, assembly GCF_003946885.1. Taxonomy (GTDB): domain Bacteria; phylum Actinomycetota; class Actinomycetes; order Actinomycetales; family Micrococcaceae; genus Specibacter; species Specibacter cremeus. Next base: position 4,137 of record NZ_RWKQ01000053.1, on the reverse strand, counting down.
GTCATGGCGGATGTCCACGAGCAGGCAGCCCATGGCGGAGGTGACCCCCGGATTCGGCGGTACGACGACGGTCGGGATGTCCAGTTCCCGGGCGACCTCGGCGCCATGGAGGGCACCGGCGCCGCCGAAGGCGATGAGGGCGAAATCGCGGGGGTCGTACCCGCGCCGGATGGAGATGAGCCGGACCGCGTCGGCCATGTTGGCGTTGGCGACCTGGAGCACGGCGTGCGCGGCGTCGTCGTCGGCCATGCCCAGGGGTTCGGCGATCACCTTCCTGATGGCCGCCTGCGCGAGGGGGCGCTGCAATGTCTTGGCGCCGCCGGCCAGCGTGCTGCCCAGACGGTTCAGCGCGATGTTCGCATCCGTGTTCGTCGGCTGGACCCCGCCCGCGTCGTAGCAGGCCGGTCCCGGATCGGCTCCGGCCGATTGCGGGCCGTTGCGCAGCGAGCCGGCAATGTCGATGTGGGCCAGCGAGCCGCCACCGGCGCCGATGGTCAGCACCTCGATGCTGGGGAACACGATCGGATGGCCGTATTCGACCTGCCATTCCTTCGTGATTCGCAGTTCGCCGCCGGAGACCAGGGCGATATCCGTGGACGTTCCACCCATGTCCAGGCCGACCGCGTTCTCGTAACCGCACTGCTGGGCCACATGCTTGGCCGCAATGGCGCCGGCGGCGATCCCGGACGCGGCAAGACGGACGGGGTAGCGCTTCACCATGCGCGGAGTCATGGACCCGCCGCCGGAGTGCAGCAGGAGCAGATCACCCTTGTAGCCGCCATCCTTGAGCTGATCGGCCAGCCGGTTGACATAGCCCGACACGAGCGGGGCCAGGACGGCGTTGGAAACCGCGGTGTTGAAACGGTCGTGTTCGAAGATCTCCGGCAGGATCTCGGCGCTCGTGGTCACTGTCGCGTCCGGGATCTCCTCTTCCAGGATTTGCCGCATGCGCCGCTCGTTGTCCGGGTTGGCGTAGGAGTTCAGGAAGCACACGGCGATGGTCTTGACCGCCCGCTTGCGCAGCAGCGCCGCGACCTTGCGGGCGTCGTCCTCGTCGAGCGGGGTGATCTGGTTGCCCGAGAAGTCCGTGCGCTCGGTGACCTCGAAGCGGTCCCGGCGGCGGATGTAGGGGCCGGACACGTCGTTGTAGGCGTCCCAGAGATCGTCCTTCGTGCCGTCGCGAATCTCGATGACATCGCGGAAGCCGCGCGTGGTCACCATGGCCGCGGTCGGGAAATTCCTGGTGATCAGCGCGTTGGTGGCGACCGTGGTGCCGTGCGAGAACAAGGAGACGTCGGCGAGGTTGATTTCGGCGCGCTCGACGCCGTTCATGACGGCCACCATGGGGTCCGATGGTGTCGACGGGACCTTGGTGACCCGCATCCGCTGCGTTTCTTCGTCGAAAATACAAACGTCGGTGAAGGTGCCTCCAACGTCGACTGCTACACGGACTGTTGCCATGTTTTGTCCTCCAGTTCTGGTCCGGCTCGATTGGCTTGCCTTGACTGCTTGCCTTGACTAGGGACAACTTTCAGTGATCGGGATCACTCCTGTCACTGGAGGATCTAAAATGAATTTGGCCGATAATTGTAAATTTTACAAAGCCGGAGCTGTCCCTGTCCCGTGGCCGCGACAGGACGCCCGACCCTAGGAGCAATGTGCAACACAAACCGGCGTTCACCCTTGCGGACGTGACGAACGAATCGGCGCTCGGGCTGACCGCCGTCGTCCCCGGCGACCCCATGGCGGTGGTGACCGGCGCGCACACTTCGGAAATCCAGGACCCCGGGCGCTGGTTCGAACCGGGATCGGTCATGCTGACCACCGGCCTCCGATTTGTCGACGCGGAGACGGATTCGGCCATGGCGGAGCGGCTGGTGACGGACATGCGGACCGCGCAGATCTCCGCCTTGTTCTTCGGTGTTGGCATCTACTTCGCGCAGGTTCCGCCACAGCTGGTTGCCGCGTGCCGGCGGGCCGGCTTTCCGCTCTACACGGTGGGTGAGAACGTGCCGTTCCACGTGGTTGAGAACTTCATCAACCAGTCCAAGTCCTCCCCGGACACCTACCTGGCCCGGCGGGCCATGTGGATGAGCAACGAACTCCTGGACTCGTTGTCCGCCGGCGACCCCGTCAAGGCGCTGATTGAACGCCTGGCCGCCGCGTGCCGCGGCACGGCGGTCCTGTACGAGGAGACCGGACGCATCATCGAGGCGACCGGCGAGGGCCCCACCCGGCTGATCTTCAGCGAATTGGCCCAACACCACGGACCGGAACCGCTGACGATCGGGCGATGGCATGTGCAGTCGAAAAACCTGGTGCTGCGCGGGACCGGCTTCACTGTCGCCATTGCAACGCGCAACAAGATGGTGCTCCACGAACTGGGTGAGGTGCTCCTGGACACGACGCAGCGGCTGCTCGGGGCCATCAACGGCATCAACCAGGTGGCCATGTCGCGGGAACGGCACGAGAACATCCAATTGCTCACCGCATTGCAGGATGGCATCCCCGTTGCCCGGGAATACCGGCACTGGGAACGCATGCGCCTCTTCCGGATGATTCCCTACGAGCCGTTGCGGGCCGTGGTGGCGACCACCGTGGGCGATGCTGCGCTGGCATCCGGGGTCGTGACGGAGTTGCTGGAACGCGCCACCGTGGCCGGGTTGGGCCTGCTGCTGGCCGAGACGGGGGAGACCGGTGACGCCGGGGGCGGGCTGCACGCCGTGGTCGCCGATTCATCCGTCCTGACCGACTGGCTGGCGTTGGCGTCGGGGGCGCTGGACATCGGCCTGTCCGAACCCTTCACGGACCTGGCCAGCGCGCCGGAGGCCTTCCGGGAGGCGGAAACGGCCCGGAACATCGCTCGCCGGCGCACGCGTGCGGCCGCCTCGCCGGCCGCGGGCACGGTGGTGCGCCTCGACGACGTGGATCCGGCCACGTGGCTGCTGGCCCTGCGAGGCTCCCCGATGACGGCGGACAAGATCACCGCCTATGCACGGGAGCTGTCCTCCGATGCCGACCTGCGCGAAACGGTTGTCGTCTTCCTGGCGCTGGACCAGGACGTGGCCGCCGTTGCCGCGCACTTGTTCGTACACCCGAACACCGTCAGGTACAGGCTTCGCAAGGCCGAGGCGATCCTGGGCGGGCCGCTCGCCAGCGCGGCGGTGATAGCCAACCTCTATCTGGCTTTCCAGGACGACATCCTCGTGTTTCAGGCCCGGGGCGGGTAGACGGGCCGCTCATCCCTGAAGGTAGGCGACTGCCGAGCATGCGAACCATAGCTCGGCGACATCGCGGGTGCTCTTCAGGCTGCGACCCGTCTCCTCCTCGATGCGCTTGAGCCGGTACCCGAGTGTTTGCCGGTGCACGCCCAACCCGGCGGCGGTCGCGGTCCAGTTCCTGTCGTTGTCCAGGTAGCAGCGCAGGGTGGCAAGCAACGGTGACTCCCGTTCGCCCGCCAGGGCCAGACTCCCCAGGACCTTGTGTGCCACATCCCTGGCCTCCGCCTTGGAGCGCGGCAGCAACGCCAGCTCCACATCGCCGTAGTAGGCGACCCGGCGGTCGCCGTTTCGAATCGAGTTCAGTGCCCACGCCGCCGCCTTCGCCCCTTCGCGCGCGTCAGGCAACGCGTGGATGGGGGCGGAGACGCCGATCCTGCGGATTCGTGCGCGAAGCAGACCGACGGCGGCATCCAGGTCCCCGGTATTGACCGCGACGTGCAGCGTCCGATCCGACACGGCCGAAGCCGGATTCCGGATACTGAAGGATCTGGACGACCCGATCGAGGTTGCGCCTGACCGCACCGTTTGGTTGATGCGAGGCGTCGAACGGACACGGCGCCAGCGGCGCAGCCGTCAGAAGTTTTCCCGGTAACGCGACCACAGCCAGACGACGGCGGTGGTTCCGCCGATCAGTTCCAGCAGGGACGGGGTTTCTGTTCGTTGCTCATGTCTCCCCTCTGCGTCAACATCGCTGACGGCGGCTACTTCCACGGTGTCTCGCAATCCATGAGTTTGAAGACGGTTCACTGCAACACCCTCCCGACCCGTGGGTGGGTGCGTGGTGGGTGGAGTTGCGTGGGGGTGGGGGGGCGTGTAGTGTATTCCGAGTTGCCCCGGTGAGGGGGGATGTGAGGGT
>NZ_RWKQ01000052.1 GCF_003946885.1 Specibacter cremeus | reverse complement strand
CTCCGCTACGAGTTCGCCTGACCCTTGCCCCGAACCAGCTGCGCGGAAATCCGCGCTAACAGCTCCGGGACGGAGACGGTCCCACCCATTGTGGGCGCCGGTGACTTTGGAGATCACCAGCAGGGCCGGCTGGGCGGACAGGCCCATCGCCTTCAGATCCCAATACACGAAGGCTTGCAGCCCGTGCTTGCCCCGCAGGGTCCCGGATGCCTTGGCCCGGTGGTATAACTGGGAGGCGTGGTCGGCCGCCAGGTTGCACGTCTGAAGGGTGCACAACAGCGAGGCGGCCACCTGCGGGGTGGGCGCCAGCTTCAGATGCACCGTGCGTATCACACTATCTAACATGCGCAGGAAACCAGCCACCCCTCACCTGGAACGGAAGCGAAGCTTCACGACGCGCTTCCTCCCGGCCCCAACGGCCAGGATTCCGCGCTCAAACAGGGCGAGCTACGCCCCCGTTGAAGCGGTGTCGAGGCGAGTCAGGACGGTCTGGCACCGGACCAGCCACGACGTGGACGCGAACGCCCCCGACCACGTGGTCGGGGGCGTTCGACTCGGGGCTAGGCGCGGCGGTAGCGGCCGAGCTCCATCACCTTGGTCCACGCGGCGACGAAGTCCGCGACGAATTTCTCCTTCGCATCGTCGGCAGCGTAAACCTCTGCCAGTGCACGCAGCTCGGAGTTGGAGCCGAAGACGAGGTCGTTACGCGTGCCGGTCCACTTCTGCCGGCCCTGCGCATCGGTCGCCTCGAAGCGCTCCTGCCCCTCCCCGATGCTCTTCCACGTGATGCCCATGTCGAGCAGGTTCACGAAGAAGTCGTTGGTCAGGGTCCCGGGCTTGTCGGTGAAGACGCCGTCGGTCGAGCCCTGCACGTTGGCACCCAGGACCCGCATACCACCGACCAGCACCGTCATCTCCGGAGTGGTCAGCGTCAGCTGACTGGCCCGGTCGACGAGCAGATGCTCCGCCGACAGGCTGTTGACCTTGCCACGGTAGTTGCGGAACCCGTCGGCCTTCGGCTCGAGCGGGGCGAACGACTCGATGTCCGTCTGCTCCTGCGTCGCGTCGGCGCGGCCCGGAGTAAAGGGCACCTGCACGTCATGCCCGGCGTCCCTGGCGGCCTTCTCGATGCCGACCACACCACCGAGGACGATCAGGTCTGCGAGCGAGACCTTCTTGCCACCGGTCTGGGCGCCGTTGAGCTTCTGCTGCACACCCTCGAGCGCACTCAGCACGGTCGCAAGCTGAGCCGGCTCGTTGACCGCCCAGCTGTTCTGGGGCAGAAGCCGGATGCGCGCCCCGTTGGCGCCACCGCGCTTGTCGCCACCACGGAAGGTCGACGCCGATGCCCACGCGGTTGTCACCAGCTGGGGCACGGTCAGCCCGGTGGCGAGGATGTCGCGCTTGAGCGCTGCGACGTCCGCGTCGTCGACCAACTCGTGATCCACGGGGGGCACCGGGTCCTGCCAGATGAGCTGCTCCTCGGGAACTTCCGGGCCGAGATAGCGCTCGATCGGGCCCATGTCACGGTGCGTGAGCTTGAACCATGCCCGCGCGAACGCGTCGGCGAACTGGTCCGGGTTCTCCAGGAACCGGCGCGAGATCTTCCCGTAGATCGGGTCTTCCCGCAGGCCGATGTCGGTCGTCAGCATGGTCGGCGGGCGGCTCAGCGAGCCGTCCTGGGGGTCGGGCACCGTGTTCGCGCCGGCCCCGTCCTTCGGCTGCCACTGGTAAGCGCCGGCTGGGCTCTTGGTCAGTTCCCACTCGTAGCCGAACAGGATCTCGAAGAAGCTGTTGTCCCACGTGGTAGGCGTGTTCGTCCAGGTGACCTCGAGGCCGCTACCGATCGCGTCCCGGCCCTTGCCGCTCTTGTAGCTGCCCTTCCAGCCGAGTCCCATTTGCTCCAGGCCCGCGGCCTCCGGCTCCGGCCCGACATATTGCTCGGGGTCGGCGGCACCGTGGGTCTTGCCGAAGGTGTGGCCTCCGGCGATGAGTGCGACGGTCTCCTCGTCGTTCATCGCCATCTGCTTGAACGTCTCACGGGTGTCGCGCGCCGCTCCGAGCGGGTCCGGGTTTCCGTTCGGGCCCTCGGGATTGACGTAGATGAGCCCCATTTGCGTCGCGGCGAACGGCTTGTCGAGCTCGTGGTCGCCGTGGTGGCGCTCGTCGCCGAGCCAGGTGGTCTCCGGGCCCCAGTAGACGGACTCGTCCGGCTCCCACTCGTCCACACGTCCGCCGCCGAAGCCGAAGGTAGCGAAGCCCATCGACTCGAGCGCGACGTTGCCGGCCAGAACCATCAGGTCGCCCCACGACAGCTTCGCGCCGTACTTCTGCTTCACCGGCCACAGCACACGCCGGGCCCGGTCCAGCAGCACGTTGTCCGGCCAGCTGGACAGCGGCGAGAAGCGCTGCTGACCCGCGCCCGCGCCACCGCGGCCATCCTCGATGCGGTACGTGCCCGCGGCGTGCCACGCCATCCGGATGATAAGCGGGCCATAATGACCGAAGTCGGCCGGCCACCAGTCCTGCGACGTGGTGAGCACATGCTCGACGTCCTGCTTCACGGCCGGCAGGTCAAGACTGTTGAACGCCGCGGCGTAGTCGAAGTCTTCGCCGAGCGGGTTGGCCACGGCCGGATTGCGAGCGAGCAGCCTGAGGTTGAGGCGGCCGGGCCACCAGCCGGAACTGCGCTCACCCTCGGTGGGGTGCAGCCCCCGCCCGTGCACGACGGGGCACTGCCCCTCGGGGCTCTCGGTGTTGAGCTCGGCTTCACGGGTCTCGTGGTTGTCAGTCATAGCATTCCTTCCGGACTAAAGGGATGATCGGGAACGGCTTGCAGAACAGTCGGGGCACAGGCCCCAGTAGATGACCTCGGCCTCATCGATCACGAAACCGTGGTCGTGGGAAGCGGACAGGCACGGAGCATCACCGACTGCGCAGTCGACGTCGGCGATCGCGCCGCAGCTACGGCATACGACATGGTGATGGTTGTCACCGACCCGCACCTCATAACGGGCCACTGAGCCGGCCGGCTCGATGCGCCGGATCAGCCCCGCCTCAGCGAGGGCACCGAGCACGTTGTAGATCGCCTGGTGCGAGACCGCGCCAAGTTCGCCACGGACCGCACTGATCACCGACCCGGTGTCGGCGTGCGGGTGTGCGTCAACAGCGGCCAGAACGGCAAGCCGAGGTCGCGTCACGCGCAGGGAGGCGTCACGCAACATCCCCTCGAACTCCGTCGTTCCTGGCATGCAGTCAATTATTCGCCGTGATGTGGAATCATTCAAGATTGATGGTTAGTCGAATTCCAGCCGGACCCGGAGAATCGGGGTCAGTCAGCCGACCGGACCGCGAGGGTCGCACTGCTCCGAGCTCGTCTCGACGATGAAGGACGTCGGCACGCACTGCCTGGTACAGGTGGTAGCCGTCGAGGTCCAGGTCATCGGAATCCCCGACTCCCTCACCGAGATCGTCATGCTGCGGCCGCCCGACGGAGGTACCGGGCTGGAGCTCTCGAGCTTCGTCCGGCCCGACCACCAGCCCGGATCGCCGCCGCGATCGCCAACGAGCTGGGGCTGCGCAACATGGCCTTCGAGGTCGACGACCTCCAGGCGGTGGTCGACCGGCTGGCCGCGGACGGCTACGGGCTGGTCGGCGACATCGGCCAGTACGAGCACATCTGGCGGATGGCCTATGTGCGCGGTCCCGAGGGGATCATCGTGTCCCTTGCCGAGCAGATCGGCTGACCTGCCTTCAGCTGCGCCGACCTCACCGGTGACCCCGCCTCCGGCTACGTCGCGACGGTCCCGAAGACTGGGTTCTCGACCGGATTCGCCCGTCGACCAACGACGAGCGAGACCTCTCGGGGGAGCTGTTCGCAGCCGGAAGTGGCCGTCCCGTAAAGGATTGCCCGACCGCACATCTCCGGGCCGAAGCGACGCATCTGTACCGATTCGAGTGGAGGCGTCAAGAGATCTTCCTAACGAGCGGCCAAGACACAGAATTCGTTTCCTTCCGGATCGGCCAGAACAACCCAGGAGGTGCGGCCCTGACCGATGTCGACGCGGCTGGCCCCGAGGCCAACGAGTCGCTCGACCTCCGCTTGTTGGTCGTCGGGTACCCAATCAAGATGGAGCCGGTTCTTACCCCGCTTGTGCTCGGCAACCTCGACGAAAATCATGCTGGGCGTCTGACCAGGGGCAGGAGCCAGCTCTATTGCGTCGCTATCCTCGCCCACGACTTGCCACCCCGTGGCGGCTTGCCACCATCGCGCGAGCGACGAACAATCACGGCAGTCGACAACAATTTCCTCGAGACGAAGAGCCATGTCTCAAGGCTAGGCAGACGCCGCTATAAAGACTAGGGACTGTGTCCCGCAGCACGTTCCCTATACGGCACGCACAAAACAGACACATGACCGCTTAGCGTGAATTTCCGCATCGATCCTCCTCGGACCCCGGCACCGCCACTAACCCCCGCACACCGTGCCCGGGCAACCGCCGCGGTGGGCCGGGGACATCCCGTGCGGCCTGTCCGGGGTGCACCAGCCCGGCACCGGGCAGGGAGCCGACACCCCGGCCCTGCGGGACGGGCGGACCCGGGCCCAGCACCTCCTGCACCAGCTGCTGGACTGCGTCACCCTGGCCGCGGCCACCCACACGCTGCCCGACAACGGCGGGCTCCGGCCCCAGCTGATCGTCACCCTCCACTACGAGGACCTCATCCCGCTCGTGCTGGGCTCCACGGGTGCCGTCCTGGACGAGGGCCGCCGCCACCGCCTGGTCACCCCCGCCATCCGGCGGGCCCTGATCGCCCGCGACCGCGGCTGCGCATTCCCCGACTGCGAGCGCCCACCCCAGTGGACCGAGGCGCACCATGTGAAACCCTGGTCCCACGGCGGACCCACCAGCGTGGCCAACTGCGTGCTGGTCTGCGGTTACCACCACCACCTGCTGCACCGCATNCGCTCCGGCACCGGTACCGCAACCTCTACCGCCACCCACCCCACATCTGACCGGCAGCACAGCGCCGACGGGTGAACCATGCCGGGGCCTCGACGGGCTCGACCACCGGCCCAAAGCAACTCGACCACCGGCCCAAAACAGTTGCGGGGAATTGGCGCGGCATTCGGGGCGTCCGGTCCGCACTGGGGGGTGCCGCTTGCTTCCTGAACTACTCTTCCTCCCCCAAGTGGACCGCCGCCACACCCTCCTCACCGTGACCGATCCGCCGGTACACCTCCGGCTTTGCCTTGCGCAGGTACAAGCCCCAGACGACGCCGGCCAGCCCGGGCACGACGATCAATGCGGGCAGGATGAAGGTTGCGGCATTGGACTGCGTCTGGCCCAGCAGCACGTCGAAATTCAGCACGATCAACACGAACACAATCCCCAGCAGGACGAATCCTAGCGCGGGTGCCAGCACCCGCGCCCACGGGCCGACGTCATGCCTGCGGCGCCGGAAGAAGCCGATCACGGCCAGTGACACGATGGTCATCAGCAGTACCAGGCCCAAGGCGCCGGTGTTGGTCAGCCACGTGAACAAGGTCAGTACCGGGTACAAGGCGCCCAACGGGGAGCCGCTACCGGCGATGGCGAAGATCGCCACCACGACCACGGCGATGCTGGTCTGCGACAGCGAGCCGGCGTACGGCGCACCGCTGTGGTGGCGGATGGCGGCCAGGGCCTTTGGAAGTACGCGCTCACGCCCGAGCGAGAAGAAGTACCGGGCCACCGCGTTGTGGAAGCTGACCAATGCCGCGAACAGGCTGGTCACGAAGAGCAGGTTGGCAATGTCGGAAACCAGCACCCCGGCATGGCTTCCCAGGAAGTTGAAGATCAGGTTCGGGCCGTCCTTGGTGGCGGTCGCAATCACCGTGGACGGACCTGTGCCGACCACCATGGCCCAGGAGGAGACCGCATAGAACACCGAGATGATGGCGACGGCACTATAGGTCGCCCGGGCCACGGTGTGCTTGGGGTCCTTCGACTCCTCCCCGTAGATCGCGGCGGACTCGAATCCCATGAAGGCGGCTATGCCAAAGGACAAGACCGCCCCGACGCCCGGCACGAACAGGCTCGTCGGGCTGAGCGGGGCCGCGCTGACACCCTCGGGAGCGACGACGAAGGAGGCTATGTCGTAAACGATCACCACCAGGAATTCCAGCCCCACCAGCACGCCGAGCACCTTGGCGGAGAGGTCCACCCGGTTCACGCCCAGAAGCCCGACGATGGCAATGCAGACCAGCACCGGGATCCACCAGGGCACGGTGATTCCGAGCCGCTCGGAGAACAGCGAGGAGACCGTGAAGCCGATCAGCCCGTAAATGCCCACCTGCATCAGGTTGTACGCCATCAGCGCCACGATGGACGCGCCGACACCCACCGGCCGGGAAATGCCCTGCGCCACGTATGAGTAAAAGGCTCCGGCGTTGATGATGTAGCGGCTCATGGCCGCGTAGCCAACGGCGAACACGGCGAGCGTGCCACCGAGCAGCAGATACGACAGCGGAACGCCGGTGACCCCGGTGACCGCGAAGGTCGTGGTGACGCCCCCGGCGAGCACGGTCAGCGGCGCCGAGGCGGCAATGATCATGAAGGTCACCGCGGGAACGCCGAGACGGCGCCTGTGGTGAGCTGCCTGTGCTGCCGGGCTTGGGGTGCCGGCCTCAACGCTCATGGGGATCTCCTGTTCTGGCGCCAGTCGCCAACTCGATCCGCGTCCTACCGCATATCTTCCCCTCCGCCGTGGCAGATGGCCAGTGGCCAGGAAAAACCCGGACCAGGACAGTTCGGGGCCTTTCCAGCGGAGTTGGGTTACCGCGTCGGCCTGAAGTTGCGCGCCACCTCGATCAGCGTGCGGGCGCCGAACCCGGTCGCACCCTTGGACCGCCAGGAGTCGTCCGTGTCGGACTGCATGGTCCCGGCGATATCCTGGTGGGCCCATGGGGTATCGCCCACGAACTCGGCCAGGAACAGGGCCGCCGTCGTCGCCCCGGCGTACTTGCCGCCCAGGTTGGAGATGTCAGCGATGTCCGAATCCAGTTGGGCGCGGTATTTGCGCTCCAGCGGCAGCTGCCACACCTGCTCGCCGGTCGCCGCGGACGCCTTCGTGACCTGGTCGACGAGGGCCTGGTCGTTGCCGAACACGGGTGCCGTGAGCTGGCCCAGCGCCATGAGCGCCGCCCCCGTCAGCGTGGCGATGTCAATGATGGCGTCGACGTTGTCCTCGTTCGCCATCGTCATCGCATCGCTCATCACGAGGCGTCCCTCGGCATCGGTGTTCTTCACCTCGATGGTCTTGCCGCTGCGTGTGGTCAGCACGTCGCCGAGCTTGTACGCGGACCCCGAGGGCATGTTGTCCGTGCACATGAGCCAGCCGGACACGGTGGTGCCGACGCCCAGGCCGCGCCGCTCAGTGCGGCCGGGATCCGCGCGCTCGTCATCCTGGCCGCCATGGTCATCCTGCTGGCCACCGGCGTCGTCCCGCCCGTCGTGGCCGGGCTGCTCGCCGCGGGCGCCATGATCCTGTCCAATGTGGTCACGCTGTCGGCCGCGTACAGGTCGATCTCGTGGACCACCGTCATCCTCGTCGGCGGCATGCTTCCGCTGTCCACGGCCATTGAACACACCGGCACGGCGGACCTGCTGGTTCACGGCCTCACGGGGCTCCTCGGCAACGCCGCGCCGCACGTGATCCTGCTGGCGATCTGCGTGATCACCATGGTCCTGGGCCAGGTCATCAGCAACATGGTCACCGCCCTGATCGTGGCCCCGGTGGCGCTGGCGCTGGCCGCGGAGCTGGGCATCTCCCCGATCCCGCTGCTGATGGTGGTCACGGTATCGGCGGCGGCGTCATTCCTGACGCCCATCGCCACGCCGGCCAACATGATGGTCATGGGCGCGGCCGGCTACCGCTTCGGCGACTACTGGAAACTCGGGTTGCCGCTCCTGCTGCTGTTCCTGGCCGTCGCGGTGTTCCTGGTCCCGGTCATCTGGCCGTTCTGACCCCACCGGTGGTCGAGCCCGTCGAGACCGGGTGATTTCGACAAGCTCAATCACCGGTGGTCGAGCCCGTCGAGACCCGGTGATTTCGACAAGCTCAATCACCGGTCAGGCCAGGGTGATGAGGTCCAGGTAGTCCTGGCTCCACAGGTCCTCGTCGCCGTCCGGCAGCAGTACGACCCGTTCCGGGTTGAGCGCCTCGACGGCCCCCTCGTCGTGGCTGACGAGCACAACGGCGCCCGTATAGTTTTTCAGCGCGCCGAGGATCTCGGCCCGGCTGGCCGGGTCCAGGTTGTTCGTGGGCTCATCGAGCAGCAGCACGTTGGCCGAGGACGCCACGATGGTGGCCAGGGCCAGGCGGGTCTTCTCGCCGCCGGAGAGCACCCCGGCCGGCTTGTCGACGTCCTCGCCGGAGAACAGGAACGAGCCGAGGATGTTGCGGACCTGGGTGTCATTCATGTCCCCGGCCGTGCTGCGCATGTTCTCCAGCACGGTGCGGTCCGGGTCGATCGTGTCGTGCTCCTGGGCGTAGTAGCCGACCTTCAGGCCGTGTCCGGGGACGATCTCCCCCGTGTCCGGCACGGAGACTCCGGCGAGCATGCGCAGCAGCGTCGTCTTACCGGCGCCGTTCAGGCCCAGGATGACGACCTTGGAACCCCGGTCGATCGCCAGGCTGACGTCGGTGAAGATCTCCAGGGAGCCGTACGACTTGCTCAGCCCCTCGGCCATGAGCGGGGTCTTGCCGCACGGGGACGGATCGGGGAACCGCAGCGCGGCGACCCGGTCCTGGACACGCACGTCCTCCAGGTTGCGCAGCATCCGTTCGGCGCGCTTGGCCATGTTCTGTGCGGCGACGGCCTTCGTGGCCTTCGCCCGCATCTTGTTGGCCTGCTCCATCAGGACGCCGGCCTTCTTTTCGACGTTGGCGCGTTCGCGGCGGCGGGCCCGCTCGTCGGTCTCGCGTTGGACGACGTACTTCTTCCAGCCCAGGTTGTACTGGTCGATCGTGGCCCGGTTCGCGTCCAGGTGGTACACCTTGTTGACGGTCGCCTCGAGCAGGTCGGTGTCGTGCGAGATCACGATCAGCCCGCCCTGGTGGTTTTTCAGGAAGTCGCGCAGCCAGTTGATGGAGTCGGCGTCGAGGTGGTTCGTGGGCTCGTCCAGCAGCATGGTCTCGGCGCCGGAGAACAGGATGCGGGCCAGTTCCACACGGCGGCGCTGGCCGCCGGAAAGCGTCTTCAGCGGCTGGTTCAGGATGCGTTCGGGCAGCGCCAGGTTGGAGGAGATGGCGGCCGCCTCGGCCTCGGCGGCGTAGCCGCCGTTGTTCAGGAACTCGTCCTCCAACCGGTCATACCGGCGCATGGCCTTGTCCCGGACGGCCGGGTTGTCGCTGGCCATGTCCGTCTCGGCCTGGCGCAGCTTGCGGATGACCTTGTCCAGGTCGCGGGCGGACAGGATGCGGTCGCGAGCCAACTGCTCCATGTCCGGGGTGCGCGGGTCCTGCGGCAGGTAGCCGATCTCGCCGCTGCGGGTGACCTTGCCGCCGGCCGGCAGGCCCTCGCCGGCCAGCACGCGGGTCAACGTCGTCTTGCCGGCGCCGTTGCGGCCCACCAGGCCGATCTTGTCGCCCTTGTCGATGCGGAAGGACACCTCGTCCATCAGCAAACGTGCCCCGGCGCGTAACTCGAGGTCTTGGACGACGATCAACGTAGTACCCTTTCAGAGAACGGATGGAGGCCGCACAACCTCCACGGCCCCAAGGCCCCCGGACGGTTGCACAACCTGTCCAGTCTACCGATCCGGACCTCCACCAGGGATCCGGCGTGAGGAACGCAACACCATGAACGCAGCACGATGAACAAGATATCCGTGAAAAACCGGGCCACGCACGCCCCGGCGCGGCCGCGGCAGCGGTGGAACCCCACCGACCTGGCACTCATAGCCGTCTTTGCCGCCCTGCTGGCCGGTTCCGTGGCCATACCCGGCGTCAATGTGGGCGCGTTGGGCGTGCCCATCACGCTGCAGACCCTCGTCGTCAGCCTGTGCGGCCTGGTGCTCGGCTTCGGCCGCGGCGTGGCCGCCGTCAGCCTGTACATTCTTCTCGGTCTCGCCGGCCTGCCGATCTTCAGCGGTTTCCGCGCCGGCCCGGCCGTGCTCGCCAGCCCGTCGGCCGGCTACATCATCGGCTTCATCGTCGGCGTGGCCGTGATCGGGCTGCTCACGCCCTGGGCGCTGCGCGCCAGGTTCAAGCCCGCCGCCCTGTTCGCGGCCGCCGTCGCCGGCATGCTCCTCATCCACGCGAGCGGCGTGGCCGGCTTCATGGCCAAGGGCATGGGCCTGTGGACCGCCGTCGTCACCGATGCGATCTACCTCCCGGGCGACATCATCAAGAACGTCCTGGCCGTGGTCATCGCCCTGAGCCTGCACCGCGCCTTCCCCGACCTGTTGGTGCGCCGGCGCAAGTGAGCCGCATCGTCCTCGAGTCTGCCGGCGTCAGCGTCCCGGCGCCGGCCGGCGGCGACAAGATCATCCTGCGCCCCACCACACTGACCCTGACCGAGTCGCGTATCGCCGTGATCGGCGCCAACGGCTCCGGCAAGTCGACGCTACTGCGCCTGCTGAACGGGCTGGTGCTTCCATCGACCGGCACCGTGCGCGTGAACGGCCTGGACAGCCGCGCCGACGGCCCGGCGCTGCGCCGCACCGTCGGGTTCGTGTTCACCGACCCGCTGTCCCAACTCGTCATGCCCACCCCGCGCGAGGATGTCGAACTGTCGCTGCGCCGGCGCAGGCTCGGCAACGCCGAGCGCCGCGCCGCCGCGCTGACGCTGCTGGCCCGGTACGGGCTGGCGGGCCTGGCCGAGGACAGCGTGTATGACCTCTCCGGCGGCGAACGACAGCTCACCGCCCTGGCCACCGTGCTCGCCGTCGAACCCGACGTGCTGGTGCTCGACGAGCCGTCCACGCTGCTGGATTTGCGCAACACGCGGCTGCTGCAACACACGCTTGCGGCGCTGCCCCAACAGATCGTCATGTCCACGCACGACCTGGCACTGGCGCAGGCGGCCGACCGCGTGCTGGTGGTCAACGACGGCGCCATCACCTTTGACGGCCTGCCCGCCGACGCGGTGGCCCACTACCTGGCGCTGGTCGGCTGATGCGCGGGCACGCGCACCTGGTGGCCGGCTACCGGGCCGGCACCTCGCTGGTGCACCGCACTCCCCTGTGGCTCAAGGCGGTGCTGCTGCTGTGCATCGCCGTGCTGTGCTTTTCCGCCCCGCTGCTGCCGCTCCGCGCGTCGGTGACGCTCACGACGGCGGTGCTCGCCGCCGTCGTCCTGGCCCACCTTGCGGCGGGGTTGGGAATGGCACGGCTGTGGCGGGCCGTGAAGCCGATGGCCGTGTTCCTCGGCCTGATCGCCGCCTACCAGTGGTGGCAGCACGGCCCCGGCGTCGCGTGGCAGGTGCTGGCGGCCATCGTGGCCACGGTGCTGGCGTCGACCATTGTGACCACGACGACGCCCGTGGACGAGCTGCTGGACGGGCTGGGGTCGCTCGTGCGCCCGTTCGAGCGGTTCGGGGCCGACCCGGAACGGTTCTCGCTGACGGTGGCGTTGATGCTGCGCAGCATCCCGTTCGTGATCGGCGCGTTCAACGACGTGCGCGACGCCGCGCGCGCCCGCGGGCTGGAACGCAACCTGATGGCCCGGTCGCTGCCGGTGGTCATCACCACGGTGGCGTACGCGCGGCAGACCGGGGAGGCGTTGGCCGCCCGCGGGCTGGGCGAGTAGGGCGCCGCTAGAGCGTTTGCCACTCGAAGTGGGCCGAGATGCCCATGCCGCCGGCCATGCTGATCATCGCCAGTCCGGCCCTGCCGGGATCGCCGCGCAGTTGGGCGAAGAGCCGCACGACCGAGACGGCGCCGGATGCCCCGTACGGGTGGCCGAGTGCCAGGGCGCCGCCGTCACGGTTGAAGCGTGCCGCGTCCAGGCCGAGCAGGTCGGCGACCGCCAGGACCTGGGCCGCGAAGGCCTCGTTGAATTCAATGACGGTGCCCGGCGCCCGCCAGCCGGTTCCGGCCAGGGCCCGGGTGGACGCCGCGGCCCCGACGCCCATCAGGTTGGGGTCGGTGCCCGCCACCGCTGCGCCCGCGAACACGAGCCCGCCGGTCGCCAGTTTCGCCGCCCGGGCACGGGAGGCCACGACGACAACGGCCGCGCCGTCGCTGTGCGGGCAGGAATTCCCGGCCGTGACGGTCCCACCCGGCACGAACGCCGGCACGAAGCGTTTAAGCAGGCGTGCGTCGAGGCCCGGCCGTAGGCCCTGGTCTGCGGCCAGGCCGGCGAGCGGGACAAGCTCGTCGTTGAAAGCGCCCCTCACGCTCGCGTCGACGGCACGGCGGTGGCTTTGCAACGCGTAGGCGTCCTGGCGGTCCCGCGTGATGCCGAACTCGCGGGCCACGTTCTCGGCCGCCACCCCGGCGTCGGGGTCCCCGGTCGCGAGCGGGGCGAATTGGGCCCGGTCGTAGAAGCCGAGGTTCCCGTCCGGCCCGCGGCGGGCCCGCGCCGGTGCCGTGGAGGTGCTCTCCACTCCCCCGGCCAGGTACAGGTCGCCGGCGCCGGCCTGGACGAGCCGGCAGGCCAGGACGATGGCTTCCAGGCCGGACCCGCACTGCCGGTCCACGGTCAATCCCGGCACCGACTGCGGCAGGCCCGCCGTGAGTGCGGCCAGCCGGGCCACATTGCCGCCACCGCCGGTCGCGTTGCCCAGGATGACGTCGGTGAATCCGGCGGGTGCGGCGCCGGAGTCCGCGCTGACGGCCCCGATGACGTGGGCGGCAAGGTCGTGGGCGGGCAGGTCGCGGTAGGCGCCGCCGGCCCGGGCCGTGGGCAGGCGGCGGGCGGCGATGATGACCGGGTCAGTGGAGGCGGTGGGCATGTACGCCACTTTCGTCCGGCGCGCCGGCCAGCCAGGCCGCGAGGATCGACCGGCTCGGCTTCCCGGCCGGCGTGAGCGGCAGCCCGGCCAGCTCGTGGTAGCGCAGCGGACGAAGGTGCGCGGGCAGGGCGGCCGCGGCCTGCCGAAACGCAGCCAGCGCCGTGGCCGCCCCGGCGTCTGCCCCGGCGTCTGCGTCAGTATCTGTGTCGGCGTCGATCGGCAGGACGCCGGCCACGACGGCCTGTCCCCGTACGGGGTCGGGGACGCCGGTGACCAGGACGCGCCAGCCGGGCGCGGCGGCTGCCAGGGCGTCCTCGACCTCCTGCGGATACACGTTGCGGCCGCCCGTGACGATCATGTCCGACTCGCGGCCGATCACATGCAGCCGGCCCGTGCCGTCCAGGTACCCGCGGTCATGGACGGTGCACCAGCCCTCCGCGGCGGAGAACGCGAGGCCGTCGTCGCCCCACACGTACCCGTCGGAGACGAGCCCGCTGCGGACGTGGATGGTGCCGGGCGCCCCTGCCGGGAGCGGCCGGCCCGCGTCGTTGCGGATCTCGACCCGGGTGCCGGGGAACGGCGGGCCGGCGCCGGGCGTGCTGCCGGGTCCCGCGACGGCGGCTGACGCGACGAAGCCGAGCTCCGAGGCGCCGTAGTACTGGTGGATGACCGCGTTCGGCGCCCACCGTCGTGCCAGCGCGACGGTCTCGGCTGGCAGCCCGGAACCGGCGCAGATTATGGTGCGCACCCCTGGCGCGGCCTGTCCGAGCGCCAGGCCGCGTTCGGCGACCAACCGGAGGACGGTGGGCACGAGCACGAGGCGCGTGGCGCCGTCGTCCGTGACGTCCCGGAGCGCGGACCCGGGGGTGAAGAGCCGCGGCGCCCGGAACGTGGTGCCCGTGTACAGGCACTCGGCCAGCGTGTACAGGTTGAGGCTGGAGGCCATCGGGCCCGGGGCGTAGGTGACGTCGTCGGCCCGCAGCCCGAAATGCGGGGCGCTGCGTTCGAACGACTCCCGCCAGGACCGCCGGGTGCGGCTGAATCCCTTGGGCACGGAGGTGGTCCCGGACGTGAGCCCGATGAGGAACGTGGACGCGTCGGGTCCGTCGGCGAGGTCGGTGAACTCCCGCGCCGCAAGGCCGCCCTCATGGGCACGGAGGCGTTCCAGGACCCCGGCCCGGACATCCTCCGGCCACCCGGGATCGAGCACGGCCACGATCCCGTCCCCGGCCACGGCCGCCGCAAACCGCACGGCCAGCTCGACCCCGTTGGCCAAGCACAGCGCCGTCATCCGCCGTGATGACGGGCCGGAGGCATCATGGACCTGGGTGACGGCGTCAAGGAAGGCCGCCCAGGTCAAGGATTCGCCGCCAACGGCAACGGCCACCCGACCCGGTCGGTCGGCGGCCCATACGCGGAGCTTGTCAACGAACGGCATTGCCCTCCATGGTAACGAAATGCCGCTCCGGTGGTTGAGGTGGTTGAATCCGTCGGTGGTTTCGACGGGCCCAACCACCGGTGGTTGAGCCCGTCGAAACCACCACCGCGCTAGATGTTGAACCCGAGGGCGCGCATCTGGTCGCGGCCGTCGTCGGTGATGCGTTCGGGGCCCCACGGCGGCATCCACACCCAGTTGATGCGCCATTCGTCGACGAGCAGCCCGAGGGCGTTCTCGACTTGTTCCTCGATGACGTCCTGGAGTGGGCATGCCGCCGTGGTCAGCGTCATGTCCATCAGCAGGGCGCCGTCGTCACCGTAGTGCAGGCCGTAGAGCAGCCCCAGGTCGACGACGTTGACCCCGAGTTCGGGGTCGATGACGTCCTTGAGGGCTTCCTCGATGTCCTCGAGCGTCGTCGCGGCGGCCGCCGCGTTGGACTCGCTGGTTTCGGTCATGGTTCCTTCTTGTGGTTACGCCAGGTTGTGGTGACTAGGCCTGGGCCGATTCGGCGACCAGGTAGCGGTCGTAGCCTTCGTCTTCGAGGCGGTCGGCCAGTTCGGGGCCGCCCTGTTCGGCGATGCTGCCGTCGACGAAGACGTGCACGAAGTCGGGCTTGATGTAGCGCAGGATGCGGGTGTAGTGGGTGATGAGCATGGTGCCGAGGTTGCCGCCGTCGATGGCACGGTTGACGCCCTCGGAGACGACCTTCAGCGCGTCGACGTCCAGGCCGGAATCGGTCTCGTCGAGGATGGCGAACTTCGGCTTGAGCAGTTCGAGCTGGAGGATCTCGTGGCGCTTCTTCTCGCCGCCGGAGAAGCCCTCGTTGACGTTGCGCTCGGCGAATTCGGGCTCGATGCGCAACTGGTGCATGGCCGCCTTGACGTCCTTGGTCCAGGTGCGCAGCTTGGGGGCCTCGCCGTCGATGGCGGTCTTGGCGGTGCGCAGGAAATTCGTCATGGTGACCCCGGGGATCTCGACCGGGTACTGCATGGCCAGGAACAGGCCGGCGCGGGCGCGCTGGTCCACGGTCATGGCCAGGACGTCCTCGCCGTCGAGGGTGATGGAGCCGCTGTCCACCTTGTAGCGCGGGTGGCCGGCGATGGTGGAGGCCAGCGTGGACTTGCCGGAGCCGTTGGGGCCCATGATGGCGTGGGTCTCGCCGGTCTTGATCGTCAGGGTGACACCCTTGAGGATGGGCTTGTTGCCCTGCTCCGTGTCGATGCTGACGTGCAGGTCCTTGATTTCGAGGGTGGACATACTCTCTGTTTCTCCTATGGGATTACGTGTCGGCGTGA
Source organism: Specibacter cremeus (assembly GCF_003946885.1). GTDB lineage: Bacteria > Actinomycetota > Actinomycetes > Actinomycetales > Micrococcaceae > Specibacter > Specibacter cremeus. The sequence continues at coordinate 17,339 of NZ_RWKQ01000052.1, read as the reverse complement.
GCGCTATTGGGCGCTGACGCCATTAAGAATGGTGGTGACGTCGACGTAGACGTCGTCGCCGTGGACGCTGAGGGCGAAGACCGGGATCGGCTCGAACGCCGGCAGGGTCAGTGGTTCGCCCGTGGTGAGGTCGAACGAGCTCCCGTGCGCCCAGCACTCGATGGTGCGGCCCTCCACATCGCCCTCGCTGAGCGAGATCTCGGCGTGCGAGCACGTGTCGCCGATGGCGTGCAGCATGCCGTCCGAGTCGCGGACGACGGCGACGGGCGTGTCGTCGATCTCCACCCGGACGGCGGTCTTCACGCCGACGTCGCTGCTGCGGCAGACGACGACGCCGGCGGGCGATGCGGAGGGTTCGGCACTCATTACAGGGCGCCTGCCGCCAATTCGCGTTCCACGGATTCGCGCAGGCGCTCCTCCAGGGCCGGAACCTTGATCTGCTGGATGACCTCGTTGAGGAAGCCGCGCACCACCAGGCGGCGGGCCACATCCTCGGGGATGCCGCGGGCCTGCAGGTAGAACAGCTGCTCGTCGTCGAACCGTCCGGTGGCGCTGGCATGGCCCGCGCCCTCGATGAGGCCGGTCTCGATCTCGAGGTTCGGCACCGAGTCGGCGCGGGCGCCGCGGGTCAGGACCAGGTTGCGGTTGAGCTCGTACGTGTCGGTGCCCTCCGCCTCGGCCCGGATGAGCACGTCGCCGATCCACACGGTGTGGGCGTTCTCGCCCTGCAGGGCGCCCTTGTAGGTGACCCGGGACTTGCAGTTCTGTGCGGAATGGTCCACGAACAGGCGCTGTTCCAGGTGCTGGCCGGCGTCGGCGAAGTACAGTCCGAACATCTCGACGTCGCCGCCGGTGCCCGCGTAGCGGGTGGACGGGGTGATCCGCACCAGGTCGCCGCCGAGGTTGATGACAACGTGCTTGAACTTCGCGTCCCGGCCGACCTTCGTCTGCTGGGCGGAGGCGTGCACGGCGTCGTCGTTCCAGTCCTGGATGCTCACGACCGTCAGGTGCGCGCCGTCGTCCAGGACAATCTCGACGTTCTCGGACACGACGGCGGTGCCGCGGTGGTCGAGCACGACGACGGCCGACGAGAACCTCTTCGCATGGATGAGGATGTGCTGGGCCGCCGGAGCGTCACCGGCACCGGTCAGCGTGAGGGTCGTGACGTCGTCGTGCGTTGCCACGAACTCCACCGGGATGGTGACGACGGTCGCCTCGGTGAAGCTGGACCAGGCGGCGGCCGACACGCGGTCCTCCGGGATGCCGGCGCTGCCGATGCGGGCGTCGTCGCGGCCGACGGTCTCCACCGTGACGGCCGCCGGCTTCTCGACCGTGATGACGGGTGCCGCCCCGGAGAGGTCGACGCCGTTCACGCCGACGCGGTCCAGGCCGCGCAGGCGCTTGAGCGGCGTGAAGCGCCACTCCTCCTCGCGCCCGGTGATCAACGGGAAGTCGGCGAGCTTGTAGGAGGTCAACCGGCCGGCCCGGGAGCTGTCCGGGACGCCGACGCCGCCGCCGTGGCTGTGCGACTTCGTCGCGGCGCCGGCGAGCGGTCCGGTATGCGGGTTGATCTGGTTGAGCTGTTCGCCCTCTTCCGTCATGCCGGCAATGAAGTCCTGGCCGGACGGGGCCCCGATGCGGGCCTTTTCTTGTGTGAGCTCGGTCATTTAGCCGACGGCCCCTTCCATCTGCAGTTCGATCAGCCGGTTCAGTTCCAGCGCGTATTCCATGGGCAGTTCGCGGGCGATGGGCTCGATGAACCCGCGCACGATCATGGCCATGGCCTCGTCCTCGGGCATGCCGCGGCTCATCAGGTAGAACAGCTGTTCCTCGCTGACGCGCGAGACGGTGGCCTCGTGGCCCATGGACACATCGTCCTCGCGCACGTCCACGTACGGGTACGTGTCGGAGCGGGAGATGGTGTCCACGAGCAGGGCGTCGCAACGGACCGTGTTGGCCGAGTGCTCGGCGCCCTCGCGGATCTGGACCAGGCCGCGGTAGGCGGCACGGCCGCCGCCGCGGGCCACGGACTTGGAGATGATGGACGACTGCGTGTTCGGGGCGATGTGCACCATCTTCGAGCCGGTGTCCTGGTGCTGGCCGGCGCCGGCGAACGCGATGGACAGGGTCTCGCCCTTGGCGTGCTCGCCGACCAGGTACACGGCCGGGTACTTCATGGTGACCTTGGAGCCGATGTTGCCGTCGACCCATTCCATGGTGGCGCCCTCGTGCGCGATGGCGCGCTTCGTGACGAGGTTGTACACGTTGTTGGACCAGTTCTGGATGGTCGTGTAGCGAACGCGGGCGTTCTTCTTCACGACGATCTCCACGACGGCGGAGTGCAGCGAGTCCGAGGTGTAGATCGGCGCCGTGCAACCCTCGATGTAGTGGACGTAGGAGTCCTCGTCGGCGATGATCAGGGTCCGCTCGAACTGGCCCATGTTCTCCGTGTTGATGCGGAAGTAGGCCTGCAGCGGGATCTCCACGTGCACGCCCTTGGGCACGTACACAAACGAGCCGCCGGACCAGACGGCCGTGTTCAGCGAGGCGAACTTGTTGTCGCCCACCGGGATGATGGTGCCGAAGTACTCCTGGAAGATCTCCGGGTGCTCCTTCAGCGCCGTGTCGGTGTCCAGGAAGATGACGCCCTGCTTCTCCAGGTCCTCACGGATCTGGTGGTACACGACCTCGGACTCGTACTGGGCGGCGACGCCGGCGACGAGGCGGTTGCGCTCGGCCTCCGGGATGCCCAGCCTCTCGTACGTGTTGCGGATGTCCTCGGGCAGTTCATCCCAGGAGCCGGCCTGCTTCTCCGTGGAGCGCACGAAGTACTTGATGTTGTCGAAGTCGATGCCGGACAGGTCCGCACCCCAGGTGGGCATGGGCTTGCGGTCGAAGTACTTCAAGCCCTTCAGGCGCAGATCGAGCATCCATTCGGGCTCGCCCTTCTTGGCGGAGATGTCGCGGACGACGTCCTCGTTCAGGCCGCGGCGGGCGTTCGCGCCGGCGTCGTCCTTGTCGGACCAGCCGTATTCGTACGTGCCGATGCCCTCCAGCGAGGGATTGCGTTCGAGGATGTCGGTGATGACGCTGTCGTTGACAGCGTCGGGGGCGCCAACATCGCGCGCTAGTTGATCCGTCATCACGGCCTTTCTTGCAGTGGGTTCGTAACAGTGGGAGACGGGACGGCCGCTTTGGCGGCGTGCGGCCGGATGACCGGCCGACCCGTTGGTACATGGGTCGTGCAGACGTGCCCGCCGCTGGCCATGGTGGACAGCCGGCGCACGTCGACGCCGAGCAGGCGGGCGAAGACATCGGTCTCGGCGTCGCAGAATTCGGGGAACGTGCCGGCCAGTTCCCGGATGGGGCAGTGGCCCTGGCACAGCTGTTCGGCGGACAGGGCCGAGGCGGGGTTCACGGTGTTGGAGGAGGCCACGAAGCCATCGGCGCTCAGCAGCCCGGCGAGTGCCTTCGAGCGGGCGGTCACGTCGGTGCCGGCCGCCTCGACGTGCGGGCGGTATTTCGCCTCCATGGCGGCAAAGCGGCGCCGGGCGAAATGTTCGACGGCGGACTGGTCGCCGCCGCGGGCCAGTTCCGTGAGCGCCTGGCGGGCGATCTCCAGGTAGTCGTCGCCGATCTCGGCCTGGCCGCGGCGGGAGACGACGTAGCGTCGGGCGGGTCGGCCCGCGCCGGCCCCGGCCATGCCAACGAGCTTGACCTCGATGACGCCGTGGCGGGAGAGTGTATCCAGGTGGCGGCGCACGGCGGCGGGGGTGAGGCCCAGCAGCTTGCCGAGCTGGGCGGCGCTGATGGGGCCGTGCTCCAGGATGGCGGTCAGGACGCGATCGCGGGTCCGTTCATCGGCCTCGACGGGGAATCCACCGGTTGGGGCCGCAGTGGCCGCAGCCGCGACGGTTCCCGTTGACTGGCTCATGACACCTCCCGAACTCGCACACCCGAACTTGCACGGTTGCCCCACGCAATAGACAAGATAATTATGACGTAATTAGCACACGGTCTCCAGTAAGGCGAGCCTATCCATGGATGTCGCCTTGCTCACACGCCCCCAGCCCAGTGCTACTACTACCTAGCGTAGAATAGCCGGGTGCAACACTCTTCCCCGCCCGCGCTGGAAATCGCCGGACTCATCAAGGACGTTGGTCCCGTACCCGGCCTGGATGGCCGGATGAAGCGGGTCATCTCCAACATTAGCCTGACGGCCCGATTTGGCGAGGTCACCGCGCTGCTCGGGGCCAACGGCGCCGGCAAGACGACGACGATCGAATGCGCCCAGGGCCTGCAACGGCGTACCGGCGGCACGGTATCACTGCTGGGGCGTGACCCGGAAACGGCCGACGCGACGCTGCGGGCCCGGGCCGGCGTCATGCTCCAGGACGGCGGGCTGCCGCCCGCCGCGAAACCCGTGGCATTGTTGCGCCATGTTGCGCGGATGTTCGCGAACCCCCTGGACGTGGACACCCTGGTGGACCGGCTGGGGATCGGCGACTTCGCACCCACCACGATCCGGCGGCTGTCCGGCGGCCAGAAGCAGCGGGTGTCCCTGGCCGCGAGCCTGCTGGGCAACCCGGACGTGCTGTTCCTGGATGAGCCCAGCGCCGGGCTCGACCCGCAGTCACGCAACATGGTGTTCGAGTTGATTCGCGAGCTGCGCGACACGGGCAAGGCGATCATCCTCACCACGCACCTGCTCGACGACGCCCAGCGCCTGGCCGACCACGTCTACATCGTCAACCGGGGCGAGACGGTCGCCGACGGCACCGTCCCGGAGCTGCTGAGCGCGGCGACCTCCGCGCAGACCGGACGCACGCTCACCTTCGAGGCGGACCCGGGCCTGGACACGTCGCCGCTGGCGCGCCCGGGCGTCACGGTCGAGCAGACCCGCCCGGGCAGTTACCGCCTCAGCGGCGCGCTCGAACCGGGTGATGTGCGCCGCCTCGGCACCCTGCTGGCCGACCGCGGGATCATGCCCACGTCGCTGCACCTGGCGTCCCAGTCGCTTGAGGACGTGTTCCTCGCCATCTCCGCGGAAACCTCCCCGGAACCCGTGCCGGTGCCGTCCGTGCGGGCCGGCGTGACTGAAACCGAGCTGCCATGAGCACGTCGTCCCTGTTCGTCCGTGACACCCCGTCCGCCCCCGCACCACTCGTGCGCCGGGTGCTGGCCCAGGGCGTGTACGAGGCCTCCACCATGCTGCGCAACGGCGAACAGCTGGTCCTCATGATCATCCTGCCCGTGCTGGGTCTTGTGGCGCTGGCCGTCACCCCGGTGCTGGACGGGTTCGGCACGAGCCGGGTGAACGTGGCGGTGCCGGGCATCCTGGCCCTGTGCGCGCTGTCCACGGCGTTCACCGGACAGGGCATCGCCACCGGCTTCGACCGCCGATACGGCGTGTTGCGCTACCTGGCGACGACCCCCCTGGGCCGGGCCGGGCTGATCGCGGGAAAGGTGATCGCCGTGCTGGCCGCGCTGGTCATCCAGGTGGCGATCATCGCCGTCGTCGCCCTGTTCATGGGCTGGCGGCCGAACCCGGCCGGGTTGCTGATCGGCGTGCCGCTGCTGGTGCTGGGCGCCGTCACGTTCACGGCGTTGGGTCTGCTGATCGCCGGCACGGTCCGCCCGGAGGCGACCCTCGCGATCACCAACCTGGGTTGGATCCTGCTGGCGGCCGTGGGCGGGATCATCCTGCCGACCGCCAAGTATTCGGCGACCATGGGCACCATCGCCCAGTGGCTGCCCTCCGGCGCCCTGGGAGAGGCCATGCGCGCGGCGCTGGTGCACGGCAGGGTCGACGTTTTTGCCGTATTCATCCTGCTCGGCTGGGGCATCCTGTGCTCGGCCGCGGCGATCAAGTGGTTCAAGTGGAACTGATCATCAGTCGGACAGAAGGACGTGAGTGAAGTGAGCCAGACCAGTTCGGTGGCGGCCAGGATCGGGAACATGCTGCCCACGACCGTGACCCCGGTGCTGCGCCGCATGTCCGTCGCGTCGCTGATCGGCCAGGGCGTGCTGATCGTCTCCGGCGGGGCCGTGCGGCTGACCGCGTCCGGCCTGGGCTGCCCGACCTGGCCCAAATGCACGGCCGATTCCCTGGTCAACACGCCGGAGATGGGCATCCACGGCATCATCGAGTTCGGCAACCGCACGCTGACGTTCGTGCTGGCCGCGATCGCGGCGGTCATGCTCGTCATGCTGTGGAACATGCGCAAGGAGCGCCGCGACCTGTTCTGGCTGGCGTTCGGCCTGCTCGCCAGCATCCCGGCGCAGGCCGTGATCGGCGGCATCACCGTGCTCACGCACCTGAACCCGTGGGTGGTGAGCCTGCACTTCCTGGTCTCCGCGGCGCTGGTCGTGCTGGCCATGCTGCTCGTCAACCGGACGTACGGGCGCACCGGCAGGACCTCCGTACCGTATGTGGCCGCCCCGGGTGCGGCGCTGCGCCGGCTGGCCGGCCTGGCGGCCGTGTGCGGGTACCTGGCCGTGGTGCTCGGCACCGTCGTGACGGGCTCCGGCCCTCACGCGGGCGACGCCAACGCCCCCCGCAACGACCTCTCCCCCTACCTGGCCGCCCGGGTGCATGTGCTTCCCGTGTACGTGCTGGTGGTCGCGGTGGTCATCCTGGTGGTGCTGGCGTGGAAACGCGGCAACGGCGACATCATCCGCAACGCGGCAATCCTGCTGGCCGTGTCGGTCGTGGCGCAGGGCGCCATCGGCTACTGGCAGTACTTCACGGGCCTGCCCAGCCTGCTGGTCGGCATCCACATGCTGGGGTCCTCGGTGCTGCTGGCCACGGCCACGAACATGGCCGACGTGACCCTGCGCCGCGCCAAATAGCCCTCGCCGTCCGCCTGTCAGCCGGCCCGGCCATTATCCGCCAACATGCAGAAGACGCTTGTTGACGAATTCATCCATGCCCAATTCATCCATGCTCAACGGGCCCGGTTCTGGACCGAAACCCGAGCGTTTCACGCCACCTTGACCGTACGGGGTGTCGCTCGCGAGTTCCAGGGCCTCTGCGTCGCAGGGGGCGCGGGAGACGACCACCACCGGGCCGAAGAATTCCTCGTAGTAGGCGCGCATGCCTGGGCTGACACCGGTCAGCACGGCCGGCTGCAGGTAGAATCCGGGGCCATCCAAAACTGTCCGCCGGCATGGAGCACGGCGCCCTTGTCCACCGCGTCGCGGACCTGCTCGGCCAGTTCCACCGCCGCGGCACCTCCGACAGCCATGACCGTCAGGGCTGCCACGACCGGCCCTGCGGACGGAATGACCACCAGTAATGCCACCGCACCGCCGGCGCAAACGCCTCGGCAAGGATCGACGAGACAGGGTCAAAGGCCGCCGACTGGGCGATGCGCATGCCGACGACGGCGGCGGTGATCAACAGGGCGGAACCCGTGTTCAAGACCCAGAATTGGAACGCGGCAACGACCGGCACTGCCAAGAACCCGATCATGGCCACACGGTGCGGTGTGCGACCCTCACCCAGCCACGGCCTTGGGGACCAGCGGTACAGTGGTTGGCGCTAAGCGTGTGATCGTGGTTCCGGGCTACGGTTCATCTGGTGCCATAATCTTCTGCACTCCCGTGGGGCCTCAGTGATCACTGGCCTTTGACGGATCAGGCGTTTGGGCCGAGGCGGCGGTAGAGCGTCGCGCGACTCCACCCGACCAGGCGTGCCGCGTCCTCGGCCGTGCGTCCCTTCGCGCGGGCGTCCTTCGCGATCGCGAGCTTCTCGGCTATCACCGCCGGGTCCGAGAGTGGCCGGCCGAATCGGGTGCCCGATTGTCGGGCCGCGGCGATCCCGGCGTTGACGCGCTCCACGATCAGCTCGCGCTCGTACTCGGCCAGGGAGGCCAGCAGGTTCAGCATCATCCGCCCGGTCGAGGTTGCCGGGTCTATCCCGTCCGAAATGGATCGGACATTCACGCCGCGTTCGCGCAGCAGGTTCACGGTGTTCAGGACATCGACCAGGGAACGGCCGAGCCTGTCGACCCGCCAGACCACCACGGTGTCCCCGGCCTCGGCATACTCCAGCAGCTTCTTCATCCCGGGCCGCTCGATCGCGGTCCTGCTGCCAGAGGTGACATCGGCGAACACATCCCGCTTCTGCACCCCGTCCTTGACCAGCGCGTCAAGCTGCAACTGCGCATCCTGGCTCGAGGTGCTGACCCGCGTGTATCCCAAATGTCTCACCCCGCCATTTTGGCTCAAAAACCCCTCGAAGCCAACCACGTAAGACGTTTTACGGCGGGACGACTTTTCGAGACACTTGGAGCCCTGCCACTCCGGGCCAGGCGATTTTCGGTGTGAATCGCAGCGGTAAATGGCGGCTTTCTCGCAGCGCTAAATGGCGCTCCGCTGCGGGGTATGGACAGGCAAATAGCCGAAGATGGTAGCGGGCGGTTGAGGGCATACCGGTGGCACGTTGTGGCGGAGATGTTGGTTCCTGGGTTAGGTCCCCATGCCGAGGTGCGCTCCACCTGCCACGTCCAGGGTAACGCCCGTGATGTAGCGGTTGTCGGGGTCGGCCACGAAGAGGATGGCGCGGGCGACTTCGTCGGGTTCGGCAAACCGGCGCATGGGAAGTTGCGCGGCACGTTTGGCCCGGTTGGCGGTTGCATCCGGGCCGGAGTCTTTTGCGAACTGCGCCCACATGGGAGTGTTCACGGGGCCGGGCGCAATGGCGTTGACGGAGATGCCGTGGGGTCCGAGTATCTCGGCGAAGGACCACATGATGTGAAGCACGGCGAGTTTGCTGGCGTTATAGGGCAGGTAGTTGCTGCGGGCTTCTTTGGCTGCGACGGAGGAGAGGATAACGATGGCGCCGGCCGTGCCGGACTCAATCATTGACTGTGCCGTTTCCCGGACCATGGAGAACGTGCCGGAGGAGTTGATCCGCATGACGGATTCGTATTCTTCTGTCGTGGTGTCCATGATGTCCGGGGTGGCGCCCAGGACTCCGGCGGCGTGAATGAGGGCGTCGATGTGCCCGTACTTGCTTGTAACGTCTCGGACGACGGCGGCGCATTGTTCCTCGGAGGTGACGTCGAGCGGGAAGAAGGCGGCTAACTCCTGGCCCTCCTTGGGGGCCCGGTCGGCTCCAATGATGAGGGCTCCTTCGGCTCTGAGCGCATCGATGACTGCGTTGCCGATACCACCGCTCGATCCGGTCACCAGAACCACCTGCTCGTTGAGGCTCATTTGACATCTCCGCTCGTGGGCTGGCTGAACCGCAGTGGCTTTGCGGTTGGGTTCCGGGATGCTCTTTTCATCTGCCTGGTTCCTTACTGGGGGTGTTTGTAACGGGGTCCGCCTCGGGAGGGCCCGTTGCGGCACGTGATGCCTTTGCGGTTTAGCTGTTGCCGCTGGTGGCGTGGCTTGCCCATTGCCGGCCTTCTTGTTCCTCCGTGGGCAGTCCGGAGGCAGCGAGGATCCGGTCCAGCAGGCGCTGGGTGTGGACGGCTTCGCGACCCGAGGTGAGCGGCTGTGCCCGGTCGGCGACGCGGTCCAGGAAATGGTGGACGGCGGCGGAGAATCCGAGTGTGTCGGTCGCTGTGGCCCACCCGTAGGCCTCGGCGCTGAGCTCGCGCGATGTGGTGACTCCGTTGACAGTGGTCGACACGGTTTCGGGTGCACGCACCTCCACGGTCTTTCCGTCGCCGTAGGCGTCCAGTTTTTCGTTCCAGGCGCCTGCGGTTCGGGCTGCCATCAGCACTCCGGTGTTGCCGGTGCTGAAGCGGATGAGGGCTGCGACGCCGTCTTCTTCCCACGGGTCATCGCCGGCTGCATGCGCGGCCACGTCCACGGGATCGCCGCCGCAGAACCAGCGCAGCAGATCGACCATGTGGATGGCGTTTTCAAACGTCGCGCGGTATTCCGAACCGGGGCGGTTCTTTTGGGCGAGGCAGAAGGTGGCGCCCTTCTCACCGAACGCCTGCCGCCCTGCCGTGTAGACGGGTGCGTAGCGGCGGTTGAAGTCGACCATCAGGATGCGGTCGCGATCGTCGGCGAGGTCGGCCAAACGCTCGGCTTCTTCCGTGGCCGGGGCCAGGGGTTTTTCACAGAACACGTCGACGTCATTGTTAAGGCACAGCTCGACGGCATGTGCGTGTTCGGACCGGGGTGTGAGGACGAACACGGCGTCCAGCTCCTGGGAGGCCAGCATGTCCTCCACTGACCGGTATGCGGAACTGAAACCCCAGCGTCGGACCAGGTTTCCCGGGTCCTCGCGCCGGGACACCAGGGCAGCCAACTCGACATCATCGCGCTGGACGAGTGTGGGCAGTTGGGCGATGGAGGCGATGTTGCCCGCGCCGATAACGCCGACGCGGAGACGCTGCCCGTTCATCGGGCGTTCTCCATTTCTGCAATTTCCGTAAGCATTCCGCGCAGCGCGGCCGCGGATTCCCGGAACCCGTCCTCAGGGCTCGGGAGGTCCTGCGGGTGCCAGCGGTACTCGTATTCGATGCTCAGCAGGTCATCGTAGCCGTGGCGCAGCAGCGACGCGAGGATCTGGCGCCAGGGAAGGACACCGGTGCCGACGACCCGGGACCGTACCGAGCGCTCGGACGCGTCGACGCGGGCTGTTTCCGTGGCGCGGAAGGCCGCGTCGGGGTCGGTGAACACGAGATCCTTCACGTGTACGTGACCGATCAGCTCCCCTTGGACAGCAAAGGCGTCCTCGAACGATTCGTCGTGGGTGAAGGTCAGGTTGGCCTGGTCGTAGAGAACACGGACGGCTGGGTGCGCAACCTCCCGGACGAGGGCCGCGGTTTCTGCCGCCGTCTGGGTCATGGTGCCGAAATGGTTCTCCACGCACAGGCGCACCCCTGCCTGTTCAGCCTCAGGTGCCAGGGTCTGCAGGGCCTCCCGCAGTCTCGCCCATCGCCGGGCATGATCGGCGTCCCCCGGGTGCCAGGATCCGGCGTACACGCGCACCCGGTCGGCCCCGAGCAGATGCGCGGTCTCAATCGCGCCACGGAATTCGTCTACTCCGGCTCGCCATTCACTCTCGTCCAGGGCGTTGATGGCCGTGGTGTAGGGCGTAAGGCCAATGATGGGCAGGCCCTCATCTTCCGCCGCCCGCAATGCCTCCATGGCGGCGCGCCGGTCCCCCTGGGGGAGACCGGAGGTATAGCCATCTTGGTAAATGACTTCTGCGGCATCGAGCCCTGCCGCCCGGAAAAGCCTGATGGCCTGCGGGACCGTATGGTTCGGAGTGCCTAGTGTGTGGCCTGCCAGTCGCATTTTAAACGTCCTTCCTGAAAGTGTCTTGAGTTGCTGCCCAGTCCGCGGGACCGACCAGCCGTGGAGGGGCCGTGACGCGGGATCGGTCGACGATTTCCATCAGCAGCCCCCAGGGGGTGATGAAGTAGGTCCAGCGGTTGCCCGCCACAGGAGGACTGTCGCCGGCGACTTCCTTGCGCTCCCCGAGCACGCGCACTCCAGGGGTTTCCTGCAGCACGGCGACCGCTTCGTCTACGTCGTCCACAACGAAGCACAGGTGGTGCCCGCCTGCGTCGCAATGCCGGGGTGGGGTTTCCCGCCGTTGAGCGCTGCTCCATTCGAAAAGCTCGATGTTCAGGTTCGGGGGCAGCCGCAGCATGGCGAGGGTGAGCCGGGCATCAGCAGGGACATCGAAGTTCGTGGGCATGAACTCGGGGTCGGGTCCGCGCTCGGAGCGGTACAACTCCTCGGCACCAAGCACCTCGACGAAGAAGCTGATTGCGTCCTCGAGGTTCGGAACTGTCAGGCCGATGTGGTCGGCATGCCGCAGCCCGGGCAGCGGGCGAAGCGGCCTTGCGCTGGCTCCGGTCATTTGCGCGGCCCCGCTGTGGAGGCGCGCACCAGAAGTTCAGGTTCCAGAACGACGTGGTCCACCGATCCGTTCAGGTTCTGCTTTTCTGCCAGCTCGATCGCGATGTTTCCCATGTCAGCAATCGGCTGCCGCACTGTGGTCAGGGCCGGGTTGAACCGGGCGCCCAATGCCAAGCCGTCAAAGCCCATGACCGATACGTCCTCCGGAACGCGGATGCCGCTTTGGCCAAGGGCCGAGATCACCGCGAAGGCGACCATGTCATTGGCGGCGATAATTGCCGTCGGGGGATTTTCCATCTCAAGAAAGTGCTTTGCCGCGCGCGCCCCTGCGTCCGGGTCGGAGCCGCTGTCGAGGACAAGGGGCGTGCTGCTGCCTTCCGCTGACAGCTCCAGATACGCGTCCATCCGGTCCTGCGCCGTGTGGGTCCCGGAGATACCGGAAACGTAGCCGATCGAGGTATGCCCCAGGGAACGCAGGTGCTCCAGGGCGAGGACTATTCCGCGGCGGCTGTCGACGGTGACGGTTGGAACCGAGGAGTCGCCTTCCACGCGGTCGATCACTACCACCCGGTGGCCAAAATCAAAACGCTTGAGGACGCCGGTATCGACTTTCGTCGACGGCGCGACGATTCCGAAGGGGGCGTACATGGCCTGCATCGCGGTGAAGTACCCCTCCGTTTTGGCAGGGTCCCCGTTCGTGACGCACAGCAGCAGCTGGTAGCCGCGCTCATCAGCGGCCTGCGTCATGGTCTTGGCAAGTTCTGCAAAGAACGGGTTGGTGATGTCGGGGACGATCAGGGGGACGAAGGTGCTGGTCTTTCGACGCAGAGCCTGGGCGAGCGGGCTCATCGTGTAGCCGAGCCCCTCGGCGATGCGCAGAATGTGCTCCCGGGTTTCGCTTTTTACCGCTTCCGGCCGGGAGAATGCCCGGGAAACCGTGGAGCGGTGGACGCCGGCCGCCTTCGCGACCACGTCAATATTAGGGTCGGCCATCTTCTCTTCCTCCGTGGTCGTCATACGCCTGCCAAATCGGGCGCATCGCATCTTCAAGCTGGGCCAGTGTGGGCAGCCCCCGGAATCCATTCTCCAGCGTCTGCGCGACACGGCGTACGAACGGATCATAGAGGGGGTCACTGTCAACGTCGATCACGGCGGACTCCGTCGCCCCGTCCAGCGTGGTGAAGGTGGCGGAACCGTCTGAGTCGACAGAGGCGAATCCGGCCTCGCCCGCCGACGTGTAGCTGCAGTAGCGCTTCAACGGCGAACCCGGGAATGCGTACCCCACCTCGATGATGGCTTCACGCCCGCTCGCGGTGGTCATGATGAGGCTGGCATGGTCCTCAACACCGGCACCGTGCATAACGGAGGAGAGCCGGGAATCTACGTTCTCCGCTGACTCCTTGCTGCGCTGCAGGAACAGATCGACAAAATGCGGTGCCAGATTCGCCAGGCAACCACCACCGGCAGCAGCAGGGTCCAGCATCCAGGGATTGCCGTTATCCAGGTAGCGCGAGGGCGGCCCGGCGATAAAGGTGGCTCTCTGGTACGCCGGGCGGCCGGCCTTGGCCAGCCAACGGTCGGTGGGGCCGCCCCGCTGAACGAACGGGACTGTCGCGGGCACACCGGCCGCTTCGGCGGCCTTCCGCACCCCGGAAAGTTCCGCAAGGGAAGTGCCCAGGGGCTTCTCCACCACGAACGGAATGCCGCGCTCGATCAGCGCAAGACACTTTTCCGCCATGCCATTGTGCGGTCCGAAGACATAGGCAAGCCCGAGATCCGGCAGATCCACCAGCCTGCGCCAGTCAGCCTCCACGGGAGCGTTCCACGCCTGCGAAAGCCCCCGGACCAGCGATGCATCCTCGTCGCTGATGCCGAGAACCTGGTGTTCTTCGCCGATCGCCCGCGCATAGAGCGGGACGTGCCAGTGCGAAGCACCAAGGATGATCGTACGTGGTCCACTCATCCGCCAGCTCCTTTGCCAATTATGAGATCGATTGCCGAGATCGGTTGCACTAACCGTATGTTTGGTGGGAGAGTTTGTCAACAACAAGTCACGCGCGGCCCGGGGGTTCCCCTGAACAGGGACACTGCCTGGGCCAGAAGAAAGGCAAGCAATGTACAAAAAACTTCGCACCCTCGAAACGATCGACCGGTCCGGTGCCGTCCTCATCGTGCGCCTTGACAATGAAGATCTGGCGGAACGCGTGGCGGAGGCCGCGATTGCCGGAGGCTTTCAGGCCCTTGAAATCACGCTCTCGATCCCGGGTGCGGTGGAGGTGATTCGCCGGCTCTCCGGCAAGCATGGGCCCCATGGAGTGGCGGTCGGAGCCGGAACGGTCCTGGACGAACACTCAGCCTACGAGTGCATCCGCGCCGGCGCCGACTTCCTGGTCAGTCCCCAACTGAACCCGGCGATGATCCGGATGGCCAACCGGTACCAGGTGCCGACCATCAGCGGCGCATATACGCCGACGGAACTTGTTGAGACNCCCCCCTGGCGCACCTTCCGGTCATGCCGGCAGGCGGCGTCACCCCCGGCAATGTCGCCGAATGGTTTGCCGCCGGCGTCGCCTGCGTTGGCGTCGGCAGTGCCGTGACCAAGGCATGGCAACCGGACGGCGACTTCTCCCGTGTCACCGAGGCCGCCAGGGAGTTTCTCGCAGCAGTGGCGCTGGCCCGCCAATGACGTCCCCCCAAGTCTTCATTGTCATCGGCCCTGCCGGATCCGGAAAGACGACCATTGCCCAGCAAACAGCACAAGAGCATGGAGCGGCCTATCTGGACAAGGACCGGATCTGTGGCCGCCTTGTCGAGTTTGGCTTGAAGGCAGCCGGACACGACCCCAGCGATCGGGAATCCAACGGGTTTTACCGGGAGAATGTCCTGCCCCTGGAATACGAGACGCTCATGGATGTAGCCGGAGCGAATCTGCGGCTGGGACGACCGGTCGTGCTCGATGCACCCTTCGGCGCGTACTTCGCCGTACCGGACTACCTGACGCGCGCCGCGGAAAAGTTCCACTGGCCTGCCGCGGAGGCCACGGTGGTGCGGGTCCGGGTACCCCAGGACATCCTCCGGGAGCGACTCATCCAGCGGGGCCTGGAGAGGGACCGGTGGAAACTTGCCCATTGGGACGAGTACTGGGCATCGTACGGCAGCTTGGACTGCACCTGGTCCGGCGTCCGCTTTCTCGATCTCAACAATGAGACCTCCCTGCCACTTCAGCGATGACTCTCCAGGTCCGCCACGTGTGGACCGGTCCCCGCTGGTGCTCCCGTTTCGCCCAGGCGAAACGTTTGGACCTCCTGTTCTCTTGTTCAGAAATAACCGTTGACAGAGCCGGCCAGCCTCAGTATTGTTGCTTGCAACCGATCTCAGCAACCGATCTCATTTAGGAAACTTTGCAATCGATCTCACTGGGGAGGGGCTGGACCAGCTTCTTCCCATTGAAAGCCGGGCAGCGCCTATGCGTTGCCCATACCCCCACCGCAGCAAACGTGAAAATATGGAGAGTTCAATGAAGACCTCAAATGAAGCCGTCGGCAGTCCGGATCCTTCGGGGATTCCCGACGTGGCCCTCCTCCCCCGCCGCTCCGTCAACATGGTGGCGGGCACGATCGGCCACTTCGTGGAGTGGTACGACTGGTACACCTACGGGCTGCTGGCCGCCGTGTTCTCGGCCCAGATCTTCCCGGGCCACTCCCCGTTCGCATCCCTTGTGGAAGCCCTGCTCACCTATGCCATCGGCTTCGCTGTACGCCCCTTCAGCGGAATCATCATCTCTCCACTGGCTGACCGCTTCGGCCGACGTCTCATCCTGACGCTGTCGATCTCCGGGATGGCACTGGGTTCCCTGATCGTTGGCCTGACCCCTTCATTTGCAACGATCGGCTACGCCGCACCAATTTTGTTCCTGTTCGCACGCATCATCCAGGGGATCTCCGCAGGCACCGAACAGCAGAGCGCGATCGCCTTCATGGTCGAACACGCTCCCCCGAACCGGAGGGGACTGTTCGGCTCCTTCTCCAACATGGCAAGCGGCCTCGCGACCCTGGCAGCGACCGGCGGCGCGGCGATGGTGACATTGACATTTTCTCCTGCCGACCTCGCCGCCTTTGGTTGGCGCATTCCCTTCCTCGTGGGCGGCGTGCTTGGCCTCATCGGTCTCGTCCTGCGGGCCCGCGCCGATGAGACACCCGAATTTGAGGCAAGCGCCCTCGTCGACCGGAAGTCCGCCTGGGCGCGCCTCAAGGACCTGCTCCGGGAGCACCCGAAGGCCCTGCTGCAGGCGGCCGCGCTCTCGGCGCCGGCGGTGGCCTACTACACCTGGGCCACATTCCTCCCCACCTACGCCAAGCTGACCACCGGCCGGGACCTGGGTTCCACCTTGGCCGGCAGCGTTATCGGGCTGGCCTTGCTCGTTATCATCGTGCCGATCTGCGGTGCGCTCTCTGACCGACTCGGCCGGCGCAAAATCTTCCCCATCATCGGCGCCATCGGCATGATCGTCCTCTTCTACCCCCTGCTCCTGCTGTTGAACCAGCCGGGCTTCTGGGTTTACGTCCTGGTATCGGCATCCGGATGGGTGGTTCTAGGTATCTGGCAGGCCGTCTACCCGACCATTCAGGCCGAGCTGTTTCCCGCCTCAGTCCGTGTATCCGGCATCGGGTTCGCACACCAGATCGTCATCGCCGTCTTCGGCGGCACCGCGCCACTGATCGCCGCCGCATTCGTCGGCGCCGGACATCCCATGTATGTCGCGATCTACATGATCGCCATTGTCGCCATCTGCCTCATCGCCTACTTCACCCTCCCCGAGACCGGCAGCCGGGCCGGCCGGGCCACCGTGGCTCTCGACGACTCCGAGGTGCTCAACGGCGAAAACCTGATCGTGAGCACTTCGTCGGGCAACGACGAAGCCAAGCGTTCCCAGTAGGCACGATTGTCCCTAGGAAGCCGTGGCGGTTCGACTGGGCAAGAATGGGCGCGTCTGCCCCGGGTCTATTCGAGCCGCCTGGCTCGCCAAGGGTGCAATACCTTACGCAGGATCGAAATTCACGTTACGTTATGAATGAAACAATTTTTCTCCATGGGAACAGAACTGCGAGGACTTTTTGCATGATTATTAATACATTTTCCTATCTATGGTCAGCTATGGCAATTGATGCGATTGCGGAATTGGTCGATAATGGGTTTGAGAGTTTTGAAGTGCCGATTAGCTCTCCGCATTGCTGGCCGGATGAAATATCTAGCTTGGAACGCTCGGCAATTTCTGCAAGACTCAATGACTACGGTGCCAAGATCAGGTCTCTGAATGCCGGCGGTTATGACATCAATCTGGCTAGCCCTGGCGCTAACATGCGGCGCAAAAGTATTGAGCATATCAAGTCGGTGATTGATTTGGCCGCGGGTTGGGATGCAGGGTCCCGGAAAAGTCGCGTGTCAGCAGGTCAGCAGGCATGTGAGGGCCCGGTCTGGATCGCGGGCGTGGTGTCGTAACG
>NZ_RWKQ01000051.1:2234-33803 GCF_003946885.1 Specibacter cremeus | reverse complement strand
CGCCGACCTCTCCCACACCACCGGCCTGCACATCCCCGTCGACGCCGGCGTCGCCGCCGCCTTCCTGCGATGAGCACGCCGCCGCGTTGATTCTTCAACGATTGCGGGTGTGCCGGCCCGGGACCCGCAATCCTTGAAGAATCAACGCGAGGTCAGCCGAGGGCGGCGGCGGCCGTGGCGTGGACGGCGAGCGTCAGCGCGTCCAGCGCGGGGGAAGCCAGTTTCCAGCGCTGCCAGAACAGCGGCACCTCGCTGCGCCGGCCCGGCACCAGCTCCACCAAGCGCCCGGCCCGCAGGTCGTCCAGGCAGTGCGCGTCGGGCAGCAGGCCCCACCCCAGCCCGGCGCGCACCGCGTGGGCGAACTCCAGCGTGTCCGGGATGAACGTCTGCGGACCGCCGATCGGGGTGCCCGCGACGGCCGTGAAGAAGTTCGATTGCTGCGTGTCCGTGCGGTCGAACTGCACCACCGGGGCGGCCGCGAACGCCCGGGCCGAGAAACCGTTGGGGAACCACCGCGTCATGAACGCCGGCGCCGCGACCGCCCGGTACGTCATGGAACCCAGCGGCGTCACCGAGCACCCCTGCACGGCGCCCGGCGTGGCCGTGACGGCGGCCATGACATCCCCGGAGCGCAGCAGCGCCGCCGAATGCTGCTCGTCCTCACGGAACACCTCGAATGTGAGGCCCAACTCGGGCGGGACGGCGGCCAGCGCGTCGACGAACCACGTTGCCAGCGAATCCGCGTTGACCACCACCGGGATCGGGTGGCCCGGCCGGGCGGCCGTGCCGAGCTCGACGGCGGCGTCCTGCTCCAGTTGCCGCACCTGGCGGGCCAGCCGGAGCACCGTCTTCCCGGCGGGCGTGGGCTGGATGGGTGCGGTCCGCCGGACCAGCACCTGGCCGGCCGCCTGCTCCATCGCCTTGATCCGCTGGGACACGGCCGACGGCGTGACGTGCAGCCGCGCGGCCGCCGCCTCGAACGTGCCGGCCTCCACCACGGCGAGGAACGTGCGCAGGTGCCCGAACTGGAACTCCATCATTAGCAATCCTTAGGCATCACCAAAACAATTAGCTGGTCTGATCAGCATCATCCTAGTAGCCTCAAAGACCGTGATCCCCAGCATCCTCACCACCGCATTCACCGGCCTCGGCACCGGACTGGCGCTTATCGTCGCCATCGGCGCCCAGAACGCGTTCGTGCTGCGCCAGGGGATCCGCGGCGAACACGTGGGCCTGGTGGTCCTGGTGTGCCTGCTCAGTGACGTCGTGCTCATCGCGGCCGGGATCTTCGGCATCGGCGAGGTGGTGCGAGCGGTGCCCGCCGCCGTCGTGCTCATCCGGCTGGGCGGTGCCGCGTTCCTCGTCGCCTACGGCGTGCTGGCGGCGAAGCGGTCGCTGCACCCCGGGAGCCTGACCGAATCGGCGCAGCGCGGCACGCTGACCCGGCGCGCGGCGCTGATCACCGTGCTGGCGCTGACGTGGCTGAACCCGCACGTGTACCTGGACACCGTGCTGCTGCTGGGCTCGCTCGCAAACGGGCACGGGGAGTTGCGCTGGTGGTTCGGGCTCGGTGCCGCGGCCGCCAGCGTCTTGTGGTTCTGCGCGCTCGGCTTCGGCGCCCGGCTGCTGCGCCCCGTGTTCGCCAAGCCGGTGGCGTGGCGCGTGCTGGACGCGCTGATCGCGGTGGTCATGGTGGCGCTCGGCGTGCGGATGGCGGTCGGGTTCTAGCGAAAGCGTCCGGAATTGGTCGCCGCCTTGTCCGGCAGCGCAAAGACCGGGGCGGCGGGATAATCGAGGCATCGACCTCCTCGCCCGGAGCCGCGGGCCCGCTGCACCTGCTCTCCGCAGAGGCGTCCTACTGCCAGGGCACGGCCCTGCTCATCGACGCCGGCTACTCGCTGCGCTGACACTGTAGGAAGCTGACACTGTAGGGAACCAACCGAAGGAGAAACACCATGACCGACGCCCAACACGACCCCGCCGGCGAGCAATGGCGCAACTACGACGAGTTCGCCGCCGGCATCGACACCTACCGGCTGCCCAACACGAACCTGGACGGCCAGGCCCTGGGCCTTACGCTCGGGGACGGCACCACGATCTCGTTGGCGTTCGACGCCGGCCACGTCACCTGGGCGGCCGACGGCGCCATCAGCGCGGCGCCCGGCACCCGGGACCCGTACGACGCCGTCGCCGTGCGCCCGGACGTCATCTTCCTGAACCTGCCACTGGCCAGCCGGGAACGCGAGGCCGTCACGATCGTGTACTCGACCACCACGCACCGCGCCGTCGTGACGCACTCCGTGATCGGCGACGCGGGCGTGGAAGGCACGCCGCGCGTCGGCCAGAGGTTCTTCGCCGGAGTCACCGACCGCGGCCCGGCCACCGGCGACGTGCCGGCCGCGTCCCGCGACCTGATCGGCATGCGCAACCTGTACCGCTACAGCCCGAACCACCTGTACGAGCACGTGTACATCTCCTCCGAGCGCTACGCCTGGCAGAACCTGGAGGGCGTCCAGCGCGGCCACGGCGACATGGACCTGTCCACCGTGTGGAAGTTCGACGACGGGCTGTACCTGTTCTGCTTCCGCGAGTTCCGCATCGCCGTGGCCAGCGTGTGGCTGCACGACCTCGGCTACCAGCTCAAGACCACCGGCATCTTCCTGGGCATCAACGGTGCCGGCGAATCCGAGCACTCCCGCGCCGGCGGGCACATCTACCCGCTGGGCACCGTCCGCTACCCGGACGCCCAACCCGTTTGACCCTATCCAGGACCCGTTACCAGAAAAGGAGCACCACCATGAGCGCACTCGATGTGATCAAGGCCCACTACGACGCGAACGACCGCGGCGACCTGGCCGGCATGCTGGCCCCGTTCGCCGACGACATCCGCTGGACCGAGATGGCCGGCTTCCCCTGCGCCGGCACGTACGTGGGCGCCGAGGAGATCGTGAAGAACGTGTTCGCCCGGCTCGCCGAGGAGTGGGACGGGTACACGTGCACGGTGACCGAACTGCATGAGGCGGGCGATGTCGTCGTCGGTCTCGGTTCGTATACGGCCACGCACAAGGCGACCGGCAGGTTCGTCGAGGCCCGGGTGGCGCACGTGTGGCGCGTGGCCGGGGACAAGGCCGTGGCGTTCGAGCAGTTCACCGATACGCTGCTGTTCGAGCGCGCCGCCCACACCTGAGGCGCACTTGCGGGTCTCGACAGGCTCGACCACCGGGGGTCGGTTCCGGGACCCAACTACGGTGCAGAAGCGCACCGAAACGGGCTCATTTCGGTGCGCTTCGGCACCGTACCTGCGGGGCTACGCCTCCGGCTGCTGGCGGGTCCGCTCGATGTACGGGCGGGCGCTGGAAATGCCCTGCTCCAGGGCGGCGACAGTGCCCTCCATGTTGCGCGCGGCCGTGGCGCGGAACTTGTCGATCTCGTCCATGGTGGCGAACACGTTGTCGAACGCCTTCTTGAGCGTCTCCACGCTGACACCCGACGACGCCGACTGCTGGTGGATGCGCGTCGTCTGCTCCTTCAGCATCTCGGAGGTCTTCAGGATCATGGCGTTCGTTGTGGCGTTCACCGCGTCGATCTGGTCCAGCACCATCTTCTGGTCGGCCAGCGCCTGGGCCGTGATGACGGCCGTGCGCAGCGCCGAGACCGTGCTGGTGCGGGCCCGGTCCACGCCCTTGACGAGCTCCAGGTTGTTCTTGCGGATCAGGTCCATGGCCAGGTAGCCCTGCACGGACACGGCCAGCTGCGTGAGGATGTCCTGATGGCGTTGCCGGATCGGGAACAGCACGTCCGCCTCCAGCGCCTGCGCGCCGTCCGCGTCCCCGGCCGCGCGCGCCGCGTCGACCTTCTCCCCGCATGCGGTGTCCAGTGCCTGGGTCAGCGTCGCATACTCGCTCAGCTTCGCCATGGTGTCCCACAGCCGGCCCTTCTCCTCGGCCAGCGACGTGTTGTCCTCCATGAGCCGGCCCTGCCCGGCCAGCAGTGCTTTGATGATGGCGTCCAGCTGCCCCTGCGCCGACTCGTACTTCTGGAAGTACTTCGCCAGCTTGTTCCCGCCCGGCATGAACCCGAACAGCTTCTTCCCGAGCCCCAGGTTCGCGTCCGACGGCGTCAGCGACTCGACCGTGGACCGCAGGTCGCCCAGGACGTGGGCCACCTGCTCCTGCGCCGATTGTCCGTTGCCTTTCGCCTTGGCGGGCGCCGCCGTCGTCCGTTGCAACAGGCGGTTGGACACATTGGCGGACTCGCCGATCTCCCGCCCCGCGATCTGCGAGATGGCCTCGATCTTCGCCGTGAACGCGGGGTCGCGCGGGTCCAGCGCCGCGACCTCCGCGACGTACGCGCGCGCCTGCGCGTCAAGCTCGGCCTGCCGTTCCGGGGGCACCGGCACCATGCCGGGGGCGTCGACGGGCGCCACCGGCTCCGGCGCGTCCTGGGCGTGCAGTTCCAGCCGGGGCTCGATCGGGTCCGGCGGCGTCAGCGGCGTGATCATGGGGCACCCTTCCTGTAGCGGTGCTGCCAGCCTAGGTCACGCCTACTTTTTCAGCAGCTCCTGCAGCCGCCACGTGTTGCCGTCCGGGTCCTTGAAGTGCACGAACAGGCCCCACTGCTGCGGGTCGACGTCGCTCACCGGTACGCCGCGGGCGTGCAATTCCGCCCGGGCGGCGGACGCGTCCTCCACCACCATCAGCAGGCCATGCTGGCTGCCAGGGGCCGCATCCGTCATGCCGTCGCCGATCACGATCGAGCACGCCGACCCGGGCGGGGTCAGCTGCACGAAGCGCAGATCGTCGTTGACGCGGACGTCGAAGTCCGCGGTGAACCCGACCTGCTCGACGTAGAACTTCTTCGCCCGATCCACATCGGTCACGGGCACCGGCACCAGCTCAAGTTTCATGTCCATGGCGGAAACGGTAGTCGGGTGTCCGTTGCGCCGGTAGGGGTCTGGTGAAGTTCGACGCCGCTGGGGACCTATTCGCAAGCCACGCCGTCGCCGTCGCGGTCCAGCTTGCTGCTGTAGCCCGGCTGGCCGGCATGGATCGGGGCCGCGCCGGCGGCCCGGGCGGCGGCGCAGTTCTTGTAGTAGACGTCTTGGGCGGGAGCCGGTTCGGCGGCGGGTTTCTGCACCGGGGCGGGTGCCGGCACGGGCTCGGCGGCGGGTTCCTGCACCGGCGCGGGTGCGGGCGCCGATTTGTCCGTCGGCGCCAGCGTGTTCGTGCAGTCCGCCAGCACCCGGGCCATGGCGTCGTGCTCGGCGGCCGTCACCCACAGCCCGTACGTCGCCTTGACGGAGATCTGCCGGGCCACATAGTCGCAGCGGTACCCCTTGTTCGGTGGCAGCCAGGTGGCGGCGTCGCCATCACCCTTGGCCTGGTTGGTGGGGCCGTCCACGGCCAACAGGTTCAGCGGGTCGTTCGCCAGGGCCGTCCGCTGCGCTGCTGTCAGCCGCTGGGCACCCTTCTGCCAGGCGTCGCTGAGCGCCACCACGTGGTCGATTTGGACTGCCGCGCTGGTCGAAGTGCCGCGCCGGAACGCGATGGTCGTCGCAGTGTACGGGTCGGCCAGCGACCCGGTCAGGATCACGCAGCCGTGCGTCCCGGGCTTTGTGGTGGTCCCGGTCAGGTCGCGGGCCAGGATGTCGTTGCGCGTGTCGCAGCCGTTGTGGTCAACGTCCGCCCACGCCTGCCCGAACTGGTCCCGGCTGTACCCGGTCTTGGGTGCGCGGCCCTTGACGGGCAGCGTCGCCAGGACGTCGAGCGCCTTGCTGGCGAATGCGGGCTGGTTGTCGGCGGCGAGTTTGGCGGAACCGGCGTCGGGTGCGACCTCCGGGTCCAGCGGGGCGTCGTCACTCGGGGTGGGTGCGGTTGTGGGCGCCTGTTGGGTGGTCACCGGTGCCGCGGACGACGGCGGGGCGATGGCCGCCGTCGTACTCGCGCCGCACGCCGTGGTCACCAGCACGACGGTGGCGAGCACCGACGTCATGATGAAGTCCCGGGGGCCGGGGTGGAAACGGGCGCGGTGCGGGCGTGCCGGGTTGGGCAATTGCTCTCCTGATGCAGTGATGGTCGCCTTCCACCGTAGCGTGCGTAGCGTCCAGCGCCCTCCCCAACCTCGCTAGACTGGCCCGCATGACGACGTCGAACAGGGTGCCCACGGCCGAACTGCACCTGCACATCGAGGGGACGCTGGAGCCGGAGCTGATCCTGGACCTGGCCGCCCGCAACGGCATCACGCTGCCACATCCGACGCTTGCGGAACTGCGCGCGCAATACGAGTTCACGGACCTGCAATCGTTCCTGGACCTGTACTACGCGAACATGGCCGTGCTCGTCACCGAGGCGGATTTCGCCGACATGACCCGGGCGTACCTGCATCGCGCGGCGGCCGCGGGCGTGCGGCATGCGGAGATCATGATCGACCCGCAGGCGCACCTGTCCCGGGGCGTGCCGCTGGCCACGTCCGTGGGCGGGGTGGCCGCCGCGCTCGCCGAGAGCGAGTCCCGGTTCGGCATCACGACCGGCCTCATCGCGGCGTTCCTGCGCGACGAGTCGGAGGAATCGGCGCTTGCCGTGCTCGAGGAACTGCTGGCCATGGACGCGCCGATCATCGGCATCGGGCTCGACTCGGCGGAGGTGGGGAACCCGCCGTCGAAGTTCGTCCGGCTGTACAACCGGGCCCGGGCGGCCGGGCTGCGGTTGGTGGCGCACGCGGGGGAGGAGGGCCCGCCGGCGTATGTGTGGGACACCCTGGACCTGCTCGGCGCCGAGCGGATCGACCACGGCATCCGGTCCGTGGAGGACGCCGCGCTGGTGCGTCGTCTGGCCGAGGAGCAGGTGCCGCTGACCGTCTGCCCGCTGTCCAATGTACGGCTGCGGGCCGTGGACACACTGGACGGGCACCCGCTGCCGCGCATGCTCGCCGCGGGGCTGAACGTGTGCGTGAACTCCGACGACCCCGCGTACTTCGGCGGGTACGTGGACGACAACTTCACCGCCCTGCGCACGACGTTCGGATTCGACGCCGAGACGGTGCGCACGCTGGCCGGGAACTCGATCAGGTCGTCGTTCGCCGCCGACGCCCGCAAGGCCGAACTGTTGGAGGAATTGGACGCCTGGCAGGGGTGACGGTCTCGATGCTCGACCACCGGTGGTCGAGCCTGTCGAGACCCGGTGGCCGTGCCTGTCGAGACCCGGTGGCCGTGGATCCTCAGCCGAGGAACGCCAGCACCGGCCGGACCTGTTCCGCCAGCAGCGCGACGCCCAGCACGCACATGATGATGCCGCTGGCCAGGGTGACGACGCGGGCCCCACCCGGGCGGGAACGCAGCAACCGGCGGGATCCGGCCGCCACGATCGTGTAGATGATTGCCGCCGAGGCCACGAACGACAACCCCAGGATGGCCGACTGGACCGGCACCGGGAATACGGCCCGGGTGCTGATGAACTGGGGTGTCAATGCCAGGAACAACAGCATGCCCTTGGGGTTGATGGCGCTCACGCCGAAGCCGCGCGCGTAGGCACCCAGGCGGGTGCCGCCGTCGTCCGTCTCCTCCACCGCGGCGGTGACGCCGTTGGCGAACCCGGCGGCACGCCACGAGCGCAACGTGCACCAGCCCAGCCACAGCAGGTAGGCGGCGCCGGTGACCGTCAGCCACAGCAGCAGTGCGGGGACGGCGGCCATGAGCGCGGCGATGCCGGCGGCGAGCAGGATCGTGTGCAGGATGTAGCCGCTGCACAGCCCGGCAATCGCGGGCGCATAGCTGCGGCGGCCCAGGCCGGCGGCGATCGAGTATGCCCAGTCGGGTCCCGGCGTGACCGTCAGCGTCACGGCGACGATCAGGAAGCCGATGATGGCCTGCGATTCCATGGGTTCTCCTGCGGGTTGGTCCTGGGGGCAAGTTTAGGGAAATTCTTCGCAGAAGTGCTTACCAATTTGGACCGGATGCAACCGTTTTGACATAAGATTTTGCTGTGATTGACGGAATTGATCGAGAGATATTGCGCAGGCTCCAGGACGACGGGCGCATGACGGCGACCGCGCTCGCCGCCGAGGTGGGGCTGACCGTGGCGCCGTGTCACCGCCGGCTGAAGGACTTGGAGGGTGCCGGGGTGATCAGCGGGTACCGGGCCGTGATCGATCCGGCGTCCGTGGGGCTCGGGTTCGAGGCGCTGGTGTTCGTCACGCTGGCCAAGGTGGACCGCGCCACCATGGACGAGTTCGAGGCCGCGGTGACCGCCAATGGGCACATCACGTCCGCCCAGCGGCTGTTCGGCGACCCCGACTACATCCTGCGGGTCATGGCCGAGGACCTGTCCGCGTACCAGCGGTTCTTCGACGACGAACTGACCATGCTGCCCGGCGTGCAGCGAGTCAGCTCGACGCTGGTCATGAAGAACCTGAAGCCGGGGGCAGGGTTGCCGCTGTAGCGCAGCCCCGCCCAACTGGTGGACAGTAGATGCTCGAAATTCGTGGATTTCCGGCATCTACTGTCCACCAGTTGGGTGGTGGATGTTACCTGATCGGCGTAGATTTTACCTATGCAG
The DNA here is from genome assembly GCF_003946885.1 of Specibacter cremeus. Classification (GTDB taxonomy): domain Bacteria; phylum Actinomycetota; class Actinomycetes; order Actinomycetales; family Micrococcaceae; genus Specibacter; species Specibacter cremeus. Next base: position 25,251 of record NZ_RWKQ01000051.1, on the reverse strand, counting down.
GTAACTAGATCGTTCACCTCGCGGGCACGCCGGGCACAGATCGTCGACGCGGCCGTGCAGGTCATTGGTGCCGACGGGTTCGCGCAGGCGTCGTTCACGCGCATCGCCGCCCACGCCGGGCTGTCGAGCACGCGGCTGATCTCCTACCACTTCGCGGGCAAGGACGACCTGGTGGCGGCCGTCGTCGACGATGTGATCGCGCGCATCGGCCAATTTGTCGGCGTCCGCGTCGGCGCGGAATCCACCGCGTCCGGGCAATTGGACGCGTACCTCACGTCCGTTGTGGCGTTCATCGACCATGACCGGGTGCGCATGCGGGCGCTCATGGAGGTTCTGCTGGCCGGGGCGCTGCCGGACGTGGCACGGGCCGCGGACGCGGGACACGTGGAGGGCATCCTGCGCCGCGGCCAGGCCGGCGGCGAGTTCCGCGACTTCGACCCGTTCGTCATGGCCATCACCATCCAACGCTCCGTGGACGGGCTGCCGTTCCTGCTCGCGGGGCGCCCGGACCAGGACCTGGACGCCTACGCGAGGGAGCTGGTGACGTTGTTCCGGCTCGCCACCCGAAAGGACCCCGGTGCGTAACCGGGCCTTCGCGGTGCTGCGTTTGCTCGTCGCGCTGCTGCTCCCGGTTGCCGCCTACTACGTGCTGCGCGCGCTGGGCGTGGATACCTACGCGACACTCCTGATCGTCGCCGCCGTCGGCGCGCTCCCGGCCGTGGCCTCCTTGCTGCGCCGTCGGCCGGTGGGACGCATCGCCACCTTCTACTCGCTCATGTCGGTCGGCTCGCTGCTCGTGGCCCTGCTGCCCGGCAGCACGGAATTGCTGCTGGCGAAGGGCGCCATCCTCACGGCGGCCACAGGCTTCTGGTTCCTGGCCAGCCTGCGTGGCACCCGGCCGCTGACGTATCTGTTCAGCCGTCCGCTGCTGGAGGGCCGCCTCGGCTGGCCCGGCGGGTGGGAGCAGTGGTGGCAGGACTCTGCCCGGTTCCGGCGCATGTGGCGCGTCTCAACGATCATGTGGGCGGCCGGGCTGTTCCTCGACGCGGCCGCGCGGGTGGTCATGGCCTACACGCTCCCGCACGACGACGCGCCCGGGGTGGCCACGGCACTGTACGTCGTGACGGTCGTCGTGCTGAACGTCGTCACGAACGCGTTCTACGTGTTCTATGTGGCGCGGGAGCGGATCGACCGGCTCCGCGTAGCTCGCCGGTGATTTCGACAAGCTCAATCACCGGGTCTCGACAGGCTCGACCACCGGGTCAGGTTCCGGCCAGCGCCGCCGGGGACAGCGCGGCGGCCAGTTCGTCGTCGCCCAGCAGCCCGCGCTCCCGGACCAGCGGGACGATCCCGCGCCCGGAGGACAGCGCCTCCTTGACCAGCGCGGCCGAGACGGCATAGCCCAGCAGCGGCGTCAGCCCGGTCACCACGCTCAGGGATTCGTCCATGCGCCGGCGCAGCACCGGCTCGTTCGCCGCGATGCCCTCCACACAGCGCGAGCGCAAGACAACGCACGCGTTCGTGAACCAGTCCAACGCCTCGAGCAACGTCTGCGCCATCAGGGGCTCGAACGCGTTCAGCTGCAACTGCCCGGCCTCGACCGCCATCGTGACGGCCGCATCCGCGCCGACCACCCGGTAGGCGACCTGGCTGACCACCTCCGGGATCACCGGGTTCACCTTGCCCGGCATGATCGACGACCCCGCCTGCACCGGCGGCAGGATGATCTCCGCGAAACCGGCCTGCGGCCCGGAGGACAGCAGCCGCAGGTCGTTGCAGATCTTGGACAACTTCACCGCGGCCCGCTTCAGGATGCCCGAGACCAGCAGGAACACGCCGGCGTCGCTCGTCGCCTCGACCAGGTTGGCGGCGCTGACCAGGTCCAGCCCGGTCACCTCGCGCAGCTCACGGACGACGGCGGCACGGTAGCCGGCCGGCGCGGTGATGCCGGTGCCGATCGCCGTCGCCCCCAGGTTGATCTCCCGCAGGTGCGCCAACAACTCCCGCAGCCGCTGGGCGTCCTCGGCCAGCGTGTCGGCGAACGCCGTGAACTCCTGGCCCAGCGTCATGGGCACGGCGTCCTGCAACTGCGTCCGGCCCACCTTCAGGATCCCGGCGAACTCCGTTCCCTTGGCCCGGAACGCGTCGGTCAACGCGCCGTGCGCCGTGCACAGTGTCTCGATGCCGCGGTGCAGGGCCAGTTTGACCGCTGTGGGGTACGTGTCGTTGGTGCTCTGTGACCTGTTGACGTGGTCGATCGGGTCCAGCCGGGCGTACTCGCCGCGGCCGTGCCCCAGCAGTTCCAGGGAACGGTTGGCGATGACCTCGTTCGCGTTCATGTTGGTGCTGGTCCCGGCTCCGCCCTGGATGCAGTCCACCACGAATTCGTCGTCGAAATCGCCCGCCATGACCTCGCGGGCGGCCGCCTGGATGGCCGCCGAGCGTTCGGCGTCGAGCAGCCCGAGCTCCTCGTTGGCCCGGGCCGCGGCCAGCTTGATGGCCCCGAAGGCCCAGACCACATCGGCCTGCGACCCGACCGGGCGGCCGCTGATGGGGAAGTTCTCCACCGCGCGCAGCGTCGAGATGCCCCAGTAGGCGCCAGCCGGGACGTCGCGGCTGCCCAGCGAATCCGTCTCGACGCGGAAGTCCGTGCTCATGGTGCGTGCTCCTTGGGGTTAGGTGAAATAGTCCAGTGCTGTCAGGGCCAGGGCGGCCGCGCCGTCGTGGATGGCCCGGTTGGCGGCCTCTCCCACGCAGTGGGCGGCGAAGTCCGGCTGGTGGTTGGCCGCCGGGAAACAGCCCAGCCCGATGTACGGGTGGATGGCCGGGACGAGCTGGGACACGTTGCCCATGTCCGTGGACGCCCGGTTCATGGTGGCCTGCTCGGCCGGGGCGTCGAAGCGGCGGCCCAGCGACTCGGCATGCGCCTTGTACAGCACCAGGGCCCGCTCATCGGTGCGGAACTCCGAATACGGCTCGGACTCCGGCGTGATGGCCAGCTCGGCGCCGGTGGCCAGCGCGCCGGCCTCGAAGCAGCGGCGCACACGTTCGTCGAGCGGGCCCAGTTCGGCCAGCGTCTCGGCGCGCACGTACCAGCGGCCCTCGGTGTGCTCGGGGATCGCATTGGGCGCCTGCCCGCCAAGCGTCTGGATGCCGTGCACGCGGGTGCCGGCCGGCAGCTGCTGGCGCAGCAGGCCCAGCGCCACCTGGGCGACGACGAACGCGTCGTTCGCGTTGACGCCCCGGTCCGGGTACGCGGCGGCATGCGCCGACTTGCCCCGGTACTCCACGTGGTGATGGGCGACGGCGAACGGCCGCGCCTCCGCCGAATCGACGGGACTGGGGTGGACCATCATGGCCAAATCCAGCCCGGCGAACGCACCGCGCTTGATCAGCTCGATCTTCCCGCCGCCGCCCTCCTCGGCCGGGGTGCCGTACAGCTCGATGGTCAGGTCGTGGTCATCGGCAAACGATGAAAGCACGACGGCGGCGCCCACGGACGTGGCGGCGATGATGTTGTGGCCGCACGCGTGGCCCAGCCCGGGCAGGGCGTCGTACTCCGCCATGAGCCCGATGCGCCGGCCGCCGCTGCCGAACGTCGCCCGCACGGCCGTGCTAAAACCGAGGTAGTCCCGTTCCACCGTGAAGCCGTGCGATTCGAGCAGCTCCGCCGTCCACGCACTGGCCCGGTGCTCGGCCCAGCCGAGTTCCGGGTTGGCGTGCAGCCGCTCGGAAAAGGCGATCAGGGCCGGAAGCTCGGCCGCGACCGATTCGAGCACCCGCTCCCGGGCGCCGGTGCGCCTTGACGCGCCGGCGCCCGGGGCGGAGATGTCCGGGTCAGCGGTCATCGCCGGGCACGCCGTAGCCCACGGAGGCGGCCGGGTCCAGGCCGCGCACCACGTACGCGTCGCGCTGCGGCAGCCACACGTCCAGCAGGGTGCCGAGTTCGCCGACCGGGTCCTCGCACCAGTCGATGCGCAGGTCGGTGTCCCGCCAGCCGTGGCCGGAGGTCACGGACAGCCCGGCGGAGTAGACCGGCCCGGCCTCGCCGCCGGCGGCCAGCCCGGCGCGCAGCGCCGCCAGCAGCCGCACCTCGAGCTCCCCCGTGGCAGCCGCGAACGCGTCGCACATGACCTGGGGGACGCCGTCGTGCGTCAACATGTTGCCGGCGGCCACGCAGCCCGGGCCCCGGCCCTCGCCGAACGTGCCGAGCGTGTGCGCGCCGCTGAAAACGGCCGATTCGCCGGTGGCGTCGAGCGCCACGATCTGCCGGTAGTCGATGCCGGGCGCCCGCGCCGTCAGTTCCGCCAGCGCCTCGGCGGCCGACGCGCCGGCCGCCAGGGCGTCCAGCAGTTCCGTGCCGAGGCGCGGGTCGGTGATGTTCTGCGAGCTGACCGCGCCCACCCCGTCGCGCAGGTGCGCGCAGCGGGCCGCCACGGCGGGGGAGGAGGAGGTGACGGCCAGGCCGAACCGGCCCGCGCCGTCGGTGCCGGCGATGCTGAACGTCATGCCGCACCGCCGCCCTGTGCCACCTGCGACAGCACGGCCGTCGCGTCGATCTCCACGAGCCATTCGGGCCGGGCCAGCGCGCTGACCACCAGCCCGGTGGACACCGGGAACACGCCCTTGAGCCAGCGGCCCATGGTGCGGTACACGGTCTCCCGGTAGCGCGGGTCGATCAGGTACACGGTCACCTTCACGATGTCCTCCAGCGTGCCGCCGGCCTCCTCCAACAGCATCTTGATGTTGGCCATGGCCTTCTCGGTCTGCGCCTCGACGTCCCCGATGCCCACGGATTCGCGGGTGTCCAGGTCCTGGCCGATCTGGCCGCGCAGGTAGACCACGCCATTGGCGACGACCGCCTGGCAGAGATCGTTGTCCAGGTTCTGTTCCGGGTAGGTTTCCTTGGTGTTGAACTTTCGGATGCGCGTGTGTGTCGACATCAGAACGCTCCGCTCGCCACAAGCGCGGCCTGCTCGTTTTGGGCGAGGTAACCCCGCTGGATCGCAATCTGGTCAGCGACATACTTGGCGTCGTGCCACACCCCCCAGATGAAGCTCGATCCGCGGCGTGACTGCCAGGGCAGTCCGAGGAAGTAGACGCCGGGCTCGGAAGAGACTCCGCGTTGCTGCCGCGGCTTGCCGAACTCGTCGAACGCGTCGACTTGCAGCCAGCTGTAGTCGACGGCGAAGCCCGTCGCCCAGACGATCGAGGCAACCCCGGCCCCGGCGAGGTCGAGGTCGAGGATGGGGTCGGTAACACTCTCCGGGTCGGGCCGCAGAGTGCGCGCCTCAGGCTCCTCGGGGAGGTCGAGGCCGTTGCGCTCGATGTACGCGTCGGCTTCGTCGAGCAGCTCCAGGTAGTGAGCGTCGCCGTTCGCGATGTTGTCGCGGAGATCTGGGGCAAAGCGCATGGTTCCGTTGTCGAACGATTCGGTCCGGCCGACGAGCTTGATGCCGTTCTCGGCGAGGGCACGGAAGTCGACGGTGTGGCCGCCGTCCGCTCCGCTCACCGCGATCGTCACGTGCTCCGCGCCCAGAGGAGGAGTGGAAGCCTCCCACTTGCCGAGCACTCCGAGCCACCAGCAAAAGTCCAGTCCGCGGTAACTCCGCGGGGGTCGGTCATGCGGTCCGACCGAGAGGTAGACCTGCCGGCCCGACCGCTGGATTTCGGCAGCAATCTGCACGCCCGAGGACCCGGCCCCGACGACGAGCACGGCACCCTCAGGCAGTTGTCCCGGGTTGCGGTAGGAGCTGGAGTGGATTTGCACGAGCTCGGCAGCGTCAGGGACGACGGCCGGGATCACAGGCCGCTGGAACGGCCCCGTCGCGGCCACGACGTAGCGTGCGTCGAAGTCTCCGTCCGATGTCTCCACGCGGAAGCCGGCCGCGCCGACGTTCCGGCGCACGGACGTCACCTCGACACCGCAGCGGATCGGCGCACCGATTTTCTCCGCATAGGCGACGAAGTAATCCGCGACCTGCTCCTTCGAGGCGAAAGCGCCGGGCTCGAGGTCGCTGAACTCCAGGCCCGGAAAGCGGTCATGCCAGACCGGCCCATTCGCAACCAGAGAGTCCCACCGCCCTGAGCGCCACCGTTCGGCGATGCGGTGGCGCTCCAGAACGAGATGCGGTATGCCGCGTTCGCTCAGATGCTCGCTCATCGCGACCCCGGCCTGACCTGCGCCTACGACGAGGACCTCAACCTCTTGGCTTGACATGTCAATCTCCTTTTTTTGGGCAATGTGCCACGGCGTGAGTTGACGCGCACGACATCAAAGATCGTGCCCGTTGCCGATCCTGTCCGTGGGAACGATCGGCTGGAATGTGGTCAGTAGCGGCCACGATGGCCCTCTCGCGTGACGGTTAATCCATTCTCACTTGACGAACCTGCATCTGCATAGTGAATAAAACTGCTCAATCAAATCAGAAACTGAGATGAAGTGGGGCGTTGATCGAGCGTGCTGCGTAGACACGGCCAGCGCCGCGGCCCGAGGCGCCTTCGGTGGACGCGATGGTCACGCCGGTCACGGCACGGCCGATCGCCCGTCCGAAGTCGCCGGCATCGGGTTGCTGGGCGGTGGTGGCGGGTTTCATGTTCTCCTCCAACCCGGTTCGGTGGCCACGGGGGTCGGATCTCTGTTGTCCCCTCCAGCATGGAGCGGCCCACAGCATCTGTTGAATAGATATTTCAGGCTAAGCACATCTGAAATTCAGATTGTTAACGCTATGCTTGCTCCATGGATGTCACCCTCACCCAACTGCGCTACTTCGTCGAGGCGGCCGGCCGGCTGTCAATGACCGGGGCCGCCGAGCGGCTCAACGTCGCGCAGTCGGCCGTCTCCGCCGCCGTGTCCCAGCTGGAGCGCCATATCGGCTCCCAGTTCTTCATCCGCCAGCGTTCCAAGGGGCTGGTGCTCACGCCGGCCGGAGAGCTGTTCTTGCGTGACGCGCAGGCCGTGCTGGCGCACCTGGAAGAGGCGCTGGACCACGCCCGCGGCGAGCAGCGCAGCGTCGAGGGGCGTGTGCGCCTAGCCTGTTTCAACACGTTGGCGCCGTTCCTGCTGCCCGGGTTGCTGGCCAAGCTGAGCGTGCAACATCCCCAGTTGGAGGTGGAGGTCATCGAGGCCGACGCCGCCGGGTGTTCGGCCGCGCTGCTGGGCGGCCAGGCCGACCTGGCCCTGTGCTACGACATGGGCCTGCCCGAGGGCATCGCCACGACCGTGGTGGACACGTCCCGGCCGTACGTGGCGCTGCCGCCGACGCACCGGCTGGCCGGGGTCGGCGAGGTGTCCCTGGCGGACCTCGGGGACGAGCCGTTCGTGCTGCTGGACATGCCGTTCACGCGCGAGTTGATGCTCTCCATCGCCGCCGGCGCCGGTGGGACGCCGAATGTGCGCTTCCGCTCGGCCAGCTACGAGACCGTGCGTACGTTCGTGGCCAACGGGCACGGGTATTCGATCCTGCACCAGCGCCCGCGGCATTCGCTGACGTACGACGGCGGCACGGTCGCCACGGTCTCGATCAAGGGCCCGGTGCCGACCTTGGACACGGTGCTGGCCCACCTGCGCACGCAGCGCCCGACCGCGCGGATGCGCGCCGTGGCGCAGGTGCTGCGCCGGCAGGTGGCCGAAGGCAAGTAGGCGGCGCCGACCGGGTGGTCGAGCAGACCCAAGCCTGTCGAGACCCCGATGGACGCCGGCCGCCGATGCGCCCGTAATCGGACCATCGTCCGTCGGTACAGGACGTTCCGATCCTGTGGATTGTCCCAACCCCGTGGGGACGTTCCGATCCTGTGGATTGTCCCAACCCCGTGGGTGAGTGCAGCGTGAACCCGGACGCGCCGGCGCTGTCCGTCCGCGGTCTCGGGAAGCAGTTCGGGGACCGGGTCGCGTTCCGGGACGTCTCGTTCGAAGTCGGCCGCGGCGAGATCTTCGGGTTCCTCGGGCCCAACGGCGCCGGCAAGACGACGACGGCGCGGACGCTGGGCACGCTGCTCGCCCCGATGTGGGGGTCGGCCACGGTGGCAGGCGTCCCGCTCACGCCGGGCAATGGCGAGGAGATCCGCCAGCGGATCGGGATCATGCCCGAGTCGCCGGGACTCTACCTGCGCCTGAGCGCGATCGAGAACCTCCGGTGCTTCGCCGACCTCCAGGAGGTGCCCGACGCCGTCGGGCGCATCGACCGGACCCTGGAGGCCGTCCATCAGGCCGACCGGGCGCACGATCCCTGCGGCACGCTGTCCAAGGGTCTGCGCCAGCGCGTCGCGCTTGCGCGGGTGCTGCTGAGTGATCCGCAGGTGCTGTTCCTCGATGAGCCCGCCGCCGGCCTCGACCCGGGCGCCGCCCGGGATGTCCAGGCGCTGATCACCGCACTGGGCCGGCGCGGGGTGACGGTCTTCCTCACCACCCACCGCCTGGAGGAGGCCGAGCGGCTTTGCGACCGGCTCGCGATCCCGAAGACGACGGGGCGCACGATCGGCCGGCCCGAGGAGCACCGTGACCGCCTGTTCGCCAAGCGGCTCACGATCACCATCCAGTCCCCGCTGCCGGACCCGAGCCGCGTTTTCGCCGGCCTTCCGGCCGTCGATGGCTGGCACCGGGACGGGCCGGCCGGTTATGTCCTGGACGTGTTGGACCCGGCCGGCGCCGCGCCGGCAGCCACCCGGGCGCTGGTGGCCGCCGGCATGGCGATCGTCCCGGCGGTGTTCAGCGTCCAGCCGCTGGTCGAGGTCCTCACCCCGCCACCCACCGCGGCGGCCCCCCCTCGGCGCCGAACACGTCCTGCTCTACATGCTTGGCATCCACGCCCTCGTGCCGGGCTTCATCGCCGCCTACGCGGTGGTGGGGGAACGCCAGCAGGGGACGCTCGAACCGGTGCTCACGACGCCGATCCGCCGCGAGGAGTTCGTCCTGGCCAAGGCGCTGGCCACCCTGCTGCCCTCGGTCGTCGTCGCCTATGTGGTTTACGGCCTGTTCCTGGCCTGCGTCGGGATCTTCGCCGTTCCGGCCGTCGCGGCTGCATTCATCCGGCTTCCGGACCTGCTCGCCCAGCTCTTGTTCACGCCCCTCCTGGCCGGGTGGTCGATCTGGATCGCCCTGTGGATCTCCACCCGGTCGACCGATGTCCGCGTCGCAAGCAGCTCGCCGCCTTGACGGGCCTTCCCTCCATCGCGGTGACAACGCTGGTCGCGTTCAACGTCATCCAAGCATCATTCGCCACGGCCGTGGCCGGGACGATGGTGCTGCTGCTCCTGAACTGGCTCGGCTGGCGGTTCGTGCCGGCGGTGTTCGACCGCGAGCGGCTCATCACCGGTACGCGCTGACCGGGCAGACTTGCCGGTCGGTTACGCCGGGTCGCCCGCCGTGACGCTTGCACGGACCTCGCCGTCGGTGGCACGGGGCGCCGCGGCGGCGATGTCGTCGCGGAGCAGGTCGATGCCCTTGCTCTCCTTGACGGTCAACATCGTGGCCAGGCCCAGCAGGGCGACCAGGATGAGGTAGAAGGCCGGGAGCATGAGGTTGCCGGTCACGGCGATGCCCCAGGTCAGCACGTAGGGGACGGTCCCGGCGAAGATCGCGGCCGTGACGCTGTAGGCGATGGACAGCCCGGTTTGCCGTGTGCGCGTGGGGAACAGTTCGGCGACGGTGACGGCGTGGACGCCCAGGATGATGGAGAGGATGAAGCCCAGGCCGAGCGTGCTGACGGCCCCCGCCCAGGGCGTCCCGGACTGCATGACGAGGAACAGCGGGTAGGAGAAGACGGCCAGGAGCACCGACGCGCCGACCATCAACGGCTTGCGGCCGAACCTGTCCGACAGGGCGCCGAAGACGGGGACGAGCACCAACGCGCCGATGGATGCGGCCGTGGACAGCAGGGCCGCGGTCGAGGCGTCCCAGCCCAGGGTTTCCTCCTGGTAGGTGAGCAGGTAGACCAGCACGATGTAGAACGTCACGTTCATCATGATCTCGATGCCGCTGGTCTGCAGCAGTTGGCGCCAGTTGCGCGTGAACACTTCCTTGACCGGGCTTGCCGGCACGCTGTCCAGCTGGGCGAGCGAGCGGAATTCCGGCGTGTCCTCGATCTTGGACCTGATGTAGAAGCCGATGACGCCCAACGGTGCCGTCACCAGGAACGGGATGCGCCACCCCCATTCGGCCACAGCCTCCGGGCTCATGACGCCGTTGAGCATCACGACGGCCAGCGAGGCCAGGAGGAAGCCGAGGAGGCTGCCCACCTCCAGCCAGCTGACGCCGAAGCCGCGGCGCTTCACCGGCGAATACTCGGCAAGGAATGCCGCGGCGCTGCCGAACTCACCTCCGGCTGCGAGGCCCTGCACCAAGCGGGCGACCACCAGCAGGACCGGCGCCCAGATGCCGATCGTGCCGTAGCTCGGCAATAGGCCGACCATGAGCGTGGCCGCGGACATGGCCAGGATGACGATCGAGAGGGTCCGCTTGCGACCCACCCGGTCGCCGAGCGTGCCGAAGATGAGGGCGCCGATGGGGCGCATGCCGAAGGAGACGGCGAAGACGCCGAAAACGGCCAGCAACCCGGCCGTGCGGTCCTGGTCCGGGAAGAACACGTGCGCGATGGTGGAGGCGAGGTAGGCGTAGACCGCCCAATCGAACCAGTGGACCAGGACGCCGATCGAACCGGCGGCCACGCTCTTGCGCAGGCTCTTCTGGTCGATCCGGGTTTCCGGAATTGGATTACTCGCTGTCGGATTACTCACTGTGCCTCCAAGGGGCGACGTCCGGTCCTCACGGAGGACAACATGTGCAACGGCCTTCCCGGCAGGTTCGCTCGAACGGATGCCTCCCCGCGTGGGGCCACGGCCCATGCCGTGGGCCCACCGGGCGGTGGAAGGGGATGTCCATCCACTGTGTGGGACGGCCCACTATCTGTCCAATACATATTCCAGGTTTGATTCATCTGTTGATCAGATGCGGGGTGCGTGGGGACGCACGTCAGTCCGCGGTGGGTCTCGACGGGCTCGAACACCGGGGGTGATTTCGACAGGCTCAATCACCGGGGATTTCGGCAAGCTCAATCACGCCGCCAGGCGCCCCAGTGCCCGCTCGATCAGGTGCCGCTGGCGGGATCCCGTCATGGTATCCGGGTCCAGCATCGAGGTGATGTGCAGGCCCATCATGACGTTGAGCAATTCCTGGGCCGCGGCGTCCGTGTCATCGAGGGCGCCGCATTCGCCGTCGACCTGCGCCTCGGCGAGGAAGCCGAGCATGGAGGCGTGCCAGTGCGCCAGCGCGTCCCGGCCCACGTCCCGCAGGCCGGCATCCGTCTGCGCCCGCTGCCAGAACGCCACGGCCACGCGCGCCTCGACGGCCGTCAACGGGTCGGCCGGGATGATCTCCAGGCACAGCGAACGCAGCGCCGCAATGCCGCGCCTGCCGGCGGCTGAGGCGGCGATGCGCTCATTCGTGCGGTCGCAGATGAGCCGGTAGGACGCCAGCAGCAGCTCGTTCTTGTTCGCGAAATAGTGCGCCAGCACGCCGGGCGCCGCATACCCGCACTCGCGGGCGATGTCGCGCATGCTGGTGTTCTCGATCCCCTGCTCGGCGATGATCCGCCACGTGGTCTCGATGATGGCGCGGCGGCGCTCATCATGGTCGACCAGACGCGGCATCGGGATTCCTTTCAAGGGATTGGGCATGCGGGCACCGGAAACGCAGGCGACGGCCGGGCACCCGGCCCGGCCGTCGCCACCCTATCAGTTGGGCGAGTATCAGTGGCAGGATTCCCCGCCCGTGCCGCAATGGCCCGGGGTGTTGGCCGGCACGTCCAGCGTCGGGTTCGCGTCGAAGAACCCGTGCGGCTTGAGCGTGAACCCGGTGGTGTCCACCGGCATCACCGGCCAGTCCTCCGGGCGCGGGAAATGCGTCAGGCCGAACGAGTGCCACACCACGATGTCCTGGCCGTCGATGTCCCGGTCCGCCGCGACGAACGCGGGCAGGCCGGCGCCGCCCGGGTGCTGGTTCACGAAGTCGCCGGCCGCGTACCGCTCGTCCTCGGCGAAGCGGGTGACCCACAGGTGGTGCCGGGCGAACGTGGCCCGGTCCGCGATGGAGGAGTCGTCCGCCATGGCCAGCGTCGGCTGGCCCTCCGGGTACAGCGTGTAGCCCACCGGCTGGCCCAGGTGGTTCAGCGATTCCGGGTTGCTGATGTGCCATACGCGCCCCCGCGCGCCGTCCGCGTCGCGCACCGCCGTCGATTCGGACGCCAGCACGGTGCGCTTCTGGCTGAACGCGTTGCCGTGCGGGTTGCCCGGTCCCTTGGGCAGCCGCACCAGGTCCAGTTCCTCCACCCGGTTCGCCCCGCCGTCGACCATCATGTCCAGGCGGGCGTTGAACAGGTGCTGGTGGAACGGGGCGCCCAGGCCGGGGGCGATCTCCGACGCGTACGGGTACCCGGCCTCCGGCAGCGCCGCCGTGAACACGATGCCCGTGGCCTTCGCCTCGAACTCGATCGTGCCGTCCAGGTACAGGTACCAGTAGAAGCCGTAGTCGTAGTTGCCCACGGTCGTGAAGAAGGAGACGACGAGCCGGCGGTTGCGGCGCACCTCGTTGGAATTCGCCCACTCGTCCGTGTGCTTCCACAGGATGCCGGCGTCCTCCTCGTGGATGCAGATGCCGTTCTCGATGGTGCGCGGGTTGCCGAAATCATCGGCCACGATGGGGGACATGTACGTGATGTCGCCCAGGCAGTCGCAGCCGAGCTTGAGCGAGTTCGCGTCCCGGCCCACCAGGTATTCGCCGGAGTCGAAGTAGTTCTGCCAACTGCGGTACGGCGCCGGGTCACCATACGGGACCACCATCTCGGAGATCGACGCGCGGTGGATCACCGGACGACGGCGGCCCGCCTGGGTGTGGTGGATTTGGTGCAGGACCAGCCCCTCGCGGGCGTCGAAGCCCACGCGCAGGTCCCAGCCCAGCCACGACAGGTGGTTCCCCTCGAACGTGAAGCTGGGGCCCTCCGGCTGGGTCACCTCGATCGGCTTGAGATCGGTGCGCAGCGGCCCGTGGACCGCCTCCTCGGTGTAGTTGCCGTTGACGTCCGGGACCGGGACGGGGCCGTCGTCGATCAGGTGGTTGACGCGCCGGCGCTCGATGTCCACGAACGCGACCAGCCCGTCGATGGGGTGCGCCCAGGCGTGGTCGCCCGGGTGGTCTTGGCGGAAGCCGAGGCCGCGCAGCAGCCGCTTGCCGGTCTCGTTCTCGTACTCGAACACGCCGGCCGACAACGGGGCGACGCGCACCTGGGCGGGGGTGAGTCCGCGGGAGGCCAGCGCGGCCTGCCACTGCGGGTCGGCGGCGAGGATCTCCTCGATGATCTCGAACTCCTCCAGCAGCACGGGCAGCTGCCCGTCCACGGCCGGGTCCAGCTCCCGGGTGTCCAGTACGACGGCGGCATCAAGTGACACTGTCACGTCGAGTGAGCGGGACCTGGCGGCATCCCAGAGCATGGCCCGGACGCGGCGGTCGGGAGCCGCCGCGTCCGGAGTGTACAGGTCGGCCTTGGCCGGTTCCAGCAGGCCCAGGTACGCGAAGCGGGTCGTGTCGGCGACCAGCCCGGCCGCATCCAGGATGCCGCGCGCGGCCCGGATTTCGTCCGCTGACAGTTGGTCCAGCGGGTGCAGCTGCGTCCCCGCAGCGTCGGTGGTGATGGTCATGGCACTTCCCTCAAGTCGAATTATGGTGGTACAACTGTTCAACCAACGATATCGATGTTACCCAGACCACGCCGCGTTCGTAAAGCGTCCGGCGGACAGCGCCTGAACCGGCATGGACGCCGGGACCCGACGGAAGGGGCAGCAGTGACGACGAATCTGGCACGACGGCCGGCGGGCCAATCAGTGGCCCACCAACCAATGGCCCCCGCCCGCCTGCCACGGGTGCCGGCTGCCGTGCTGGCCGTGGCTGCGGCCGGTGCGGCGGCAGCCCATCTGCTGGCGGCCGTCTCCGCCATCGGCTCGGGTGCCGGGCAGCTCATGACCTGGGCCATGGCGGCCATGGGCGCGCTGTGCCTGCTCTGCCTGGTGCACCTGCGACGTCCCGCCCACGGGCCTGCGGCCGCGGCCGTCCACCTGATTGATGGCCATGTCGGCCGCCATGGCCGCCATCCACGCGGCCCTTCTGGCGGGCGGCGGATCCATGCACCATCACGCTGCGGGTGCCGGGGTCGCAGCCGCGGCAGGCGCCGGACACGACCGGACCATGCTGGCGCTCATCGCCGTCGAACTCGGCTGCCTCGCGGCGGCCGCCTGCGTCAGCCGGCACGCACGGCGAATCGCACAACCCTGAACCACACACCAAGGAGATTGACATGACCGAATTGGCAGTAACCACATGGGCGGCGCGGGCCGCCGGCCTGGACATCGACGGCCGGCCCTTCATCGACGGCGCCCGCCGCGAGCTGGGCCGGCCCGGGCGGCCCACCACCAGCCCCATCGATGGACGCGCGCTGGCCACGCTCGGCGCGTGCGGCGCGGCCGACGTCGACACGGCCGTCGCCGCGGCCCGCCGGGCGTTTCCGGCGTGGTCGGGCGTCAGTGCCGAGGCCCGCAAGCACGTGCTGCTGCGGCTGGCCGACCTGATGGCGGAGCACGCGGACGAGCTGGCGCTGCTCGAGACGCTCGACAGCGGCAAACCCATCGCCCAGACGACGACCGTCGATGTGCCCGGCGCCATCGCCACGCTGCGCTGGTACGCCGAGGCCATCGACAAGATTGCCGGCGAGCTGCCAAGCGTCCCGCCCGGCGCCACGGCCCAGGTCACGCGCGAGCCGCTCGGTGTCGTTGCCGCGATCGTGCCGTGGAACTTCCCGCTGGAGATTGCCATGTGGAAGCTGGCGCCCGCGCTCGCGTCCGGGAACGCCGTGGTGCTCAAGCCCGCCGAGCAGACCTCGTTGAGCGTGCTGCGCGTCGCCGACCTGGCCGTGCGGGCCGGGCTGCCCGACGGTGTGCTGAACGTCGTGACCGGGTCCGGGCGTGAGGTGGGCGCCGCGCTGGCCGGCCACATGGACGTGGACGCGCTCGCCTTCACCGGCTCGACGGCGGTCTCCCGGACGCTGCTGGAGGCGTCGGGACGCAGCAACCTGAAGCGGCTGAGCCTGGAGGCCGGCGGGAAGAGCTCGAACATCATCTTCGCCGACACGGCCGACCTCGCCCAGGCCGCGGACAAGGCGGCCTTCGGCGCGTTCTACAACCAGGGCCAGGTGTGCTCAGCCAACTCCCGCATCCTGGTCCAGCGCGAGGTCCACGACGAGTTCCTGGCGCTGCTGCGCGAAGCCGCCACGGCCTATGAACCGGCCGATCCGCTGGCCGGGCTGGACGGCAACGGCGCGCTCATTTCGAGCGGCCACGCCGATGATGTGGCCGCGTGGATTGAGCGTGGACGCGCCGACGGAACCGTGCTGTTCGGCGGCGGCCGGCGCACGATCGCCGGCTCGGACGCGTACTTGGAGCCGACGCTGATCGGCGGTCTGGCCCCCGACCACGCGCTGCACCGGGAGGAGGTCTTCGGGCCGGTGGCCGTCCTGCAGCCCTTCGACACCGAGGAGGAGGCCGTCGCCATGGCCAACGACACCGAGTACGGGCTGGCCGCCTCCGTGTGGACGGCCGACCTGGCCCGGGCGCACCGGGTCGCCGCCGCGCTGGTGGCCGGGACGGTGTCGGTGAACACCGTGGACGCGCTCGGAAACAGCACCCCGTTCGGCGGGTTCAAGCAGTCGGGCTTCGGCCGGGACCTGTCGCTGCACGCCTTCGACAACTACACGGCGCCCAAGACCACCTGGTTCCAGTTCGGGTGATCCCGTCGCGGCCGCGCCTGGTGTTCTCATTTCCCCAGATAGGGCCGGTGTCCGGCCGTGTTCGGTGTTCGGGCCCGCCTCATCTGGGGTAAGTGGCCATCCATGTAAGTGCCAGGGCGCCGCGCCAGCTTGGCGCCATGGATGACCCAGGTGCCGTCCGGTTCACGGACCAGTTGTCAGTGGGCGAAATCCGGGCCGCGCGCGGCATTCTGGATGCGGCCGGGCTGGTGGAAGGGACGATGAATGCCGTGCCGACGGCCGGCGGCAGCCGGCTCGCCCCGGAACCACACGGCCATCTCGTCGGCGGTGTCCTGGACGCTGCCGAGATCAACGGGTCCGGACCTGCCACGGCCGGCCCCGGTTACTGCGCTCGGCGCCGGTAGTGGCCCTCGACGAATCGGCCGCGTCTGGTATGAGGCTTTACCCACACGTCACCGACTGGTCTCGCCAGTCCTGGGGCCGGTGCCAAGTCAATCGTCACCTTCTGTTCGCCGCGGAGGTCTGCGGCACGGGCCCGGTTCTCCCCCTCGAAGGCGGTAGACATCGAATCCAGCGCGTCCGCAGCGACACCCGAGGCGACCGCATCCTCGCGCCAGCGTGACACTGCTTCATCGACGACCTGAATGCGCCGGACCGCTTCGTCGCGGGTCAGCCGAAAATCCTCGGCTCGGTTCACCAACAATCGGATGTCGCGGTCGCGAGGGTCATCTTCCGGTGTAAGTGGCGTGTTGGAACTTCCGCTTCTTGAAGGGGTGACGTCAAACGACGGAGACAGGCGCCAACCGCTGCCATCGCGAAGGAGGCCATGATTGCGCATGTGATCATCGATGTTGTGGACCATGGCGGTAAGTGCCGCCCTGGAAAACAGTTCGGCGGCATCTGTCCGCGGTTTTGCGGAGATGGCGGCGACCTTCCTGGCGAGCGTGGCGTAGTCGGGCCGATCGTACTCGGCAACGGCGAACGCGCTCTTGAAGCTCATGTACGGGATGCGCCGGTTGCCGTCGCGGTCGAACCGGCGGGTGAGGAAAACAGACTGCTCCTCCTTGAGGGGGAACGTTGATGATGGTTGGACACGTATCCCTGCGCGACGCTGCAGCTTGATCACGGCCAGCTCCCAGGCCGAGACGTCGACGACATCGGAGGTGCGGGGGAACTTGGCCAGGTGCATGGCGCCGTCCTCATCGCGCACCCACGCCTTGGGCTGGGCGCCACCGGGCGACGAACCGACGCCAATGAGTTCGAGGACTTCGCTGTCGATCTCGCCGCTGTCGGCAAATCGCTGAGCTGCACGGGCAAGCATTGGGAGCTCCTGAATGCTTGCCCGGGCGCGCTCGACAGCGAGGAACTTGTCGTCCTTGCGGAACCGCAGGGCGCCCTGTCGCGTCTCGTCGTCGACAGCGAGCAGGAGGTCGATCTCGGTCGGGGATTTGAATGCTATCCCACGCTGGATTGCCTGCTGACGCATCCCTGCCTCCAGCAAGCCCCTCCCCCAACGGTCTGGTGCCGCATCGTCGAAGGAGAGGAAGGTGGTCCGGTGGGCGGCTGGGGTGTGCGGTCCGCGCTGCAGGGGAAGGTCCGGCGATATGGCAAAGCCACGGTCGTCTGAGAGCCACTCATCCAGGTAGCTGAAGGTCATGGATGGGTTCTGGAAGCCGGGACGCACGTCGACGGTGAATGAGCCCACCGGCCGGCGGTCGATCCATACTTCGTAGGTCATGACGACTGTCTCCTGGCCCGCTGTCGCCCTAGAAGGTGTGCGCGCATGCGACCTAGGTCCGTGTTCAAAGGGTCCGTGGCTTCGCTGAGCCGCTCGGAGAGATTGAGCACCCTCGCCAGTGCGAGGAAGTTACCGAGACGGACGCCACTGTCGCCACGCTCGATGCGGCGCAATGTCGGTAGTGAGATGTTGGCCCGTTCGGAGGCGATTTCCTGGCTGAGGCCGAGGATGATTCGCCACTGGCGAAGATGTTCGCCCAACTCTGTCGCCGTCTCGCTGATCAAGATGCACCTACTTCCTGCAGATAACAGTACTTACTTGTTCCAATAGCGTCAATATAGTTATTCCGGAGTTCCATTGGCACGAGTCACATCGTGAAGGCAACAACCGGGCGTTCGAGCACTCCGCACGGCGCCATTCCCTCTGTTGCGCCCGCGTTGTTTCGCCGCTCCGGGACCGACCCTGGCCTCGTCAGGCGCTCAAGATAGTTGGGCCCGGGACGGAAGGTGTCGAACATCAAACGGCTGCTGTGAGGGTCGCCGCGGCCCGGTACTGGTGGATGCCCCCAGCGTATGGCGTGGCAACACCACAGGTATCGGTGGGTGTACTCGGTGAAATCCAGTTCCCAGGTGTCGGAGAAGCTGTGCCGGCTGTGCTCGAACGATTCGAGTGCTTCCCGGGCCTCGTGCTCATTGTCGGCATAGGCAAGCACATCGGTGGCCAGTGCCCGTCGGACGATGCCCGGGCGCTCTACCTTGCAACCCGGTGTGAGGTCCCACCGTCCCCGGCCGGCTCGCGCCCGGGTCCCACCGAATTGCCTCGGCCCCATCCAATTGGATGGGGCCGCGCGAACTTGGTGGGGTCTGGGCGTCGCCACGGGTTCGAATTCGCCGGGGGACACCCGGGCACCCACGCCGGCCCACGCCGTCGTACTTCCGGGCCTGCACAACCACGCTTCATCTGTTGTGACGATGAACTGAATCGCTATTCCACTGTTTACGTGATGTAGTTCACGGATCTACGCTTGGGTGAACGGCACGACGACGACGTCGGCTGAACCGGGGACGGGCCCGAACGCACGGGGGCGCGGGCACCCCCACCACATGTGAGGACGCACAGCATGACCAAACTAATGGGCCCACGCCTGTTCGAGGTTGAACAGGAATCCATCGCCCCCATCCCGGCCGATGCCCGCCACGGGCGCTCGCGCGAATTGTTCACCATCTGGTTCGGCATGAACATGACCCCGCTGACCGTGGTCACCGGGGCCACGGCCACCACGCTGCTCGGCCTGCCCATGCTCAGCTCCATCATCGCCATCCTGCTGGGCCATGTGATCGGCGGCATCGGCATGGCGCTGCACGCGGCCCAGGGTCCGCAACTCGGCGTGCCGCAGATGCTCCAGGCCCGCGGCCAATTCGGCGCCAAGGGCGCCAGCCTGATCGTGGTGGTCGCGATCCTCATGTTCGTGGGCTACTTCTCGTCGAACCTGATCGTCTCGGCCAATTCCATCACAGAGCTGGCGCCGGGCCTGAGCGGGACCGGCATGATCATCCTGTGCGCCGTGCTCAGCTTCGTCATCGCCGGGTTCGGCTACAACCTGGTCCGCAAGGTCACCGAGCTGGGCGCGTACATCGTGGGCGTGCTGGTGCTGGTCTCCTTCGTGGTGCTGTTCCTGGGCGGTGACTTCTGGGCGGCGCTGACCCACGGCACGTTCACGTGGACCGGGTTCTTCGCCATGCTGGCCATCGGCATCGTGTGGCAGCTGACGTACGCCCCCTACGTGTCCGACTATTCCCGCTACATGCCCGCCAACTCGGGCCAGCGCGGCGCGTTCTGGGGCACCTACCTGGGCTGCGTGACCTCCTCGGCGCTGCTGATGGTGCTCGGCGCCGGCGTGGGCCTGGCCGTCACCGAGGCCGACACCATGGCCGGCCTGCACCACATCCTGGGCCCCGTGCTCGGCGCCGTGGTGCTGGTCGGCTTCGCGTTCGTGGCCGCCGCGGGCAACTCCGTGAACGCCTACTGCAGCGCCCTGTGCGCGCTGACCCTGGTCGAAACGTTCGTCAGCGGCTGGCGGCCACGGCTGAAGGCGCGCCTGGTGACCTCGCTGGTACTGCACCTCACCGGCGTCGTGCTCGCCCTTGCCGCGACCACCAGCTTTGCCTCCTCCTACTTCAGCTTCCTGAGCGTGCTGCTGTACATCTTGATCCCGTGGTCGGCCGTGAACCTGGTGGACTTCTACATCATCCGGCACGGCTCCTACGCTGTGGACGAGTTCTACGCGGCCGACGGCGGGCGCTACGGCCGCTGGAACGCCGGGGCGCTGATCGTGTTCGGCATCGGCGTGCTGGCGCAGATCCCGTTCATGTCCACCCCGTTCTACACGGGCCCGATCGCCACGGCCATGGGCGGCATCGACATCGCCTGGCTGGTGGGCCTGACCGTCAGCGCCGTCGCCTACCTGGCCATCGCCCGCCTGGCGCCCGCCCTGGTGCGGCTGCACGCCGGCTCCACCGAACCCGACCTGATCACGGAGTGACCATGCCCCACGCCGAACTGATCCTGGCCGGCGGCGCCGTGCACACCATGGACCCGGCCCGGCCGGCGACGGACGCCGTGGCCGTGGCGGGCGGGCGGATCGTGGCCCTCGGGGATGACACCGCCGCCTGGCGGGGGCCGCGCACCGAGGTGGTGGACCTGGCCGGGCGGGCGTTGCTGCCCGGGTTCCAGGACGCGCACGTGCACCCGCTCGCCGGCGGGCTGCAGATGCTCTCCTGCGACCTGACCGGCGCGCATTCGCTCGCCGAATACCGCGCGCTGATCGCCGGCTATGCGCGTGCGCATCCGTCGGAGCCGTGGGTGCAGGGGGCCGGCTGGTACGGGGACGTGTTCGACGGCGGGTTCCCCCACCGCGCGCTGTTGGACGACCTGGTGCCGGACCGTCCGGTGTTCCTGGTCAGCCATGACGCGCACGGTGCGTGGGCCAATTCGCGGGCGCTGGAGATCGCGGGCATCACGGACGACACGCCCAACCCAGACGGCGGCATCATCGCCCGGGACGCGTCCGGGGCTGCCACCGGCATGCTGATTGAACTGGCCGCCGACCTGGTGTCTTCCCGGATTCCGGCGCCGGAACCGGCACACCTGCGCACCGCCATGTTGACCGCCCAAACGTACCTGCATTCGCTGGGCGTCACGGCCTGGCAGGACGCGGCCGTGGGGGAGTGCCTGGGCATTCCCGACTCGTACGAGCTGTACCTGGCGCTGGAATCGGAGGGGCTCTTGACCGCCACGGTCACCGGGGCCCTGTGGTGGCAGCGCGAGGAGGACCTGGAGCAGCTGGAGCTGTTCAAGGACCGCCGGGCCCGGGCGCGCGGCCGCTTCCGGGCCACCGCCGTGAAGATCATGCTGGACGGGGTCTGCGAGAACCTGACGGCGGCCATGACCCGGCCGTACCGCGGGCACCCGCACGAACACGGAATGACCCTGATCGAGCCGGCCGCGCTGGCCCGCATCGCCGCCGCCGCGGATGCGGCCGGCTTCGACCTGCACCTGCACGCCGTGGGCGACAAGGCCGTCAAGGACGCCCTGGACGCGCTTGACCTGCCCGCGCGTGACGGCTGGGATCCGCGGCACCAGCTGGCGCACCTGGACCTGGTGGACCCGGCGGACGTGGCCCGGTTCGCCGCGCTGGGCGCGATCGCCAACATCCAGCCGCTGTGGGCCCGCCAGGACCCGGTGCTCGTGGAGACGAAGCTGCCCTACCTGGACGAGGAGTACCAGCGCGTGCACTTCGCGTTCGAGACGCTGCGCCGCGCCGGCGTGCCGCTGGCGATCGGCAGCGACTGGCCGGTGTCCAGCCCGGACCCGCTGTGGGGCATCCACACGGCCGTCAACCGCACGGCGCCACCGGCCGACCCGCACGCCCGCGACGACCGATCGCAGCACGACCCGCTGCTTCCCGGCGAGGCCATCACGTTGGGCGCCGCCCTGGCCGCGTACACGTCCGGCGCGGCCCGGGCCAACCGCCTCGACGACCTGCGCGGGACGGTCGGCGTCGGCATGGCCGCCGACCTGGTGGTCCTGGACACGGACCCGTACGCCGTTCCGGCGCCGGACCTGGGCCGCATCGGCGTCGAGCGGACCATCGCCGGCGGGGTGACAGTGTTCACGCGGGGCTGACACGTCCCTCCTGCATCGGATCTTCCGATGCACTCCATCGCTTTCCCATGTTTTACGTGATGCAGATCACACTCCTACGCTGGGTCTACCGCGCAGCGGTCCGCCCGAAAGGAACCATCATGTTGCATTCAACAGAGTCGACGGCGCTCGCCCAGGAGCAGAGCAAGCACCTGCAGAAGTCGCTCGGCCGGCTGGACATCCTGCTGCTGGTCGTCGCCGCCGTCATCTCCATCGAGGTGCTCGGCCAGGTCTCCGGCTTCGGCGTGGAGACGTTCACCTGGACGCTGGTCCTCGCCGTCACGTTCCTCATCCCGTACGGGCTGGTCTTCGCCGAGGTCGGTGGCGCGTTCACCGATGAGGGCGGCATCTACGTGTGGACGAAGCTGGCCTACGGCCGGGTGATGGCCGCCGTCACGGCGCTGTTCACCTGGGTGACCCAGCCGGTGTGGGTGGGCGGGGCCATGGCGTTCGTGGCCGTCGAGACCTGGTCGAGCTATGTCACCCCCATCGCCGCGGGCAGCGTCACCGACTACCTGTTCAAGCTCGGCTTCATCTGGATCACGGTGGGCTCCGCCGTCATCAGCCTCAAGCGCGGCAAGTGGCTGCCGTCCCTCGGTGCCATCCTGAAGGTCGTGTTCCTGGCGTTCTTCCTGGTGGTCACGGCCATCTACGGGTTCCAGCACGGTTTCAACGGGCTGAACCTGAGCTCGTTCTCGCCCACCCTGGCCGGGTTCCTCGGCGTGACGCCGCTGCTGCTGTTCTCCTTCCTCGGCTTCGAATCGGGCAACAGCGCCGCCGGCGAGATGAAGAACCCGGGCCGTGACGTGCCGGTCTCCATCGCCCGCTCGGCCATCATCGCCGCGGCCAGCTACCTGCTGCCCATCCTGGCCATCCTCTTGGTTGTCCCGCTGGACCAGATCACCGGCATCAGCGGCTTGTTCGGCGCCGTCTCCACCGTCTACGCGATCTTCGGGCCGGCCCAGCACGCCATGCTGGCCGTCTCCGCCGTCGTGTTCTGCTTCGTGCTGGTCTCCCAGGGCGCGGCATGGATGATCATCAGCGACCGCATGCAGGCCATGGCCGCCGCGGACGGATCGTTCTTCGGCGGCTTCTTCGGCCGGTTTCACCCCAAGCTGGGCACCCCGGTGCGGGTCAACACGCTCTCCGGGGTGGTGGGCACGGTGTTCATGCTCGTGGCCATGCAGCTGACCGGTTCCAGCGGCGCGCTGTTCCAGGTGGTGCTGACCATCGCGATCTCGACGTACCTGCTCAGCTACCTGCTGGCCAT
>NZ_RWKQ01000051.1:0-2166 GCF_003946885.1 Specibacter cremeus | reverse complement strand
TTCGGCAAGCGGGTCCGCGAGCAGGTGGCGGCCGCGCCGGACTCCGCCTCAGCTGGTGTGGCGGTCGACGCCGGCGCCTGAGTTGCGTGCCCGGGACGCCTTCGAGTCGGGTGAACAGTCATTTGAAACGGCACGGCCGGCGCGTGTTCGTTTGACCGCCGATAGCAGCGGGCCTGCCAACCATGGCAATCTTTGGGACCGAGTCAGAAGAGGGGTGCCGGGCGGGTGGCCGGCTGATCACCCGGGTCTGATCAACATCTGATTGTCGGCGTGTCGGGGTGATGACACGCCGGGGATGCACGAGAGGCCCGGACGGGCGGCGGCCCTCCGCCGGCGACCTCCTGCCGGAAATCGGCGAACGCTTCGGCCAGTTTCTCCGGGGCAAGGCCGACACGTGGGAGGGATCGTTGTGTGGGCCCGGCGGTTTAGGTGTAGGAGAGCGGCCGAGGGTCCTCAGTGAGATCGTGGGTGACGTTTTCGATGAGGAATCGGACGGTGAAGTGCACGCAGTGGGGTCGTATATCTCCCGGAGCACTCCGTCGGCGGATCAGGAGGGAGAACGATGGAGCGTCCCAGATCAAGGGGCTCGTTCCGGCCGAGATGGTCCGCCCCTCGGGCCTAAATCGGCGCCGTTTGGATTCAGTTGAGCGTGCACGATGGCCTCCGATTCAATACCGCCTTGGTAGGCAGTCGATCGGAGGCCATCCGCCCCGGATCACACCGTACCGCTCGTGAGAATTGCAACTAGAGCGACTTGTTCCGACGCAACATCCGACCATTCGATGAAAGCCACAGGAGCGGGCCGACTATCGGAATGATTAGCACGATGGTTAACCAGAGAATGGCTTCCAAGCGTGTCAATCGACGAATACTCTTGCTCAGACTAATCGCCGCCCAAAGAAACAATGCAATCGACAGAATAAAACCACAGGTACCGGCTATTTCGAGGGTGGTCGGATAAAGGACCGCCGCGCCAGAGTCAAGTGCTTGCACGGGAATCTCCATTCCCCCACCTAGATGTTTACGAACGTATCACTGACCATGCCCCATGGCCCCATCACCATCTTTTGCAAGGCCGCACGCTGGCCGAGGTTTACGCCGTTAACCCATCCGATAGCGATCTGCCAAGTTGCCTGGCAAACTCCGTTGTTTCCACTGAGGAATCTATCGGTTGTCGCGCTCATGCCTCGCAGTGGATAATAGTTAGTGTAGCTTGCGGTGCAGGAGAGGACGTTAGTAATCCTGGTGCTATTGTAAGAGAAATTTGCGTCTAGGCGAACCCTGGTCATAAGAATTCCCAGGATCGAGTATGAGTACTGTGACGTTCGGGCGACCGTCGGATCGGCGGCAGCGGCCACAGCCCGACCGCTAGGATTCTTTGTACTGGCTGCTGACTGAATTTCCGTGGAAGATTTGCTAACAACAGCGTCGCCGCCGAGTAGTGTCCGCGTCTGCTGAGGGTCGTCGCTCCCTTGGACGTTGATGAATTGATCCAGCAGATCGCTCATTACTGCCGGATCATTGAGGTACGAGACAAGCTTGTTCTTGTCCTTTGTCGAGAGCCTTGTGAATTTCACGTAATTTTCGTTGGCATCACGAGTCGAAGTTGCGGCCGTCTTCAGCTGATTCTCAAACTGATCGACTGTCAAATTCCGGTGATCGGATTGGACTGTCGAAGAAGATTGCGGAGTCGACGAAATCGACTCCGCATTGGCCCCATTGACCGCGGCAATACTGAGGCCGAAAGTCAAAATCGGAACTGTGACGTATTTCGAAATTGTCTTTAGGTGCTTCATTGTAATTCCCCCTAATTGTTTTGATGAATGCGGCTGGCGGCGGCATTCTGCCGATCACGGAAGGATCAAGGCTGGTCACTTATGTTCGTGAGATATATTCGATTGGGTTGATCGAGTGGGAAAGCCTCGTATAACATGAATTGCTGACCCCCCAGTTGTCGTTCAGGTCGTTCAACCGACTCACGAAGATGTGATGTCGTCGACGCTACCATGAACCCCGATGTGGTCAAAAAGATGCAACGCCTGGCCTCGATTTCATGAGACGATGTTTTCGCGGGATCAGGACTTGCGGCAGGGTCCCGGAAAAGTCGCGTGTCAGCAGGTCAGCAGGCATGTGAGGGCCCGGTCTGGATCGCGGGCGTGGTGTCGT
>NZ_RWKQ01000050.1 GCF_003946885.1 Specibacter cremeus | reverse complement strand
TTTGCCTCCGGCTTCCTTCCCACCCCACCTCACGGTGACGCAGTTGCCATTGGCTAGAAGTTAAACCACCTTCTCCTCCAGAGAGGACCTTCACCTCCAAGCAAATGCCCATGCTGGGCGTACAAGCGATGGGCCGGTGCAGCAGACGCTGCACCGGCCCATCAAGCGGGTCGCCCCCTAGGCCTCGATGATGACCTTCGTGACGGCCGGGTCGACGGGGATGCCGGGACCGAACGTGGTGGAGACCGTGGCCTTCTGCAGGTAACGGCCCTTGGCGGCCGACGGCTTCAGGCGGAGCACCTCGTCCAGCGTCGCTGCGTAGTTCTCGGCCAGCTTGACGGCGTCAAAGGACACCTTGCCGATGATGAAGTGCAGGTTCGAGTGCTTGTCGACGCGGAAGTCGATCTTGCCGCCCTTGATATCGGTGACGGCCTTGGCGACGTCGTTCGTCACGGTGCCCGTCTTCGGGTTCGGCATCAGGTTGCGCGGGCCGAGGATCTTGCCGAGGCGGCCGACCTTGCCCATGAGGTCCGGGGTGGCGACGGCGGCGTCGAAGTCGGTCCAGCCGCCCTGGATCTTCTCGATCAGGTCGTCGGTGCCCACGAAGTCGGCGCCGGCGGCGATGGCGGCCTCGGCACGCTCACCCGTGGCGAACACGAGGACGCGGGCGGTCTTGCCCGTGCCGTGCGGCAGGTTGACGGTGCCGCGGATCATCTGGTCGGCCTTGCGGGGGTCGACGCCCAGGCGGAACGCGACCTCGACGGTGGCGTCGAACTTGGACGGGTTCGTGTCCTTGGCGAGCGTGATGGCCTCGAACGGTGCGTAAACCTTGTCCGCATCGATCTTGGCCTCGGCCGCCTTGTATGCTTTGCTGCGCTTTGCCATGCTGCTGGTTTCTCCTTGTGCAGTTGTGGTCATCTGGACCGCGCGGGCCCTGCCACTACGTACGCCGCCCACTCACACAAGGTGAGGGGATCGCCGTCGTTCTTTATGATTTTGGTGGTGACTGGTGGTCTCGACAGGCTCGACCACCGGGGCGTGAAGCCTACGCTTCGACGGTGTTCATTCGTCGAAGCCGTCGCGCTTCACTTCCGGTGAGTGCCTCGTTCCTCGGCCTCACCGTTCGTTACACGCTACGCTTCGACGGTGATGCCCATCGAGCGGGCGGTGCCGGCGATGATCTTGGCCGCGGCCTCGACGTCGTTGGCGTTGAGGTCGACCAGCTTCTGGGTGGCGATCTCGTTGACCTGGGCGCGGGTCAGGTGGGCAACCTTGACGGTGTGCGGGGTGGCCGAACCCTTGGCAACGCCTGCAGCCTTCTTGATGAGCTCGGCGGCCGGCGGGGTCTTGGTGATGAAGGTGAAGGAACGGTCCTCGTAGACCGTGATCTCCACCGGGATGACGTTTCCGCGCTGGGATTCCGTGGCGGCGTTGTACGCCTTGCAGAATTCCATGATGTTGACACCGTGCTGGCCAAGCGCGGGACCGATGGGCGGGGCCGGGTTGGCGGCGCCTGCCTGGATCTGCAGCTTGATGAGGCCGGTGACCTTCTTCTTGGGAGCCAATGTAGGGTCCTTCTCTCAATGACTTTCCCGGGGAGCCGGAGCGCCCCCCAGGTGGGTGGCCGGATGGCGTCCGGCCGGCCGCTGCGCATCCGGCCAAGCGAGCCGGACGACAACGAAAATTGTGGGTTGGGCCCACACTTGCCAGGTTCCCGGGAAATCGCGCCAGCGATTTTCCCGGCCGGCAAGTGGGGACTAGATCTTGGTCACCTGGTTGAATGCGAGCGTGACGGGGGTTTCACGCTCGAAGATGGAGACGAGCACGACCAGCTGCTGGGACTCGGGCTTGATCTCGGAGATCGTGGCCGGCAGGGTCTCGAAGGGGCCCTCCTTGACGATGACCGATTCGCCGACCTCGAAGTCGATCAACGCGTCGGCCGGGTGGTGACGCAGCGGGACGCCGGTCGCCTCGGCACGCTGCTCCTCGAAGACCGGGGCCAGCATGGAGAAGACCTCGTCCAGGCGCAGCGGCACCGGGTTGTGGGCGTTGCCGACGAAACCGGTGACGCCCGGCGTGTGCCGCACGACGCCCCACGAGGCGTCCGTCAGGTCCATGCGGACCAGCACGTAGCCGGGGATGCGCACGCGGTTGACGACCTTGCGCTGGGCGTTCTTGATCTCGACCACTTCCTCCATGGGCACCTGAATCTCGAAGATGTGGTCCTCCATGTTCAGCGACTGCGCACGGGTCTCCAGGTTCGCCTTCACGCGGTTCTCGTAGCCGGCGTAGGAGTGGATGACGTACCACTCGCCCTCCTGGCGGCGCAGCTTGGCCTTGAACTCCTCGGCGGCCACCTCGGCGGGATCCTCCACCGGCTCGGCGGGCTCCGCGGATTCAGCGGTTTCCTCGTCTGCGGCGGCGTCCGCGGCGGCGATTTCGGGCGCGAAAAGGTCGGCACCGGTGGCGTCAACCACAGTGTCCTGATCCAGCTCAGTGCTCGTTTCCTCGGGCTCCTGCTCAGACACGTTTCTCCTGCTTTCCTAATGACGAACTTAAAATGCTCAAACCGGCCCCTGAAGTATCACTCAACGGGCCGGCACGGAATGAGCCTTTACTGCTCCAGGCTCTTGCTTCCGCCGAAGATCCACAGTACGGCCCGGCCGAACCCCAGATCCAGGACGGTCACGATCCCCATCACGATGATGACGAACACCAGCACGACCAGGGTGTAGTTGATCAGTTCCTTGCGGGTCGGGGTGACAACCTTCTTGAGTTCGCCAATGACCTGGCGGAGGAAGAGCGCGATCCGGGCGAAGAGTCCGGGGCCGCCGGACTTCTTGGACTTCTTTGCCGGGCGGCCCTTGGAGCTGCTCGCCGCAGTTTCGGTCACCAGTGCCTCACTCGTCATCGTGGTCGGTTGAACACCAGCCCGGAACCGAGCCGCGTCGTTCGAATCATTCGCGACGGCGCCGACGCCGGCCCGCATTGCCGCGAACCGGGCCGACACCTATGCGCAGGGCAGACAGGACTCGAACCTGCAACCTGCGGTTTTGGAGACCGCTGCGCTACCAATTGCGCCACTACCCTTTGGGGATCCACGCCCCGTGCGATGCCGGAACACCATGACCAATCTACCGTCCGACGACGCCGAGTACCAATCGGGCGTCAAGGCGCGCTTCATCATGGTGTTTGAACACCGGTGAATCATTCTACGCAAACTATGGCGCCACGTCGAACCGGGGTGCGCCCACCGCCTATGGTAGAGGTGTCAACCTCATGTGTTTGGGCCGCAACCTCCTCCTAGAAAGACCGCCGATGCCTGCCTCTTTGCCAACGATGCCGCCAACGATGCCGCCAGCGTTCCGTTCCGCACCCGACCGCCGTGTCTCCGCCCGTATCGCCGCCATTGCCGAATCCGCCACGCTGGCCGTGGACGCCAAGGCCAAGGCGCTGAAGGCCGCGGGCCGGCCGGTCATCGGCTTCGGCGCCGGCGAACCCGATTTCCCGACGCCGGACTACATCGTCGAGGCCGCCGTCGTCGCCGCCCGGAACCCGCGCTTCCACCGCTACTCGCCCGCCGGCGGCCTGCCCGAGCTGCGTGCGGCCATCGCCGAAAAGACACTGCGCGACTCCGGCTACCAGGTCGATGCCGCCCAGGTCGTGGTGACGAACGGCGGCAAGCAGGCCGTGTTCGAATCCTTCGCCGCCCTGCTGGACCCGGGCGACGAGGTGCTGGTCCCGTCCCCGTACTGGACCACCTACCCGGAGGCGATCCGGCTGGCCGACGGCGTTCCGGTGGACGTTTTCGCGGGTCCCGAGCAGGGCTACCTGGTGACCGTCGACCAGCTCGAGGCGGCGTTGACGGAGCGCACGAAGGTGTTGCTGTTCGTGTCCCCGTCCAACCCGACCGGTGCCGTGTACTCGCCCGAGCAGGTGCGTGAGATCGGCCAGTGGGCCGCGGCGAAGGGCCTGTGGGTCATCACCGACGAGATCTATGAGCACCTGACCTACGACGGCGTGCCGTTCACGTCGATCGCCACGGCCGTGCCGGAGCTCGGCGACAAGGTCGTGGTCCTCAACGGGGTCGCCAAGACGTACGCCATGACGGGGTGGCGGGTGGGCTGGATGATCGCGCCCGTGGACGTGGCGAAGGCGGCCACGAACATGCAGTCGCACGCCACCTCCAACGTGGCCAACGTCTCGCAGATGGCCGCGTTGGCCGCCGTGTCCGGCCCCCTCACGGCCGTCGAGGAGATGAAGGTCGCCTTCGACCGCCGCCGCAAGGCCATGGTCGCCGGCCTGAACGCGATCGACGGCGTCGACTGCCCCACCCCGCACGGTGCGTTCTACGCATACTCCGATGTGCGCGGGCTGCTCGGCCGCGAGCTTGCCGGCACCCGCCCGGCCACGTCCGCGGAGCTGGCCTCGCTCATCCTGGACAAGGTGGAGGTCGCCGTCGTGCCGGGCGAGGCGTTCGGCCCGAGCGGTTTCATCCGCATGTCGTATGCGCTCGGCGACGACGACCTCGCCGTCGGCGTGGCGCGGCTGCAGGAGTTCCTGGGGACCGCGAAGTAGTTACAGCGCGACCGGGCCCGGCATTTCCTCGGCGACTTTCCGGCCATCGGCCGCGGGCGGCCTTCGGCCTCCCTGACGTCGCCTACGGAAACACCGTGTCCGGTCGCCTCGCTGGTTAAAGCAGCCGGCGGTCAGCGGCCCACCGGGTCAGTTCGTGCCTGGAGGAGAGCTGCAGCTTGCGCAGCACGGCCGAGACGTGGGATTCGACCGTCTTGATCGAGATGAACAGCGTCTTGGCGACTTCCTTGTACGAGTAGCCCCGCGCGATCAGGCGCATGACCTCCAGCTCGCGGGCGGACAACTTGTCCAGCTCGTCCTCCACCGCCACGTCCCCGGTGCCGAACGCGTCCAGCACGAACCCGGCCAACCGCGGCGAGAACACGGCGTCGCCGCCGGCCACACGCCGCACGGCGTCGGAGATCTCCGCCCCCGAGATGGACTTCGTCACGTACCCGCGCGCGCCGGCCCGGATCACGGACACCACGTCCTCGGCGGCGTCGGACACGCTCAACGCCAGGAACTTCGTCTCCGGCAACAGCGCCGCACACCCGGCGATGACCTCCCGGCCGCCGTGCCCGCGCCCGCCGGGCAGGTGCACGTCCAGCAGGACGACGTCGGGCCGGGTGGAGGAGACCGCGTCGATGGCCTCCTCCACGGTGGCCGCCTCGCCGACCACGACCAGGTCGGCGTCGAGATCAGCCTTCAGCCCGGATCGGAAGATCGCGTGGTCGTCGACGACCACCACCCGGATAGCCGTGTCCGTCATTTCAAGTCCTCACTCGTCGTCGTCGGTGGCCGGCAGGTGCAGCCGGACCTCGGTGCCGTCCGGGGAGCTGATGATCTCGGCCAGGCCGCCAAAGCGGCGCATGCGCCCGATCACCGACTCGCGCACGCCGAGCCGGTCCGCCGGGACGACCGCGGCGTCGAAGCCGGGGCCACGGTCCTTCACGAACACGTCGACACCCCCGGGCCCGGCCTCAACATACACCGACACGGCCGTGCCGCCGTGCCGGACACCGTTGAGCACGGCCTCGCGCACCGCCTGCACCAGCGCCTGCCCCTTGTCGGCCAAGTCGGCGTCGCCCACGGCGACCACGTCCACGGCCTGCCCATACAGGTCCTCAACCTCGGCGCAAACCTCTTTGATGCGGGCAACCAGCTTGCCGGCGTTGCGCCCCGCATCCTGGTAGATCCATTCGCGCAGCTCGCGCTCCTGGGCCCGGGCCAGCCGGGTCACATCCTGCGGGTTGGCCGCCCGGCGCTGGATCAGGGCCAGCGTCTGCAGCACCGAATCGTGTAGGTGCGCGGCAATCTCGGCCCGTTCGGTTTCCCGGATGCGCCCGGCCCGCTCGGCCTGGAATTCACGCCAGAACTTCAGCACCCACGGCGCCAGCACCAGGCCCACGCCGGCCAGCACGGCCAGCGACGCCAGGACGGAGGGCCACAACAGGTTCCACGAACCGGTGCCGTTGACGACGACGAGGACGCCCGCCACCACCAGGGCCAGGCCGCCGAACAACCGCAGCAACGCCATCGGGGTATCGGCCTTGGCCGCGTTCAGCAGGCCGGTGCGGCGGGTCTGGTCCAATTGCATCCAGGCCAGGAACGCCCCGCCGGCGATGACGGCCAGCGGCACGATGGTGCCGAAGGGCAGGTTCAGCCCGAACGACTGGCTCATGATGGCCCCGGCAACCAGCAGCAGCCCGGCGCCGACCAGCACCTCCCCGACCCCGCGACGCGGGGCCCGGACCACGGAGCCGGCCGGAGACCCGGGCACGTCCCGGGATCCGGGCACCGCGACCCCGGGCACCGCGACCGGGGCGGGCCGGAACAGCCTGAGGCGGGGACCGCCGTCGGACGCCAACGACGCGGCCCCGGCCTCGCCCTCCATCGGCACGAACAGCCACAGCCACGCGTAGAACAGCACGCCGGCGCCGAACAGGAAGCCGGCGGCGACCATGAGGCCGCGCACCACCGCCACACCGAGCCCCAGGTGGGCGGCCAGCCCGGCGCAGACGCCCGCGATGATGCGGTCCTGCGATCTGTACATAGTGGCGGCCATGCTTCCATCCAAACACGTCCGGGCGCCTCCCGGACCGGTTCTCGGGGGTCGCTCAGGGTTCAGTCAGGGTCGCCCCCAATACCGGAGGACCGGAGGGGACGACAGGATGGAGACATGAACACCACCAGCCCCGGCCCGGACCCCGTTCCGGGCCCCCAGCCCCGCCCCGATCACCCGTCCGCGCCCCCGCCGGGCGCACAGTTCGCCCCGCCCCCCGGTCCCCCGTCGGCACGGTTCTTCACCTGGTTGCGCTCGCTGGGCGTGACGCGCAGCCGCGACCGCTGGATCGGCGGCGTCGCGGGCGGGCTGGCCGACCGCTGGAACATCGACCCCATCATCGTTCGGGGCCTGGTCGTCGTGCTGTCGTTGTTCTTCGGCATCGGCATCCTCGCCTACGGCATCGCCTGGGCGTTGCTGCCCGAACCCGACGGGCGCATCCACGCCGAGGAGGCCGGCCACGGCCGCTGGACGACCGGCATGACCGGTGCCGTCATCATGACCTTCCTCGGCTTCCTGGGCACCGGCCCGGGCCTGTTCTTCGGGGACCGCAACTGGTTCCCGTGGCCGCTGTTCTGGGTGGCCGCCATCGTCGGCGTCATCATCTGGGCGGTGAACCGGGACAAGAACCGGAGGCACGTCGGCCGGCAGGGGGCGCCGTACGCTCCGGGCACGCCCTACGCGCCGTACCCGGCAAACCTGCCCTACACGGCAAGCACGACGGCGGCGCCCGCCCCGGGTGCCGCCGGTCACCCCGGCGCCGGGCGGCAGGACGCGTCGGCCGCGCAGCCGGGCGCGGGTGAGCGGATCACGGCCGGAGTCAACGACTGGACGCACCGCACCCTCGGCCCGGAGGGGCCCCTGGGGCCGGGCGGACCCCTGGGGCCGGGCGGACCCCTGGGGCCCAATGGCCCGCTCGGCTCGAACGGGCGCCCGGCCCGCCGCCCGACCCCGCGCATCAGCGCCGGCGTGAGCACCGTGGCCCTGGGCGTGGCCGTGTTGGCCGGCGCCCTCGTGCTCCTCCTGGACGCCCAGGGCGTGCTGTCCCTCGGCGGCTACGGTTGGGCGACCGCGGCGGCCGTCGCCGGCGTCGTCCTCGGCCTGGCCATCCTCGCCGCCGCCGCGGCGGGCCGCGCCGCGGACGGGTTGACGGTGGTCTCCGTCCTCACGTTGATCGTGGCCGCCGGATTGACGGCCGTGCCGCACGGCGGGTCGTGGTCGCTGATGAGATCGACCAATTGGCAGCCGAGCGACACCCGCGTGGCGGAGAACGGCTTCTCCGTGACCATCGGCAAGTCGACGATCGACCTGGCCGAGTTCTACCGGCCGCCACTGGCCCAGGACGTCACGGTGCCCATCAACGTGGTCGCGGCCGACATGACACTGAAGGTCCCGGACAACATCCCGGTGACGATCAGCAGCCGGCTGGCCGCCGCCTCGTACACGGTTGACGGCCAAGACGTGAATGCGGCCATCAACGGCGCCCATTTCGAGGTCAACCCGGGCGCCACCGGCCACACCCTGACCGTCCAACTCACCGGGGCGGCCGCCCACGTCACGATCGATCGCGTGGCCGGCCCGTAGCCGGCCCGCACCCTCCCGCGAACACTTGAGAAAGCAGGAACCATGTCCAACCCGATCAATTCCAGCCCGACGGAACCCACCGGCCCCACCGCACCCGTCGCGGCCCCGGAGCGGCCGGGCCCGCGCGTGGGCGGCATCGTCTGGGGCGGCATCGTCGTCGTGCTGTGCGTGCTGATGATCGTCACCCGCCAGGCCGGCCTCAACCTCGACCCCGGCCAGACGGCCATGTGGCTGTTGTTCGGCGCCGGCGCGGCCCTCGTCGCCGGCGGCGTCGCCAGCATCGTGCGCCGCCGCTGACACCGGGTCTCGACAGGCTCGACCACCGGAAACGGACGTCCACGGTGCGGGCCATGGTTGCGTGCGTCACACGAGGACATAGAATTGACCTCCGAGGAGCCCAACGGTGCGCTCAGACCCACCCTGAACGACTCACTCGAAGGACTCGCACCACATGAAGATCGGCATCCTCACCAGCGGCGGCGACTGCCCCGGACTCAACGCGGTGATCCGCGGCGCGGTGCTGAAGGGCATCAAGGTCCACGGCCACGAATTCGTCGGCTTCCGTGACGGCTGGCGCGGCGTCGTCGAGGGCGACATCGTCGACCTGCCCCGCCAGATGGTCCGCGGCATCTCCAAGCAGGGCGGCACCATCCTCGGCACGTCCCGCACCAACCCGTTCGAGGCCAACGGCGGGCCCGAGGTCATCACGGCCCACATGGGCCGCCTCGGCATCGACGCCCTGATCGCCATCGGTGGCGAGGGCACGCTGGCCGCGGCCCGCCGGCTGACGGATGCGGGGCTGAAGATCGTGGGCGTGCCGAAGACCGTCGACAACGACCTGGACGCCACGGACTACACGTTCGGCTTCGACACGGCCGTGCAGATCGCCACCGAGGCCATCGACCGGCTGCGGACCACGGGCGAATCGCATCACCGGTGCATGATCGCCGAGGTCATGGGCCGGCACGTCGGCTGGATCGCCCTGCACGCCGGCATGGCCACGGGCGCCCACGCCATCCTGATCCCGGAGCAGAAGACGAGCATTGACCAGGTCGCCACCTGGGTGCTCGAGGCCCACGAGCGCGGCCGGGCTCCGCTGGTGGTCGTGGCCGAGGGCTTCGTCCCCGACCATGCCGACTCCCCGCACTCGGAGCGCGGCCTGGACGCGTTCGGCCGGCCCCGGCTCGGCGGCATCGCCGACCAGCTGGCGCCGGCGCTGGAGGCGCGCACGGGCATCGAGACGCGCGCCACCGTCCTGGGCCACATCCAGCGCGGCGGCGTGCCGACCAGCTTCGACCGTGTGCTGGCCACCCGGCTGGGCATGGCCGCCATCGATTCCGTCGTCGACGCCCGCTGGGGCACCATGGTCTCGCTCAATGGCACGGAGATCGTGCATGTGCCGTTCGAGTCCGCGCTCGGCAACCTCAAGACCGTCCCGCAGCACCGCTACGACGAGGCGAGGATCCTGTTCGGCTGACCCCGGTTGGTGGACTTTGGTTGCGCCGCGGCGGGAGTCAGCCCGGCTGGTCTGCGGACGTCGGTGCGGCTGTTCGGTCCGCGTAGATGGCCTCCACCGAGCGGGGCTTGGCGAAGAGGGCCGCCATGACGGCGCCGATGAGCAGCGCCAGGGCCGGCATGACCATGGACTGGCCCATGGCCGTGGAGAACGGCTGCCACAGGAACTCGGGCAGCCGCCCCGACGCCTCGGACAGGCTGCCGCCGCCGGCACCGTGCGGCATCTCGGCCGTCAGCCTGGCCGTGATCAGTGCGGCAATGGCGGCGCTGCCGAGCACCGCGCCGACCTGCCGGGTCGTGTTGTACACGCCCGCACCCGCCCCGGCCTCGCGGGGGGCCAGGTTGCGCGTCGCCGTCGTCGACAGCGGCGCCCAGATGCCGGCGCTGGCGATGCCGAGCAGCCCGCTGGGCAGCAGGAACAGCCAGATGGACGTGTTAGGGGCCATCAGCGAGGACGTCCACAGCAGCGAGATCGTCATCAGCACGAACCCGGTGCACGCCACGTACCGGGGGTTGACGAGGTCCACGAGCCTTCCCACGAACGGTGCCAGCACGCCGGAGAACACGGCCATCGGCACCATCATGAGCGCCGACTGGGTGGGCGTGAGCCCGCGGACCAGCTGGTAGTAGAAGAACAGGGGCAGGCTCATCGACGTGACGCTGAATCCCATGACGGTGATGGCGGCGTTGGCCAGCGAGAAGTTGCGTACCCGGAACAGGTGCAGCGGCAGCAGCGGCTCGCCCCTGCCGACGGCCTGCCACACGACGAACGCGGCCAGGAACACGAGGCCGGTGATGATCAGGCCCCACACGGTGATCGGGCCGGTGATGGTCCCCCAGTGGTAGGTCCCGCCCTCCTGGATGCCGAACACCAGCAGGAACATCCCGATCGCGCTCAGGGCCACGCCGAGCAGGTCGAACTTGTGCGTGTGCGTGCGCAGTTTCGGCACCAGGCGCACGGCCATGACGAAGGCCACCACGCCCACCGGCACGTTGACGAAGAAGATCCACTCCCACCCGAGCCCGTCGACGAGCACGCCGCCGAGGATCGGGCCGACCAGCATGGCCACCCCGGCGGTGGCGCCCCACAGGCCCATGGCCGGGCCGCGCTTGTCGGGGGCGAAGATGCGCGTGATCACGGCCATGGTCTGCGGGGTCATCATGGCGGCGCCGAGCCCCTGCACGGCGCGGGCCACGATCAGCATGTGGATGTCGCCGGACAGCCCGCACCACAGCGACGCCAGCGTGAACACGGCCAGCCCGGTGAGGTACAGGTTCTTCGGCCCGAACCGGTCGCCGAGCCGGCCGGTGATCAACAGCGGCACGGCGTACGCGAGCAGGTAGGCGCTGGTGACCCAGATGACGGCGTTGATGTCCGTGTGCAGGCTTTCCAGGATCTTGGGGTTCGCCACCGAGACGATGGTCGAGTCCACCAGGATCATGAAGAACCCCAACACCAGCGCCCACAGCGCCGGCCACGGCCTTTCGACAGTTTCCATGAAGCGTTCCTTCGGGTTCTAGGTGGTCGTTTTCTTGCCGGGTTCCCAGTCCAGGGCCCCCGATGCCAGGTCGGTGCGCAGGCCGGTGATCCAGTCGATCTCGGCGCGCAGCATGGCCTGTTGGTACCGCACGTCAATCCAGTAGCGGGGGGCGACGGCGCGCGCGGTGGCCGCGGCAGCACCGTCGTCGAGCTTTCCCAGCTCCTCGCGCAACCGCGCCAGCCGCTGTTCCAGCAGGCCGAGCACGACGGCGGCGGGCAGGTTGTGTGCCTCGGCGACCGCCAGCGGGAAGGACGGATATTCCCGGGCCGGTTCCGCCAGCAGGTCCCGGAGCGTGGTGCCGAGCGTGTCCCGGCCCACCGGGAGGATCGAGTAGGTGGTGCGTTCGGGCCGGTTGCCGTCGCGGCAGGTGCCGGCGGATTCGACCAGCCCGTCCTCCTCGAGGCGCGCCACCGTGTGGTACAGCGTGCCGGGGCGGACCTTCACGAGCCTGTCCTCGGAACGCTGCAGCAGCAGCTGGTACATCTCGTAGGGGTGCATGGCGCGTTCGGCCAACAACGCCAGCGCCGCCACCCCGAGCGGCGTCAGTCGCGATTTCCGCGCCATCGTCCCTCCCATTATCCCTCAAGAATTATTCCACGTGGAATATGCGGCCACAAGAGCCACGCCGGTCGGTGATTGAGCTACGTCGAAATCAGTGGGGCGTACGCAGGAAGCCGGTCCGGCGCCCGACGACCTGGCCGGCGTCGGGGGCGACGATGACCTCCTGGGCGGCCGCGTACCGCTCGCCACCGTCCTCCACGGCCAGCACGGCCCCCGGGTCGACGCTGCGCTTGATGACGGCCAGCGCGATGGGCCCCATCTCGTAGTGCTGCGCCGAGGACGTGACGGTGCCGACCGCGCGGTCCCCGGCCAGCACGGCGCTGCCGGCGGCGGGGACGGTGTGCTGCGAGCCGTCCAGTTGCAGGAAGACGAGGCGGCGCGGCGGATGACCCAGGTTGTGCACGCGGGCGACCGTCTCCTGGCCTTTGTAGCACCCCTTGTTCAGGTGAACGGCCGTGCGCAGCAGGTCCAGTTCGTGCGGGATGGTCTTCTCGTCCGTCTCCGCCCCGCGGCGCGGCCGCCACGCGGCGATGCGCAGGGCCTCGGCCGCCCAGACGCCGGCCAGCGGCAGCTCGCCCACTCGTTGCGTGAGCTCGGCGGCCGGAACCAGGTATTCGCGCCAGGGACGCTCCAGGCCCGGGTGGCCGCCCTCGTCTATGGCGGCGTAGCTGTAGCCGCCGGCACCGATGTGCGGCCACGGGTCGACCCACACGAGCAACTCGTCCCAGGCCGGCACGGCCCGGGTGGACCCGAGCACGGCCCAGTCGGCGGAGACGTCGGCGATCTCGACGCGCAGCATGAACTTCATCGTCGCCAGCCAGGCGGCCAGCGGGGCGGCCTCGTCGTGTTCCACGATGAGCCAGGTGGTCTCGCCGTCGTCGACCACGCGGGCGTCGAATTCGATGCGCCCCTGGAGGCTGAGCAGCAGCAGTTCGGTGCCGACGCGCGGCGACAACGCCGTGACCTGCTGGGAGGAGAGCGTGTTGAGCCAGCTGAGCCGGTCCGGGCCGGTCACCGTCACCACGCCACGGTGCGACAGGTCGACGACGGCGGCGTCCCCGCGGCCGCCCGCCAGCTGGCGTTGTTCGCGCAGCGGGTCGCCGTAGTGTGCGGCGACGCCGGCGTCCAGGCCGGTCGCGGCGACGGCTCCGGGGCGTGCTAGGAGGGGGCTCTGGTAGCTCATGTACGTCTCAACGTCCTTCCGGGGCCGGCCTATTCCGGCGCTCTTGTGGCGGGCGCTCTTTGACAGGCTCCGGTTCAGGCGGACGGGACGCGCTTGAGTGCGGCGGAGGCGTGCGCCTCCAGGGACTTGCCGGCGGCGGCGACGTCCCAACGCCACAGCAGGTCCCCCTGGACGAGGCCGAAAATGCGCGTGGCGGCCACGTACGGCTTGGACCCGGCGGCGCGCATGACAGCGTCGGTGGACATCTGGATCTGCGGGCCGGCGATGCTCCCGTAGTACAGTTCCGAGATCCCGCCGGGGTGCACGATGGTTGCCGTGATGTCGAACCCGCCGGCGGCGTTGCGCAGCTTCTCGACGTCCTCGGCGGTGGTCAGGGCCGGGACGATGTCGGCGGGGATCAGGCCGGGGCCGCCGTCGGCGTCG
This sequence comes from Specibacter cremeus, assembly GCF_003946885.1. Lineage (GTDB taxonomy): Bacteria > Actinomycetota > Actinomycetes > Actinomycetales > Micrococcaceae > Specibacter > Specibacter cremeus. The sequence continues at coordinate 20,702 of NZ_RWKQ01000050.1, read as the reverse complement.
TTCAGTTTCCGGTCCAGCGCCCAGAAGCCCGTCTCGACCGATAGCGGCCGCAGCACGGTGCCGGCCTCGTCGGTGAGCCAGGACTCCGCCCGGTACACCAGGTACGGCAGGCCGTTGGTGCTGAACGTGGCGGTCTGGGTGAAGTACGCGTCATCCCCCTCGCCGGTGCCGAGGCGCCCGCCCCCGGTCCAGGTTCCCAACAGCCAGGACAGCGGCACGAGCTCCGGCGTCAGGTCGGTGGGAATTTCGATGGGCATGGCCTCTACTGCTGTCCCTTGAACAGGCGCCACAGGACCAGCACGGCAAACCAGGCCATGGTCAGGCCGGCGATGACCAGGAGGCAGATGAAGAAGATTTCCAGGGCAAGTACGCTCATGCCAGCCATCCTATCTCGATCCGGGCTGGGCCCACGGCCGCGAGCTTGCGAGCGGTGGGAGGGCGTGGGTGGGCCCACACGCCCGAGGGACCCGTGGGCACATCGCGCCAGCGATGGGTCAACGGGAGGGCGTGGGGACTAGGTGAGGAGCAGCTTGTCGATGAAATAGACGAGCGCGCCCAGCGACAGGATCGGGGCCACGGCCATGGAGACGGCCCCGGCCGCGGTGGCCGGCGGTGCGGACAGCGTGGCCAGGCGCCGGAAGCTGATGATGATGGCGGCCATCAGCGCCCCGATCACGGCGGCCGCGACAATGTGCACCTCGGAGAACAGCAGGGCCGCCAGCGGCCCGGCGAGCGCGGCCAGGACGACGGCCAACGGCGCGATCACCCGGTCCGGCCACCGGATCATGCCGACGAGCAACGCCACGAGCGCGCTGACGCCCGTGATGCGGAACATGCCCGGTTCGCCGACGAAGCGGTAGGCGGCGACCCAGCCGCAACCCAGGGAGGCCAGTACGACGCCGACCCCGGCGCCGAGCGTGGACTCCAGGCGGTGCGGCTGGCCGGTGCCGCGAATGAGTTGCACGACCATGACGGCGCCGAAACCCAGGGCCACGAACACTGGCGTCCACTTCAGGTATTCCGGCCCCGGGGTGAGACCGGCGGCGACCGCCGATGCGGCGCCGGCGACGGCGATCACGGTCCCGAGCGTCTTCCGTGCCGGGATCCGCAGGTAGTGCGGCCACCCGAACCCGAACACGATGGCCAACACGACGCCCACGCCCACGCTGTACCCCACCCCCAGCTGGGGTCCGACCACTATGGCGGCGAGCGCAATGATGGCGGCGGGGCCCATGATGGAAGTCTTCACACTCCAATCCTGCCCTATGGTGGCGGTACACTGTGGAACAACCCGTGGCCCGGTGGATTTCCCCGTGACCGTTCCCGGGCGCTGGAGACAACGCTCAAAGATGCGCTCTACGCACTTTGGAGGAAGCATGTCGCACATACTGTTGCTGACCAACAGCTCCGGTTCGTCGGTCGACGTCCTTCCGGCCCTCGAGCTGCTCAACCACCACATCCACATCCTGCCGGGCGCGCCCACCGCGCTGCTGGAGGCCGAACCCTGCGACGCCGTCATGGTGGATGCGCGCAAGGACCTGGCCGGCGCCCGGTCGCTGACCCGGTTGTTGAAGTCCACCGGGTTGTCGGTGCCGCTGATCCTGATCCTGACCGAGGGCGGCATGGCCGCCATCTCGGCCAGCTGGGCGGCCGACGACATCATCCTCGATTCGGCCGGCCCGGCCGAGGTGGAGGCCCGCCTGCGCCTGGCCCTGACGCGTGCTTCGGCGGACGAGGAGGAGGCCAGCTCGGAGATCCACGCCTCCGGGGTCGTCATCGACGAGGGCAGCTACACGGCCCGCGTGCACGGGCAGGCCCTGAACCTGACGTACAAGGAGTTCGAGCTGCTCAAGTACCTCGCCCAGCATCCGGGGCGGGTGTTCACCCGGGCGCAGCTGCTCAACGAGGTGTGGGGCTACGACTATTACGGCGGCACCCGGACGGTGGATGTGCACGTGCGGCGTCTGCGGGCCAAGCTGGGCGCCGACCACGAGAAGCTGATCAGCACCGTCCGCAATGTCGGGTACCGGCTGACCGTGGCCCGCGTGTCCGAGGACGAGCTGACCACCCCTTAAACAGCCAACTGGTGGTCACTTGTGGCCCAAAATCCGCGGATTCCGTGCAACATGTGACCACCAGTTGGGTGGATGAGTGGAGGACATACGGGTCGAACGTATCGAGGGCACCCCGACTGGTGCATCCCCCTCGCGCCGACCCAGCGAACGTATCGCGGCCGACCCCAAAACTCTAGGACAGGACCGGCGCGCGCGCAAATCGGGCCCACACGCCCGAGGGACCCGTTGGCACATCGCGCCAGCGATGGATCAACGGGAGGGCGTGGGGTCTAGGCTGGGCTCATGAGCCGCGCGAAGACTGAGAACTGGCCCGTCGTGGTGACCCCGGGCGCTCCCGATCCCGAACTGTTGCGTGACCTGTCCGCCCTGGTCGACGCGGCCGGGGCGGCGGACGGCAACCCGCCGCTGTCCGAGCAGACGCTCGTGAACCTCAGGAACCCGGACGCCGACGAGGACACGCTGCTGACGCTGGCCGCCTACGCCCCCGAGGAGCATTCCGACCCGTCGACCGCGCAGGCCCTCGCGGGTGCCGCCGTCGTCGTGCTGCACGGCGGCGAGGGCGTGCTGGAACTGGTGGTGCGCCCCACCTACCGCAACCAGGGCGTCGGCGAGCTGCTCGTGGACCGGCTGCGGGATGTGCGCGGGCTCGCCGGGCTGAAGGCCTGGTCGCACGGCAACCATGAGGCCGCCGCCGACCTCGCGGCCACCTACGGCTTCCATGCCGTGCGCGAACTGTGGCGGATGCGCCTGGTGCGGCGCAACCCGGAACCGCCCGTCACCTCGCCGCTGCCGGCGCGGCTGATGGACGACGGCGTGACGTTGCGGACGTTTGTCCCGCACCAGGACGAGGGGCCCTGGCTGGCGGCGAACGCCGCCGCCTTCGCCCACCACCCGGAGCAGGGCGCCATGACGCTCGCCGATCTGCGGGCGCGCATGGCCGAGCCCTGGTTCGATCCGGCCGGTTTCTTCCTGGCCGTCGACGCGTCGGACACGATCCTAGGCTTCCACTGGACGAAGGTGCACCCGGGCGTGGGCGGCGCCGCCCCCATGGGCGAGGTGTACGTCGTCGGCGTCACCCCGGCGGCACAGGGACGGGGGCTGGGACGGTTGCTGACGGTGCGCGGGATCGAGCACCTGCACAAGGCCGGGCTGGCATCGATCATGCTGTACGTCGACGCCGACAACACGGCCGCCGTCGCCCTCTACCACAAGCTCGGCTTCACCCGCTGGGACGCGGACGTGATGTACGCGCCGATCGCACCGTAGTGCCCGGCACCTGCTTGTAGTGTTAAATCAACTTCAAGCGTCTACTGTGAGGGGTCGACCATGAACGCGGAAAGACTGGGCCCGTCCGGCACGGGCTCCACGCTGGGCCTGGAACGATTCGGCTCCTCCGAGGTGCAGGCCGCCCGCGCCACCCAGGACCGCATCGACATCCCGGAGTTCGAGCCGAGCCAGATCCCCGACGGGGACATCAGCGGCGACCGCTTCCTGGACCGCGAGCTGAGCTGGCTGGCGTTCAACGCCCGCGTGCTGGAGCTGGCCGAGGACCCGGATTTGTACCTGCTGGAGCGGGTGAACTTCCTGTCCATCTTCGCCTCCAACCTTGACGAGTTCTTCATGGTGCGCGTTGCCGGCCTCAAGCGCCGCATCGCCACCGGGTTGGCCGTGCCGTCGCCGGCCGGGCTGAGTCCGATCGAGGTGCTGGAGCAGATCAGCGACGCCGCGCACAAGCTGCAGGCCCGACACGCCCAGGTGTTCGCACACCAGATCCGGCCGGCGCTGGCGTACGAGAACATCCACCTGGTGCACTGGGACGAACTGGACGAGGCGTCCAAGGACCGGCTTGGCACGATGTTCTCCGAGAAGGTCTTCCCGATCCTCACGCCGCTGGCCGTCGACCCGGCCCATCCGTTCCCGTACATCTCCGGGCTATCGCTGAACCTTGCCGTCGTGGTCCGCAATCCGGTCAGCGAGAAGGAGCTGTTCGCCCGTGTGAAGGTGCCGGACCAGCTGCCCCGGCTCGTGTCCGTGGACGGCCCGCGCGCCGGCACCGTGCCCGGGCGGGTGGCCCGGTTCATCCCGCTGGAGGAGGTGATCGGCCAACACCTGGACCAGCTGTTCCCCGGCATGGACGTCCTTGAGCAGCACACGTTCCGGGTCACCCGCAACGAGGACCTGGAGGTTGAGGAGGACGACGCCGAGAACCTGTTGCAGGCGCTGGAGAAGGAGCTGCTGCGCCGGCGCTTCGGCCCGCCCGTGCGGCTCGAGGTGACCACCGACATCAACCCGAACGTCCGGGCCCTGCTGGTGCGCGAGCTCGACGTCGAGGACTCCGAGGTGTACGCGCTGCCGGCGCCGCTGGACCTGCGCGGCCTGTCCGTCATCGGCGGGATCGACCGCAGCGACCTGCGCTATCCGAAACACGTGGCGCACACGTCCCGGTACCTGAACGAGTCCGAGACGTCCAAGGCGGCGAACGTCTTTGCCGCCATGCGCCGGCGCGACATCCTGCTGCACCATCCCTACGATTCGTTCTCGACCTCGGTGCAGGCGTTCCTGGAACAGGCCGCGGCCGATCCGAAGGTCCGCGCCATCAAGCAGACCCTGTACCGCACCTCCGGCGACTCCCCGATCGTCGATGCCCTGGTGGACGCGGCCGAGTCCGGCAAGCAGGTGCTGGCGCTCGTGGAGATCAAGGCCCGCTTCGACGAGCAGGCGAACATCTCCTGGGCGCGGACGCTGGAGCAGGCCGGCGTGCACGTCGTGTATGGCATCGTCGGGCTCAAGACGCACTGCAAGCTGTCCCTGGTGGTGCGCCAGGAGCAGGACGGACTGCGCCGTTACTGCCACATCGGCACCGGCAACTATCATCCGCGCACGGCCCGCTACTACGAGGACCTGGGGCTCTTGACGGCCGACGAGCAGGTGGGCGAGGACCTCTCACGGCTGTTCAACCAGCTTTCCGGCTACGCGCCGAAGTCCACGTTCGAGCGCCTGCTCGTGGCGCCGCGCTCGGTGCGTTCGGGGTTGGTCGACCGCATCAACCAGGAGATCGCGAACGCGCGGTCCGGCCGGCCGGGGCGTGTGCGCATCAAGGTCAACTCGATGGTCGACGAGGCCATCATCGACGCCCTCTACCGGGCCTCCCAGGCGGGTGTCGAGGTGGGCGTGATCGTGCGCGGCATCTGCTCGCTGCGCCCCGGCGTGCCCGGCCTGAGCGAGAACATCACGGTCCGCTCGGTCCTGGGCCGGTTCCTGGAGCACTCGCGCGTTTTCACGTTCGCGAACGGTGGCGACCCGGTCGTGTACATCGGCTCGGCCGACATGATGCACCGCAATCTGGACCGCCGCGTCGAGGCGCTGGTCCGGCTCGGGAACCGGGACGACATCGCCGACGTGAACGCGCTGCTCGACAGGTACCTCGACGATCGCACCGCCAGCTGGCACCTCGATGACCAGGGGCAGTGGCTGCGCCACCACCTCGATGTCGACGGCGACCCGCTCAGCGACGTCCAGTCGTGGCTGCTGGCCGGCCGGACCCGGCAGCGGTCGGCCAACCGCCTCTGATGCGCAGCGCCGAACACCTGTTCGAGGGGAGCGACGGCGGCGGCAACGGCATCGCCGTCCGCGCGGCGGGCGCGCTGTGCTGGCGGGTCAGGAGGAAGCAGCTCGAGGTGCTGCTGATCCACCGGCAACGATACGACGACTGGTCCTGGCCCAAGGGCAAACTGGACCAAGGCGAGACGCTGCCCGAATGCGCGGTGCGCGAGGTGGCCGAGGAGGTGGGGTTGCCGATCAAGCTGGGCATCCCGCTGCCGACCATCCGGTACCCGGTGAAACCGGGGCTGAAAGAGGTCCACTACTGGGCCGCGGCCACGGGGGACATGCCGCCGCTGCCGGACGGCAAGGAGGTCGACACCGTCCTGTGGTGCCAGGTCGGGAAGGCGCGCGGCCTGCTGACGAACCCGTCCGACGTCGTCCCGCTCGATGCGCTCGCGGCGGCGCATGAGGCCGGCCGGCTGGAGACGTGGCCGCTGATCGTGGTGCGCCATGCAAAGGCGAAGCCGCGCTCGGCGTGGACCCGCGCCGAGGGCGAGCGTCCGTTGGCGGCCACCGGCAAGCGGCAGGCGTTGTACGTGCAGCGGCTGCTCATGGCGTGGCACCCGGACAAGGTCGTCACGAGCGGGTGGGTGCGCTGCCTGACCACGATCGCCCCGTACGCGCAGGCGTCCCGGGCGAAGGTCAAGGTCACCCACTGGCTCACGGAGGCCGACCACAAGCGCAAGCCGGCGAAGGTGGGCGCCCTGTTCGACCGGCTGCTGGCCAAGGGCACGCCCGTGGCCGTGTGCACCCACCGGCCCGTGCTGCCGACCGTGCTGGCCACGCTCGCCGACCACATGGACGACGGCCTGGCCGATGCGTTGCCCGGGACGGACCCGCACCTGGCCCCCGGCGAGATGCTCGTGGCGCACGTGTCCGTCGCGGCGCCGGGCACGATCGTCGCGTTGGAGGCGCACAAGCCGTACGACGACTGACCCGTACGACGCTTCCCTGGTTCTTCGATACGTGCGGGTGTTGGCCTCAGGCACCCGCACATGGTGAGGAATGAAAGGTGACGGGCGACGGCAGGCCTGGCCCGGCGGTCGAGCCTGTCAGCTGGCCGCGTCAATTCCCCAGATAACGCAGGTGTAGCCCCGGCGAACGGGCGTTATCTGGGGAATTGACGCTGGCGGCAGGCTGAATGCACGCCACCCACCAAAATCGCGAACCCCATGGTCTGGGCCCCCTCGCCGTCCCGGCGGTTGCGTCCTGGCTGCTTCCGACCAACTTCCAGCCCGCCCGGTAAGCTGTACCCGTGAGCATCCGCACCCCATATGAGGACCTGCTGCGCGACGTCATGGACCACGGCGTCGCCAAATCCGACCGCACCGGCACGGGCACGCGCAGCGTGTTCGGCCGCCAGATCCGCTTCGACCTGGCGGACGGCTTCCCGCTCGTCACGACCAAGCGCGTGCATTTCAAGTCCGTGGCGCTGGAGCTGCTGTGGTTCCTGCGCGGCGACTCCAATGTGCGCTGGCTGCAGGAGCACGGGGTCAGGATCTGGAACGAATGGGCGGACGACGACGGCGAGCTGGGCCCGGTCTATGGCGTCCAGTGGCGCTCCTGGCCGACGCCCGACGGTGGCCACATCGACCAGATCGCCGCGGTGATGGAGTCCCTGCGCAACAACCCGGATTCCCGCCGGCACATCGTCTCGGCCTGGAACGTGGCGGAAATCAAGGACATGGCGCTACCGCCGTGCCATGCCTTCTTCCAGTTCTACGTGGAGCCACAACCCGACGGCCCGGGCAGGCTCAGCTGCCAGCTGTACCAGCGCAGCGCCGACATGTTCCTGGGCGTGCCGTTCAACATCGCCTCGTACGCGTTGCTCACACGCATGGTGGCGCACCAGCTGGACCTGGAGCCCGGCGAGTTCGTGTGGACCGGCGGCGACGTGCACATCTACGACGACCACGTCGCCCAGGTCACCGAGCAGCTCGCGCGTGTTCCCTACCCATATCCGCAGCTGAGATTCGTGCGGAAGCCGGACTCCATCCTCGACTACACCCTCGAGGACTTCGAACTGCTGGACTACCGGCACCACCCGACCATCAAGGCGCCGATCGCCGTATGAGCGCCGAGGGCCTCCCGCGTCCCGTCCCCTTCATCGGCATGATCTGGGCACAGACCACCGACGGCGTGATCGGCCGGGACGGCGGCATGCCGTGGCACCTGCCCGAGGATCTGGCCCATTTCAAGCGGACCACCGCCGGCCACCCGGTCGTCATGGGCCGCAAGACGTGGGATTCGTTCCCGGCGAGGTTCCGCCCCCTGCCGGACCGCACGAACATCGTGGTGACCGCGCAACCCGGCTGGGCCGGCACGCCCGAGGCGGGCGGCGCCGTCGTCGTCCATTCGGTGCCGCAAGCGCTGGAGGAGGCGCGCCGCTCCCCCGGTGCGGAGGAAATCTGGGTGATCGGCGGCGGGCAGGTGTTCGGGCAGGTGCTGGCGCAGGCCACCGTCGCCGTCGTCACCGTCATCAACACCGACGTGCCCGGAGACACCCAGGCGCCGCCCCTCGGCCCGGGGTGGTCGCTCCGGGACGCCGCACCGGCGGACGGCTGGCACACGTCCGGCAACGGCACCGAATACCGCATCGTCACGTGGGCCCGCGACGATCTGGCGGCCGGCTGACCGGCCTACCGTCGCCGCAGCTGCCCCGCCAGCGGGCACTCGAACGGGTCCACCGCGGACAAGCCCACCCGGTTCAGGTAGCGCACCACGATCAGGTACGACCCGAGCAGCGACGTCTCCGTGTAGGCGATGTTGTTCTCGCGGCAGTACTCGCGGACAATCACGGCCGCAGCGGGAAGCTGTGGGCGCGGCATGTCCGGAAACAGGTGATGCTCCACCTGATGGTTCAGCCCGCCCAGCAGCGTCCTGATGAACGAACCACCGGCGATGTTGCGCGAGGTGAGCACCTGGCGGTTGAGGAAGTCGACGCGGCTGTTCGCCGGCAGGATGGGCATGCCCTTGTGGTTGGGTGCGAACGAGGCGCCCATGTAAAAGCCGAAGACGCCCAGTTGCACGGCGACGAACGCGCACGCCATGCCGAGCGGCAGGTAGAGGAACGCGATGCCCAGCAACAGGCACAGCCGCGCGGTGATGCTGCCCAATTCCAGCCACCGGTGCTCGGTCCGGGCATGGCGCAGCAGGAACTTGAACGAGTCGACGTGCAGCGCCACGCCCAGGAACGGCAGGATCACGAACAGGAGATAGCCCTGCCGCCGGGCGACCGCCGCCATCAGTCCGTGCCGCTCGGCCGCGGCCTCCGGGTAGAAGACGATGGTGCCCGGCTTGATGTCCGGGTCCCGGCCAATGGTGTTCGGGTTGGTGTGGTGCCGGCTGTGCTTGTCATTCCAGTAGCCGAAGCTAATCCCGACAAGGGTGATGCCCAGCAGCCTGCCGAACCAGTCGTTGGCGCCCCGGGACGCGAACACCTGGTGGTGTGCCGCCTCGTGTGCCAACAGACCGAACTGAGTGAAGAGAACGCCCAGGACCGCCGCGATGACCAGCTGGAACCAGGACTGGCCGATGACCGCAAACCCGGTCCAGGCCGCCGCCAGCAACAGCAACAGGACGATGAAGAGCGTGAGGTAGAAGCGGCGTCGGCGGCGCAGCAAGCCGGCCTCCCGCACCGTCTTCAACAGGGTGACGTAGCCGTTGACCATGCGGTTGGGCCGGACCTGCGGAGCCGGGGCCGGCCCACCGGTTGTCTGCGTACTCATGGCGACGCCTCCTCTCCGGGAGACGCCGCATCCCGCGGCGCGGTGTCGAACCCGGCGCGGTCCACCTTCCGGTGGAAGTGCATGCCGGCCAGCCCGCCCAGGAGTGCCCCGGCCAACGCGGCGGCGGCCGCGACGACGACGGCCAGGACACCGACGGCGGTCAGGTTGCCTTCGTTGAACGGCAGGCGCGGGAAGCTGTTGAGCCGCCCCAGGATGTCGAACTTGTTGCCGGCGACGGCGGCGACGATTGCCACAACGACGGCGATGGCCACGGCCCACAGCCAAACAAACAAGCCCTGGGTCAGTCCGTTGAACCGCGCCATCCGCCCCGCGACGTACCCGCCGCAATAATACGAGACAAACAGGACTACCAGCAGGACTATGACCCCGGTGACCCCCATGGTGGCTGTGTTGCCGGTGGCGTTGTTCCCGGAGGCCAAGGCGACGACGGCACCTGCACCGGCCGCCAACGCGGTCAACAGCACGGCCGTGCCCGTCGCGGTGAGCCAACCGAAGAACGCGGAGCCGAGCTTGATGCCGCCGTATGTTGCCCGCTCCCGGCCGACCACGCTGGTGCGATCCCGGCCGTCGTGCCTGGCCGCCGCGTCGCCGTGCCCTCCCCGGTGCCAGCGCCGGTGTCCCGGTGTGCGGGCTGCCCCTGGTGTTGTGCTCATCGCGGACTCCTTGTGCCAAATCTCCACAGGACCGGTGTCGACCGGTCGGAACGCATCGAGCGGGGGCGGAGGGATGAGAGCCGGATTGCGGCACTGGAGCGAATGCTCAAGCTGCCCATCGTCGATCCCGCGGGTTGCGCATTAATCTGCGACGCCGCCTGCTGACCTGCAGGGCCGATTTTGGAGGGTTGATTTTCCAGCATCGGTGGCGTCGTGACGGTACGCTGCCGGGGTCCGGGGCAACGTAATCATTTTACCGCTTGCGGGTGCCTTCGGCCAAGGGGGGGGTAGGGCCCGCTGGCCCCGGCCCCGTCGACGTCGACAGGGCCGAACCCGGCACCTTCAAAGGGGCGCCCAAGACGACCGGCCAACGCACCGGGCTTACCCATAGCGGGCGGGGCAGCAGTGCCGCCCGGACGCCAGGCAATCCATCCGGATTTCCCGCACCTTTCGGTCGACTTGGCGCGAACCCCTTGACAGCCATACATGGAAAGGGTCAGGCTTATCCCAAATCGATTTGGGATAGCCACAAGCGACCTTCCCGGTAAGCAGGAACGAGAACTTCTGAGGGACTGTGGACAACAGCGTTGTTCGATCCACCAAGTCATCACAGCCTCAGAGGCCTTGACAATTTACGGACACCGCCCGCGATGTCCGTTCCTCCCCTTTGAGAGAAGTCAGGCATCATGAAACTTACAAATCGCCATCCCGTGGACGAGATTCCCCCGTTGCGGCGGCTCGTCCCCCTCAGCTTGCAGCATGTTATGGTCATGGTGGCCACGCCCCTGTCCTCCGTCTTCCTGGTCAGCAAGACCCTTGGCCTGTCGGAATCGCTGACCACCAACCTGCTCAGCGCCACCTTTATCCTCAGCGGGCTGGGCACGCTGCTCCAATCCTTCGGCCCCTGGAAAATCGGCGCGAAACTTCCGTTCGTCATGCTTCCGGGCGGTGCGCCCATCATCATGTTCCTGATGATCGCGAAACAGCACGGACTCCAGATGGCTACCGGGGCCGTCATCCTTACCGGTGTCTTCTACTTTCTGGTCCTGCCCCTGTTCACCCGCCTGTTGAGATTCTTTCCGACGGTAGTGGTCGGCACGATGATCGTGGTCATCGGGGTAAACCTTGTCCAGGTGTCGGCGTTTCTGATCACCGGGCAACCCGGCTCGAAGGATTTCGGGAACCTGAACAACCTTGGACTGGGTATCGCGACCATCGGCTTCATCGTGCTCTTCTACCGTCTGATGCGCAACGGGCTGCGGCAGGTCGCGGTGCTGCTCGGGATGCTTGCCGGAACGGTCCTCGGCGCCCTGCTGGGCATGGCGAATTTCAGCGGTGTAGGCACCGGCAGCATTCTTGCCTTGCCTCAGTTCCTGCCGTTCGGGCCGCCACAATTCGACATCCTTGCCTCCCTTCCGCTGCTGATCTTCAGCATCGCGTCCATGGCCGAGGCGACCGGGCAGACCATCCTCAACGGCGAGATCGTCGGCAAGGACATCGTCATCGAGCGGGACGCTCCAAAAACCATTAGGGGCGATGCCATCATGTCGCTTTTCGGAGGCCTGTTCGGAACCTCACTGATAGTCACCAGCGGTGAAAACATCGGCATCGTCCAGGCCACCGGCGTCCGGACCCGCTTCGTCACCGTTGGCGCCGGGGTGATCCTGATCGTCATCGGCGTGCTGGCACCGGTGGGCCGCCTGATGGCGGGCATACCCTCCGCCGTCATCGGGGCCACCGCGGTCATCGTGTTTTCCATCATCATCGCGATGGGCTTCCGGATGCTGCGCCGCGTTGATTTCAACGATCACCGCAACACGATCATCGCCGCCATCGCCTTGGCTGCCGGCCTGATGCCAATTCTGGTCCCCGGCATGTACGCCCATCTGCCGGTCAACGCATCCATCCTGCTGGGCAGCGGGGTGGCCATGACGGCCTTCGTTGGAGCACTGACGAACTTCGTCTTCCACCACCTCGGGCGTCGCACGGCCCCCAATACTGAGGTCACTGAAATTTCGCATGAACCCCATGAATTCGAAACGGCTCTCGAGCCGCAGATCCAAACGGAAGGTACACGATGAACACGATCGACCCCAGCGCCCTTGAGCAGAATGAGATGCTGCTGCTGCCGGAATTGCTGCTCCTGCCGGAGGGACCGGTCCGGGATCACGGTGTGGTCGTCGCCGGCGGCGTCTTCCGCGAAGTCGGCCCCGCTGAGATCCTTCAGGCATCGAACCCGCACCTCACGCCCGTCCGGTTGCCTGATCACCTGCTGATGCCGGGCTTCGTGGACACCCACAACCACCTGACGCAGAGCTTCGGTAAAGCGATGGCCTTCGGCGAACCCTCGGAAATCTTCCGCCGGCTATGGGTGCCCTTGGAGCAGCACCTTGACGACGAATCGATCTACGTGGCCGCCAAGCTGGCCGCCCTGGAATCCCTGCGCGGCGGCTTCACCACCGTGTGTGACGCCGGAACACGGGCCAGCGTCGACGTCGGTACGATCGCCGCAGCGACGAACGACGCGGGCCTGCGATGCGTCCTGGGCTATGTCTGCAACGACATCGCCGTCGACGGATCCCTGATCCCCCACGCGACAGTCATGCGCGAGGCCGAACACCACCTGAACCGTTGGAGCGCGGATCCCCTCGTCCACCCTTCTCTAGCGGTTTCCATCCCCGAGGCGGCCAGCGACCTCGTTCTACGGGACACCTCCAGGCTCGCCGACGACGCCAACGCGGTATTCCAGATCCACCTCAACGAACATCTCGCCTCGGTCGAGCGCTCCATCGAACGCTGCGGCATGCGCCCGATCGAGTATCTGCACTCGATCGGGGCGCTGGGACCGCAGTTGCTGGCGGCGCACGCGACGCTGCTCACCCCCTACGAACTGCGCCTCCTGGAAGAATCCGACAGCGCGGTCAGCTACAACCCCGTTGCCAGTGCGTGGAAAGGCAACGCAGTTGCCCCGGCCACGGCGCTGGCTGAACGAAAGATCCGCTTCGGCATCGGCACCGACGGCACCCGAAGCGACGGCTTCCGGCTACTCGATGCTGCGGAAATGGCCCAGCGGCTCACCTACGGTCTCCAGAACGGCGATTCCTCCTGCGGGGGCGGCTGGACCTGGCTCCACCATGGGACCCAGGGCGGCGCGGAAGCTGCCGGGCTGGGCACCATCACCGGAGAAATCGCGCCCGGGAAAGCCGCCGATTTCCTGGTGCTCGACTGGGCTGTCCCGGAAATGCAGCCCTCCTGGGATCCCAGCTGGGAACTCGTGCGGTACGCCAACCGCGATCAGATCAGCGCCGTCGTCGTCGGCGGAAAGTTGCGGCTCTTCAAGGGCTGGCCGGTGGACTGGGACGCCCATACCTTCCTCCAGGAAGCCCGCGAGGTGGCGCACCGTGTCGTTGCCCAGGCACCGATGCGCCGGCTCCATCCCACCGCGCCGGAGCATCGCGTTCAGCGGCAAGGGAGCACGGCCGATGTGGCGCTCCTCGTCGGCAACTGACGACGCCGTCCCAATATCAGCTTCCGCACCCGGATACCTTGAATGAGAGAATCACCTTGACTACCGAACTATTCATCCTCACCGCCGTGGCCGTGGCCATCGCGTCCCTGGTCCAGGGAAGCACCGGCATGGGATTCGCCCTGATCGTCGCCCCGATTGTCGGAATCTACGCCCCTTCGCTGCTGCCGGTGATGCTGCTGATCCTGATGCTCCCGCTCAATGCCTACGTGGTCTGGCGGGAACGTCACGCCCTCGACCTTCACGGGGCCGGGTGGATCACTGCCGGCCGCATCGCCGGCACGGTGGTGGGATTCTGGGTCCTGATCGCCGTACCCGCGTCGGGGCTGAGCATCCTTATCGGAGTATCCACCATTGCCGCCGCCCTGGCCTCCCTGCTGGTTCCGGCCTTCACGGCGGGCCGGACCGCGCTGATCGCGGTCGGAGCGGTCACCGGCGTAACCGAAACCGCAACCGGAATCGGCGGCCCGCCCCTGGTCCTGGCCTACCAGCACCGCCCCGCACCGGTGCTGCGGTCCACCGTCGCATTCTGCTTCCTGGTCGGAGAGATCCTCTCCCTGGTCCTGCTGGGCGTGACGGGCAAGGTCACCGGGGAGCAGGTCAGTATGGCCGTGTTCCTGCTGCCGGCCCTTGCTGTCGGAGCGCTGGTCAGTGCCGCCATTCACCACCGTCTGAGCGGGCGGCGCATGCGCACCATTGTCCTGAGCTTCGCCCTCGTGTCAGGGATAGCTGTCCTGGTCCACGGATGAACGCTCCGTGACCGGGACGACGGAGGAGGCCCGGGGCACCAGCTGCTGAGGCGGCCCGGGGACAACGTGGCGCGAATGGTCCCCGCCGCGATGCTCCAAGAGTAATTCAATCGCGAGTTCGGCCACCTGGCTAAGGTTCAGGTTCACCGCCGTCAATGGCGGCTGACAGGTCTGCGCGCGTAGTCCGTCGTAGCGGGTCACCACCCTGACATCCTCCGGGATCCTGCGGCCCAGCTCCTTCAAACCTCGGACCACTCCGACGGCAAAGGCATCCACCAGGGCGCAGATCCCGTCAATCCCAGGATGTGAATCCATGAGGGCGAGGACGGCGGAATATCCGCCGTCCTCGCCCTCATTCTCATCCACCCGCACGACCAGCGGTTCGAGCGCGTGGTCCGAAATGAACTGCTCGTAGGCGTCTGCCACATCAAGGTATGAGTGCCGGCTCTCCGAACCGACCAGCAGTGCGATCCGGCGCGCTCCCTGGTCGTAAAGGTGCTCCAGGAGCAGCTTTCCGGTCAGTTGCGACTGCATGTCAATATAGGGAATGTCGGACCTGGCTCCGGGCTGCCAGCCCAGGCTCACCACGGGGACACCATTGGCCCGCAGCTGAGCCGTCGCGGGGTCGTTTTCCTCCGGCTCCACCACAATCGCGCCGTCGATATCGAACTGATCCAGTTTGGGCTGTGTGTCCAACGGCGGCACCAGGAGCATTGCGAAGCCGTGCATCAACGCCGTTTCGGCCGCCGAGGCCGCCACCTCCATAAAGAACCCCAGCCGCGAGGGGCCGGCGGCAACCGAGACCGGCATCGACGCCACCAGGCCGACGGCCTGGGCGCTCCCGGTCCGAAGCCGCTGCGCCCGAAGATTGGGGTGGTACCCCAGTTGCTGCGCCGCCGTGCGGACATTCTCCCTGGTTCGGGGATCGACATAGCCGCGTCCGTTGAGCGCATGGGAGACAGTCGTGCGGGACACCCCGGCCCTCTGTGCGACGTCAGATATTGTGGGACGCTTCCCGGGTTCCACTTATTCCTCCCACACCGGCCGGATTTGCTCGAACATTACCATGGTCCGGGAGGATTCGAGTCCACCGGGTGCCACTCGAAGCCCGTGCCTGCTGACCGGACGAGCGCGCAACCGTATCCTGAAGAGGGCGGGGGACCGCGGGCACAGGAGGGCTGTTGACCATGGCTCGGCACGAAGTCCCCGGCGACGGGCAGCCAGATCGGCGGCTGTGCATGGCATTTGTCCGCGCACTCACGATCACGGGCGCCGCCGTGTCCATCGGGGGCACCGCGTTTCCCGGCACGTCCATCTGCGCCAGCGACGCCGTGGCGGCCCGCCTGGAGGAACTGCAGTTCGATCCGGGCGAAGGCCCGCGCTGGGAAGCCATGCGGTTGCGCCGGCCGGTGCTCATGGCCCGGCTGCGCCACGATGACACCACCCGATGGCCCGTGTTCGGGCAGTCCCTGCTGGAACTCGGCGTGCGGGCCCTGTTCGTATTTCCCCTGACCGTGGGCGCCCTGGACGTGGGCGTCGTCGAACTTTATCGGTCCACTCCGGGGGCGCTCGACCCCAGTGAACGGCTCCGGGTGGTCGGGCTGGCCGACCAGGCCGCCTGGGAGCTGCTGGCCCGCTTGCTGGCCGTCCAGGATGATCGGGGGATCGGCGCGCCGGTAGAGCATTCCTTCCTGTCGCGCCGGGAGATCCACCAGGCGACCGGGATGGTGCTGGTCCAGGCCGGCGTCGGCGCAACGGAGGCCCTGCTGTTGCTGCGCGCCCACGCCTTCGTCCAGGGGCGTCCGCTGCGCGAGATCGCCGCCGACGTGGTGGCCCGGCGCCTGGATTTCTCACCGCCCCGGCCCTGACGCCACGCGACCCGAGAGTCGTACAATTTGGCTTATGGCGACCTTGAGCCGGGCCTCCCTCGTGAGCGCCGCTTTCGTGAGACTCTCCAACACGCTGGTGGACGACTACGACGTCGTGGACCTGCTCCATACGCTGGTGGAGGAATCCGTCGGTCTGCTCGACACGGCCGCGGCCGGGCTGTTGCTGGCCGATCCCAACGGTGAGCTGCAGGTGCTGGCGTCCACGAGCGAGGAGAGCCACCTGGTGGAGGCCCTCCAGCGCCAGGCGGGCGCGGGCCCCTGCGTAGAGTGCTATACGTCGGGCATGGTCGTCTCCGTTGCCGACCTCGACGCCGCCGCTGACAGGTGGCCGGATTTCACCGAAGCGGCCCTGGCGCAGGGATTCCGATCGGTGCATGCCATCCCGATGCGCGTGCGCGCCCGGACCATCGGGGCCCTGAACCTGTTCCGACGCGAGACCGGCCAACTCAATGTGGAGGATGCCGCCATCGGCCAGGCGCTGGCGGACGTGGCAACCATCAGCATCCTGCAGGAGCGCACGCTGCGTGAAAGCGCGATCGTGAACGAGCAGTTGCAGCACGCCCTCAACAGCAGGATCCTCATCGAACAGGCCAAGGGCGTCATCGCCCAAACCGGCAGGGTGGACATGGTCGAGGCCTTCACCCGGCTGCGCGGATATGCGCGTGCGCACAACAACACGCTTCGCCAGGCCGCTGAACGGGTCGTCAACCGAACGCTGACGCTATAGCAGGTGGGCAGCGGCGGCCACGACGGCCGGCATCGCCGCCCAGGGCGCCGGCGCGGCCGCCCCCGGCGCCGGGCCGCGCACGGATCCCCGGTAAACTTGCCCTCATGACCCTGAACAGCGTTCCCTCCGTCGGCCTGGTTGGCTGGCGCGGCATGGTTGGTTCCGTCCTGATGCAACGCATGCAGGATGAGGGCGACTTCGCCGCCATCAACCCCGTCTTCTTCTCCACCTCCAACGCCGGCGGCAAGGCCCCGGAAATTGGCGGCACCGGCACGCTGGAAGACGCCTTTGACATTGACACGCTGGCCAAGCTGCCCATCGTCGTCACCGCCCAGGGCGGCGACTACACCAAGCGCGTCCACACCGAGCTGCGCGGCCGTGGCTGGGCCGGGTTGTGGCTGGACGCCGCGTCCACGCTGCGCATGAACGACGACTCCATCATCGTCCTGGACCCGGTCAACCGGGATGTCATCGACAAGGGCCTGGCGAACGGCACCAAGGATTTCATCGGCGGCAACTGCACCGTCTCCTGCATGCTCATGGGCCTGGGCGGGCTGTTCACGAACGGACTGGTCGAATGGGGCACGTCCATGACCTACCAGGCGGCCTCCGGTGGCGGCGCCCGGCACATGCGCGAGCTACTGAACCAGTTCGGCACGCTCAACAGCGAGGTCGCCAGCGAACTGGACGACCCGGCGTCGGCCATCCTGGAGATCGACCGCAAGGTCCTGGCCCACCAGCGCGAGGGCATCGACTCCAGCCAGTTCGGCGTGCCGCTGGCCGGCTCGCTGATCCCGTGGATCGACGCGGACCTGGGCAACGGCCAGTCCAAGGAGGAGTGGAAGGCCGGGGTCGAGACCAACAAGATCCTCGGCACCACGGCAGAGAACCGCGTCATCATGGACGGATTGTGCGTGCGCATCGGCGCCATGCGCTCGCATTCGCAGGCGCTGACCCTGAAGCTGCGCGAGGACCTCTCGGTCGCCGAGATCGAGCAGCTGCTGGCGGACGACAACGAGTGGGCCAAGGTGGTGCCGAACACGAAGGAGGCGTCCATGGCGGACCTCACCCCGGTCGCCGCCTCCGGCACGCTGGACGTCCCCGTGGGCCGCATCCGCAAGATGGAGATGGGGCCGGAGTACATCAGCGCGTTCACGGTCGGCGACCAGCTGCTGTGGGGCGCCGCCGAGCCGCTGCGTCGCATGCTGAAGATCGCCACAGGGACCCTGTAGCCACCGCCGGGTGTTCGTCGAGGTAGCGCCAAAGCGTCGAGGTGCCGGGAGATGTCCCGCCACTTCGACGTGATGGCGCTACCTCGGTGACCGGCCGGGCGTGGCAGACCTGAAGGCTACCTCGCCGAACGCAGCTGCGCCGTGACGGGGCACTCGAACGGGTCGCGGTGGCCCAGCCCGACACGGTTGAGGTAGCGCATCACGATCATGTACGACTGCCACAGCCGGGTCTCCGTATAGGCGATGCGGCGCTCGGCACAGTAGGCCCGGACCATCGGCTGCACCCGCTTGAGGTTGCGCGAGGACATGGTCGGGAAGAGGTGGTGCTCGATCTGGTAGTTCAGCCCGCCCATGCCGGCGTCAACCAGCCAGCCGCCGGAAATATTGCGGCTCATCAGCGTCTGGCGGCGCATGAAATCGATCTTGACGTCCTTGGCCACCAGCGGCATGCCCTTGTGGTTCGGGGCGAACGAACCGCCCATGTAGAGCCCGAGGGCCACCTCCTGCACCACGATGAACGCCAGCCCGATCCACGGCCCCAGGAACAGCAACACACCCGCCGGCAGCAGCACCAGGCGCACCACCAGCAGCGTGATCTCCACCCAGCGGTGCGGCACCACGTGCTTGCTGCCGAGCACCCGCCGCGTCGAGCCGACGTGCAGGTCCAGCGCGGCCAGGGTCAGCAGCGGGAAGAAGAACCAGCCCTGGCGGGCGGCGAACCACTTGGCGAACCCGGTCCGCCTCGAGGCGGACTCCGGGTCGAAGACGAGCGCGCCGGCGGCAATGTCCGCATCCACGCCGACCTTGTTCGGGTTGGCGTGGTGCTTGCCGTGCTTGTTCATCCACCAGCCGTGGCTCAGCCCCACGAAAAGGTTGCCGGTGATGAGCGCGGTCCAGGAGTTCTTCTTCGCCGAGGCGAAAATCTGCCGGTGGGCGGCGTCGTGCGAAAGGAAGCCCGTCAGCGTGCACATGATGGCGAACAGGACGGCGGTGACCATCTGCCACCAGCTCTGCCCGAGGGTGGTGAACAGGACGCCGACGACGGCGAACCCCAGGCCCAACCGGATCATCCGGCGCACATACCAGCGGATCTCCCGTTTCATCAGCCCGGCGGCGCGGACCCGTTCGGTCAGGGCGATGAAATCGGTGACGTGCTTGTCCCTGGCGGGACGCGCCGGCCTGGAGAGTGTTGCGGTTGCCATACATGGCCCTTCGTTGAAGATTCCCCAGTCTCCTAGTTATGTTACCTTGCCGGGGCAAGCCCGCCGCGGCGGCTCAGCCCCGCAGGAACCCGGCGTAGGCGGCCGACGCCTTCGCCAGGGCCCGCTGCCGCCCCGGTCCCAGCTCGTCGAACGGTTCCGGAAGCACGACGCCGGCACTCCCCTTGGGTGCCTTGCGCCAGGTGCCCACGACCCGGCCTCCCGCCACCACGGTCGCACGGAACATGCCGTTGTTGCCGGGTACCGTGTGCTCGGCGTGTTCGGGGTCCAGGGACGCGGTGCGGTCGGTGTACCCGAGCAGCAGTTCGTCGAACCCGGGCGGGAGCAGCAGCGACCGGCCGCCGGGCACCGGGCCGCCATCCAGCAGGGCCGCGGTTTCGGGGGCCATCCAATACGTGGTCCCCCGCACGTCCACGGCGGCCAGTTGGGCCCCTACCTGCGCCAATGCCGCCCGGATTTCGGCGAGCGTCAACTTGGTCCACCACTGGAAGTCCCTGGCGGTGGCCGGGCCGTGGCTGCGGAAATAGCGCAGCGCCAGCTCCGCAACGGCCTCATCCCGTTCGAGCCGGCGCGGATGCGGGATCCACGTCTCCGCCAGGACGAAGAACTGGCCGTTGCCGTTGCCGCCGGCCGCGTTGACCGGTCCCTGCACGAGCGTCCCGGCCAGGCTCAGCAGCAACAGCAGGTGGATGCCGCGCTGGTTGGCGGTGGCCTGGCCGGCGGCGTTGAAGGCGGCGAACAGGTCCTCCCGGGTGGCCCGGCCGGTGCCCGACCCGAGCAGCGCCCGGGCGGCTTCCCCCGCCTGCTCGACGTCCGGCGCCGTGATTCCCAGCTGCCGGTGCCGCGCGGTGAACGAGCCGGTGATGCGCCCCGCGCACGTTGCCATGATCCAGCCGAGGTCCTCGGCCGCGGTCACGTGCAGGGTGCCTCGCATCGGCCACGAGCGGACGATCGCCCCGACGTTGAACGCGGAGACCACGTCGGCGCGCGTCGCCCCCGGCGTGCGCATGCCGATCGACCACATTGCCCCCGGGAAGTCCTGGCCCTGCAGTGCCGTCATCCAGCGGACGGTGTCGGCGACGTCGGTCCCGGCCGGGCGCAGGCCGGGCAGCAGCCATTGTGCGGCCAGCCGCAGCCGTGCGATGGTGCCTGGCGCGAGGAGGCTCATGGGGCCAATCTACCCGCCGGGGGCGTCAGACCCGGATCCGCGAGTAGGAACTTTTTGACTGGGGCGTGTTAAACCGAACAAGTGCCCCCTGAGCTGGGAAAATAGTAGTTA
>NZ_RWKQ01000005.1:123871-127942 GCF_003946885.1 Specibacter cremeus | reverse complement strand
CGCCACGCCGCTCACACGGCAACAAAGCCGCAGGTCACAGCCCTACTCGCCGACCTTTCCGGGGCCCTGGGGTCGCAGGCAATTGTGACCAACGGATCCAAGATTGTAGTGCCTGAAGGTTACGGCTTGCTCCTGTTTCAGGACGGAGAACTCACTGCTTTCGCAGATGAACCCGGCGGGTACATCTGGAACTCGGATGAAGTGGATTCTCAGTCCATGTTCGCCAGCGATAGTTCATTTGCGACGCTTGTGAAGCAGTCCTGGGAGCGTTTTAAGTTCGGTGGAAGGCCAGGCTCGCAGCAACTTGCCTTCTTCGTGACCTTGAAGGAGCTCCCGAACAACAAATTCGGTACTCAGTCGGCAATCTACTGGGACGATGCCTACTTCAATACGCAGGTCGGCGCCTTAACACACGGCGTTTACAGTATGAATATCGTCGATCCGATTCTGTTTGCGAAACGGTTCGTCCCGGCAACCTATTTGCAGGTACAAGAAGTGTTCGACTTTACGGATGGGACGAACGCTGCTGCCACCCAATTGTTCTCAGAAGTAGTCGGTTCGCTCTCCGCTGCCTTCAGCTCGTACACGAATCATTCTGAACGAGGAAACCGCATTGCCAAGATTCAACAGGATTCGATGGGTTTCGCGGAATCTCTGTCCTGTGCGGTGGAGAGTGTCTATCAATGGACGACGACTCGCGGACTTGCGATCTCAAACGTCAGTATCATTGGCATCAGGTACGACGAGGACACCCAGGAACTCCTCAAGTCTGTCCAGCGCGCCGACGCGCTGGCTGGCGCGCGTGGTAATTCCAACCTGCAGGCTTCAGTTGCGGCAGGTATGGAAGCCGCGGGAGGTGAAGGCGGTGCGAGCGGCATCTTCGGGATGGGTCTTGCCGCCGGTACAATCAATCTTCCTCGGCTAATGCAAAATGCTGAGACGCCGGATACTCCGACAGCAGGAACGCCTCAAGGAAACCCCGATCTGGTGGCCAAGCTAGAAGTGCTTAAGCGTGCATTCGAGGCCGACTTGATCGATCAGAATGATTTCGATGCTGCCAAAGCAAAAGCTCTCGGTCTCTCGTAATTTTCGGATAATGGATGGCGTGGAATGCACGATGAAACTCATTGAATGCGCTCGATGTGGCAGCGGGGAGCTCTTCGAAGAGGCAGGTTATGCCGTGTGCGCATATTGTCGTTCGAGATACGCTTTGCAGTCGGGAGAAATTCCGTCACGAGAGACTGTGGTCGACTTACTATTGGACGTTCACGTGCTGCTCCAAAAGTGTGAAACCGATCCGACGAATAGCTATCGCTATGCAAGCTTAATCCTTGATATCGACCCCACCAACCAGAACGCCATGAAGTATCTACGATAGGGAGTTGCATGAAAACCAGAGACATTGCGAAGAACTACCAACTTGACCCCGCCGCTTTCGATCGGTGGTTAAAGCAGTCCGATTTCCAGTACAAGTCTGGGATTACTGGCCTGAGCGTCGACGACGGCGTCAAGGTGGACGAGATGGTCGGCCATTACAACCAGTATCTTACCCAGGAGAAGGCGCGGATAGCTCAGGAGCAGGAACGTCTCGCGTTAGACTGAAGTTACGCGAGTTAGGACAGGAAGATCCCCGGGTTTCCGGGGATCTTCCTGTCATTTGGTCTGGGGTGTCTGGCTACTTTCTGTGGGTGGTGGCGTGGTCGTGGATGAGGGTCATGGCCTGGTGCTGGGTCTGTGTGGGCACGGCGAGGAGTTCGAAGGTGCCGGTGGTGCCGGCCATGGTCATGGTGTTGCGGGTCCGGGTGCCCAGGTGGCGCAACAGGGCCTGGTAGGAGCGGGCCGGGGTGCCGTCGTCCAGTGTTTGGGTGCTGGCCTTGCGTTGCGCGGCGGCGGATCGGTGCACGGCGGCGACGGGCTCCTCGGGAATCGGCCGGTCCTCGTCGGTGAAGGTCAGGGGTGCCAGGGCGTCGCGCAGGTGCCAGGTCAGGTGGCCGGCGAGCAGGCACAGGAACACGTGGGCGCGGGTGCGTGTCTCGGTGTGGTGGTAGATCGGGCGCACGTGCAGGTCCCGTGATTTGAGGGTTTTGAAGATCTTCTCCACGTTCGCCAGGGACTTGTACACCCGCACGGCCTCGGCGGCCCCCATGGCGTCCTGGTCGACGTTGGTGCGGATGACGTAGATCCCGTCGAGGTCCGCCTCGGCGGCGATGGTTTCCGGGTTCCGCACCCAGGTCAGGGAGGTGTCGGTGATGGTGAGGGTGAAGTGCTTGGCCATGTTGTTCTTCCCCAGGGTTTTCCCGACCCTCAGTCCGGTCTTCCCGGCGCCCTTGAGCC
Source organism: Specibacter cremeus (assembly GCF_003946885.1). Classification (GTDB taxonomy): domain Bacteria; phylum Actinomycetota; class Actinomycetes; order Actinomycetales; family Micrococcaceae; genus Specibacter; species Specibacter cremeus. The sequence continues at coordinate 125,608 of NZ_RWKQ01000005.1, read as the reverse complement.
GGCCGGCCTCGACGGCCTTCTGGATGGTTTTCAGCCGGCCCTCGGTGACGGCCAGGAGTTCCTCGCGCTTGTGCTGGCGCAGGCCGGCCAGGGCCGGGTTGTAGCAGGCGATCAGCCGTTCCCCGGGGTAGTCGGGGTGGCTGATCTCGGCCAGGTTCTGTTCATCGAACAGGCTCATCTGCAACGGCCCCTGGTCCTCGGCCAGTTCCTGGATGGCGGTGTTGCGCAGGGCACCGACCCAGCCCAGCGTGGTGTCCTTCAGCGCCTCGATGCGGGCGGAGGTGATCATGCCCCGGTCACCGACCATGACCAGGTCCTCGACCTTGGCGAGGTCCTGGATGTCGGCGGCGATGGCAATGAACGCGGTCGGGTCCGCCGTGTTGCCGGGGAACACGCGCACGGCGATCGGGATCCCGGCCCGGGTGGCCAGCATCCCGTATTCGATCTGTTCGACCCCGCGCTTCTTGTCCCTGGAATACCCGAACGCGGCCAGCGGGTTGTGGGTGCCGGTGACCCAGGAGGAGGAGAGGTCGAACAGGGCCAGTTTCTCAGGATTCTTCTCCGGGCGCAGGTACTTCCGCGCCAACGCCTTCTCGATGATTCCCTGCCGGTTCCCGAGCCAGTCCATGGCCCGGTACAAATCATCGGTGCCCACCGGGCCCAGGTCGGCCCCGAGGGTGGTGTCGGCGAAGAAGGACAGGGTTGCCAGCTTCGAGGACGGCGCGCAGACCCTGGCGGCCAGCAGCGCCATGACCACCTCCCGTTCCCGGCAGGCCGGCCCCAGCATGGCCTCGAAGCCCAGGCCGCCGGCCATCGCGTAGACCGCGTCGATGTGGCCGTGGGGCAGGGAGCGGGTGATCTGCAAGGCGGCGCCGGCCTCCACCATCGTCTTGCCCGCCAGGGAGGCCCGCAGCGTCTCGATGGCCGGATCCGGCAGGGCGGAGAGGTTCGCCATCGTCTCGTGCTTGACCTTCCCGCCGTCCCGGTAGGAGCGGCGCAGCAGCACCGACCGGTACTCGACCTCCACCCCGGACTTGTTCACCCGGCGGGAGGTGTTCACGGCTACATGCATCGCGGGCGTTGCCTTGGTCATACCCACAGAATACGCCCAACGGCATCAGAAATGAAGGGGTTTTTCAAAGAATTTAGTGGCTACAGATTCCGGTACAAAAAAGGCCCTTCCCCCGGAATCCAGCGAGAAACCGGGGAAAGGGCCAACGTAACTTCAGGTTAGAGCAGACCAACGCGGAACAAGCTGAGCAAGCGAAGCAGCATGCCGTGGCGAGCATGCTCATCACATCCGGTTTCAATTTTGACGGCTACACGATCACCAAGTACTCAGGCTATATTTCTGGCGACGATGCTGTATCGATGGACCGACCAACGCACGGCTGGTTTGGGGGAGTGAACAAGGATGTTGGCGCAGACCTGCTGTCAGGACTGTCGCACATCAGGCGAAACGCTCTAGCGGAATTGAAAGAAGCTGCATATGCCCTTGGATGCAACGCTGTGATCGGAGTAGATTTCGACTACCTGACCTTGGATCCCGAGACCGTGAATAATTCGGGTGGAACACTGTATCTGCCGTTCTTGTTTGCTGTGACTGCGAATGGCAACGCTGTTGTGATCGAAAAGAACGCACGCGCTGGTTTGGCGACGCGGGATGTTTCGCGCGCTGAGGACCTGCAGTAAGGCCGGAAAGGGTAGCCCCTCAGTCAGCTCGCCACGGTAAGACCA
>NZ_RWKQ01000005.1:96986-123863 GCF_003946885.1 Specibacter cremeus | reverse complement strand
GCGACAGTCATGAAGCGAGCTCGAATCAGTCCTNCGTCCGCGACCGGCTCAACTCCGGGCATACACCGAGCGAGCCTGAGCTAACCGGATACGCACTAGACCAGTTATCCGCCGTCCACCCCGCGCAATGTCGAGGGCGGGGTCAAGGCACGCAGCGTCCGGGGCGCCATCGGCACGAGCTGGTGGTCGGGGCGGTTCATCGACGTACTGGAGGGCGTCGGCGGGAGGCTGCAGCGCGGCCGCAACTACGCCCGGCGCGGGCAGGTAATCTCCCTTGACATCGATGCCGGCACCGTCACCGCAAGCGTCCAGGGGTCGCGGCCAAAGCCGTACCGCGTGCGGATCGGCATCACCGCGTTTGGCAAGGCCGAGTGGGCGGCCGTGGAGGAGGCGCTCGCCGGCAACGCCTGGTACGTTGCCACGCTGCTGGCGGGGGAAATGCCCGCCGACATTGAGGACGTCTTCACCGCCGTCGGGCTGTCCCTGTTCCCCCGCAGCGCTGGCGAGCTGAGTCTGGACTGCTCCTGCCCCGACTGGGAAGTGCCGTGCAAGCACCTGGCGGCGGTGTTCTACCTGCTGGCCGAGCAGTTCGACGAGGATCCCTTCCGGATCCTCGCCTGGCGCGGACGCGAACGCGAAGAGCTGCTGGGCCGGATGCACTCGGCAGACACCGGCGGCCCGGACGAGAAAAGCACGGGCGCGCCCCTCACGGAAGTGCTCGATGCCTTCTTTGTCCCGCCTGTTCCCGTTCCCCGGCGGCGCACCCATGCGGTCGGGGGACTGTTGGTGGACCAGGCCCCACCGGTGGAGGTCACCGTCCGCTCGCGGCCGCTCGCCGAAGTGCTGCGGCCTGCGTATGAGGCGATGAGGGCAACCGAAGAGCGCGGTTGAGCAGCGCCCAACGCCTGTCGCGGCGGCAACGGTGCGGGCTTTATCACCGGCGTGAGCCGCGTGCCGTCGCCGGGCTTCAGTCGGACGCGCCGGCGGCGTCCTCAAGCTCGGCATGCCGCGGGCTGTCCGGGTTCATGAGCGAGTGCTTGCGCCCGTACGTGAAGTAGATGACCAGCCCGATCGCCAGCCACACGACGAAGCGGGCCTTCGTCTCCCACGACAGCTGCCAGATCAGGAAGAGCGAGAATAGCACCCCGACGGCGGGGACCACGGGCATGAACGGCAGCCGGAAGGTGCGCGGTGTATCAGGCTTCGTGTAGCGGAACACGATGACGGCAATGCACACGACGACGAAGGCGGCCAGGATGCCGATATTGGTCAGGTCGGCCACGAGCCGTATCGGGAAGATGCCGGCCAGGAATGCCGACCCGAGTCCGGCGATCCACGTCACCCGCCGTGGCGTGCCGCGGTGGTCGACCTTCGAGAACCACTTGGGCAGCAGCCCGTCGCGGCTCATCGAGAACCACACGCGGCTCACCCCGAGCAGGAACGTGAGCATGACCGTGAGGATGGACAGCACGGCGAACACGGAGATGATGCTGGCGATGACCGGCAGCCCGACGCCGGTGAATGCGGAGGCGAACCCGGCCGCCGGGTCGATGTCCTTGTAGTTCTGCATGCCCGTGAGCACCAGCGTCGCCGCGACGTAGAGCAGCATCGCGATGACCAGCGAGAGCACGATCGCCTTGGGCATGTGTTTCTTGCCGTCCTTGGCCTCCTCGGCCGCGGTGCTCATCGCGTCGTATCCGAACACGGCGAAGAACACCGTCGCCGCGCCGGTGAACACGGGGCCGAAGCCGCTGGGCATGAACGGGGTGTAGTTGTGCGTGTTGATGAAGAAGATGCCCAGCCCGACGATGAATAGGATGAGCACGATCTTCAAGGCGACGGCCGCCAGTTCGAACCGGCCCAGCGCCTTCGTGCCGCGGCTGAGGATCCACGTGACCAGCAGGCAGACGAGGATGGCCGGCAGGTTGATCACGCCGCCGCTGTCGGCCGTGGCCGAGATGGCGGTCGGCAGATGCACGCCGAACCCGCCCAGGAACGCGTCGACGTAGCCGGAGATGCCGATCGCCACGACGGCCACGATGGCGATGTACTCCAGCAACAGGTCCCAGCCGATGAACCAGCCGATCAGCTCGCCCAGGGCCACGTATCCGTATGTGTACGCCGACCCCGCGCGCGGGATCATGCCGGCGAATTCGGCGTACGACAGGGCCGCGGCGGCGGAGGCGAGCCCGGCGATCAGGAACGAGATGAGCACGGCCGGCCCGACGCCGGGATTGTTGGCGTCGCCGTGGGCGACGAGTCCGGCCAGCGTGAAGATGCCGACGCCGATGATGCCGCCGACGCCGATCGCCGTCAGCTGCCACAGGCCCAAGCTCTTGAACAGTCCGCTGTGCTTGCTCTCGATCTCCATCTCGGCCATCGGCTTGCGGCGCCAGACGGATTGGATGTTCGTGGAATCGGCCATCGGTTGGGTCCCCTGGGTGGAGTGGATATGTGCCTTACCCAGTGTGACCCCAACCACCAATTATGAGAAGTGACTGATTCTAATGTTCATTGATAAGTTCTGCTGTCGGATTGGGTTGGGGGAACCCTCCGGTTCCGGATCGGCCACCCACGGATGCATGATGGAACCAATCGGCAATCGACGGGAATCAGGGCCATGGGCAACGAACTGGTGTTGGTGACGGGCGGGTCGGGCTTTCTTGGCGGCCATTGCATCGCGAAGCTCCTGGGTGACGGCTACCGGGTGCGCACCACGGTCCGCTCCGTCGACCGCGAGCGCGACGTGCGCGCCCTGCTGCAGACGGCCGGCGTCGAGCCCGGCGATGCGCTCACCTTCGCCGCCGCGGACCTGGTGTCCGACGACGGCTGGCCGGCCGCCGTCGACGGCGTCACCTTTGTCCTTCACACGGCCTCGCCCTTCCCTCCAACCATGCCCAAGGACGAGAACGAGCTCATCGTCCCCGCCCGCGACGGGGCACTGCGCGTACTGCGCACCGCCCGCGACGCCGGCGTCAAGCGTGTTGTCCTGACATCCTCCTTCGCCGCGGTCGGCTACGGCGGCCCGGTCCCGGACCGGCCGTACACGGAGGAGGACTGGACCGACCCGCACGCCGGGGTGAGCGCCTACGTGAAGTCCAAGACGCTGGCCGAACGCGCCGCCTGGGACTTCGTCGCCCGCGAGGGCGGCGGGCTGGAACTGGCCGTCGTCAACCCGGTCGGGATCTTCGGGCCGGTGCTGGGGCCCAAACTGTCCAGCTCCGTCGAGATCGTCCAACGGCTGATGTCGGGAAAAGTTCCGGGCCTGCCCAAGGTGTCCACGGGCGTGGTGGACGTGCGGGACGTCGCCGACCTGCACGTCCTGGCCATGACGAATCCCGCGGCCGCCGGCGAACGATTCATCGCGGCCGCCGGCGAGTCCATGAGCCTGCCCGACATGGCCCGGGTGCTCCGCGACCGCCTGGGCGACGCGGCCGCACGGGTGCCCACCCGCGTCCTGCCCGACGTCCTGGTGCGCCTGGCCGCGCTGTTCAACAAGTCACTTCTCCAAGAGGTGGTGCCCCGCCTCGGCAGGGCCAAGCAGATCAGCAACGACAAGGCGCGGCGCGTCCTCGGCTGGACGCCCCGGTCCAACGAGGACGCCCTCGTCGCGACGGGGGAGAGCCTCGTCAGGCTTGGCCTGGTGCAACCCCATGCCACATAGTCCGGGGCCCATGATCACGGGCGACCCGGACGCCGCCGCGGCCGTTGTCGACTGGCGGTGCCGGACCTTCGCCCTCTACGACCAGGTCCGCGAACTCAGCGGCACCGACGTCCGCGCGGCCCACGACCTCTGGCGGACGCAACGTGACGCCCTGTTCCGCGACCACCCGGCGTCCGCCCTGAGCCAGGCGAAGAAGGAGCGGTTCACCGGGCTGCCGATCGCCGCTTACGACCCGGGGTACCGGTTCGAGTGCGCGCTCGACGGCCACGGCGCCGGCGAGGGGATGACGGTGGAGACGGGGACCGACGGGGCCGTGTCGTTCACCCGCCTTGGCACGGTCGCACTGCCGGGGTTGGGGCGACTGGCCGTGTGGCAACTGCGCGGCTACGGCGGCGGGCTCTTCGTCCCGTTCCGGGACGCCACCGCCGCAAAACCGGACGGCAGCTACGGCGGCGGGCGCTACCTGCTGGACACGATCAAGGGCGCATACCTGGGCCGGCGCGGCGAGCGGTTCATCCTGGATTTCAACTTCGCCTACAACCCGTCCTGCGCCTACGACGAGGCCTGGGCCTGCCCGCTGCCGGGCCCCGGCAACCGGCTCGCGGCGAGCATTCCCGTCGGTGAGTTGTACGCACCGCACCTTGCCGCTTGAGGCGGGCGCCGTCGTCGTCCGTTATTCCTGGATGACGCTCAACACGTTGCCGGCCGGGTCCTTGAACCAGGCGATCAGCGGACCGCCACCGCGGAAGACCCCGGTCGCGTCGGTCTCCATCGGAGTGCCCGCGTAGTGTTCAAACGCGACGCCACGCTGGCCGAGCGCCTCGACGGCCGCGTCGATGTCCGGGACCGGGAAATTGAGGATCGTGAACGTGGCGGGCTGGTGGCCGTCACCCTTGGGGTAGACGATCACCGTGCCGCCGCCGGCCAGATGCAGGGTGAGCATGCCGTTGGCCTCCGTCACCTCCAGCCCCAGCGTCCCGCCATAGAATTCCTTCGCCGTGGCCGTGTCGTCGACCGAGAAGCCGCTAAATGCCTTGGTGCTGCCGAACATGGTGCCTCCGTCTGGGTGGGTGAAGCTATTGCCGATAGTTCTCGACCTGGCTGGCCGGCCGGACCTGCGCCTCATCCGGGTTCTCGCCGGCGTCGATCTTGCCCTGCCGTTGTCGCAGCAGATCCCAGCATTGATCCAGCTGGATCTGCAGCCCCTCCAGTTCCTGGCGCCGGGTCGCGGGGTCCTGTGCCGGGGCCGTCGAGGCGCGCAGCGCCTGCTCTCTCGCAACCAGCGCCCGGATCTCGTCCTGAATGTTCCTTGCGTCCACGATTGCCACCTACGACTTCATCACCGATGTTGGAAGTTGCGATGCTTCCAAGGCTAGTCACGTTGGGGTCGGCGGGGTAGTGGCGGCCTGGCCTTCTTCGGCGGCGGTATGATCATGCCACGGCCGCGCCCCACTCATCTCATATAATGCGGCATCCGTGCGGCCGTTGCGTCGATTGCCTGCCGCCGTCGGATCGCCCCACAGGAGGGTCACATGCCGATTTACCAGACCGCGAATTACCAGGTGAATGCCGCCGCCGTCGAGAGGGTTCTCGGCGCGATCCGGGAGTTTGTCCAGTACGTGCGGGAGAACGAGCCGGGCACGCTCTTCTACGCCGCCTGGCAGGAGCACGACGACCCCACAAGGTTCGTGCACCTGTTCACGTTCGCGGACGAGGCCGCACACGCCGCCCACGGCCAATCGGAGGCCGTCCGGCGGTTCGAAGCCGTGTACTCGCCGGAGTTGGTGGGCGGGCCCGTGGTGTTCACCGACTACGACCACGTGGCCACGAACACGAGCGAGCCGTGACCTCTCGAGACTGATCGCCCACCTGGACTTCCCCAACCTCGCCGGCCTCGCGGGCGACGGCGTGACCTTCCGTACAGTCGTCGGCCGTCGGATGCGGCCCTTGCGGAGCAGGGCAGGCCACATACGATTAATACGTACGCAATGACGTACGTATGGAGGACGAAGCCATGGCCATTACCGCAACGGCGGCGCGCAGGGACCTGCATCGTCTCATCGAGAGGGTCAATCTCGATCGCGGCGACATCGAGATCACGTCCAAGAGCGGCTCGGTTTTTCTCGTATCGGCCCACGAATACAACGCCCTTCGGGACGCCGCCCACCTGCTGCGATCGCCCGCCAACGCGGCCCGCCTGGCCGCGTCGGCCCAGCAGGTGCGGGACGGCCGCACCGCACGCCATGAACTCGGCCAGACGGACGACGAGACAGCGTGACGCTCGCCTCGGCTTCACCGACGAGGGATGGGACGACTACCAATACTGGGGTGTAACCGACAGGGTGGTACTCAAGCGCGTGAACAAGCTGATCGAGGACGCGCGCCGCAATGCCACCGCCGGACTCGGCAAGCCGGAGCAACTCAGACCGAACCCTGCATGTCAGACCGACCGTTCGGGCAGATTCGCAGCGTTCGGGCTGACTCGGCAAACGGGGCGCCTTGCGGGGCGGGCATTCGCCGCACGGTTACGGCGAATTTCCACCCGCCGCCCCTCACGAGCCGGCGTGGTGCGTCAGGTGGGCGCCCAGCTGGGACATCGGGTGGATGCCGTCGAGGAAGTGGGCGGGCGAGATGCGCCGGATGGCAATGTCGTGGCCGTGCCAGGCGGGTACCGTGCTGACCTCCACCCCCGAATGGCGGGACGCCCTGAACGCAAACCAGGCCAGCGGGCGCCGCTTCCCCTTGGTATAGACACGGTGCGGCACGCGGGTCAGTCCGTCGGTCGTGAATCCCGCGGCGGCCACCACGCTTGGCAGCAGCACGTGGGTCGCCTGGGCGTAGCCGAGGGCCGACGGATGCAGGTGGTCCGTGGAGAACATCGCGTCGCGGTGCCGGCGGAAGACGGGCCCCACCAGGTCGACCAGGGACACCGTGCGCCCACCGTTGCGCAGCGTCACAATCGTCTGGCCGGTGGCGAGCATCCGGCTCAGCCAGTGCGCGCAGAACCGCAGCGGCTGCAGGAACGGGGCCACGGTGCCCATGTCCGGGCACGATGCCACCACCACCTGGCTGCCCCGTCGGCGCAGGGCCCGCACCGTCTCGGCCAGGGACTTCAGGGCCCCGTTGATGCTGCGCAGGTGCATGACATCGTTGCCACCGACAATGACGACGGCGACGTGCGGACGCAATCCGCGCTCGTCGATGGCCGCAACCTGCAGCGGCAGGTCCTGGGACGTTGCGCCGATGACCGCGACATTGTGCAGCCGCACCGGCCGGCCCGATGATGCGGCCAGGCCATCGGCGAGCATGTAGCCCACGGAGCCCTCGGGCGAATCGGCGCCGAAACCGACCGCCAGGGAATCCCCAAGCAGCACCAGCTCCAACGGATCACCCGCATTGCCGTCCCCGAACAGCCCCGCCGCCGGCACGGTGTCGATCGGGCCCCGCGGCAGCAGCCGCTCAAACGCCCACAGTGCCTCCAGCAGGGTCAGGACCCCAACCCCCGTGGCGGCACCCAGGGCGACCCCGGCGACGGCTCCGGCGCGCCGCAGCACCGGAACCAAGGGGGAGGCCCCCAGGGAACCCGGGGCCGGGCGGGTGCCGGAGGGCCGCACGCGGCGTGCACCCGGGCGGGCAGAGGGAGCCAGGGGCCGGCCGCTGCCATCCATGTCCATGGCTTCTCCTCCGTGGCGATCGCCACAACCAACGCACTGTCCCTTTCCAGAGTACGCGCCGGCATCCGGCCGCGGTGGCCGCCGTTGGAGGAACCGGCCGGCCTAGCGGAAACGTATCAGGCGCCTGACCGTTTCCGGGACCACGTCCTCGACGGGCGGCAGGGGGAGTGTAGGGCGGTCGATCCGCAGCGTGGCGATGCCGTGCAGCGCCGGCCACAGCAGCCCGGCCAGATAGGCCGGGTTCGCGTCGGCGCTCGCCGCCCCATCCCGCTGGCATCGGCCGATCGCCTGGACCAGGCCCGCATAGGCGGAGCCGTCCCCGGCGTCCTCTGGGTCCGCGCCCCAGGCGTTCAGCGCGGGCGCCAGCGTCCCGCCGAACATCAGGCGGTACAGGCCCGGGTTGTCGGCGGCGAACCGGACGTACGCGACGCTGCCGGCAATCAGTGCCTCGGCGGCCGTGCCGGCGCCGGCCACTGCCGCCTGTCGAAGCCTGCCGAATTCGGCCAGTCCCCGCCGCGCCACCGCCAGCTTGAGCTGGTCCAGGTCCGTGAAGTGGAGGTAGACGGACGTTGCCGCCACGCCGGCGCGGGCGCCGACCTGGCGGATTGACAGGGTGGACGCGTCACCGGACTCGGCGATCAGCGCCCCGGCCGCGTCGATGAGTTCCTCGCGCAGCCGCCGCCCCTGGCCGCGCGCGTTCCTGCGCCGGGCCGGCGCCTCGCCGGCCGCCTCGGTTGTCACAGCACCCGTCCTTCCCCTGGCAACGTCCAAACCTCTTGACAAGCATAACACTACGAGCGTAAACCTACGCATGTAGTGTCAGTGGTGGGGGAGGGAATCGGAGAACCCCATGAGCAGTCCAGTGAACCAAACCCCGGTGAATCAATCAGGGCCCCTCGGCGCCGGCTTCACGCCGTGGTTCGGCGTCGAGCCCAATTTGAGGGCACACCGGACCCTGCTGTGGCTCGGTCTGGTGGTCTCGGTCGTTTTCAACGCCGCGATCCTCGTCGACGGGGCCCTGCGCCCCGGCTACGACTGGCTCAGGCAGCCCATGAGCGCGCTCAGTCTGGGCCCGGGCGGCTGGCTGCAGGTCACCGGGTTCATCGTGTTCGGCGTCTTCCAATGCGTCACCGCCGCCGCGTGGCGGGCCAGTCTGGTCGGCGGGTTCGGCGTCACCGCGATGCCCGTCCTGAAGATCCTGAGCGGGCTGACGCTGATCGGCGCCGGCGTGTTCACCCAGGACCCCGCGCTCGGCTACCCGCTCGGCGTTCCGGCGCCCGCAGCCCCGTCACTGCACGCCGTGATCCACCAGGGCGTGTCCTATGTCAGCCTGAGTGCCGCGGTCGCCACGCTGGTCGTCCTCGCCATCCGGTTCGCCCGCGAGCCGGGCTGGCGCCGGTGGGCGCCGTGGGCGGTGCTCGCCGCCGTCGCCATGATGGCCTCGCTGGCCACGTTCGGCGCGCTGATCGGGCACGGCGGCGACGGTGGCATCTTCGAGAAGCTCGCGTCCTGGATCCCCACGCTCTACGGACTGGCCATCGTCGTGCGCCTGTTGGCCGGCGACGCCCGGATCGGCGCCCACACGTGAATGTGGGGCGGGTCTCGACGAGCTCGACCACCGGTGGTCGAGCTCGTCGAGACCCGCCCCAGTTGGGACGGTTCAGGCGGGAACGGAGGCCGACGACGCAACCGGGGCGCCGGCGTCGTGCGTGCCTGCCTCGATGGCGGAGGCGAGCGCGCGCACCCGGTTGCGCGAGGGCAGCCACAGTGCGACGGCGGTGGCGACCACCAGCACCGCGGCACCGACGTAGACGGCCGGGACGGCGGCGTGGACATACCCGGTCGGCGTCAGCCGCCCGCCGGCGCCCGTGAACACGGCCGTCAGGACGGCCACGCCCAGGGCCACGCCCACCTCGCGCAGGGTGGCGTTCGTGCCGGACGCCTTGGCGTGGTCGTCCTGGTGCATGTTGGCCAGCACGGCCGTCGACATGGGCGCGAACACCAGGCCCATGCCGATCCCGGCCGCGATGAACCCGGGCACCAGGACCACGTAGGGTTCGGCCGCGGACAGTGTGGCCGCCAGCCAGAACATGGCCGCCGTGAGCAGCGCCAGGCCGGTGATCATGAGCGTGCGCGTGCCCAGCCGCGGGGCCAGCAGGCCGGCCAGTGGCGCCACGAACATGGGGGCGAGCGTCCACGGCATGGTCATGACGCCGGCCTGCAGCGGGCTGTGGCCCTGCACGATCTGCAGGAACTGGATCAGGATGAACACCGCGCCGAAGATGCCGAAGCTGAACGTGAGCCCGATGATGTTCGCCACGGTGAAGCTGCGGTCGCGGAACAGGCGCAGCGGCAGCAGCGGGGCGGCGGTCCGCGCCTCCCAGGCGACGAACGCGACCAGCAGCGCGCCGCCGCCGACCAGCGAGGCCAGCACCTGCGCGCTGGACCAGCCGGCGTCGTTGCCGCGCACGATCCCGAACACCAGGCCCAGCAGGCCCAGGCCGGAGAGCAGCAGGCCGACGACGTCGGCGCGGACGCGGGCACCGAAGCTGTTTGGCAGCCCCCGCAGCACGAGCGGGACGGAGACGATGCCGACCGGCACGTTCAGCCAGAAGATGGCCTGCCAGTTCCAGCCCTCCACGACGGCCCCGCCGATCAGTGGGCCCAGCGCGACGCCCAGGCCGGACACGCCTCCCCAGATGCCGATGGCCAGCGGGCGCAGCGTCGTGCTGACGGAACCGGCCAGCAGGGTCAGCGACAACGGCATCAGCGCGGCCGAGCCCACGCCCTGGAAGGCGCGGGCGGTGATGAGCTGGGTGGGGTCGGTGCTCAGCGCGGACGCGGCCGACGCCAGCGTGAAGATGGCCAGGCCGGCGAGGAACACGCGGCGGCGGCCGAACCTGTCGCCCAGTCCCACGGCCAACAGCATGAACGTGGCGAAGCTGAGCGAGTAGGCGTTGACCACCCACTGCAGTTGTTCGACGCTGGCGCCCAGTTTCTCGTGGATGACCGGCAGCGCGTTGGTGACAACCAGGTTGTCCAGGGTGGCCATGAAGACCGGAAGCGAGGCGGCCGCGATGGCCAGCCAGACGGGGGTGGGACGTTTCATGATCGTGTTCGACTTCCGGGGATAGGAGGTAATTGGATGATTACTTAATGGACCAATGTAGTAATCGACTGATAACATGTCAAGGGTGGTGAAGAAATCAGCCGAAAGTCCTGCCGCGACCCGCATCCCCGCCGCGGAGCGCCGCGAACTCATCCTCCAGGCCGCGACGGCCGTGTTTGCCGAGCGCGGCTACGCGGGCGCCACCACGGACCAGGTCGCCAGGGCGGCCAACATCAGCCAGCCGTACGTGGTGCGCCTGTTCGGCACCAAGGAGACCCTGTTCGTCGAGGCCATGGACCGGGCGCTCGGCAAGCTGGACGAGAGCTTCCGGCGCGTCATCGCCGCCTACGACGCCGGGGCGCTTGCCGACCAGGTGGCCCTGCTCGATCCCGCGCTGGGCAGCCGCAGACAGGACCGGCTCAGGCAGCTCATGGCCGTCGCCTACGCCGACCTGATCGAGGACCGCGGCATCCTCATGATGCTCATGCAGTCGTTCGTGACCGGCCACGAACCGGTCATCGGGCCGCGCGCCCGGGACGGGTTCCTGGCCCTGTACCGGCTGATCCGCGACGAGGCGGGGTTGGACGCGGACGCGGCCCGCGACTTCCTGGCCCAGGGCATGCTGATGAACACGCTGATCAGCCTGCGCCTGCCCGAGGTCTACGACGAGGAGCCGACCGCCACGGAACTGCTCGAATGCACGCTGCGGACCAAGCTGCCGCTCGTGCTCAACGCCAGCCGGGCGCACCGCCGGGTGGGCTGACCCGGCCCCTTGTGCGCTCCCCGGGCGGGTGTGAAGGTAGTGGTAGGCGGCGATGAGCCGGCCGACCCGCGAGCGAAGGGGCTTACACCATGGCTGCGCCAGCACAGGCAACGTCCATCACCGACCACCCCATGTGGATCGGCGGTAAACCGGTCCCGTCCGTCAACGGAGCGTGGCACGACGTCCTCACCCCGGCCCACCGCGAGACGGTGATTGCCCGCGTTCCCGCGGCCAACGGGGACGACGTCGACCGGGCCGTGCTTGCCGCCCGCGCCGCCTTCCCGGCCTGGCGCGCCCTCCACTTCTCCGCCCGCGCGAACGCCCTGCTGGCCATCGCCGACGAGATCCAGGACCGCGCCGAGGAGTTCTCCCACCTGACCGCCTTGGACACCGGCAACGCGCTGCGCACCCAGGCCCGCCCCGAGACGGCCGCCCTGATCGGCATGTTCCGCTACTTCGCCGGTGCCGCCGCCGAGGTCAAGGGAGTCACGCTGCCCGCCGGCGACGACCAGCTGCAGTACTCGCGGCGTGAACCGCTCGGCGTCGTCGGCGCCATCCTGCCATGGAACTCGCCGCTGCTCATCGCCGCGTTCAAGATCCCCGCCGCGCTCGCGGCCGGCAACACGGTGATCGTCAAGGGGGCCGCCGACGCCCCGCTGACCATCCTGCTGCTCGCCGAGGTGTGCAATCGTCACCTGCCGACCGGCGTCGTCAACGCCCTCACCGGCAGCGGCGCCGTCGTCGGCAACGCCCTGGCCACCCACCCCGGCGTCGACAAGATCTCCTTCACCGGCTCCACCGAGGTCGGCCGGCACGTCGGCGCGCAGGCGGGCGGCCGGCTCGCGCACATGTCGCTGGAACTCGGCGGCAAGAGCCCGTCCATCGTGTTCCCCGACGCCGTCGACAACGAGCTCATCGACGGCCTGCTGCTGGCCTCCCGCTTCACCCGGCAGGGCCAAAGCTGCACGGCCGGCTCGCGCCTGTTCCTGCACGAGGATGTGTACGACGACGTGCTGGCGCGGCTGGGCACGCGGCTCGCCGCCCTGACGGTGGGCGACCCGTTGGAGGAGGCGACCGACATGGGCGCGGTCATCAACGCCGGCCAGCACGCGAAGATCACCGGCTACCTCGACGAGGGGCGGGCCACCGCCGGCATGGACGCGGTGATCGGCGGGGAGGCCCCGGCCGGCGGGCCGTTGACCGAGGGCTACTACCACGTGCCCACGATCTTCGCCGGGGCGCGCAACGAGTTCCGGCTGGCCCGCGAGGAGATCTTCGGCCCCGTCCTGGTGGCCATCCCGTGGCGTGACGCCGACGACGCCGTCCGGATGGCCAACGACACCAGCTACGGGCTGGCCGCCTACGTGTGGAGCCACAACCTGGACAACGCCCTGGGCGTCGCGCACCGGCTGGAGGCCGGCTGGGTGCAGGTCAACCAGGGCGGCGGCCAGGTCGCCGGCCAGTCCTACGGCGGATACAAGCAAAGCGGGCTGGGCCGGGAGGTGTCGCTCGAGGGCATGCTGGAGGGGTTCACGCAGATCAAGCAGATCAACGTCAAGCTGCGTCCGCCGGCATGCTGAGGGTGAAACGCGACGGACCCGTCGCCACGATCGTGCTCGACAACCCGGGCATGCGCAACGCCATCACCGCCGACATGTGGCGGCGCTTCCCGTTCCTGCTCACGGAACTGGCCGCCGACGACGACGTGCTGGTCCTCGTGGTCCGCGGCGCCTCCGGGAACTTTTCCGCCGGCGCCGACATCGCGGACCTGGCCCGCATCCTGCACGACCCCGCCACCGGCCGGCGTGACGGTGGCGACGTCACGGCGGCGGAGGAGGCGCTGGCCACGTTCCCGAAACCGACCGTCGCGGCCATCGAGGGTTATTGCGTGGGCGGCGGCTGGCAGATCGCCGGCGCCTGCGACATCCGGCTCGCGTCCGGCACCGCCGTCGTCGGCATCACGCCGGCGAACCTGGGCATCGTCTACCCGCTCTCCGGCATCCGCCGGCTGGTCGGGCTCGTCGGGCCGGCCGCCGCCAAGTACCTGCTGTTCAGTGCCGAGCTGCTCACGGCCGACGACGCGTCCCGGCTCGGCCTGCTGACGAGCGTCGAGCCCGTGGAGACCTTCGAGACCGCCGTGAGCGCGCTTGCCGGCCGGCTCGCGTCCCGGTCGCAGTTCTCCGCCCGCGCGCACAAGGACCTGATCGACGCCATTGCGGACGGCGCCACGGATGTGGCCGAACGCAGCGCCTACTGGCAGCACGAGATGGAGGTCGGCCCCGACGCCGAAATCGGTGTCGGGGCGTTCCTGGCCAAGGCCGAGCCCGCGTTCACGTGGCGGCGCCCGGTCGAGGAGTGACCGGCCTACCCCTGCCGGCGGACCGCCTCCTCCGTGAGCGTGCCGCGGGCCAGCCTGAACTTGCGGTCCGCCTGGCCGGCCAGCGCGTGGTCGTGGGTGACGACCAGGATCGTCGTCTTCTTCTCGTGCGAGAGCCGGCGCAGCAGGGCGATGATCAGCTCGCCCGTCTCGTCGTCGAGGTTGCCGGTGGGCTCGTCGGCCAGGATCAGTTTCGGCTCGTTGGCCAGCGCCCGGGCGATCGCGACGCGCTGCTGCATGCCGCCGGAGAGCCGGTTCGCCAGGCGCCCGTGCATCTCCTCGGTCAGCTCCACCTGCTCCAGCAACGCCCCGGCCCGCTTGCTGCGCTCGGCGTGCGACACGCCGGCGAACTCCATCGGCAGCATGACGTTCTCCTTGGCCGACAGGTTGGGGATCAGGTTGTACTGCTGGAACACGAACCCGATGTCGTCACGCCGGTAGGCCGTCAGCTTCGAATCCGGCAGTGCCGAGATGTTCACCCCGTCGACGATCACCTCGCCGCTCGTGGCCTTGTCCAGGGCCCCGAGCAGCGACAACAGCGTGCTCTTGCCGCTGCCGCTCTTGCCCAGGATGGCGGCGAACGTGCCCTGCTCCACGCTGAACGTGATGCCATTGACCGGCTTGATGGTCCGTTCCCCGGAATTGAACTTCTTCACAATGTTGGTGACTGTCAGCATGGCTTACTCTCCTCGCAGCACTTCGATGGGGCGGACCTTCGCGGTCAGCAGGGCGGGGACCAGCGCGCCGATGGCCGCGATCGCCAGGATGCCGACGGCACCGATCACCAGCGTCTGCCAGCCGACCGAGGTGCTGATGGTGCCGATGAGCTGGTTGGCGCCGGAGAACACGCCCCGCCCGCCGAAGCCGCCGCCACCGAAGCCGCCCACGGCATTCGCGGCCCCCTGCCGCGGCCGGCCGGCCGCGTTGGACGTCGTGTTGCTCGCGACGAGGGCGCTGACGATCGGGTTGGAGCTGAACGCGGCCACGATGGAGCCGACCACCGTGCCCAGGGCGACCAGCACCAGGGCCTCGATGACGAATTGCAGCCCGATGGTGCGGTTGCCGGCGCCGATGGCCTTCAGCACGCCGATCTCGCGGCGGCGCTCACGGACCACCATGATCATGATCAGCAGCACGATCAGCCCGGCGGTGACGAGCGAGGCGATGAACGCGATCAGCGAGATGTTCTGCACGCTGCCCAGCGATGTGACGGCCGACTGCAGGTTCGTCGACCCCGCCGTGACGTCCACCGTCGAGGAACCCAGCGCGTCGGTCAGGGCCGTCTGCGTGGTCGAGACGTTGTCGATGCTGTCCACCACCACGCTGATGCTGCTCAGCTGCCCGGCCTGGTCCGTGAGCGTCTGGGTGGCCGCCAGCGGCAGGTAGATGGCGTTGTTGTCGAACGCCGTGCCGGCATCGAAAATGCCGGTGACCTTCATGGTGCGGTCCTGGACGGTGAACGTCGAACCGACTTTCAACCCGTTCTTCGTCGCCAGGGTGGACCCGACCAGCGCCTGGGTGGACGTGCCGGCGAAGTCACTGAACCCCGAGCCGCTGGTGATGTTGAAGGCCGTGCCGGACGCCGTCAGTGAGCCGGTGATGCCGGTCGCCTGGATGGGGAGGCTGAACGACGGCGTCGCCGCGGTACCGCCCGATGCGCCGGCGCTGTTGTTGCGCGCACCGAGCACCCCGGGCGCCACCGCGGACTGCAGGCTGGTGGTGCCGGCGGTGCCGAAGCGCCCGGCGCGTCCGGAATCGTTGGAGGACCCCGACGAACCCGTGGTGGTGCCGTTGTTCGTGGCCAGCCGGACGGCCAGCAGTCCCTGGGCGGCGGCGACGTGCGGCACCGCCGCCGCCTTGGTGAGCTGCGCCGTCGTCAGCGGCGTGCCGCCGCCGAAACCGCCGCGCGCGCCGGCCGGGTTGATGGTCAGGTTGTTGCCGATCGACGCCTTGAGCGAATCGACCTTCGAGGCGACCGCCTGGTTGGCCACGAGCATGGCCAGGGCCAGCCCGATCGCCACGGCCAGGATCACGATCACCGCGCCGCTGCGCACCTTGTTGCGAAACGCGTTGCCCACGCTTCGTGAAACGACTCCCATAGGAACTCCAACGTCTGTGGGCTGCCCGTGCGGCAGCTCCGGAAGCCATCGTGCTGCGCCGGTCAATGCGAGGGCTTGGCGCCGGCTGGACGCGGACTGTGAAGCCGCCGGGTGGCCGGGAACACCCGGCGGCTCCGGGCATCCACGCGGCGCTCACCGGTAGACTGGGGGCACCGAGCACGCCAACCATGTTTTGAGGGTCTCTTGCCAGAATTCACCGCCCGATTCGCCACGCCGGCCGAGATTTCCAGCTGGGACGAGCTGGTCACCGCGAACCCCAACGGGGGAAATCTGCTGCAGTCCGAGGCGTTCGCCGCCGTCAAGAAGAACTACGGCTGGACGCCGCGGCACCTGGCGTTCGACGGGCCCGGCTACACGAGCTACAACCTGGCCCTGGAGAAGTCGTTCCCGGTCCTGGGCCGGCTGTGGTACCTGATCAAGGGCCCCGATGTGGCGGACGTGGCCGACATCCCGGCCATGATGGGCGCCCTGCGGGTGTTCCTCCGGGCGGCCCGGCAGAACGTGTTCGCCGTCAAGGTCGAACCGGACATCGTCGATTCGGAGCACGCCCGCACGGTGCTCGCCGGCGCCGGCCTGGTCAAGGTCGCCGACCTGCAGCCCAATGACCACACGGCCCTGCTGGACATCTCCCCGGAACCCAACGAGCTGCTGCGCACCCTGCACTCGCGCGGCCGCAATGCCGTCCGCCGGGCCACCCGCGAGGGTGTCGAGGTGCACCGCCTGGCCCCCGACGAGTCCGTCATGCGGGCCATGTACGACCTCATGGTGGGCACCATCGCCGCGAAGTCCACGAACCAGGTGCGCGAATACGCCTACTACCGGCAATTCTGGACGGAATTCGCCAACCGCGGCCAGGGCCGCTTCTACTTCGTGCACGAGGACGGCGTCCCCTCCGTCGGCGCGTACGTGGTCAACTACGGGGCGAAGGCCACATACAAGGACGGCGGCTCGCTGCAGCAGCGCAGCCAGTACGGCGACTCCCACCTGGTCCAATGGGCGGCCATCACGGACATGAAGGAGCTCGGCGCGCTCGAGTACGACTTCTGCGGGACGCCGCCGGCGGCCCGGCTGAAGGACCCCACCCACCCGTTCCATGGGCTGGGCCTGTTCAAGACCAGCTTTTCGAAGTCCGTCACCGACTTTGTTGGCTGCTACGACCTGGTCATCAGCCCGCCGCGGTACAAGGCCTGGACCGCCGCCGCCGAGCGGGTGTTCCGGCAGCTGTACACCCGCCGCACCGGCCAGCAGTTCTACTAGCAACAGGTGCGACGATGACGCGACCCACCCGCCGTCGTCGTCCGCGTCCCTCACGATCGAAGGGCCCGCATGAGTGAAGAACCGCCGCGCCGGCCGCCGCACGCCGGCCCAATCCCGGTGGTGCCGCCGGCCGGGCCGATCCCCGTCCTGCCGCCGCCGGGCCCGCGGCCCAACACGTGGGCGGCGCGCAATGTGCTGCGCCGGCTCGTGCAGGGGGAGGCCCCGCCCACGGCGCCCATGAACATCGTCGAGCGGCTGGCCGGCAGCCCCTACGCGAACCCCACGATCCAGGTGGGCAAGGCGGAGGAGTCGGCGCGCAAGACCATTGACTTCGCGCTGCGCCTGGCCGAGACGATGTTCCGGTACGGTGCCGGGGCGATGGAGGTGGAGACGAGCATCATCGCCGTCACGGCGGCGCTGGGCCTGCGCAACATCGAGGTCGACATCACCAACCAGTCGGTCGTCATCAACTACGCGCGCAAGGACACGACGCCGGTCACGTTGTTGCGGGTCGTCCGGTCGTGGACGAACAACTATGACGGGCTCGTCCAGGTGCACGAACTGGTCACCGACATCGTCTCCGGCGGCGTGACCCGGGACGACGCGTACAAGCGCCTGGACGCGGTCATCCGCAGCCCGAAACCGTTTCCGCGGTGGATGGTGGCGTTGGCCGAGGCCGTGTTCGCCGCCGCCGTGGTCGGGGTGATCGGCGGATCCTGGGTGGGCGTGCTGGTGTCCTTCCCGACCATCCTGCTGGTCGGCCTGATCGCCCGCACCTTGGGGCGCTGGCGGGTGCCGGACTTCTTCGTCACCGCCATCAGCTCGTTCACGGTCACCATGGTGGCCGTGGCCTGTTATGTGCTCGAGGTGCCGTTGAGCCCGTCCGCCGTGGTGGCCGGCGGCATCCTGTTGCTGTTGCCGACCGGCCGGCTGGTCTCCGCCGTGCAGGACGCCATCAACGGGTTCCCGGTCACCGCGGCCGGCCGGTTCCTGTCCGCGTTCCTGTCCTTCGGGGCCATCGTCTCCGGCATCGCGGTGGCCATCGTGATCGCGGCCGCGTTCGGGAAGAGCCGGCTGGACGTGGCCGAACCACTCGTCGGCGCCCACCCGCTGTATGTGCTGCTGCCGCTGGTCGCCGTGGCCACGATCGCCATCTGCGTCGCGGAGCAGACGGCCGTGCGGCTGCTGGTACCCACGCTGGTGACGGCCCTGGCCGGGTACCTGGCGTACTACTTTGCCCTGCAGCTGGGGTTGGGCGGACGGTTCGCGCCGGCCGTCGCCGCCGTCGTCGTCGGTGTCCTGGCCAGGGTCATCGCGCTGCGCCTGGGCGCGCCGCAACTGGTGGTGGCGGTGCCGTCGATCATCTTCCTGCTCGTCGGCCTGTCCATCTTCCGGGCCATGTTCACCATCACGCTCACGCCCGCCGCGACGGCCGCGGGAACGGTGGACCTGGTCAATGCGTTGATCGTGATCCTGGCCGTCGCGGCCGGCGTCGTGTTCGGCGATAACGTGGCCCGGCCGCTGACGCGCGGCAACGGCCGGCTGGACCGCCGCGCCAACCGGCGACGCTGATACGCATCGAATGATCGATACATCGGGGTGTGGGTCTCGACACCCCGATGTATCGAACACTGGATCTCCATGCGGCCGCGAACGGCCTTGGCCGATCACCGATTCCGGTGGTCGGGCCTGACCTTATGCGGTTACAGCTTCGCGCACTGGCCGGTCTTGGCTCCCGTCACGGCGTTCGGTGCGCCGCCGGAGTCACCCACCTGGGGTGCCGGTGCATTGCGGGTGCAGACCAGGTTGCCGTGGATGGTGTTGGTCACGACCTCCATCGAATCGTCGCTGGCGGTGTTGTTGTGCGCCAGGACGGTGCTGCCGTGCTGGACGTTGCGGATGTAGCCGAGCCAGCAACCCTGCCAGCCGGTGATGACGACGTTTCCGTCAATGGTGTTGTCCTTCACGGGGAAGTTCAACGCTCCGGGCCGTTCCTCACAGCCGGCCGGGTCGGCGCCCGTGACGGGCACGCCGCCGCCGATCGAGACCAGGTTGCCGTGAATGGTGACGGCGTCGATGAACATGGTCCGCGCCCAGGCGGCGACGATGTTTCCGTCGACCTGGTCATGGGAGACGCCGGTGCAGAAGACCGGACCGCCCGGGAACGGCGGCATGGTCATGGACTCGGAGCAGCCGAGGCCGAGCGTGGCGCCCCTCTTGACCAGGACGTTGCCGGTGACCCGGACGGTCGAGGCCGAGATGGCGTTCAGCATGGCGCCGGGAGTGACGGTCACCGGGCCGTTGACGGTGACGTGCGCGCCGTCCGGGATGCTACAGGCTCCCGTGACGGTGAGGCTGGCGTAGGTGCCCGAGGCGATGCTGCCCCCGGAACAGGTGCTGTGCGCGGCGGGGGCGGCATTGGCCAGGCCCGCCGTGAAGATCATTGCCGACAACGTGAAAAGGATGGCCAAAAAAGTACGGAGAGACTTCATCTCTCCTCCTCAGGATTGGGATGATGCAACGGTATTCCGCGCGCCGGCCTGCAACTGCAAGCGGGCGGCAAGGGACCCGGACAGCCAAAGAAGGGCGCCCGGAATGCGCGACCGGGGCCGCGAGCTTTGCAGTGGGGTATGTGGTTTGTGCGCAACCATGTGCGTGACTTCCCGGGATCGTGAGACCACGGTCACAGACATTCCAGTGTAGGCCCGCGGAAACCGGGCGATCAATAGTTTTGGACGCACGAATGTGACATGAATCACGCACCCGGAGTGTTACAGGATCTTCCCGATGGGCTGCTTCTTCTCGGCCTGGAACGAATCCTCGGTGCGACCATACGCCCAGTAACCGGACAACGACACCTGGGAGCGCTCCAGCCCGCGCTGCTTGAAGAACACGTCCCGCAGCGCTTTCATGCTTTCACGCTCGCCGTGCGCAAACACGTGCACGCGCCCCGCAAGCCACGGTCCCGCGGTGACGGCGTCGGCCAGCGCCGACCCCGTGCCCGCCGGGGCCCCGCGCCGCAGCACCCAATGCAGCTCCAGCCCGGCGGGGGCCTGGATGGGTTGCACGTCGGCGTCGGAGTCGACCTCCAGGTAGGCGTGGCCGACGGCGGTGGCCGGCAGGGATTCGATGGCGGCGGCGACCGCAGGGAGGGCCGAATCATCCCCGGCCAGCAGGTGCCAGTCCGCAGCGGGGTCTGGACGGTAGGCCCCGCCAGGTCCCGTGATGATCATCGTGTCGCCGGGGACGGCGTTCGCGGCCCACGGTCCGGCCAGGCCGGCATCGCCGTGCACGACGAAGTCGACGGCCAGTTCGCCGGCGGCCGGGTCGAACCGGCGAATCGTGTAGGTGCGTGTCGCGGGCCACCGGTCGCGCGGGAGCTCGGCGCGCACTGCGGCGAGGTCGATCGGTTCGGCCAGGCCGGCGGCCGGGTCGACGAAGTGGATCTTCACATACATGTCCGTGAAGCCCTTGGGCTCGAACGCGGACAAGCCGGGGCCGCCGGCCACGACGCGCACCATGTGCGGTCCCAGGCGTTCGGTCCGCAGCACCGTCAGGTTGGCCTGTGGGCGTTTCTTGGCGGCAGGGGCGGTGTGATCCGCGGAAGTGGGGGCGGGGGAAGAACTCACGGCGGACTCCTTTGGCGTGCCGGACGGCGCACGGACGACGGCGCCCGGGTTAGGGCACCCTTCGAAACTCTAGTGGGTTGGCAGCGCCCAGTCGATCGGGGCGGCCCCCTGGGCGGCGAGTAGCTCGTTGACCCGGCTGAACGGGCGGGAACCGAAAAAACCGCGGGACGCCGACAACGGGCTGGGATGGGCCGAGGAGATCACGGCCGTCCCGTCCAGCAGCGGCGCCACCGCCTGCGCGTCCTTGCCCCACAGCACACTCACGAGCGGCAGGCCGCGCCCGGCCACCGCACGGATCGCCGCCTCCGTCACCTCCTCCCACCCGCGCCGGCGATGTGACCCGGTGGCACCCGGCGTCACCGTCAACACCCGGTTGAGCAGCAGCACGCCCTGCCCGGCCCAGGCGGTCAGGTCGCCGTGGGGGGCGGGGGCGACGCCCACATCGGCCTGCAATTCCTGGTAGATGTTGACCAGGCTGCGCGGCAACGGCCGGGTGCGGCGGTCCACCGAGAACGCCAGCCCGACGGCATGCCCGGGCGTCGGATACGGGTCCTGACCGACGATGAGCACCCGCACCGCCGACAGTGGCGTCGAGAACGCGCGCAGCACGTTGGCGGGCGCGGGCAGGGAGGGGGTACCGGCGTCGTACTCGCGGCGCACCATGGCGCCCAGGGCGCGCAGCCGGTCAGCGACCGGAGCCAGTGCCGCGGCCCAGTCGGGCGACACGAGCGACAACGGATCGGTGGCCAGGGCGGCCAACGCCGCGACGTCGGCCGGATCGGGCGGGGACGGCGCCGGGTCGAACAGGGTGGGGTTCAAGGGGGTGGACTCCATCCGGCCATTGTCCCAGCCGCGGTCACCGCGCTCGTGAATGACAGCCCTGTGAGTCGCACATATCATGGATGGAAGAGTGTGTCGGAACCGTTGTGGAGGGAGAGTGCGCATGAGCGACCATGCGGCCGACGCGACGCCCTCCCATGCCCCGGTTGAGCCCACGACGCCGGCCGGCGGCCTGAGCGAGCGCGACGCGCAAATGCTGGACCTCGAACGCCAATGGTGGAAGTACGCCGGCGCCAAAGACCAGGCCATCCGCGACCTGTTCGGCATGTCCGCCACGCACTACTACCAGATCCTGAACGTGCTCATTGACACCGAGGCCGCCCTGGCGCATGACCCCATGCTGGTCAAGCGATTGCGTAGACTACGTACGTCGCGCCAAAAGGCCCGGACGGCTCGCCGCCTCGGCAACTGACGCGCGCCCCCGCCAGACACCTACAAGGACCCAGCCGCACTATGACTAACTACCCTCGGGACGAATTCGACAAGGTACCGGAAGATTCGTCGCGCCACGGGGTGCACCGCAGCGGTCTGGGCGCCGAACACCGGAGCCTGTGGCCCATCGTCGTGTTCGGCGTGGCGGCCCTGTGCATCGGCCTGCTCGCATTCCTCGTCCTGCCGCGGCTTGGGCTGGGGGAGAAGGTCGTCAGCGCGGCCAGCTCCGCGCACACGACGACGGCCCCCGCCCACCGGGCGACGCCCACCACGAGCGCCGCCCCCACCACGACGACGGCGGCACCGACGACGACGGCGCCGTCCCCGCAGCCCACGCCGACGCCCACGCCCGACCGGACCGTACCGGTCGCGGTCTTCAACGCCACCGGCATCTCCGGCCTGGCCGCCAAGTATGCGGCCGTCATCACCGCCGACGGCTGGACGGTGTCCCAGTCGGCGAACTGGGCCGGGGCGCCGCAGACGGCGTCGGTCATCTTCTACAACGGGGCGGGCCAATTGGTGAATGCCAGGCAGCTGGCCAAGGTCACGGGCATCCCCACGCTGGTCGACACGGCGGAACTGGGGATCCCTCTGGCGGTCGTGCTGGGGCCCGGCGCGCAATAGCGCCACCCTCCACGCCACCACGCAAGACGCCGTTGGCGGGCACCCGGAAATGGGGCCCGCCAACGGCGTCTCGTTTCTGCTTGCTAGTCGCGCAGCGGAATGCCCTTGGCGTCCTTGCGGAAGTTCTCGCTGCCGGTCAGGATCAGGATGCCCTCGATGATCCCCCAGATCGCCGAGGCCCAGGACAGGAACCCCAGCGACAGCACGGTGATCAGCAGCTGGGCGATCGCCTTGCCGGTGAAGCCCAGATAGAAGTTGTGGATGCCGAGGGAGCCCAGGAAGATGCCCAACAGGCCGGCGGCGATCTTGGACTTCTGCTCCACGCCGGCATACGGGGCGTAGCCGGGCTGGCCATAGCCCTGTGGGTAGCCGGGCTGTCCGTAGCCCTGTGGGTAACCGGGCGGGGCATACCCCTGCTGCGGGTAGCCGGGCGGGGCGTAGCCGGCCGGCGGCTGCTGGTATCCGGCCGTGGCTTCCCAGGGCTGGTTCACGTCACCGGACGGAGGCGCCGGATACGCGTACGGCTGTGCATCGGGGCCCGGCGGGACGGCCGGCGCGTCGAAGGCGGGGGCCTCGGGCGTCGGGGCGGCTTCGAAGGCGGGAGACTCAGGGACGGGCGGCGGATCCGCGGCCGGATTTTCCGGCGCGGCGTCCCCGGCCGGGTTGCGCAGAGTGAGATCCGCGTCCGGCTGCTGCTCCGGCTCGTCGGCTCCGGCCGGTTGGGCGGCGTTCGGGGTGTCACTCATGATGGCTCCTTGCTGCCTCTGTCTGGGCTCGCTCTGTCTGGGTTCGCCCTGTCTGGTTCGCTTGATCCGGCACCTGGCCCACGAGTACCGTCCCAGCCTGACATGCAAGGGGCGGCCGTGACGGCGTCGTTTGGTTTCCACGCTAGTCCGTCGCGCAGACAATCGGAAGGATCGTGCCGAGTCCGTGGCGCCGGCCGTGTCGGGACGGCGTTCGGGCGCGTTCGCCCGGGGCGAGGAAAGGCCCGCGCGCTTGCACTCTCGGGTGTCGAGTGCTAATTATGGAGTTAGCACTCTGAGGTGGCGACTGCCAGAATTGGTGAGATCGCCGCCGTCGGAGGTCACTTAAGTTCCTCCTTGTGGTGAGGCCAGCCCGGCAGTCGTACAGAGATCGCCTGCCGGTTGTCCGTCCGTCGCGGGCACCATGGGCGCAGGAGCGAAGTCCGTAAGACTGTCCCGAAAGGATTGACGCCTCCATGGCCAAGATCATTGCATTCGATGAAGAGGCACGCCGCGGCCTCGAGCGCGGGTTGAACATCCTCGCCGACGCCGTCAAGGTCACCCTCGGCCCGCGCGGCCGCAACGTGGTCCTCGAAAAGAAGTGGGGCGCCCCCACGATCACCAACGACGGCGTGTCCATCGCCAAGGAGATCGAGCTGGACGACCCGTTCGAGAAGATCGGCGCCGAGCTGGTCAAGGAAGTCGCCAAGAAGACCGACGACATCGCCGGTGACGGCACCACCACCGCCACCGTGCTGGCCCAGGCCCTGGTCAAGGAAGGCCTGCGCAACGTTGCCGCCGGCGCCGACCCGCTCATGCTCAAGCGCGGCATCGAGAAGGCCGTCGAGGCCGTCACCACCGAACTGGTCGCCTCCGCCAAGGAAATCGAGACGAAGGAAGAGATCGCCGCCACCGCGTCGATCTCCGCCGGCGACACCGAGATCGGCAACCTGATCGCCGAGGCCCTCGACAAGGTCGGCAAGGAAGGCGTCATCACGGTCGAGGAGTCCAACACCTTCGGCCTGGAGCTGGAACTCACCGAAGGCATGCGCTTCGACAAGGGTTACATCTCCGCCTACTTCGTCACCGACAACGAGCGCCAGGAAACCGTCCTCGAGGACGCATACATCCTGATCGTCAACTCGAAGATCTCCAGCGTCAAGGACCTGGTCGCCGTCCTCGAGAAGGTCATGCAGTCGAACAAGCCGCTGCTGATCATCGCCGAAGACGTCGAGGGCGAGGCCCTGGCCACGCTGATCCTGAACAAGATCCGCGGCCTGTTCAAGTCCGTCGCCGTCAAGGCCCCGGGCTTCGGCGACCGCCGCAAGGCGCAGCTGGCCGACATCGCCATCCTCACGGGCGGCCAGGTCATCTCCGAGGAACTCGGCCTGAAGCTGGAGACCACGGGCATCGAGCAGCTCGGCAAGGCCCGCAAGATCGTCGTCACCAAGGACGAGACCACCATCGTCGAGGGTGCCGGCGACGCCGAGCAGATCGCCGGCCGTGTGACCCAGATCCGCGCCGAGATCGAGAACTCCGATTCCGACTACGACCGCGAGAAGCTGCAGGAACGCCTGGCCAAGCTGGCCGGCGGTGTCGCAGTCATCAAGGCCGGCGCCGCGACGGAGGTTGAGCTCAAGGAGCGCAAGCACCGCATCGAGGACGCCGTCCGCAACGCCAAGGCAGCGGTTGAGGAAGGCATCGTCCCCGGCGGCGGCGTGGCCCTCATCCAGGCCGGCGTCAAGGCCTTCGCGAACCTCGACCTCACCGGCGACGAGGCCACCGGCGCCAACATCGTCAAGGTCGCCATCGACGCCCCGCTGAAGCAGATCGCGTTCAACGCCGGCTTCGAGCCCGGCGTCGTGGTGGACAAGGTCCGCGGCCTGCCCGTGGGCTTCGGCCTCAACGCCGCCACCGGCGAGTACGAGGACCTGCTGGACGCCGGCATCAACGACCCGGTCAAGGTGACCCGTTCCGCACTGCAGAACGCGGCCTCCATCGCCGGGCTGTTCCTCACCACCGAGGCCGTCATCGCGGACAAGCCCGAGAAGGCAGCCCCGGCCGGTGGCGACGACATGGGTGGCATGGGCGGCATGGGCGGCTTCTAGTCCCCAGGCGCTCCCTGGCCTCGTGCCTCGGCCAGGGGCCCTCGCGCCTGTGGGCCCACCCAGCGGCTCCCACGCGCCAGCGGAATGCTCGACGGCGGCTCTCACCTTGGGTGGGGGCCGCCGTCGGCCGTTTAAGGCGCGCGGCCCCGTGGCGGAAACGCCGCCGGACGTGAGGGAGCGCTGGTGTCCGTGCGGTCTGAAAGGATTGGGCCATGACGATTGTTGCTGCCGCCGATGGTTCGGCATTGGGAAACCCGGGACCCGCAGGCTGGGCCTGGTACGTGGACGACACCTGCTGGCGCGCCGGCGGCTGGCCGCACGGGACGAACAACCAGGGCGAGCTGATGGCCGTGCTGGACCTGTTCAATGCCACGGCCCACCTGCCGGACGAACCGTTGCGGATCCTGTGCGACAGCCAATACGTCATCAACTGCGTGACGAAATGGATGCCGGGGTGGAAGCGCAAGGGCTGGCGCAAGGCCGACGGCAAGGCGGTCCTGAACCAGGACCTGCTCAAGCAGATCGATGACGCGCTGGTCGGCCGCAAGTACACCTTCGAGTGGATCAAGGGCCACGCGGGCCACGACCTGAACGAGGCCGCCGACGATCGCGCCCGGGACGCCGCCCTGGCCTACCAGGCCGGCCGGACCCCGGTCACCGGGCCGGGCTTCCGCGGGCCGGCAGCGGCCGGCGCGGCGACCGGCCATGCCGTCGGCGCGAGGCACGCGGCCGGCGCGGCCCCGGTGGCCGCCATGCCGGAACCCGCGCGGGATCCCCGTGACGACCAGCCGGACCTCTTCACCGTGTTCGAGGACGACGTGTTCGAGGACGACGCCCCCGACCCGGCCTTCGGCGAACCGGCCCCGACCACATCACCGGACGCCGTACTCGACGCCGTCATCGCCTTGGAACGGGAACTCCTGACCCCCGACACCCGGGCCGATGCCGGACGCCTCGCCTTCCTGCTGCACCCGGAATTCGAGGAGATCGGTGCGTCCGGGCGGCTGTGGGATCGTGACGACATGATCGCCGCACTGGTCGAAGGCGGCTCCGGCCAGGCGAACATGGACCTGATGGGCGCCGCCATGCTGGACGATGCGACGGCGCTGCTGACGTACCGCAGCTTCGACCGTCGCGGCACCGCCCTGCGCAGCTCGCTATGGCGCCGTGACGGGACCCAGTGGCGGCTGCGCTTCCACCAGGGCACGCCCGAGCGCTAACCGCAATGCCGTTCGGTTAAGGGTCTGGTGTTCGTTTCAAGATCTTCGCGGCGAGTGTCGCCGGGTAGGTGCGGCGGTCGGGTGTGCGTTCCTTGGCTCGGTACTTGGAGATGGCGCGTTTGATCACCCGGGGTCGGGTGCGTATCCGGCGGGCGGGCAGGGGTTCGGCGAGAACCGCTGCCCCGATGCGCCCGATCAGGTCGACCACGGCCCCGGTGAGGATCCCGCGGGCCTGGATCACCAGGTCGCGGGCGGTCCGCAGCGCAATGCTGAAGGACAGCCGGTCGGGATCGATGTCGGGGTGCTGCAGTGTCGTG
>NZ_RWKQ01000005.1:64130-96889 GCF_003946885.1 Specibacter cremeus | reverse complement strand
CCCCGGCGGCAGTGGAGAGGTAGGAACCATCGGGCAGCCTCTTCAAGGCCGGCAGCTTCATGGCATTGCCGCCGGTCTTGGCACGGAAGAGGAAGTCCGCGCCGGTGGCGGCCACCTCGCGGAAGAAGGAGTAGGCGGCGAAGTTCCGGTCCCCGAGCAGCACCATGGCCGGGCCCAGGCAGGAGATGACGTGGCGGGCGTAGCTCAGCTCGCCCACGNAAGGCCGCCTCGAGCACCGACCGGGTCCCGGCCGTGAGGATCGCGACCATCCGCAGCATCGGGTAGCCGGCCTCCCCGTTGGGTCCGCCGCGCGGCTTGGGAAACCGTGCCCGGTTGGCCTCGGAATCGGCGACGGCGATCTGGGTGCCGTCGATGGCCACCACCAGCCGGCCGGCGAACCGGGTCACCTGCCGGGCCCCGGTCACCCCCGGGCCCTTGAGAAGGCAGAACAGCTCGCGCAGCGGGGCCGGCCCCACCCGGCGCATGGCCTGGCACAGCGACGAGGCCGACGGGGTGCGCACCGGGACCGGGAGCCCCGTGACCAGGCGCGAGAAGACCTGCTTCCACCCCTGGTCGGCGAACAAGCCCCCGGCCAGCAACAGGTAGACCACGACCCGGGAGGGCAGCTTCCTGAGTCTTTGTTCCTTCCCTCCGGCTGCGTCGAGGGCGGCATCGACCATCTCGAACGGAACGGCCCAGGTCAGCTCACCCAAATGTCCCGGCGCGAATACCCCCGCAGCATGATTAATGGCAGAATCGGACATCGTGGCTCCCGTGGGGGTAGATCAGTCTTGGAGGACCGAACTACCGAAACAGGAGCCACGCCCATTTGCACCGGCAACACGCCGACGTCACGCCAACTTGATATCAGGCCCGGGAGCTTAACCGAACGGCATTGGCGCTAACCGGCTACCGCGAACCCCGGCTACCGGGCCGTGAACATGCGCGTGTTGGCGGCCTCCGTCTCCGCATACTGGTTGGCCGCCATGGACAGGGCGGAATTGATGCTCTCCAGCGACTGCTCCACCCGGGCCTGGGTGGCGTGCCAGTCGACCATGAGCGACTGGAATCCGGTGGCCGCCGAACCCGTCCAGCTCGACTGCAGGTCCAGCAGATTGCGTCGCATGGCGTCGACCTCCGCCCGCATGCGCTCCACCGAACCCCTGACCACCGTGCTCTTGGCCGCGAGGTCCTCGCTGTTGACGTTGAACTGTGCCATCGGAATGCTCCTTTGCGTTGTCGGATGCACAGCCCACGGTAGGAGCACGCAACAAACCGCACCAGCGGGGCAGGGCGGCTTGTGGACGGGCGCGGGTCTCAGGCGCGTGTGGAGGAGGGGCCGGACCCGGCACCCTCCGGGCCGCGAGCCGAACGCGGTTCTCTGCTCGGGATCGGCGGCAGGGCCGTCGCGGGCGGATTGGTGTGGTCCGGGCCGGCGACCACGGCGTCACCGTCGGCCGACGACGCGTCGGAGCCTTCGCCGTCGTCCGCCGGCGGCTCCGGAACATACGGCAACTCGATGACCATGGTGGCCCCGCCGCCGGGTGTCTGTTCCAGGCGCACCGTGCCGGCATGGGCGGCGACGATCGCCGAGACGATGGCCAGGCCCAGGCCGCTGCCGCCGGTACTGCGGTCGCGCGAGCTGTCCGCCCGGTAGAACCGTTCGAAAATGCGCGGCGCTTCGTCCTCGGCGATGCCCGGGCCATGGTCGCGGACCTTGATGACGGACTGCATGAAGCCGGTGGACTCCCGCGTGCCGACCATGATTTCCACCGGCGATCCGTCGGGGGTGTAGCGCAGGGCGTTGCCCATCAGGTTTGCCACGACCTGGCGGATCTTGGCCTCGTCGCCGACGGTCGGGGCGCTGGTGCCGCGGCCGCCGTCGAGCCCGACCACGGCGAACGTGCGGTCCTGGGCGGTGGCCCGGGCGTCGATGATCGCGTCGTGGCCGATCAGCAGCAGGTCCACCGGCTTGCGCTGCAGCGGGCGCTGTTCGTCGATGCGGGCGAGCATGAGCAGGTCCTCGACGAGCTCACCCATGCGCTTGGCCTCGCTCTCGATCCGGCCCATGGCCGTGCCGACGTCGTCCGTCGTCTGCAGCGCCCCGTGCCGGTACAGCTCGGAGAAGCCGCGGATCGTCACCAGCGGGGTGCGCAGCTCGTGCGACGCGTCGGCGACGAACCGGCGCATGCGCGCCTCCGATGCGGTGCGTGCCGCGAAGGCCGCCTCGATATGCGCCAGCATGGCGTTCAGCGACCCGGACAGCCGGCCCACCTCGGTGCCCGGGTTGGCGATGTCCACACGCCGGGTCAGGTCGCCGGCGGCGATGGCCGCGGCGGTCTTCTCCACCCGGCCCAGCGGCCGGAACGACCGGGACACCGTCCAGTAGGCGATCATGGTGCCGATCGTGACGGCGAGGACGGCCACGCCGGCGATGACCACGGCCAGGCGCTCCAGCGTGTCCGTGAACGACTCGTAGGGCAGGCCGACGACGACGTAGCCGTCGAATTTCGATTCCGCGCCCGTGGGGTCCCGGGTCGTGATCTGCTGCGGCGAGATGTACACGATGCGCCACGGGGCGTGCCCGTCGCTGCTGGCCACGGTGAACTTCTTCCCCGAGATCGCCGACGCCTGGCCCAGGGCGTAGTGCGGCAGCACGGGTTTGTCCTGCCCGGACCGGTTCTGCGAGACGACCGCCCCGCCGGCGTCAAAGAAGCCGACGTAGTAGTCGAAGCCGATGGCGTTCTTGCTGGCGCCGGTATCGCCCGTGCCGTAGGCGGCGATGGACCTCTGGAACGTGCTCAACTGCGTGTCCATCTGCTGCTGCAGGAAGTTCTGCAGCAACACGAACGTGGTCGCGCCCAGCGCCAGCAGCGAGATCGTCAGCAGGGCGCTGATGATCGCCACGAGTTGTGAGCGCAGTGACGCCCGCTTCCAGAGGGAGATCAAGGCCTAGCGCTTGTCTGCCGTCCGCAAGACGTACCCCACGCCGCGCTTCGTCTGGATCAGTGCCGGCAGGGACGGGTCGGTGTCGACCTTGCGGCGCAGGTAGGAGATGTAGGACTCGACGATCGACGCGTCGCCGTTGAAGTCGTACTCCCACACGTGGTCCAGGATCTGCGCCTTGGACAGCACGCGGTTCGGGTTCAGCATCAGGTAGCGCAGCAGCTTGAACTCGGTGGGGGAGAGCTCCACGGTCTTGCCGGCGCGGCGCACCTCGTGGGCGTCGTCGTCGAGCTCCAGGTCGGCCACGCGCAGCACGGCGTCGTCGTCCTCCGTCGGCTGGGTGCGCCGCAGCACGGCCCGGATGCGGGCCACCACCTCGTCGAGGCTGAACGGCTTCGTCACGTAGTCGTCGCCGCCGACCGTCAGGCCGGTCACCTTGTCCTCGGTGTCGTCCCGGGCCGTCAGGAACAGCACCGGGAAGTGCCGGCCCGCGGCGCGCAGCCGGCGCGTGACGGTGAACCCGTCCATGTCGGGGAGCATGACGTCCAGCACGGCCAGGTCGGGGTTGTGCTCCTCGGCGGCGGCCAGGGCTTCGCGGCCGTTGCCGGCGGCCACCACCTCGAAGCCGGCAAAGCGCAGCGAGGTCGAGAGCAGTTCGCGGATGTTCGGCTCGTCGTCGACGACGAGCAGCTTCGCTTCGGGTCCAGTCTTTTTCACCATTAAAGTCTCCGACCATTGGCTGGGAACAAGCTGACTATTCCGTGGATAATTTCTGCCAGCATACGCTCAGGCAGCTCCCAGCCGCTAGTAGGGAACGGCAAAAATCTCCCGTCTGGCCGCTTCGGAGGCCGCGGCGGGCAGCACAAGCTTCTTCAGGAACGCGGTGTCGTTCGTGGCCAGCGCCCAGCGCAGCAGGTCCATCCGCATGTCCTCAAGCACAGGGAGAAACGCAGACTCGACGGCGAGATTGCGCTGCTCGCCGGGATCAGCCACAACGTCGTGCAGCTGCTCGCGGTGCAGCCCCCAATTGTAGACCGTGTACTTAAACCGCGCCCGCAGCAGTGCCCGCCCCGTGGTGTGGGGCCCGGCCTGGTTCGCGGCACCATCGCCAAAGCCCGTCTCAACCACCACGGGCCCGGGGTCTGCGGCCAGGACCGAACCGGCCGAAAGGCCGTCCGGTGCCGGTATGCCGGCCACCGCGCACAGTGTGGCGAGCAGGCCCAGGACTGCCGCCACCGGGGTGCCGACGGTGCCCGGCGCCAGACCGGGGGCGTGCAGCAGGAACGGGACCCGGATGCATTCCTGGTACAGGGCCGTTTTTTGGTTCCAGCCGTGTGCGGCGTCCCCGTCGCCGTGGTCACTGACAAATACGACGGCGGTGTCCGCCAGGTCAATGGCGTCCAGCAGGAGCCCGATGCGTTGGTCGACGCGCTTGACGAGTGCCGCGTAGGCCCCGCGGTACCGGCGCCAGTCGTCGGGGGTGTAGTCCCGTGTGCCGTACATCCGCTCCGCAGCCTCGGCCTCCGTGCGCAGGGCCGCGGGGGAGTAGGGTGCCCGGAGATGGTTCGCCGGCAGAGGCGGGGTGTCTTCCACCGGGGAGGCGGGAACGTCACCGTAGGGCATGGGCTGTGAGCGGGCGTATTCACAGATCGTGTGGGGATCGTCGAAGGATGCCACCAGCAGGAACGGCCTGTCCGTGGCGCGGGCGCCCAGCCATTCGGCGCAGGCCTCTGCCAGCCCCTCGTCCCCAAACGGGTGGATGGGCGCGAAGCCGTCCCGGGCGGTTGCGCTGGCTTGCTGCGCATGCCATTTTCCGGCGTAGGCGCAGTCGTAGCCGGCGGCGGCAAACCAGTGCCCCAGGGATGCCGGGGCGTGCCCCGGCTCCGTTTTCCCCTTGGCGTTGGACATGATGCCCAGCTCGTGGGGGTAGCGTCCGGTAACCATCGCGCTTCTGGCCGGCACACACAACGGAAAGGGTGTGTACGCCTGCGTGTAGGACACCGACGCCGCCGCCAGGCGGTCCAGGTTGGGGGTGCGGAAATGCGCATCAGTGTCCCGGGACCGGTGCAGGGCGTGGGCGGCGAACTGGTCCGCCATGATCACCAGGATGTTCACGCGTTCCCCGCCAGCGCTGCGAGGGCCGCTTCCCCCGGCCACGTTTGCGACGCGTCGGCCAAGGCTGCCTGGAGCGCCGCGGCGTGGGCCCTGATCCTTCCCTCGTCGTCGACGGATTCGAGTTCATAGGGGTCCCGGACCAAGTCGTACAGGGTGGTGGAGAGCCCGTCGCGCTCATGGAAGCGGGCAATGAACTTTTCAGTGGACGTGCGCAGGCCGCGCACATGCTGCTCCGTGTCGTCGCGTGCATAGTAAAAGTACAAGGCCGGCGCCGACGGCGGGACGTCCCGTCCGGCGTCGTCCGTTCCGTCGTGCAAAAGGGCCGAGGAAACGTCCGTGCCCTGCATTTCGGCGGGCACCTGGCCACCACAGCCCAGCAGGCCCAGGAGTGTGGGGGCGATGTCCACGCTGCACAGTCCCACGCTCGAGGCCGTGGCGGGGTCGCGGCGCAGCCTGTCAGGCCACTGCATGACGAAGGGGATCCGCATGGACTCCTCAAACGGCACGTTCTTGTACAGGAGTCCCTGGCTGCCCATCTGATGGCCGTGGTCGGAGGTGAAGACCACCAGGGTGTCCTGCGTGAGGTCCAGTTCCTCCAGCGTCTGGAGCAGGCGCCCCACCTGGGCATCGATGGCGCTGACGGCTGCGTAGTACAGCGGGGCGATTTCTGCCGCCTCGCGCCCCGTGGCTGAGTCCAGGTCCACGTTGGGGCGGTTGAGCAGCTGTGCCGGGGTGAGCCCTGCGTAGCTGGTGTCGTGGCCCGGCGGAAGCTGGTCGAAGGGCTGGTGCGGCGGATTCCAGGAGACGGCGAGGGCAAAGGGAGCGGCGTCAGGACCCTTGGCCGCCTGCTGGATGAAGTCCAGTGCCACATCGGTCTCGTGGGCGGCCGACCAGCCCTCGATGTCCACCCGTTGGTGCCGTGGGGCGTTTCCGGTCCAGTAGTGCGGGGTCAGGTGTTGGTCGCAGGCGCCGTAGGAATACCAATAATCGAAACCGTGGCGCCTGTCCAGGGGGGAGTAGGCATCCCAGTAGCGGCCGTCCTCCAGGGGTCCGGTGCCGTACAGGGCGTCTTCGGGTACGGGGGCTTCAAGGTGCCATTTGCCGATGTACCCGGTGTTGTATCCGGCATCTCGCAGGACGGCGGCCCACGAAGGGGCATCGGGACGCAGCCCGACGCCCCAGGGTGCGGTTTCGGAATTCACGTTGTGGGTGACCCCGTTGAACGATGGGTACTGCCCGCTCATCATCATGGCCCGGTGCGGGCTGCACACAGGGTAGTTGCTGACGGCGTGCCGCAGGGACAGTCCCTGGGCGGCCAGGGCATCCAGGAACGGGGTGGAAACGGGGTCGCCGCCCGGTTCCAGGCACATGGCCCGGAACTGGTCGGCGACGAGGAACAGCAAATTGGGGTGGTTTCGCATGGGTGGTTTACTTGCCCATTCCCAGGGTCAGGCCCTCCGTGAGCCGGTGTCCCAGCCATACGTAGATGACGAGCATTGGAAGGATCACAATGCACAGCCCGGCAAACAGTCCGCCCCAGTCGGCGCCGGAGTAGGTCTGCTGTTGCACAAAGGAGATCAAGGCGACGGGCAGCGTGTATTTCTCGGTGGACTGGATCAGTGTCAGCGCCAACAGGGTCTCGTTCCAGTGCGCCACGACAAGCAGCACAAAGGCAGTCAGGATGCCGCCCTTGGCCAGCGGCAGCGTGATCTGGACGAAGGTGCGCAGCGCGGAGGCTCCGTCGAGCGCCGCGGCCTCCTCCATTTCCAGGGGCAGGCTGCGGAAGAAGGCGGTCAGCAGGAACACGGTGAACGGCATGGACAAGCCGATGTAAACCAGGTTCAGGCCGATCAGGCTGTCCGTCAACTGGACCTTGTCGAGCATGACAAAGAGTGGGATGAGGATGACCTGGGCCGGGATGCCCAAGCCCAGGATGAAGTACAGGCTCAATCCGCTCGTCAGGCGGGATTCCACCCGGCTGAGGTAGTAGGCGGCCGGGGCGGCAATGGCGACGCACAAGGTCGAGGACACGGCTGTGGTGACCACGCTGTTGAGCGTTGCCGTGGCAAAGTCGCTGACGTTCCAGGCCCTGGAAAAGTTGGAAAAGTCGAATTCTTTCGGCATGCCCCAGGGGCTCGCGAGGATGTCACGGGTGTCGCGGAAGGCCTGCAACACTATCCAGGCGAGCATGGCGATGCTGACAACCACGACTACCCACAGCAGGAATACGCCGATGCTGCGGGCAACGTTGTGCTCGGCCCGCAGTGCGGGGCTGACGCCGCCGCGGTTCCTTGGCCTGTGGCCTCGGGGCGGGACGGCGGTCTCGGACTTGGACGGGGTGAGGGTGGTCATGGGAGCTTCCTTAGAATTCAATGGCGTCACGGCGCATGGCGCGGCGCAGGAGCACCACCAGCACGGACACCAAGGCCAGGGAGATGATGGCCGAAGCAGTGGCGGCCCCATAGGCCGGGGTGGACTGGCCGGAGAACGCCGTGACGTAGGTGTACACGGCCGTGGTCCAACTTTGGGTCGGCGGAATGCCGGCACCGCTGCTGCCGCCAAAGACCCAGATGATTTCAAAGATCTTGATGGAGGAGATGGTCCACAGCACGGCGCAGGTGCCGAACACGTCCCAGGTCAGCGGGAGGATGACGTAGCGCAGGCGCTGGAATGCCGTGGCGCCGGCAAGGGCGCAGTCCTCGTAGAAGTACGGGGGTATCCGGTCGACGCCGGCCATCAGGATGGTGGTGAAGTAGCCGGTGGTGGTGGCCACCATGGTGGCCATGATCAGCGGAAAGATGTTGTCCTGGGCCAGCCAGGCCGGGGACTCCGTCACGCCGAACGGCTTGAGCAGCGTGTTGACCATGCCGCCGGGATTGAAGATGAAGCCTGCCAGCACACCAAAGACGAGGGCATTGACCAGGTGCGGGAAAAAGATGACGTTCCTGACCACTTTCTTCCCGGCCATGTCCCGAAGAACCAGCGTCATGGCGAAGGCGAGGATGAAGATGACCGCGCCAACAACGAAAAGAAGCAGCAAGGTGTTGATGAACGACTTCACGAACAACGGGTCTTGAAAAACCTGGATGTAGTTCTTGAAGCCCACGAACGTCATGGGACCGGAGCCGGCCCATTCATTGAGGCTGATCCATGCGGCGGCTATCGCCGGGACAATGAAGAGAATGGTGTAGAAGACAAAGGCCGGGCCGACGAACGGCACCAGGAGCTTCCGGCGCTGCCGGTCAATACTGCTGCCGCCCGGGCCCCGCTCCGGCTTTTGGGCCGGAGCGGGGGCACGCCCGGTGCGTTTGATGGTTGGGGCGGACATTATCCCTGGGCCTTCCAGTAGGCGATCTGCGCTGTCTTCATCTTGGCGACGAACTGCGTGGCGTTGATCTTGCCGAGGAACAGTTCGTCGTCGATGGGCCAGTAGACCTTTGTGGTGTAGCCGGGGAACGTGACACCGTCGTCTGCCTGGTATACCTCAGTGGCGTTGTCGAGTGCCTTCTTGACAGTGGCCATCTCCGGGGCCGTCAGGGCGTCTGCGCGGATGGGCAGCACCAACGCCCGTGTTCCGTAGGCGTCCTGGTACTTCTTGTTGAGCATGAAGGCCGCGAGCTTCTGGGCCAGTGCCGGGTTCTTGGCTTTCTTGGGAATAGCCCAGCCGACGAAGTCCGCACGTGCCATGGCGGGCCGCCCTGTCACCCCGGGGAACGGGAAGGAGGAGTACTGGAAGCCCTTGGCGGCATACGTGCCGGTTTCGGTGGGGATCCAGGAGCCGTTGAGCAGGAGTTCAGCCCCGCCGTTGGCCCAGGCCTGCTGCTGTGCGGGCCACTTGCTGGCGTTGTAACCGTTGATCAGGTAACCGCCCTGGGCGAGCTGCTGGACTTTCTGGGCCGCTGCGAGCACAGCCGGAGAGTCCCAGGCGGCGCCGGTCTTGTCCGCCGCAATCTTGGCGAAGGAACCCGGCCCCTCGCTGTGGATCACGAGGTTGGAGAACCACGCCGAGTTGTAGCCGGCGATGTCCCCGTCTGCAGCCAACGGAACCTGTCCGGCCGCCTTCTCCTTGTTCAGCAGCGCCATGAAACCGTCCCAGTTGGCCGGCGGTGCGGTTACCAGGCCGGGGTTCTTCGCGGCGTTGAACCAGATGGCGTCGGAACTGAGGCTGTAGGGGAGCATCCAGGGCTGGCCGTCGGCACCCTTGATGTTGCTGGCCGCCAGGTATTTGCTCGGGATGAGGTCGGAAACCTTCTTGCCGTCAACCACCGTGGCATAGGCGTCCGTGAGCGGAAGGGCTTCGCCGGTGTTCCCGAGGACGGGGGCCAGTTTGGCGTATGCGCCGTCCACAATGTCCGGGACGTTGTTGGTATTGAGCGCCGGGACCAGCTTGGTCGTGTTGGAGCGGCCCTGCCACTGCACCTTGACGGTGGCGCCGGTCTGCTTTTCAAAATCCGTGATGGCATCCGCGATCACTTTCTGCTGCGGCTCGCCGACCTTCCACATCGACCAGTACGTCACTGTACCGCCGTCTTTTGCGCCTGCGCCGGTCGTGGCGCCGCCGCCACAGGCCGTCAGTGCGAGCGCGGCGCCTGCCAGCACGGCCAAGGTCTTGGAAAACCTAAAAGTAGTACTCATTAAGGACACCTCTTGAACTAGTTGTGCCGTAAGTCACGGTCCAGTGGCATGACTCAACCAGTCGTCAAAGAGAGGAATCAAGGAGTATTCGGGTGCATTCTTAAAGATGGATCTCGGGGTGGGCGCGCGGGAGGCCCGGCTGGCGGACGAAACCTTCCTTTTTGTGGCGACTTTGTGGCGAACCCGCGAGGAGCCTGGCCGACGCCGGCGACATGGGTGGAGTAGTGTGTCCTAAATTCACCTTTATTCCTATCTTCTGTTCTTGGCAGACTGGTCGGGATGCACCCTGAAAGGAAGCAGTGAGCAAGAATCCAGCCCCCCGAAAAATTCGTGATGCCGACGCCCGTGACCTGAAGTTCCGGGCGCTCGCCGCCGACATCCGCCGGGGCATCTTGGCAGGCACCTGGGCGGCTGGGGCAAAACTGCCCACCGAGGCCCAGCTGGCCGCAGAGACCGGCCTGTCCCTGACAACCGTGCGGCGCGCCTTTGACGACCTGGTCCAGGAGGGGCTCGTGGTGCGGCGCCAGGGCGCCGGCAGCTTCGTGGCGGTCCGCCAGCCGGTACGGCGCCGTTCACGTTTGACGGTGGGCGTGCTGCTTCCGGACACCCAGCTCTATTACCCCCGCGTGCTGCAGGGGATTGAAGAGACTCTTTCCGCCCAGGACGTCGGCTTGCAGCTGGCCACCTACAACTACATGCCGGAGCGGGAGGATTCAAGCATTGAATTTCTCATCGACTCCGGGGTTGACGGGCTGATCCTGGTTCCGACGCTGACCGGCATCACGGACCCCCAGCGGCGTGTCAGGGACTTGATGTCCCTGGACGTCCCCGTGGTGCTCCTTGAGCGCAGCCTGATGGACCTGGGCCCCGGGGACCGGACGGAGCACGTTTGTTCGGACCACCAGGGCGGTGCGTACGACGCCGTGCTTCACCTTCACGGGCTGGGCCACGCACGCATTTCCCTGCTGACCCGGACGCAGACTCCCACCGAGCCGGCCATCGTCGCCGGTTATGAGCGGGCGGCCGCGGACCTGGGTTTTGAGCCGCAGCTCTTCCGCGTGCTGAAAACGGATTGGGAAGACGGCGCCCCGGAAGAAGTTTTGGGCCAATTGCGTCAGTCGGGGGCAAGCGCGGCACTTGTCTTTGGGGACAGGGAGGCCACCTTGCTCGAAGGCGCCGCACGGCGGGCCGGCATCCGGATCCCGGAGGACCTGGCGCTGGTGTCCTATGACGATGAACTGGCCGACCTGGCCGAGGTGCCGCTGACGGCCGTGGCACCGGCGAAGCACCGGATGGGGAGAATGGCCGCCGAGATCCTGCTGCGGCGCCTGGCGGAGGGGGAGGACTGCCCCATTCACCAGGTGCGGCTGCGGCCACGGCTGGTGGTCAGGGAGTCCTGCGGTGCCAAACGGCAATCCGCACACAACGAAGAGGAATGAGTGGAAGATGCGGTTGGGAATCATTGGGGCGGGTGCAGTGGCTGTGCTGCATGCCGAAGGTGTCGCCGTCCTTGACGGACTGGAACTCAGCGCTGTGTGCGACCTTCGGGCGGACCTCGCCGCGAAGGTGGCCGCGCCCTGGGGGGCCGCGGTCTTCACCGACTACCGCCAGATGCTCGCCGCAGGCATCGTCGACGCCGTCGTGATCAATACCCCGCACAGCCTGCACAAGGAGATGGTGCTCGCCGCGGCCGCCCACGGTGTTCACGTCCTGGTGGAGAAGCCCATGGCCACCACCGTGGCGGACTGTATGGCCATGGAGGAAGCCTGCGCCGCCGCCGGCGTGGTCATGGTGGTTGGGCTGATCCAGCACTTCATGGCCGAAAAGGTGGCCCTGCAGGAGGCGCTGGCTTCCGGCCGGCTGGGGCGGGTGCTGATGATTCACGACTACCGCAGCACCGACTACCGCCCCGGCACGCGGCCGGCCTGGTTCTTCGAACGTGCCATCTCCGGGGGCGGGGCCTTTATCAACATCGGCGCGCACTGCCTGGACCGGTCCATCTGGATCGGCGGCGCGCCGGCCGTGCGCATTTCCGCCAGCACGCTCAACCGCTTCGCCGCACCGGTGGAAACGGACGGAAGCATGGAGCTGCTGCTGGCCAATGGCGTCCAGGTGCGCATCACGATTGTTTCAGATGCTCCCAGACACATGGACGAAATTTTGGTGATCTGCGAGAACGGCACCGTGACGGCAGACCCGCGCAGCGGCACATTTGTGGAGATCGACGGCAACGGCACCCAAATCCATGCAACCGCCGGTGAAGACATCCAAAATGCCTTCACCGCCCAACTGGCAGACTTTGCCGCGGCAGTGGGCGGTGCCGCGCCCAGCGTTGGCGGCGGGCACGCCAAGCATGTGGTGGAACTGGTGCTGGCGGCATATGCCTCGGCGGAATCCGGACGCCCAGTGCAACTGGACGCGTCCTTGCAGGACGCCCTGTGAGCTGGCGGGGAATTGCCGCCGATCCGGACGGTGCCCCGTTCACGGGCTGGACCCGGACCCATTGGGAAGCGGCAGCCGACGAACAAATCGCGGCGGCCTGGCGGTATTCCTCGCCCGGCGGGGCCCTGGTGCGGTTCCCCGGCGTGCGGGAGCAAGGCCCTGAAGATCTCCTTGAAGGCTTCGCCCGGACATTCCTGCTGGCCGCACTGCGCCTTGCCGGCGCGGGCGGCAACCCCGACCGGGTGCCAGCCGGGTTGGCGCACTGGTATTGCCACGCGCTCGACGCCGGGACGGCGCCCGATTCCGCTGAACGCTGGCCAATGCTGGCCGACCATGGGCAGGCCACGGTGGAGGCCACCGCCGTGGCACTGGGGCTGCACTTTACCCGCCCGTGGATTTGGGAGAGAGTCCCGCAGCGGGTCCGGGACCATACCGCGGCCTGGCTTGCCGGCTCCGCGCGGTCGTACGGCGCCGACAACAACCACGTCCTCTTTGCCGCCACCATTCAGGCCTTCCTGGGCTCGGCCGGCTACGGCCACGACGGAGCAGGCATTGAGGCGGCACTGGCCAGGATCGAGGATTGGTATGCCGGCGACGGCTGGTATTCCGACGGCGAGGGCCGCCGGTTCGACCATTACAACGCCTGGACATTCCAGCTGTACCCGTTTTTCATCCTCGAGATGTTGGCGGAGCCGGAGGCCAGCGGACGCCGGCAGGTGTACCGGAACCGCTTGGCGCAATTCGTCCA
Source organism: Specibacter cremeus (assembly GCF_003946885.1). GTDB lineage: Bacteria > Actinomycetota > Actinomycetes > Actinomycetales > Micrococcaceae > Specibacter > Specibacter cremeus. The sequence goes on along the minus strand of NZ_RWKQ01000005.1, from coordinate 84,003 downwards.
CGGCTACAGCCACCTCTTCGGGGCCGACGGGGCGCCGCTGATCCAGGGCCGCTCGCTCATCTACCGCTGGGGCGTGGCGGCGCCGTTCTGGATGGCGCTGCGCGAAGGCGTCACCGCCGTCTCGCCAGGGCGGACCCGGCGCCTGGCCTCAGGTACGCTCAAGTATTTTCTCACTGGCGGAGCCGCGCCGGACGGGGTCCCCACCCTGGGTTGGCACGGGGCTGACGGGAGCATTCTGCAGTCCTACAACGCCCCCGGTTCCCCGCAGTGGGCCGCGAAGGGCTTCCTGGGTCTGCTGCTGCCTGCCGACCACCCCGCCTGGACAGAGGTCGAGGAGCCGCTTCCGGTGGAAGCGGCCGATTACACCGTCCCGCTCACGGGGCCGGCCTGGCTGGCGGTGGGGTCCCAGCGGACCGGCACGGTCCGGGTGCTCAATGCAGGCAGCGACGGGCATCCGCAAAAGGATGACCCGTTGTACCGCCGTCTGGCCTTCTCCACGGCCACCGTCCCCTGGCTCGACGCAGGGTCCGGCTGCCGGGACAACGATGTTTACCTCTCCGGGCCCGGCGCCCCCAGCCGGCATCGCGGATTGCGCGGCGGCGGCGTCCGGCCGGGTGGGGGTTCAAGCACCTTTGCACTGGATGCGGCCGGCCGCGACGTCGCGGTCCACACAGCCTTTGCCGTCCTTGACGGCCTTGAGGTGCGGGCGGCACGGCTCACCGGGGTGGTGGGGCTTGCGCCGGCCGTCGCCGGCTATGCCTGCAGCGGGCCGGAACCGTTATGCGGAACCGTGTCAGGAACGACGGCGGAAATCGCCTCCCGCCGCGGGTGCGGGGAGCGTGGCATGCCGGGGGGTCCCACCCGCTCCAACCATTCGCGCGGCGGTGCCGGGAGCCGGTCGGCCTTGTTGCTGCTGGGCAGCGACCTTGAACCGGCCGGCGGCCGGGTTGTTGACGGCGGCGCCACGATCCTGGGCAGGCATTCGGCCGTTCCGGTCATTGAGTGGGGTCCGCTGCCCGTGAACGAACTGCGCATTCTTTGGCTGTCCGGGCTGGACGAGCCGTTGGAAACGTTGCGGGAATTGGCCGGCGTCCTGAACTGGGACTGGGTTCCGGACGGGGTGCAGCTGCGGCATGGCCGCCGTCACCTGGTGATGCCCTGGCAGCGGAAGACGCCCTGGGCCGCCGATGCGATCAACCAAGGCGTCTTCCGTTGGGAACCGGCGCGGGACTAGCGGTGCAGGCCGACCTCCACGGTGCGGCCCAAAAGGCCCGCGGTGGGGATGGTGACGGCGGTGTTGCCCGCCTCGTCCTGGGACAGGGTGGCCGCCGCGGTGGACGTGATCCGGCGGTAGCGGGCACCCGTCAGCGTGATGGTGACTGAATCCGCCGCCTGCGTCGGATCGGACACCGCCAGCACGCCCTGGCCGGGATTGCCGGTGAAGAGCACACAGGCGGGCCGGTCCGCGCTCAGGGTCCCGATCGTGCCGGGGGCCCAAAACAGGGCGGCCGTCGTTTTCCCGTCCAACTCGAGGCCCTGGCCCACGGCGTCATTGCGCAGCACCCTCGGGGCGTCCTGGCGGGCCGCCTTCGCGGTGTCCTTGGCCGAAGCGCCGGGAAGCAGAGCGTAGGCGTAGGACGCATTGACCGGGGCGGTACCGTGCTCGAACAGCATGGTCGCGAACTGGCGGCTGATGGCGTTGGACGTGCCGCCCGTGTTGATGTTCTTCCAGGATCCCGTGCGCTGCTCGCGCAGCACCGTCAGGTCCCCCTTCTCCAGCAGAAGGTACCCCCCTGTCCCTTCCAGGTGGGCCCACAGTGGATTCCTGTAGCGCACCTGCGTGCCTGCCGCCGCGTTGTGCCGGCGGCCGTCCACGGTGATGGCCTGCCCGCCGTCGGCCCCCAGGTTGCGGTGTTCCACAATGCTCTCCACGGCGGCGCCGCTGGCCGTGTGGATGCCGGCGCCCAGCGCCACCACCATGTCCTTGGTGTAGAACCAGGCCTTGCGGGCCTGCAGGCCGGTGCCGCCCGGGCCGATCAAGTGCATGCCCACGGCGCCGGAATCGTCCAGCGTGACGCCGCCGGTCCACTCATTTTGCGGGGTCTTGGCACCCCATTCGCCCTCCACCTTCGGCGGCAGCGGCGTGGTGTCCACGGTGATGCCGGGCAGCCGGCTGAGATTGGCGGTGGGCCAGAAATCATTGTCAAAATGTCCCTGGTCGCCTGTATAGAGGTAGGTCATGCCGGAGCCGGTCTGGGCGCCGAGGTTGTTTTCACCGTTGCCGCATTCATACCAGGTGGTCCGCCGGCTGGACAGGCCCAGGGCGGCGGCCCAAGCCTTTCCCCGGTAGACGGAACGGTCCATGCCCGGGAAGAAGCTGTGCCCCTGCCGCTCGGCGGCCGCCCGCGGCGAGGAAGCGGCGAGTTCCTTCAGCAGGGCCGTGCGCGGGATGGATGCCCCGTCCAGCGGATTGCTGTACTTGTTGCGCGCCACCCAGCCCTTGCACAGCGCCCGCCAGCGGTTGCCGGTCGTCGCATCCACCGCACGGGCCAGCCACAGGATGGCCTCGATGGTGATGGTTCCGTCGTCAAAGCCGCGTTCCTGGGTCCGGGAGATGGCCCGGCCGCGGACCGAATCCATCATCAGCCCGTCGTGGAGGAACGGGGCAAAGGAATCCTCCACCGTGTTGAACAAAATGGTCCTGCTCGGGTCGCTGACGGCATGGTCGGAGCCGCCCAGCAGGGAGAACAGTTTGGCCAGCCCGCCCAGGAGCACCACGCCGTAGGTGCCGGTGTAGGGGATGGTGGTGTGCTGGACAAAGGAGCCGTCGGAGTAGAAGCCGTTGCCGGAGGTGACGTACTGCCACACGGGGCTCAGGGCCGTGATGGCGGCGGCCAGGCGGGCGGTGTCGCCGCCGACGATGGAGCGGACGATGATGGCCTGGCATATGTCCACCCTGTTGGCGCCCTCCGAGAGGATTTTGCCGCGGGCGTCGGAGAACTGCTTGGTGGGGTCCGGGATGAAGTGGTCAATGGCGGCGCAGTACTTTGCCCGCAGTTCGTCACCGACGTTGCCGCCCAGGATGGCCAGGGTGTCCGTCAGGGCCTTGGAGGTGCCGATCTCCCAGGACCACCAGTTGCCGTACTCGGCCTGCCCGTCGTTGTAGATGTAGGTGTTGCCATCCTCCAGGGCGCCGAGGACCTGGCCCAGCAGGACCTCGCTGCCCTGGTACCGGGATCCGGGGGTGGCCCACGCCGCGGCCATCTGTGCAAGCCGCTTGTAGCTGGTCACAATTTGCGCATCTGCCGAGAACGGCGCATCGGTGAAGACGCCCAGCCGGCCGGGGCGGGGTGCCAGGAGGGACACCGAATTTGCCACCGCCCTGTCCACGCCCGCGATGGCCGCCGTGAAGTCGGGATCGGCGGGATCAATGAGCAGGCGCCCGGTGATCTGGTCCACCCAGCGCTCGCGCAGGGCATCGAGGTCACCCGTGGTGGCGGCTTCCGCGGCCTGGGCCATGGGGGTGAATCCTGCGCTGAGCAGGCCGGCAAATGTCAGTGCGGCGGTGCCTTGCAAAATGTGTCGTCGGGATAATTCATGCGTCATTGCAGACTTCCTTTACTTTGGGACGGGCCCGGCTGGTACGTTCTGGCCCGCCGCGGTACCTCGCAGTCAAGAACACCCATAAAGGAGGAATAAAGGACTAACTGGATAGATGACGTCCTGTGGGCGCCCTGGATCGGCCCTTACACACCGTCCCAGTTTGGGCCGGTGAACGCCCCGAGCGGATCCGCGGGCCCGGCGCCCTGCGGCCGAAGGGGCCTGTGCTGGCCGGCCCCGGCGACCGGCAGCGCGGCACCGTCGAAACCAGGCACTCCGTAGCGCGCAAACCATCCGGCCAGCTGGGAACGCAACCGCACCAGCGGAAGCCGGCTGCCGACGTCGTGCGCGAATTCCATGAGGTTCATGCGCTCGCCGGGATCCGCGGCCAGGTCATACAACTCGTGGGGCCCGTGGGGATACCGGTGCACATACTTCCACTCCCGCGTGCGGATCATGCGCACGGGGCCGTATTCGTCGTAGACCACCACGGCGTCCTCCGCCCGGGCGGAGGAACCCGCGGCGGGGGCGTCGCCGGCAGGCGCCAACAGTGAGGCGAAGGAGACGCCGGGCCCGGTCTCGAAGGGTGCGGGGTCCATTCCGGCCAGCTCGAGGATGGTGGCGGCAACGTCATACGCGGAGAGCAGTTCGGTGCGCACGGAGCCCGGTGCGATGCGCCCGGGCCAGTGGAAGATGGCCGGGACCTTCACGGAGGAGTCGTACATGTTTTGCGGGAACGTGCCGTTGCCCTTCCCCCAGACGCCGTGGTGGCCGCAATTGAAGCCGTTGTCGCTGCTGAAGATGACCAGCGTGTTCTCGCGGATGCCGAGCCGGTCCAGGTGGTCCATGATCCCGCCGACCGCCGCGTCCATGGCGCTAACCGCCGCAAAATAGCCCACCAACGCGGCACGGACGTCCGGTTCACCGCCGATCGCCACGCCGTTGACGGTGGGCTGCCACGGGTGGGGCTCCTCCTGCGGGCAGCTGGCAAACTCGCAGTCTGCGTAGAGGTCCTCAAATTCCCTGGGGTGTTGGCCCTTCCACGGCTTGTGCGGGGCGGTGTAGTTCACGGCGAGGAAGAACGGCTCCTGGCGGTTGCCTTCCCGGTCCAGGAAGGCGTGCGCATCCTCCGTGATGGCGTCGGTCAGGTACTCGCTGACCTCCTCGCGCTCGCCGTTGCGGTACATGGTGGCGCGCCGGTACGGGCTGCCGCCCCCCTCCAGCCCGTACCAGTGGACGAAGCCTCGGCGCGCGGCGTCGTTCGCGCCCAAGTGCCACTTGCCGGACAGGCCCAGGCGGTAGCCGCCGTCCGCCAGGGCGTCCGTGAAGATTGCCTGCCCGGCGAGGTAGTCGGGTGCCTCGGCGCCAACCTCGACGCCGGTCAGGTAGTCGTGCACGCCGTGCCGGGACGGGATCTGCCCGGTCATGAGGCTGGCCCGCGCGGGTGAGCAGACGGGCGAGGCGCAAAAGAAGTTTTCCAGCCGGGTGCCTGCCGCGGCGAGGGCGTCCAGATGGGGTGTGCGGATGTCGCCGTTGCCGGCGCAGCCCAAGGCCCAGGGCCCTTGGTCGTCGCTAAGGATGAAGACGATGTTGGGCCGCTCTTCCGTGGTGCTGGCCATGGCTGCTCCTTATGAATGACGTGGGCCTTCCACAATTACCACCTGCCAACAAAAGGAATAAAGGAGTATTCAGGTGGGCGAAATGATCAAGGGAAAGCGGTTTCCGGCGTCTCGCGTGGGCGGTATTGTGTGGGGAAAGGCACGTGCGACGAAAGGATTGCCATGCCCCTGGCATTTTCGACCCTCGGCTGCCCGGGGAAATCCCTCGCCCAGGTCATTGAACTGGCCCACGCGTCCGGGGCCGCCGGCTTGGAACTGCGCGCCGCCGACGGCGAGTTTGTCCATCCGTCCATGGCCGCCGCCGAGCGCACGGCCGTGGCCCGGGCGCTGTCAGACGCCGGCCTGACGGTCCTTGCCCTGGCAAGTTACGTCCGGGTGTGCGCTGACGGAGCTGCCCGCCCGGGTGGGCTGGAACGGACACCCGAGGCCGAACTCACCTCCGCCGTCGACCTAGCCGCCGACCTGGGGGCGGCCCATGTGCGCGTCTTTCCGGGTGCGGGGCTGGCTCCCGCACTCGGGGAAGGTGTTCCGGCCGAGGTGACCGCGGCCGACGAACGCGGCGCCCACCGCCTGAATGCGGCGGCAGAGCTTGCCCGGCAATGCGGCGTCACGCTCCTGCTCGAAACCCATGATTCACATCCGCGCGGGGAGGACATTGCCCGGATTCTGGCCCATGTGGACCCCGCTGCCCCGGTGCGGGTCATTTGGGACCTCATGCACCCGTGGCGCCACGACGAGGCCCCGGAACGCACGGCGGAACTGCTGGCCGGATCGCTGGCGTACGCCCAGTACAAGGATGGCCTGCGGATTGCCGGGACGAACGATGTCACGCTAACGCTGCCAGGGGAGGGCGAGCTGCCCTTGCGGGCGATGCGGGAGCTGGTGGACGGGATCGCCGCCTCCCATGGCGAGCAGGATCCGTGGATCTCCCTGGAATGGGAGCGTGCCTGGCATCCGGACTTGCCCCCGCTGGCGGACGCCCTTGACGCCTTTAAGCGCGTGCTTGCCTGAATACGGCGCCGCCCTGGCGGCAACCCAACCCGGCACCACTTGCAACCCCGGAAGGAACCCCATGTCGAAGACCCCAACCGAAGCCCCCGCCCAAGCGACCAAACCCAACATCATGGTCATCATCTCCGACGACCACGGCTACGCGGACCGCTCCATCCTGGCTGTCCAGGACGACGTCACCACCCCCGCGCTGGACCGGCTGGCACGGCAGGGGACGTCGTATGAAAACGCCTATGTCACCGCACCCATTTGCTCGCCGTCGCGGGCGGGCCTGGCGGCAGGATGCTACCAGCAGCGGTGGGGTGCCCACTGGTTTACGGACTCGGAGGTGTGCCCGGCAGGGGTGCCCACCATTGCCGAACTGCTGCGCGGTGAAAGCTACGTGACAGGCTACTTTGGCAAGGTCCACTACGGCTCCGAACACCATGGCGACCGTGGCACCCCTCCGCAGCATGGTTATGACGAGTCGTTCTACGGTCTGGCCGGTGAGTCCATGGGCCGGCTGAACTACCTGCACCACTCCGAGGACGCCGTGGATGAATACGGCGAGGCGGCCTATCCCATGGCGGTGCAGCCGCTGTGGAACGGCGAGGAGCCCCAGGAACTCGAAGGCTTCCTCACCGACGCCATCGGGGAGCGAGCCCGGGCGTTCGTGGCCGCCCATGCGGACAAGCCGTTCCTGGCCACGGTGGCGTTCAACGCAGTCCACAACTTTTGCTGGCAGCTGCCCGCGGCGGAACTTGAGAAGCGCGGGCTGCCCGCCTTCGAGGACTGGAACCCCGGCGCCGGGGAGTACCTGGACTGGTATGACGGCGCTGTCAGCCCCAACCTGGAACATGGCCGGGACTACTACCTGGCGCAGCTGGAACTCATGGATGTGCAGATCGGGCTGATCCTCGACCAGCTCGACGAGCTGGGCCTGGCCGAGAACACGATCGTCATCTACCTGACCGACAACGGCGGCTCCACCTGCAACTACGGTGTGAACCTGCCGTTGCGCGGCACCAAGTACACGCTGTGGGAGGGCGGCGTCCGCGTCCCGTTCCTGCTGCGCTGGCCGGGCCGGGTGCCTGCGGGCAGCACCACGGCGGCGCTGGCCAGTTCCATGGACATCGTCCCCACCGCGCTGGCTGCCGCCGGAGCATCCCCGCAGGTGTACGCGCATTGCGACGGCCTGAACCTGCTGGCGGACGGCGGGCTTGCGGACGGTCACGACGCCCTCCACTGGGACTGCGGCTGGCAGTGGTCGGTGCGCCGCGGCGACTGGAAGCTCAGTTGGGTGGAGCCCGGGTCCCCGGTGGCTGATGCCATCCGCCAGGTGGAGCATGCCGAGCCCGGCAGCGGCTATTTCCTCGCCAACCTGGCGCAGGACCCCTCGGAGACCACCGACCTGCAGGCGCACGAACCGCAAATCCTGGCGGAGCTCATCGAGCTGCATGGGCAATGGAAGGCCGGGCTGGTGCCGGCCGGCCCGGCCTGAGCCGTCCAGCGCGGACCATGGCGCCGTGCGTGCGGGGGCGTCAGCCCCGGTGGGCGTAGATCTCGATCGGGGCGAGGATCCCGGCACGGAATGCGGCGAGCAGGTTGTCCAGCGGCGGTCCGTAGAGTCCGGCGGCCGCCGTGGCGGCCTGTTCCAGGAATGCGATGCCGGCGGCCAGCCGGTTGGCCTCCGAATCGACGACGAACCCGGCCTGCCCCAGCGCGTCCGAATACGCCAGCGGCGGCTGGACGAACGACGTGTCCGGATCGTCGGCCCAGGGCAGCGGGTACGTTTCCGGGTCGCCGCCGAGCACCATGATGTCGTAGATCGCCAGCACGCCGCCCGGTTTCAGCACGCGGGCGGCCTCGGCGAACGCGCGGTCCTTGTCACGGATGTTCATGCCCACGTGGACCCACACGGCCACGTCGTAGGAGTGCGGTTCCACCGGCAGCGACGTGGCGCTGCCCCGGCTGAACGTCACCTGCCCGTCGAGCCCCATCCGGCGGGTCAGCGACTGGGCGCCGCGCACGAACTCGGGCGTGATGTCGACCCCGTGCACGGTCGCGCCGAAATCGTGGGCCAGGTGCCGGGCCACCCCGCCCAGGCCGGAGCCGATGTCGAGCACCCGGCTCGCGCCGCTGATCCCGGCGCCGGCGGCCAGCCGGGCGGTCGCCCCCGGGCCGCCGATGTGCAGCTGGTCGGCGCCGTGCAGGTCGGCCGGGACGAACCGCTCCGGGTCCTTCCCGGCGGCCCGCACGGCGGCCAGCAGTTGTTCCTCGATGTTGGCGCGCCCGTAGTGCGCGGCCACGGATTCCTCGGTACCCATGTTCCACCTCGATTCCCGCCGGCGTTGGTGCCGATCCTACTCCTGCAACTCGCCGATGTCGGCGGCGTCGAGGATCCGGTAGGCATACCCCTGTTCGGCCAGGAACCGCTGGCGTTTCGCGGCGAAGTCGGCGTCGATCGTGTCACGCGCCACGAGCGTGTAGAAACGGGCCGTCCGCCCGTCGGACTTGGGCCGCATGAGCCGGCCGAGCCGCTGCGCCTCCTCCTGCCGGGACCCGAACGACCCCGAGACCTGGATGGCCACGGACGCCTCGGGCAGGTCGATCGAGAAGTTGGCCACCTTCGACACCACCAGGGTGTGCAGCGTGCCCGCCCGGAACTCACCGAACAGGCGCTGCCGTTCCTTCACGGACGTCGCGCCCGTGATCAGCGGGGCGTCCAGCCGGGCGGCCAGGTCGTCGAGCTGGTCTATATATTGGCCGATCACCAGCAGCTGCTCGCCGGCGTGCCGGGCCACGAGCGTCTCCACCACGGCGGACTTCGTATCACTCGTTGAGCACAGCCGGTACTTGTCGGCGTCGTCGGCCATCGCGTACGCCATCCGCTCATCCTGCGGCAGGTCGACGCGCACCTCCACGCAATCGGCCGGGGCGATGTACCCCTGCGCCTCGATGTCCTTCCACGGCGCGTCGTAGCGTTTCGGCCCGATCAGCGAGAACACCTCACCCTCCCGGCCGTCCTCGCGCACCAGCGTGGCCGTCAGCCCGAGCCGGCGCCGGGCCTGCAGGTCGGCCGTCATGCGGAAGATCGGCGCCGGCAGCAGGTGCACCTCGTCGTAGATGATCAGTCCCCAGTCGTTGCCGTTGAGCAGTTCCAGATGCGGGTACAGCCCGCCGCGGCGCATGGCCAGCACCTGGTAGGTGGCGATCGTGACGGGCCGGACCTCCTTGACGGCGCCGGAATATTCGCCGATCTCCGCCTCCGTCAGCGTGGTCCGGCGCAGCAGCTCATCCTTCCACTGCCGGGCCGAGACCGTGTTCGTGACCAGGATCAGCGTCGTGGTCCCGGAGACGGCCATGGCGGCCGCGCCCACCAGCGTCTTGCCCGCACCACAGGGAAGCACCACCACGCCCGAGCCGCCGGCCCAGAAGTTCTCCACCGCCAGGTTTTGGTACGGACGCAGCGACCAGCCCGTCCCGCTTCCGGGCTCGGAAGCCGTCAGCGCGATCGGGTGCGGCGTGCCGTCGACGTACCCGGCCAGGTCCTCCGCCGGCCAGCCGGCCCTGAGCAGCAGCTGCTTGAGCGTGCCACGCTGGGACGAATGCACCACGACCGTCAGCGGATCGATGCGCGGGCCCAGCAGCGGCCCGATCTTCTTCGCCCGCGACACCTCCTCCAACACCGGGAAATCGGTGGTCCGCATGACCAGCCCGTGCACTGGGTCCTTCTCCAGGCGCAGCCGCCCATACCGGGACATGACCTCCTCGATGTCGACCAGCAGCGCGTGCGGCACCGGGAACCGCGAGTACGTCAGCAGCGTGTCGAGCACCTGCTCGGCGTCGAGCCCGGCGGCCCGCGCATTCCACAACCCCAGCGGCGTGATCCGGTACGTGTGCACGTGTTCGGGCGCGCGCTCCAGTTCGGCGAACGCGGCGATGGCGTGCCGCGCGGCCGTGGCCGCCTCATGGCCGACCTCCAGCAGGATGGTCTTGTCGCTCTGCACGATCAGCGGTCCGTCGCTCACGCGTCCTCCTCCGGCTCGACGTCCATGATCCGGTGGATGCCGAAAATCCGTTCACTGTCATGGCCCGGGTCAAACGCCCGCACCCGCCCCTCGGCGATGCTCAGCGGATACAGCCGCAGCGTCTCCACCTCGCCCGAGCCGCTGGCCGTGGTCAGCCGCACGGCCCGCCGGTGCCGCACGGCCGAGCGCAGCGTTTCCAGCACGATGGCCGGGGCCGCCTCGCCGGCGCCGTGCGTGAGCACCGGTTTGCTGCGCAGCAGCACCAGTTGCGCGCCCACCTCATCCGGTTCGGCCAGCCGGTTGCCGGGAAGCACGACGCCGTTTGCCGCCGTCGTGCCCACGCTCGCCACCGCCTGGGGTGCCTCGTAGGGGGCGGGTTCGCCGCCGCGGGACGGTCGCGTCGCCGTCCGGGCGGGACCGCCGGACCACAGTCCCGCGCCCAGTCCCGCGCCCGGCCCGGCGCCACGGGACGGGTCCGCCGCGAGGGCCGGCGGCAGCCCGGCCTTGCGCAGCGCCGCGGCCACGGCCCGCGGCGGCGCGGGGGAGACCAGCACGGTGGGCGCCAGCGCCGTGAACGCCAGCGGCGCGAACGCGTCCCCGGCGAGGAGCCCGGCCAGCAACGCGGTGTCCTCGCTCGTGACGAACGTGGCGCCGGAGCCGACGGTCAGCAACCCGTGCCGGGCGGCCGTGTCGCGGACCAGATACTCCAGCGGCTGCGGGATGTCGGTGGCGGCGTGTTCGACCAGGAATGCCATGATGGACTCGGCCGACCGGCCGGCGTCCAGGGCCCGCCGGATCGACGCCGCGCCGAATCGGTAGATCGTGGCCGGACCCTGCCCCTCGGCGTCGGCCAGCAGTGCCAGTTCGCCGGCCAGCCGGGGCGAGAGGAACCCCGGCGCCACGGCGGTCAGGTCGGCCTGCAACAGCACCTTCTCCACCGGCGCCGGCAACGCCGCGTCCAGCAGGTCCAGCGCATCGTCCCAGCGGCCGGCGACGACGGCGGCTCCCACGGCCGTCAACGCCCCCGAGCCCGTCACGCCCAACCGTTCGGCCTCGGCCAGGACGCCCGGCAGCACGGCGTGGAGGCGGTGCGCCAGGCGCGGGCGGCGCCACGCGGCCCGCACGACCACGGCGTCCGGGCCCGCCACGGGTTCCGTCGCGTCGTCCCGGCGCCCTTCAGCATGCACTTCGGCGACCGTTTCCAGCGCCAGCCGCCGCAGCACGGGAGCATCGGGCCGGAACGCCTCCGCGGCCAGCGCGTTCACGGCCGGGCTGCCCGTGCCGACGACCCCCGGCAGCCGGTCGCCGGCCAGCCAGGCGCTGGCCAGCCACAACCACTGTTCCGGGCGCTCGCGGTCCGGCCAGCCGGTCGGCGCCACGCGCCACCGTGAGGTGTCCGGGTCAAGCGTGACCAGGTGCGCCATGGCCGCCAATTCCAAGTGAAAGCACACCTGTGCCATATCCGTCGACAGGGTCTTGGCTAGCCGGCGGACCTCGCGCACGCCCACGCCGCCGCTGCGCAGCGTTTGCACCGGCGTCGCGGACACCTCACCGAGCAGTGCGGTCATTGCGCGCAGTGACGATCCGATGGCGCTCAGCGCCGCGTTCGCGCACACGGACGTCTTCACGCGTTCCACCGGGACGGCGGGCGGGGCCGGGGCGAAATCGGCGATGATGCGGCCGCGCCGCAGCAGGACGCCGACCTCGAACGGGAGCTCCACGTGGAAGTCGTCGATGGCGACCAGCAGCCCGTGGAACAACAGCCAGTCGACGGGATTGGCCCCGGCCGCCTCCGCCGACACTGAACGCCGCGCCCCGCTGACCGTCCCCAACGGGCTGTCCACGAATTTCTCCAGCACCCCGAGGGCCTGCGGCGGTGCCCCGGCGAGCAGGCCGGCAAGTTCGGCGGGGTCGAGTTCAAGGGCCGGATGCCTGCTCTGCGGCCGTGCGGCGGCAAGCTCGCGCAGCGGGCGCCCGAGCCCGGCCGGGTGCGCACCCAACACTTCGCGCACAGAGGTGAGAGCCGCGAATCGGGGCGCGCCGCCGTCGTTCTTCACATCCTCTTTATCGGGCTCTTGATCGGGTGGCGGCGCGGCCACGACCAGGGCCAGCCGGTGCAGTGCCGCCACGAGGCCGGACACCATGTCCGGGTCCGCGCCGGCGATCACCCCGGCAAGCTCGGGCACCGTCCGGTACTTGTCCTGTTCGGGGTCGGTGACCAGCACCATGGCCTGCAGCGTTTGCAGCTGCGGCAGGGTCAACCGTTCCACGGCGCGCGACAGGCTGGCCCGGCTGGACGCGCGGGCGGCCAGGGCCGCGAAATCGGCCACCGGCGGGTGCCACAGATCCGCCCGGGCGGCGAACAGGCTGCGCAGGCTGGCATCGGACCGGGCGGCCAGCTCGGGGATCAGCGACCGAAGAGAGGACATCGGTTCAACGCTACCGCGTACAGATCATAGTTGGTTGTGCCGGGTTGGTGGGGCGTTGGTCAGAGCCGGCGCCGGCGCCGCACGGCCCGGACCAGGCCCGCACCCATCATGACGAAGGCGACCGGCAGCCCGATCATGGCGATCCAGTCGAATCCCACCCACGGGTGCCCGCCACCCCACTTCTGCAGCAGCACGAGGGCCAGCGACACCACCCCGGCCACGGCCAGCACCGCCGCCGCGGCATTGAACACGAGCCAGCGGCGCTCGGCGGGATCGGTGGGTTGGGACAACTCGCTCATGCCCATAACGCTAACAGCGGACAGCGGGGCCCCTCCAGCCGACGGGCGGCCCGCGACGCGATAACCTAGAGGCTAGTAGACCGGCACGGGACGGGCCGAATGTACGCACTGCATGTTTCACAGTGGCCGGTACGGCGTGAGAACGCGCAGCCCTCCCATGCGCCCCGACTGAAATACGTGAGGAAAACCGAAGTGCCCATCGGAAAAGTGAAGTGGTACGACAACGAGAAGGGCTTCGGCCTGATCATCGACGAGGACGGCCGCGAGGTGTTCCTGCGATCCAACCAGCTGCCCGCCGCCGCCGGTGAGATCCGCCCCGGCACCCGGATGGAGTTCGGCATCGCGGAGAGCCGCCGCGGCGCCCAGGCCATGAACGCGCACCTACTCGACCAGGGCCCGTCCGTGGCCAAGGCCAAGCGGATGCCGGCCAGGGACCTGGCCCCGATCGTGCAGGACCTGGTCAGCCTGCTGGAACGCTCCGTCGGCTCCCTGACCAACGGCAAATACCCCGAGGGCGACGCCGCCAGGATCGCCGCGGCGCTGCGCAAGGTCGCCGACAATTTCGACGCATAGGAACCCCCATGACTGAACCGTCCGCTGCCCCTGGCACCGAAACAGGCACCGAAACAGCCACCGGGCCGGACGTGTCCGGCGCGCCGGCCGCGCCGGTGCGCCCGCGCGCCGGCCTGCCCGTGTGGCGCACCGGCAAGCCTGACGCGTTCCTGGCCGACGCCGTCGAACAGGCCCGCGCGGCGCTGGCCGACATCGCCGCGCCCGGGCAGATCGGTGCGCACGTGGCCGTCCGCAGCGAGGGCGTGCGCACGGTCACCCACCTGTTCGAAAGCAAACTGGCCGGGTACCGGGGCTGGGTCTGGTTTGCCACGCTGACCCGGCTGTCCCGCTCCAAGGACGCCACCGTCAACGAGGTCGGCCTGCTGCCCACCGAGGACTCCGTGCTGGCACCGGCCTGGGTGCCGTGGGCCGACCGCCTGCGCCCCGAGGACGCCAAGGCAGAGCCGGTGGTCGAGCCCGTCGATCGGTGATCGAGCTTGTCGAGACCCACGGTGGTCGAGCTTGTCGAGACCTACGGTGATTTCGACGGGCTCAATCACCGCGGTGATCGAGCTTGTCGAGACCTGCGGTGATTTCGACAAGCTCAATCACCGGCTTTCGACGGGCCCAATCACCGGAACCTGATTACAGGTTCTCGATGACGAAGTCGAGGCACTTCGTCAGGGCCGTGATGTCGTCCGGCTCGATCGCCACGAACGTGGCGATGCGCAGCTGGTTGCGGCCGAGCTTGCGGTACGGCTCGGTGTCCACGATGCCGTTGGCGCGCAGCACCTTCGCGACGTCGGCGGCGTCCACGGACTCGTCGAAATCGATGGTGACGATGACGTTGGAGCGGTCCTCGGGCCTGGCCACGAACGGGGTCGCCACGGCGGACGCCTCGGCCCACGAATACAGCCGGCCGGCCGAATCGGCGGTGCGCTTGGCGGCGAAGTCCAGCCCGCCGCTGGCATTGAGCCACTTGACCTGTTCGTTCAGGGTGACCAGCGTCGACAGGGCAGGCGTGTTGTACGTCTGGTTCTTCAGCGAGTTCTCGATCGCGGTGTTCAGGTTCAGGAAGTCCGGGACCCAGCGTCCGGTGGCGCCAATCCGGGCCGCCCGCTCCAGCGCGGCCGGGGAGAACAGCGCAAGCCACAGGCCGCCGTCGGACGCGAAGTTCTTCTGCGGCGCGAAGTAGTAGACATCCGTTTCGTTGACATCCACGGCCAGGCCGCCGGCGGCCGAGGTGGCGTCGATGACGACCAGGGCGCCCGCATCGGCGCCCGGCACGCGCTGCACGGGAGCGGCCACGCCCGTGGACGTCTCGTTCTGCGGCCAGGCGTACACATCCACGCCGGCCTCGGCGACCGGCACCGGGCGCGTGCCCGGCTCGGCCGTCAGGATGGAGGACGCCGCCAGGAACGGGGCCTTGTTCGTCGCGGCGGCGAACTTCGAACCGAATTCACCGAAGGACAGGTGCTGCGCCTTGTTCTCAACGAGGCCGAACGAGGCCACGTCCCAGAACGCCGTCGAGCCGCCCACGCCCAGGATGACCTCGTAGCCCTCCGGCGCGCGGAAGAAATCGCGCAACCCGTCGCGGACCTCGCCGACCAGGTTCTTCACGGGGGCCTGGCGGTGGGAAGTGCCCAGCAGGGTGGCGCCGGCCGCCGACAGGGCCGCAACCTGCTCCGGACGGACCTTGGACGGGCCGGCGCCGAAACGGCCGTCGGCCGGGTGCAGATTGGCAGGGATGGTGAGGGGCGTGGATTCGCTCACGAGGTGGCTCCAATGGAAGGGGTAAAGGGATGGGCGCGCCAATGGCTACGGCCAATTCTGCCGTAGCCGCGGGCATGCGCGGAAACGCGGACCGCATCGTGGCGGCCCGTGACGCGGGGCAGGCGGCCGGTGCCGGGCGGGATTTTCGTCCCTATATAGGGCGAGATAACGTAGTGGTAGGGACCGGGCCGTTGCACGAGGGCCACCGAAATGCGCCAGAAGGACAAAGACGTGACTGATCTGATCGATACGACGGAAATGTACCTGCGGACAATTCTGGAACTCGAAGAGGAAAACATCGTCGCGCTGCGCGCCCGTATCGCCGAACGACTGCACCACTCGGGTCCCACCGTCTCCCAGACCATCGGCCGGATGGAACGCGACGGGCTGGTCGTCGTCACCGTCGACCGGCACCTGGAACTGACGGCGGCCGGACGGGACAAGGCCACCCGGGTCATGCGCAAGCACCGCCTTGCCGAACGCCTCCTCGCCGACGTGATCGGGCTGGACTGGGCCTACGTGCACGACGAGGCCTGCCGATGGGAGCACGTCATGAGCGAACGGGTCGAGGAGCGGCTCTTCGCGCTGCTGGGCCGGCCCGTGGAATCCCCGTACGGGAACCCGATACCCGGGCTGGAGGAACTCGGCGGCCAGGAGGCCCCACAGTTCGCCGCCGGGCTCAAGACGCTTCTCGAGGCCATGGACGGCTACGCGCCCGACCAGCAGGTCACCATCCACCGGCTCTCCGAACGCATCCAGGTGGAGCCGGAACTGCTCACCCAACTCGACGAGGCCGGGCTGCGACCGGGCGCCAGGATCTCCCTGGAAAAGGTCGGGGACTACATCTCCGTGCGCGTTCCGGACATCGACGGGGCGCTCGAGTTGCCGCCCGAGGTGGCCGTGCACGTCTTCGTCGCCGTCGCCTGACACGGCGGCCGCCCGAACGTCCGGCGAGCCCGGGCAGGATGATCACGGATGTGTCACGGCGAAAAAACTACCGTATAGTAGCTTTTCATACGCCGTAACCAAAGCGTTACCATTCGTCGCAGCCGAACCCTACCCCGGCGGATGGAATCAACACCGAGGGTAGGGGCGGGGGAACCACATTGTTGACGGCGGGAAACCGCCGTCTTGGGGTGAAGCCGGTTCCCGCAACGCCATGCTTGTGCACGCGCCCGAACGGGCGGGTGCGATGCCGTGCGTGCGGGTCCGGCCGGGTCGATTGCAACTACTCTCTGGCCCGAATCCGACAGCTAACTTCGCAGGCACATCAGAGAGGTAATGAGTGTCCGAGGTTAAACAGCACGGCCGCCGCCGCGCGTCCCTTCCGCCTGCCGTCATCGTCGACACGACCCCCGTGGTCCTGCCCAGCCGCCGCGCGGCACTGGCGGCCGAACGCGCCGCACCCCGGCCCGCGGCGCGCAGCGCATTCCTGCACGGGGCAAGCCAAAAAGTCGGTCTCACGCTGGCCGCCACCGGCCTGGTCCTGACCGTGTCGCTGCCGGCCACCTCGGGCACGCTGGCCGCCGAGGAGACACCCCTCGTGCACGAGGACCGGACCGTGTCCGCCAGGGCCGACGCGCCCATCGACTTTGCCGCCCCCGCCGTGGCCAGCTCGCTCGACGCCGACGGCAGGCTCAAGCAGACCCTGAAGGTGGAGGCCTCCCACGTCGCGCCGGCAGCGGCCAAGGGCACGCTCGGCGCGCCGTTGAGGTCCATGGTGCCCAGCTCGCCCTTCGGGCAGCGGGTGAGCCCCATCACCGGCGAGGTGGGCGAGACGCACCGCGGCCAGGACTTCGCCATCGCGTGCGGGACGGACGTCTTCGCCGCCGCCGGTGGCACGGTGACGTTCGCCGGCTGGCACCCCTACGGCGGCGGCAATCGCGTGGTCGTCGACCACGGGAACGGGTTGTCCACCACGTACAACCACCTCAGTGAGATCAAGGTCACAGTGGGGCAGAAGCTGGAGCGCGGCCAGGTCCTGGCGCTCTCCGGCACCACGGGCGCTTCCACGGGGTGCCACCTGCACTTCGAGGTCATGGTCGATGACGAGGTCGTCGACCCCATGGGCTGGCTGTAGTCCCCACGCCCTCCCGTTGATCCATCGCTGGCGCGATGTACCAACGGGTCCCTCGGGCGCGTGGGCCCAGTTGTCCACAACGCGCCGTGACCTGAATGTGACATTGCATCGGATATGTTGTACCGTCGTAACCGCGTCAACTTCGCATAAAGGTGACGTTCATGGGTGGATTGCCAAACTCTGCCACCGCTCATGATCCGTTCGTAACACATCGTCTGGCAGGGGCGGGGGAACCATTATCGGGCTTCCAACCATGGAAGCCCTAGGGGTGAAGCCGCAAAGCATCCACCGGTGACACGGGGGTGTGGAGCGGCCGGGTGACTCCCATCCGAATCCGACAGCTTACCTCGCAGGCTTTGGGAGAGGATCCAATCTTGTCTTCAACAGCTACTCTCGGGCGCCACCGCGCCGAGGTCGCAAAGACCAGCTCGATCTCCGTCATCGCCAAAACCGTAAGCTCCAACGTCGGTGGTGTCGGACGCCAGGCAGCCGTGGTTGCTGCCGCTTCGGGTCTTGTCCTGACCTCGGGAATCGCGGCCAACGCCGCCGAGCCGCATGTCCAGCGCGTCTCCGACGCCACGTCCACCCTCAACGTCGCCGCGGGTCTGGCTCCTGCCGTGACCGCGGCGTCCACGGTGAAGATCTCCTTCGCCGCCCCGGCCGTCTCCTCCACGCCGGCCCCCGTGGCTCCGGCCGTCGAGGCCCAGGCCAACAACGTGGTTGCCGACGCAACACAGGCCGCCGACGCCACTGTTGCCCAGGCGACCCAGGCCGCCGCCCCCACGGTGACGGTGACCCCGGCACCCGCCGCCCAGCCGGCCCCGGCCACCAAGTCCGGCATCGGCGCCACGATCCTTGCCGCTGCCTACGCCCAGCTGGGTGTGGTGCAGGACTGCACCGCGCTGGTCAGCAACTCGCTCGCCGCCGCCGGCATCAACTACCACGGCTGGCCGGCCGGCTACCTGTCCCTGGGCCGCACCGAATCGGCCGCCGAGGCCCAGCCGGGCGACCTCATCTACTACGACAACGCCGGTGCCGGTGTTCCCCACATCGCCGTCTACGCGGGCGACGGGATGGCCATCCACGGCGGCTTCAACGGGTCCACCGTGAAGTTCACCGCGTACCTGGGTTCCGGCCCGGTCTTCATCGCGATGGGCCACTAGGACCACAGCCTCGAAAAAGGGATCCGATTCTTCGTGAATCGGGTCCCTTTTTCGTGGCCGATATTTCCGCTTAGGACACACCCAGAAATAACTAAGACTAATCGTCTTTTTGGTGGGATAATGGCGTATGCCCATTTCCGCTGAAATCGTTGAAGTCCTGCGTGCGAAGTTCGATACGATCCTGCCCCATCTCGATGAGCGGGCGACGCGGTTGCTGTTGGGGGCCGAGGCCCGCTCGCTGGGTCACGGCGGGATTGCCGCGGTGGCCCGGGCCTCCGGTGCCGCACGCTCAAGGGTCCAGCAGGGAGTGAATGAGTTGGAAGCTGGTATCGCCCCGCTTGAAGGCGTCCGCAAGCCCGGGGCGGGACGGAAGACCCTGGTCGAGAAGGACCCGGGCCTGGTCCCGGCACTGCTGGCGATCGTGGAACCGACCCGGCGCGGGGACCCGGAATCACCGTTGTCCTGGACGACCCTCTCCACGGCGAAGCTGGCCGCCGAACTGACCGAACAAGGACACCGGGTGGGGGCGGAGACCGTGGCGAAACTGCTCAAGGGCAACGGCTTCAGCCTGCAGGCCAACACCAAGACCCTCGAAGGCACTCAGCACCCGGACCGAAACGAGCAATTCGGCTACATCAACGCCCAGGCCACCGACCACCTGGATGCCGGGGACCCGGTCGTCAGCATCGATGCCAAGAAAAAAGAGCTCGTCGGGGCCTACAAGAACAAGGGCGCCGAATGGCGCCCGGCCGGGGACCCCGAACGGGTCAGGGTCCACGACTTCATCGACAAGGAGCTCGGAAAGGCCAACCCCTACGGCGTCTATGACGTGGGCACCAACACCGGATGGGTCTCCGTGGGCACCGACCACGACACTGCGGCGTTCGCCGTGAACACCATCCGCTCCTGGTGGAACACCGCCGGGAACGTCACCCACCCGGGCGCCAGTCGGCTGCTGGTCACCGCCGACGGCGGCGGCTCCAACGGCTACCGGACCAGGCTCTTCAAGACCGAACTTGCCGCCCTGGCCACCGAAACAGGACTGGAGATCACCGTCTGCCACCTGCCCCCGGGCACCAGCAAATGGAACAAGATCGAGCACAAGCTCTTCTCCCACATCTCCATGAACTGGCGCGGCCGGCCCCTGACCAGCCACGAAGTCATCGTCAATTCCATCGCCGCAACCACCACCACAACAGGACTCAGAGTCCATGCCGAACTCGACACCAACGTATACCCCACCGGCGTGAAAATCCCCGATAAGGACATGGCGGAACTGGCGTCCAGCGGCACCCTCACCAGACACAAATGGCACCCCGAATGGAACTACACGTGCG
>NZ_RWKQ01000005.1:63945-64112 GCF_003946885.1 Specibacter cremeus | reverse complement strand
CAGGAAACCAGTAATAATGTCTAGCTCTGTTTTGTCTCCGATAGCCCAAGATAGTCGTATGAGTAGTCCCGGACCGCGTGCCGGTGGACCGACCCCTCGAAGGTCGTTCACCCCCTCGCAGAAACTTGAATTCTTGACCTCCTACGAGGCCGCCGTCCAAGCCAATG
>NZ_RWKQ01000005.1:63763-63855 GCF_003946885.1 Specibacter cremeus | reverse complement strand
TTCTCGCACCACGGTCTACCGCAAGCCAGCCCCGCCGCGTCAGAAGGTGGTGGTGGTGCCGGTGAACAAGCTCAGCCCTGCTGAGCGTGCAG
>NZ_RWKQ01000005.1:63576-63679 GCF_003946885.1 Specibacter cremeus | reverse complement strand
CTGGCCGGCCCGATCAAGGGAAAATACTACGACTGCTACATGGCCGTGGACATCCATTCCCGGTTCATCGTCGGCGCGCACGTCCACGCCACCGAGTCCGGTG